>NZ_CP041203.1:2557709-3197136 GCF_008033115.1 Cellulomonas sp. Y8
GGTGCCGCCCGGCCCGGACGGCCTGCGGCTCGCGGCGGCGCGGAACGCGGGCGCCGACCGGGCGGTGGCGCTCGGCGCCGACCTGCTCGTGCTGCTCGACGCGGACTGCGTGCCCGGGGCCGAGCTGCTCGACCGGTACGCCGCCGCGGCCGACGTGCACCCGGACGCCGTGCTGTGCGGGCCGGTCACCTACCTGCGGGCCGGCGCGGTCGTCGACGACCCGGCGGCGCTCGCGGCCGCGACCCGCCCGCACCCGGCGCGGCCTGCGCCCGCGGACGGCGAGGTCGTCGTGGCCGAGGACGGCGAGTACGACCTGTTCTGGTCGCTGTCGTTCGCCCTCACCGCGCGACGCTGGGCGGACGGGCCCCGGTTCGACGAGGGGTACGAGGGCTACGGCGGCGAGGACACCGACTACGGCTACGCGCTGCGGGCGGCGGGTGTGCCGCTGGCCTGGGTCGGTGGGGCGCACGCCTACCACCAGCACCACCCGACGAGCAGCCCGCCGTGGCGGCACCTGGACGACGTCCTGCGCAACGGCGCGCGGTTCGCCCGCCGCTGGGGCCGGTGGCCGATGGAGGGCTGGCTGCGCGCGTTCGCGGAGGCGGGCGCGATCCGCTGGGACGGCACCACCTGGCACCGCGCCTGACTCCCAGGGCCTGCCCGGCGCGCGTCGCCCCTCCGCGCATCGCGCGCGTCCTCTCGATCGCGAGAGTGCAATCGACACGTCGAGCGAGTAGTCGCCGGCTACTCGCTCGACGTGTCGGCTGCACTCTCGGCGCGCGGTCGGGGCGGGCGCGCGGCGGCGGACGGGGTCAGTCGCGGGGGGCGCCCAGGAGGGCGTCCGCCGCGTCCAGGAGGTCGGCCGCCACCGGGTCGGCGGTCCAGTGCTCGGCGCCCGCGGCCGCCCGGGCGCCGAGGGTCGCGGCCAGCAGCGGGTCGTCGAGCAGGCGGCGCACCGCGGCCGCCAGGGCGGCCGGGTCGGCGGGCGGCACCATGAGGCTGTCCTCGCCGTCGGTGCAGAAGTCGTCGTAGCCGCTGCCGGTCGTCACGACGACCGCGCCACCGATCGCCTTGGCCTCCAGCGCGGCGTTGCCGAACCCCTCCCAGCGCGAGGGGCACAGGGTCACCGCGGCCTCCCGGACCGCCCGGTACAGGGTGTCGTCGTCGACGTGCCCGAGCCAGGTGACGCGGTCCCGGACCTCGGGCGGCAGCATCGCGAGCAGGGTCGGACGGTCGGGCTCGAAGCGCCGGTCCCCGCTCGCGCCCGCCAGCACCAGCCGCGCCGTGGGGTGCTGCCGAGCGACCTCCGCGAACGCCGCGAACGCGTCCGTGACGCCCTTGCGCCGCTCGAGCCGGCCGAGGAACAGCACGACCGGGGACCCGTCCTGCGGCCAGCCGGCGGGCAGCGCCGCGGTCCCCGCCGCACGGCGCACGTGCGCCACGCCGATGCAGTTCCGCACGACCCGCGCGGGCGGCAGCGCGGGGAAGGCGCCCTCGGTCCACCGCAGCATCGCGCGCGAGATCGCCACCAGGCCCGCCGACCGCCGCACCTGCCGGTCCTCGAGCCGGCTCTGCAGCGCGACGACCGCCCCGCCGCGCAGCCCGAAGGAGCGCGGCGTGAAGCCCGCGACCTCGTTCGCCAAGCGGGTGCTCGTCGCGAGGTTGGTCAGCAGCGGCGCCCCGGCCGGCAGCCCGACCCCGAGCGCGGCCCACTCGGGCAGGAACACCCGGTCGTAGCGGCCGGCGCGGACGACGCGGCGCACGGCGGCCGCGCGCGCGAGCAGCGCGGGGACCCTGGCACGCGGCGGGCGGACGTGGCCGACCAGCCGGACGCCGCCGAGGTCGGGGTCCGGCAGCAGGGCGCCGTCCGCGAGCACCAGCAGGTCGACGGCCGCGCCCTGCCGGACGAGCGCCGGCAGCAGCGAGGCGTAGTGCCGCCCGATGCCGCCGGTGTACGGGGTGAGCCCGGCGTACTCGGTCGTGGCGACGAGCCACCGCCCGCGGGTCGGGCGCCCGCCGTGCTCGGCGGGGCACGCCGGGGTGCTCCCGGTCGTGCTCTCGGGCGTGCTCGCGTGCAGGTCGGAGGCCACGCCCCATGCTCGCCGACCGCGCCGCACCCCGCCCGTCGACGCCTCGCCCGCCGGGCCCGCCCCCGGGTGGAGACGAGTGGAGCGTTCTGCCCGACACACCCCGGGCGTGTCGGGCAGAACGCTCCACTCGAGGGGAGGACCCCGGGTCAGCGGTTCGGGGTGTCGATCGCGTCCAGGCGGCGGTCGACCAGGACGCCCGTCAGGAGCACGGCCGCCGAGACGCCCGCCAGCGGGACGAGGAACGTGAGGTGCCAGCCCGTGAACGCCAGCGCACACAGCGTCACCAGCACCGCGAGCGCGGTGCCGGGGGACGTCGGCGGCGCCAGCAGGAGGAACCGCCACGTGCGGCCGAACGGCTCGTCGTAGCGCCGCAGCACCGCGAGGAACCACGCGCCGACGACGAGCAGCCCCGCGCCGAGCACCAGCAGCCCCGCGGCGGCCACCGCCGCCGGCCCGGTCGACCCCGTGGCCGAGGCGAGCACCGGCAGCGCCAGCGCGTCCGCGACGAGCACCGCGCCCACGACCAGCAGCGGCCAGCCCAGCCGGTTCGCGCGCCGGAACCCGGCCCGGTACTCCGACCAGAACGCGCGCCACACCGACTCCGGCGGCTCGCCCGCGGCGACGGCCCCCAGCACCGTCGCCGCCGCGGCGAGCGCGGGCAGCAGGCCCAGGACGACGCCGCCGAGCAGCGTTCCGGCCAGGACCAGCAGGTTCACCGCGACCAGCCGGGCCGCGACGCGCAGCCAGCGCATCACCGCCCCGGCCCAGCCGCCGACGTCCTCGCCGCCCTCGTGCACGGGCACGCGCCGCCGGGCCTCGGTCGCGGCGCTCACGGTGCGGGCTCCACGGCCGCCGCCGGCTCGACCAGCGTCCCCACGGTCACCACCCCGGTCCCGGTGTCGAGCGCGGCGCACGCGAGCGTCGCCCGCTCGCGCACCCCGTCCCACGCGGGGAACGCCACGGCCTCCACGGGCCGACCGCCTCCGCCGACCGACCCGTCCCACGCGAACCGCCCGCGTCCCAGCGCCACGGCCCCGGGCGGCCCCTCGGCCCCCACGACCCGGGACGCCGACGCCGTGAACGCGTCCCCGCGCGCGAACGTCACCACCTCCCAGGTGCCCGCGAGCTCGGCGACGGTCGCGGGCCACGCCGCCTCGTCGTCCTGCTCCCGGCCGGGACCGGCCCACGGCTGGGGCGACACCAGCGGCCAGCCGCCGGCCGTCCACACCAGCCGCCGGACCTGCACCTCGTGCTGGGTCGGGTCGTCGGCGTCGCGCACGTGGTGCACGAGCAGCTGCCGCGAGGAGCCTCCCGGGAGCGGCTCGGTGAGCACCGACGCGTGCCCGGGCGCGAGCCAGCCGCGCCCGCCCGCCAGCCGGTGCCCGGCCAGCACGGTGCTGCCGACGGGGTCGGCCGCGACGTCGGTCGCGGACCGCCCGCGCACGTCGGCGTACGGCCCGGTCACGGACGGCCCGGCGACGACCCGCAGGTGGTAGGTGCCGAACAGCGAGTCGAACGAGGTGAGCAGGGCGTAGCCGCCGCCCGGCCGGGGGAGCGCGAACGCCCCCTCGACCGCGGCCTCGACCGCGTGCGGCCGCCGGGCCAGCAGCAGGCCCGGGCCGGGCCGCGGACGGCCGCCCGAGCCGAGCACGAACCCGGTCGCGGGGTCGATCCCGAGCGCGTGGATGCCGCCGAAGAACGAGCCGTAGACCAGCCAGTGCCGGCCGTCGGCGTCCACCACGGCGTTGGCGTCGATCGCGTTGGGCCCGTCGACGTCGTGCCGGCTGGTGACGACCAGCCCGCGGTCGGTCCACGGCCCCGCGGGGTGCGGCGCCGTCGCGAGCCCGATCGCCGAGGTGCGGGACCCGAAGCTCGACGCGGAGTAGTACATCCGCCACCGCCCGTCGTCCGGCACCGCGACGGCGTCCGGCACCCGCACGACGTCCGGCGCCCACAGCCCCCCGGCACCGGTCCAGGCCGCCGCGTCGGCGGGCACGCCGTCCAGCGCCCAGCCGTGGAAGGTCCACGCGACCAGGTCCTCGGACCGGCGCACCTGCACCCCGGCCCGGGGCAGCGGCCCCGCGCCCGAGGCGTCCGTGGAGAACAGCCAGTAGGTGCCGTCGTCGTCGCGCACCGCGGTCGGGTCGTGCGCGTGCCGCGCGCCCCAGCCCGCCGTCACCTCGAGCGCGGCGTCCGCGACCGCCGCGGCCGGCTCCGTCAGCGTCATCCCTTGGCCCCCGTCAGCGCGACCGACTCGATGATCTGCCGCTGGAAGATCAGGAACACGACCAGGATCGGCAGCAGCGCCACGAACGACGCCGCCATGATCAGCGGGTAGTCCCGCTGCGTGGCGTACTCGACGTTGAGGTTGGCGATGACCACCTGCAGCGTCTGCTTGGACTCGGTGTTCAGGTAGAGGATCGGCGCGAGGTAGTCGTTCCAGATCGTCATGAACCAGAGGATGAACTGCGCGGCGATGGCCGGGCGGATGAGCGGGAAGATCATCTTCCGGAACACCTGCAGGTAGGACGCCCCGTCGATCTTGGCGGCCTCGACCATCGAGTCGGGCACGCTCGACAGGTACTGCCGCAGGAAGAAGATCATCACGATGTTGCCGAACAGCAGCGGCACGATCAGCGGCAGCAGGGTGTCGACCCAGCCGATCTTCGAGAACATCACGAACTGCGGGATCATCAGCGTCGGGAACGGGATCATCAGCCCGGTCAGCAGGCCGAGGAAGATCGCGTTCTTGAACGGCAGCCGCATCTTCGCCAGCGCGAACGCGGCGAGCGACGAGGTGATCGACCCGACGATCGTCACGGTGCCCGCGACGATGATGCTGTTCTTGAAGCCGGACAGGATCGGCGCCTCGGTCCACATCCGGACGAACGTGTCCCACTGGGGCGCGTCCGGGATCCAGACCGGCGGCAGCGCGAACACCTCGGCCTTGGTCTTGAGGGCGGTGGTGGCCATCCACAGCAGCGGCGCGATCATCACGACCGCGCCCAGCGCGAGCACGACGAACAGGATCGTGTTGACCACGCGGTTCTGGGCGGTGGTGCCCATCGGGGTCTTGCGGCTCATGAGTGCTCGGAGCCCCTTCAGTCGATGCTGAACGAGTTGCGCCGGTTGAGGCGGAACTGGATGAGGGTGACGACGAGGACGATCAGCCCGAGCACGACGGCCATCGCCGTGGCGTAGCCCATCTGCTGGTACTTGAACGCCTTGCGGACGATGTAGTAGACGATCGACGCGGAGCTGAACTCGGGCCCGCCGGTCGGCGTCATGATGTTGATCTCGGTGAAGATCTGCGACCCCGCGATGACGTTGGTGACGACCAGGAAGAACGTCACGGGGCGCACCATCGGCAGCGTGATCCACCGGAACCGGTGGTAGCCGTTCGCGCCGTCCAGGGACGCCGCCTCGTAGAGCGAGCGGGGCACGGACTGGATGGCCGCCAGGTACAGCAGCATCGAGTACCCGAGGCCCTTCCAGACGGCCATGAGGATGATCGCGGGCTTCACCGTCGCGGTGTTCTGCAGCCAGTCGGGCCCGTCGATGCCGAACCAGGACAGCACCTGGTTCACCAGGCCGAAGTCGCCGTTGTAGGCGAACTGCCAGACGATCGCGATGGCGGCGAGCGAGGAGATCACCGGCACGTAGTAGATCGTCCGGAACGCGGTCTGCCCGGGGATCTTCCGGTTCAGCGCGATCGCCAGCAGCAGCGCCAGCACCAGGCCGATCGGGATGCCGATCATGTAGAACGCGGTGTTCCACAGCGTCTTGCGGAAGTACTCGTCGCCGAGCAGGGCCGCGTAGTTGTCGAGGCCGATGAACTGCGGCGCCGTCAGGCCGTTCCACCGGGTCAGCGACGCGTACAGCGCGTAGCCCAGCGGGTACAGCGTGAAGACGAGGAAGCCGATGACCGGGGCGGCGACGAACGCGGCGGCCCAGCGGTGCTCGGTGCGGTGCAGGCGGCGCATGGCCTGCCGGGCGTGCAGCGCGGAGCCGCGGTCGTCGCCGTCGGGCGGGACGATGCCGGCGGCGGGCGCCGTGGGGACGGGGGTGGGCTCAGCGGTGGTCCGTGACATCCCGGTGCTCCTTCACGAGGGCGGCCCCGCCGCGCCGGGCCCGCCCGAGGAGGGGCGGCGCGCCGGCGCGGCGGGGGAGCGGGGGTGGGGTGGTCAGGCCCCGCCGGCCATCTCGGCGTTGGCGTTGGACTCGTCGAGCAGCGCCTGCATCTTGGGCTGCACCTCGGCGAGGTAGTCCGCGGCGCTCTGCTTGCCGTCGAGCACGGGCTGGATGTTCACCCAGAGCTCGTCGTACCACTCGGCGCCGTAGGTGAACGAGGCCGGCATGGCGCGGCCGTAGTCCTGCACGATGTCGAGGAACTCCTGGCGGTTGGCGGGCTTCGCGTCCGCGGCGCCGGCCCACTCCTCGGCCACGTCGATCAGGTTCGGGATCTGCACGTTCGCGTCGACCAGCGTCTGCTGGGCGTCGGGGTCGGCGGACAGGTAGGTCGCGAGCTGCACCGCGGCGTCGGGGTTCCCGGACGTGGCCGAGACGCCGATGCCGAGCGAGCCGACCCAGGTGGCGGACTCGCCGGTGCTGCCGGCGGGCCAGGGGATCAGGTCGTACTCGAAGTCCAGGTCGTTGTAGACGCTGACGTCCCACGGGCCGACCGGGAAGAAGCCGATCTCGCCGGCCATCCAGCGCTGGTAGGTGTCGAGCGTCGCGGCCTCGGACGCGTTCGGGGTGACGCCGTCGACGGTGGTGAGGTCGGCGAAGTACTGCAGCGCCTCGGCGAACTCCGGGGTGTCGACGGTGACCTCGGTGCGGTCCTCGTTCGTCCAGTCGCCGCCGTTGCTCCACACCATCGACTGCAGGTTCCACTGCACGTTGAGGCCGGTGCCCCACTGGTCGACCGCACCGTCGCCGTCGGTGTCGGTGGTGAGCTGCTTCGCGATGTCGCGGAACTCGTCGAGGCTCAGCGGGACGTCGGGGTCGGGCAGCGGGATGCCCGCGGCCTCGAGCATCGTCTTGTTGTAGCCGAACGCGAACGGGCCGACGTCCTTCGGCAGGCCGTACAGCCGGCCCTCGGGCGTGCCCTGCAGCGTGCCGTCGAACCGGTAGGAGTCGACGCCGTACGCCCAGATGTTGTCGAGGTCGACGCCGGCCTCCTCCACCTGGTCGGTGATGTCCAGCAGCACGCCGGACGCCACGTAGGACTGCAGGTTGGCCTGCTCGATGTAGAACACGTCGGGCACCTTGTTGCCCGAGACCGCCGCCTGGAGCTTGGTGGCGTACTGGTCGGCGTCGGTGACGGTCATCTGGACCTTCACGCCGGTGTCCTCGGTGAACTTGTCGATCGCGGCCTGGTACGCCGCCTTCTCGTCCGCGCCGCCGCGGAACATGAACGTCAGGCTCTCTCCGTCGCCGGAGCCGCCGCCGTCGTCGCTTCCGCCGGAGCCGCACGCCGTCAGGGCGAGCGCCCCGGCGAGGGCCAGGGCCGCCGCCCGCAGGGTCTTCGTGGTCATCGCGCCGTTGCCTCCACTGGTGGACAGGGCGAGGTCGAGCGCGCGCCGGTCGGCCGTCGGTGGCGGACCGGACTGGGTGAGGGCGGCTCTGGCCTCGTGTTCTACATCGTTGCACTACAACGTTGGAGAGAGTGGCACGGGTCACGTCGGACGGTCAAGTAACGGTCTGGTCACGGTCGTGGTGCTCTGAGTGGGCGCCTCGCGGTGCCATGGTTGACGGGTCCCGCCGCGGCGGGCACGATCGTCCTACAACGATGTAGATCGGACAGCGAAGGAGCTGTGCCCCACATGACCACCGTCACCCTCACCCTCGACCCGGCGTTCCGCGTCGGGCCGGTCCGCCGCCGGACGTTCGGCGCGTTCGTCGAGCACCTCGGCCGCTGCGTCTACACCGGCATCCACGACCCCGAGCACCCCACCGCGGACGCCGACGGGTTCCGCGCCGACGTCATCGGGCTGACCAAGGAGCTGGGCGTCTCGACGGTCCGCTACCCCGGCGGCAACTTCGTCTCCGGCTACCGGTGGGAGGACGGCGTCGGCCCGCGCGACCAGCGCCCCCGCCGGCTCGACCTGGCCTGGCACTCCACCGAGCCGAACCTCGTCGGCGTCGACGAGTTCATGCGCTGGACCAAGGCCTCCGGCACCGAGGCGATGATGGCCGTCAACCTCGGCACCCGCGGCGTCCAGGAGGCGCTCGACCTGCTGGAGTACTGCAACGTGAAGGGCGGCACCGCGCTGTCCGACCAGCGCCGGGCCAACGGCGCCGCCGAGCCGTACGACATCAAGCTCTGGTGCCTGGGCAACGAGATGGACGGCCCGTGGCAGATCGGGCACAAGACCGCGCACGAGTACGGCCGGCTCGCCGCCGAGACCGCCCGCGCGATGCGGATGATCCAGCCCGACCTCGAGCTGGTCGCCTGCGGCTCGTCCGGCGTGCCGATCCCGACGTTCGGCCAGTGGGAGCAGACGGTGCTCTCCGAGACCTACGAGCACGTCGACATGATCTCGGCGCACGCGTACTACGCCGAGGAGGACGGCGACCTCGGGTCGTTCCTCGCCTCGGCCGTCGACATGGACCACTTCATCGACTCGGTGACCGCGGTGGCCGACGGCGTCCGGGCGCACAAGAAGGTCGCCAAGCGGATCCAGATCTCGTTCGACGAGTGGAACGTCTGGTACCAGAAGCGCGCCGAGTCGGTGCCGCCGTCGGGCGACGACTGGCCGGTCGCGCCGGTCCTGCTCGAGGACAAGTACAACGTCGCCGACGCCGTCGTGGTGGGCAACCTGCTCATCTCGCTGCTCCGGCACACCGACCGGGTGCACTCCGCGTCGCTCGCCCAGCTGGTCAACGTGATCGCGCCGATCATGACCGAGCCCGGCGGCCGCGTCTGGCGGCAGACGACGTTCCACCCGTTCGCGCAGGCGTCGCAGTACGCGACCGGCGAGGTGCTGCAGGTCGCGATCGACGCCCCGACGTACGAGACCGCGAAGTTCGGCGACGCCCCGCTGGTCGACGCCGTGGCCACCCGGGACCCGGAGACCGGCGCCGTCGCGCTGTTCGCGGTCAACCGCTCGACCACGGAGACGGTGACGCTCGAGGTCGACACCCGGTCGATCCCCGGGCTGCGGGTGCTCGGCGCCACCAGCCTGTCGAACCCGGACCACACGTGGGTCGCCACCGCCGACGACGACACCGCGGTGCTGCCGCGGGACAACGACTCCGCGACGATCGACGGCGGCCGGCTCACCGTCCGGGTGCCGCCGGTGTCGTGGAACGTCGTCCGGCTCGGTGCCTGAGGGCGACGCCGCCGGCGCCCGCGCGCCCCGTCCCCGCCGCCGCGGCCTGCTGGTCGCGGCGGCGGTGACGGCGGTCGCCCTCGTGGGGGCCGGGGGTGCGGCGGTCGCGACCCGCTCGGGTGCGCCCGCCGCCACCGAGATCCCGGTCGCGGGCGACGTCGGCGTGCACGACCCCGCGCTCGCCGTGGGCGAGGGCGACGACCCCTGGTACGTGTACTCGA
Organism: Cellulomonas sp. Y8; assembly: GCF_008033115.1. Classification (NCBI taxonomy): domain Bacteria; kingdom Bacillati; phylum Actinomycetota; class Actinomycetes; order Micrococcales; family Cellulomonadaceae; genus Cellulomonas; species Cellulomonas sp. Y8. The sequence goes on from NZ_CP041203.1 coordinate 2,567,355, forward strand.
CCGGCGACCAGCGGGAGAACGCCGGGGCCGTCCAGGTCCGCCGGTCCACCGACCGCGGCGCGACCTGGGAGTACCTCGGCACCGCGTGGGGGCCGTCCGACTCCCCGCGGTGGGCCCAGGAGGCCGTCCCGGGCGTCGTGAACTACTGGGCGCCCGAGCTCTACGAGCACGACGGCACCTGGTACCTCTACTACGCCGCGTCGACCTTCGGCTCGAACCGCTCGGTCATCGGCCTGCGCACCAGCCCGACGCTCGACCCCGAGGACCCGGACTACGGCTGGGTCGACCGCGGCGAGGTGTGGCGGTCGGAGCCGGCCGACGACTACAACGCGATCGACCCCGGCATCGTGGAGGACGCCGACGGCACGCCCTGGATGCTGTTCGGGTCGTACTGGTCCGGCATCCAGGTGGTCGAGCTGGCCTGGCCGGACGGGCTGCCGGCGGCGGGGGCGTCGCCCGTGGGGCTCGCGAGCCGGCTGGCCTCGCCGCACGCGATCGAGGCCCCGTACGTCGTCGAGCACGACGGCTGGTACTACCTGCTGGTGTCCGAGGACGCGTGCTGCCAGGGCACCGACTCGACGTACAAGGTCGCGGTCGGGAGGTCGCGGGACGTCACCGGGCCGTACGTCACGCGGGACGGCACGGACCTGCTGCTCGACGGCGGCGACGTGCTGCTGGAGACCGCGGGGGACCGGGTCGGCCCGGGCGGGCAGTCGGCGTCGGGCGGCGTGCTGGCGTACCACTACTACGACGCGGCCACGGGTGGGACGCCCACCCTCGGGCTGCGCGAGATCGCGTGGGACGCCGAGGGCTGGCCGGTGCTGACGACCGAGGAGGAGCAGGCGGGCTGACCCGAGCCCGACCGCCTGGTCCGGCCCGCCCCCCCGGCCCTCCGGCCCGTCAGTGGAGGGTTGTGACCGACACGCCGACGGCGTGTCGGTCACAACCTTCCACTCGTCCGGCAGGCGGGGCTAGAGGGGCTGGTGCAGGACCAGGTCGTGGTGCCGCTGGTCGCCGACCTGGAACGTGCGCTCGCCGACGACCTCGAACCCCCGAGCGCCGGTAGAACGCCTGGGCCCGCAGGTTCTCGCCGTTGACGCCCAGCCACACCCCGGCGGCGTCCCGGGTGCGGGCGGCGTCGAGGCTCGCGGCCATGAGCGCGCCGGCCACGCCGCCGCCGTGCCGGCCGGGCAGCACGTAGCACTTGCTCAGCTCGACCGTCGGGCGGAGCGGCACGGCCGCGGCGACCTCGGCGGCGTACGGCTCGCCCGCGACCAGCATCGTGTAGCCGACCAGCTCGCCGTCGGCGTCGGCGACCAGCAGGTCCCGGGTTGGGTCGGCGAGGTAGGTCGCGAAGTGCTCCGGCGTCAGGTTCCCGGCGATGAACGCCGCGTGGTCCTCGGGCGTGGACGACGGCGGGCAGGCGAGCGGGAACGTCGCGGCGGCGAGGTCGGCGAGCGGGGCGGCCTCGTCGGCGCGGGCGCGGCGGACCACCGGCGGGGCGGCGGTCGCGGGCGCGTCCGGCGCCCCGGCGGTCCCGGCCGTGGTCACCGCGCGCCCCAGCGGGCCCGGATCGCGCGCCGCGCGGTCCGCACCACCAGCCCGAGCACCCACACCGAGCCCGCGACCGTCGCCGCGTCGACCCCCCGGCGGGTGGCGTTGCGGCGACCGCGGAACTCGCGCATCGGCCAGCCGACCTCGGCCGCGTGCTTGCGCAGCCGGCCGTCCGGGTTGATGGCGCACGGGAAGCCGACCTCGGACAGGATCGGCACGTCGTTGGTGGAGTCGCCGTAGGCGAACGACCGCTCCAGGTCCAGGCCCTCGCGCTCGGCCAGCGCCCGGACCGCCTCGGCCTTCGCGCGGCCGTGCAGCAGGTCCCCGACGAGCCGGCCGGTGTAGAAGCCGTCCTTGTGCTCCGCGATCGTGCCGAGGGCGCCGGTCGCGCCGAGCCGGCGGGCGATGATGTCGGCGATCTCGACCGGGGTGGCCGTGACCAGCCAGACCTCGTGCCCGGCGCGCAGGTGCTGGTCCAGCAGCCGCTGCGTGCCCGGGAAGATCCGGAGCGCGAGCACCTCGTCGTAGATGTCCTCGGCGATCGCCACGACCTCGGCGACCGAGCGGCCGTGCATGATCTCGAGCGCGCGCTGGCGGACCTCGTCGATCTGCTGCCGGTTCTCGCCGAACGTCAGGTAGCGGATCTGGTGCACCGCGAACCGGACGATGTCCGAGCGCTGGAAGAAGGCGCGGCGGTAGAGGCCGACGGCGAGGTGGAACGAGCTCGCGCCGCGGATGATCGTGTTGTCCACGTCGAAGAACGCGGCCACGCGCCCCGTCGGCGCCGTCGGCGCGGGCGCGCCGGTCAGGGGCTCGGTGGGCTCGGGCACGCCGCCACTGTAGTCACGGACCTAGGCTCGTGCCGTGCCGACCCCGCCAGCCGAGACCCCGCCAGCCGAGACCCCGCCAGCCGAGACCCCGCCCCGCGTCGTCCTCTACTCCCGCGCGGGGTGCCACCTGTGCGACGCCGCCCGCGACCTCGTGGCCGAGGTGGCCGCCGAGCGCGGCGCGTCCTGGGCCGAGGTGGACGTCGACGCGGGCGGCACGGCCCGCGACGGGCGACCGCTCGCGACGGCCTACGGCGAGCTGCTGCCGGTCGTCGAGGTCGACGGTGCGCGGGTCGGCTACTGGCAGATCGACCGCCACCGGCTCGTCGACGCCCTCGCGGCGGCCCCGCAGGCCTAGGCTGTCGCCGTGCGAGCCCTGCCGCCGACCACCGTCGCCCGCCTGCCGGGATACCTGCGCTCCCTCGGCGGCCTCGCGTCGGAGGGCGTGACCACCACGTCGTCCGACCAGCTCGCCGAGCTCGTCGGCGCGTCCCCCGCGCAGCTCCGCAAGGACCTGTCGTACCTGGGCGCGGGCGGCCGCCGCGGCGTCGGGTACGAGGTCGACCACCTGCGCCGGCAGATCGCGCAGGCGCTCGGCATGACCGAGGAGCGCCGCGTCGTCATCGTCGGCATCGGCAACCTGGGGCACGCCCTCGCGACCTACTCGGGCTTCGCGGACCGCGGGTTCGTGCTGGTCGGCCTGTTCGACACCGACCCGGAGCTGGTCGGCACCGAGGTCGGCGGGCACGTCGTGCAGCACGTCGACGGCCTGGAGCGGGCGGTCGAGGAGCAGGAGGCGAGCGTGGCGATCGTCGCGACGCCGGCGTCCGCCGCGCAGCCCACCACGGACCGGCTGGTCGCCGCGGGCGTGACCGGGGTGCTGAACTTCGCGCCGCGCACGGTGCGGGTGCCCGACGGGGTGGACGTCCGCGAGGTCGACCTCGGGTCGGAGCTGCAGATCCTGGGCTTCCACGCGCGCCAGCGCTCGGGCGCCGCGGCCGCGCCGGCCGTGGTCGCCGAGCCCGAGCCGGTCCCCCGCCGCCGACTGACCGCGCCCGCGCCAGGGCCCGCCGAGCGAGCAGCCGACGCGTCGAGCGAGTAGTCGGCGGGTACTCGGTCGACGCGTCGGCTACCCGGTCGACGCGGGACGCACGAGAGGGCCCGGTCGACCGCGGCAGGGGTGCGCGGTCGACCGGGCCCTCACGTGCGCCGCCCCCGGCGTGCGCGCGGGGCGCGGCCGGGGGCGGCGGGTCGTGCGGAGGCTCAGGCCTGCTTGATGGCCGAGACCTCGAGGTTGATGACGACCTTGTCGGACACCAGGACGCCGCCGGCCTCGAGGGCCGCGTTCCAGGTGATGCCGAACTCCTTGCGGGAGATGGTCACCGAGGCGGAGAAGCCCGCGCGCTGGTTGCCGAACGGGTCGGTGGCGGCGCCGCCGAACTCGGTGGCCAGCTCGACCGTCTTGGTCACGCCGTTGATGGTGAGCTCGCCGGTCACGACGTAGTCCTCGCCGTCCGCGGCGACCGAGGTCGAGGCGAAGGTCCACTCGCCGAACTTCTCCAGGTCGAAGAAGTCGGTCGAGCCCTTGAGGTGGCCGTCGCGGTTCGCGTCGCCGGTGGCGATGGTCGACGGGTCGAGCGAGGCGGTCACACCGGACAGCGTGAGGTCCTCGGCGACGGTGATGGTGCCGGAGGTCACCGCGACGGTGCCGCGGACCTTGGAGATGCCCGCGTGGCGGACGGTGAAGGACGCCTCGGTGTGCGAGGGGTCGATCGCCCAGGTGCCGGCGGTGAGGGCGGTGGGGAGCGTCGTGGTCGACATGGTGCCTCCTGCGAAGTATTGGTTGAAGCATCAACTGCGGTTAGTTGAGATTTCTACTACAGTGGAGCCTGCTGCGCAAGGCCTGTGGGACGATCAGCCACCGACGTCACAGGCGGGCGCGGGAGGAGGACGGCGATGAGCACCACGACCACCGGGAGCGCGACGACCAGGGCGCCGCGGGACCCCGATGACGTCCGCTGGCTGACGGCGGACGAGCAGCGCGCGTGGCGCGCGTACCGGGACGGCACCGCCCGGCTGCTCGACGTGCTCGCGCACGAGCTGGAGCAGGACTCCGGCCTGTCGCTCGGCGAGTACGAGGTGCTGGTCCGGCTGTCCGAGGCGCCGCAGCGCACGCTCCGCATGTCGGAGCTCGCGGGCGAGCTCGCGCACTCTCGGAGCCGCCTCACGCACACCGTCCGCCGCATGGAGGCCGCCGGCCTGGTCGAGCGCGCCCCCTGCCTGGAGGACGCCCGCGGTGTGAACTGCACCATGACCGAGACCGGCTGGCGCCGGCTCGTGGACGCCGCGCCCTCGCACGTCGAGTCCGTGCGCGCGCACCTCGTCGACGTGCTCACGCCGGTCCAGATGCAGGCCCTGGGCGACGCGATGGCCGCGGTCGGCGCCGCGCTGCAGGCCGGCTGCGCCCAGGTCGAGGCCGACGCGGAGGCCGCCGGACGCTGATCCGTCGGGTCCCCGCGCCCCGGCGCGGTCCGACCACCCAGCCGGGTTTGCGAGACTGACCCCATGGTCGCCACCACCATCCACCTCATGCGGCACGGCGAGGTGCACAACCCCGAGGGCGTGCTCTACGGACGGCTCGACGGGTACCACCTGTCCGAGCGGGGCCGCGAGATGGCCGAGCGCGTCGCCGCGCACCTGGCCGGCACGCTCGACGGGCCGCGCCGCGACGTCACCGCCCTGTTCGCGTCGCCGCTGACGCGCGCCCAGGAGACGGTCGCCCCGATCGCCGAGGCGCTCGGCCTGCCCGTCACCACCGACGAGCGCCTGCTCGAGGCCGAGAACAAGTTCCAGGGCCTGACGTTCGGCGTCGGCGACGGCTCGCTGCGGCACCCGCGGCACTGGCCGCTGCTGGTCAACCCGTTCCGGCCGTCCTGGGGCGAGCCGTACCGGCAGCAGGTCGGCCGGATGCTCGCGGTGGTCGAGCGGGCCCGCGACGCCGCCCGCGGGCACGAGGCCGTGCTCGTCAGCCACCAGCTGCCGATCTGGGTCACCCGGCTCGCGCTGGAGGACCGCCGGCTCTGGCACGACCCGCGCCGCCGGCAGTGCTCGCTCGCGTCGCTGACCTCCCTGACCTACGAGGACGACCGCCTGGTGCGCATCGGCTACACCGAGCCCGCGGCCGACCTGCTGCCCGGGGCCTCGGCGGTGGCGGGCGCATGACGACCCGCAGCCGCGCCCGTCGCGCCGCCGCGACCGCCGTCGCGCTCGGCGCCGTCCTCGCGCTCGCCGCGTGCTCCGGCGGGGGCGACGGCACGGGCTCGGACACCGACGTCGCCGACCAGGGCTACGTCTCCGGCGACGGGTCGTTCACCCAGTGGGCGGTCGCCGACCGGCAGGGCCCCGTCGAGGTCGCCGGCACGGACTACGCCGGGGACGCCGTGGACATCGCGGACTGGCGGGGCGACGTCGTCGTGCTCAACACCTGGTACGCGGCGTGCCCGCCGTGCCGGGAGGAGGCGCCCGACCTCGTCGACATCGCGAACGAGTACGCGGACTCCGGCGTGCACCTGCTCGGCATCAACGGGGTCGACGACGCCGGGGCGGCCGAGCCGTTCCAGCAGAACTTCGACGTGCCGTACCCGAGCATCGACGACCGCGACAAGCACGCCATCGCGGCGCTGCAGGGCATCGTGCCGATCCAGGCGACGCCGACGACGGTCGTGCTCGACCGGGACGGCAAGGTCGCGGCGCGGATCGTCGGCCTGGCCGAGGGCTCGACGCTGCGCGCGCTGATCGACGAGGTGCTCGCCGAGGACGGCGGGGCCTCCGCGTGATGCTCGCCGACGTCGGGGACTCGTTCGCGCAGGCGGCCACCTCGGGCTCGCTGCTCGCGGCGGTCCCCGTGGCGCTGCTCGCGGGGCTGGTGTCGTTCGCCTCGCCCTGCGTGCTGCCTCTGGTCCCCGCCTACGTCGGCTACCTCGGCGGGATGTCCGCCGCCTCCGCGCCGGGGACCGCCCGGGCGCCGCGCGTGCGGGCCGCCGCGGCCGGCGCCGGCGCGACCACGCTCGACCTCGCGGGCGCGCTGCCGGCGCAGCCCGCGCTGACCCGGCCGGCGGCCGACGAGACCCCGGCGGCCCCGGCCGCCCCGTCCCGCGGCCGGCTCGTGCTCGGCGTCCTGCTGTTCGTCGCCGGCTTCACGGCGGTGTTCCTCGCCTACGGCTCGCTCGCCGGGTCGCTCGGCTCGTTCCTGCTGCGCTGGCAGGACCCGGTGTCCCGGGTGCTCGGGGTCGGCGTGCTCGTCATGGGCCTGGCGTTCCTCGGGCTCGTGCCGTTCCTGGAGCGGGACAGCCGCCGGGTGCTCGCGCCCCGCGCCGGCCTGTGGGGCGCGCCGGTGCTCGGCGTGACCTTCGGCATCGGCTGGACCCCATGCATCGGCCCGACGCTGGCCGCTATCCTCCTGCTCTCCCTCGACGGCGGGTCCGCCGGCCGCGGCGCGCTGCTCGCGCTCGCGTTCTGCGTCGGGCTCGGGCTGCCGTTCGTGCTCGTCGCGCTCGGCCTCCAGCGCAGCCGCCGCGCCCTCGACTGGCTCGCCCGGCACCGGCTCGCGGTGATGCGCGTCGGCGGCGCCCTCCTGCTCCTGCTCGGTGCCGCTCTGGTCACCGGCCTCTGGTCCGCGTGGGCGGGCTGGCTCCAGGGCCTGCTCACCGGCGCCGAGCCCTTCGTCCCGGCGGTGTGAGATGACGCGCGACCCCCAGACCACCGAGACCTCGCCCCGCGGGTACACCCCCGAGGGGCTCGAGGACGCGTTCAGCGCCGGGCAGCAGCCCCCGGCCGGCGGCCCGGGCGCACCCGGCGGCGCGTCGCCCCAGCTGCCGTCGCTCGGCGTCGTCGGCTGGCTGCGCTGGGCGTGGCGGCAGCTCACCTCGATGCGCGTGGCCCTGCTGCTGCTCATGCTGCTGGCCGTCGCGGCCGTCCCCGGCACGGTGTTCCCGCAGCGCGCCCAGGACCCCGACAAGGTCGCCACCTACCTGACCGACCACCCGGACCTCGGCCCGCTGCTCGACCGGCTGGGGTTCTTCGGCGTCTACTCGTCGGTCTGGTTCTCGGCGATCTACCTGCTGCTGTTCGTGTCGCTGGTCGGCTGCATCCTGCCGCGCAGCCGCACCCACCTGCGGGCGATGCGCGGCCGGCCGCCGCGCGCCCCGCGGCGGTTCGACCGGTTCCCCGCCCAGGCGTCCGCCGAGCTCGACGGCGCGCCGCAGGAGGTCGCCGAGCGCGCCGCCGCCGCCCTGGGCGGGCCGCGCTGGTGGCGCCGGTTCCGGGTCGACGTCCGGGACGAGGGTCGCGGCACCTGGAGCGTCGCCGCCGAGCGCGGGTACCTCCGCGAGACCGGCAACCTCGTGTTCCACCTGGCGCTGGTCGGCCTGCTCGTCTCCGTCGCGACCGGTCAGCTGCTGCACTACCGGGGCCAGGCGATCATCGTCGAGGGCCGCGCGTTCGCGAACACCCAGAGCGACTACGACACGTTCGAGTCGGGCTCCGGGTTCAGCGCGTCGTCGCTCGAGCCCTTCTCGATGCGCCTCGACTCCTTCGAGTCGTCCTTCGACCCCGACACCCTGCAGTCCCGGGACTTCACCGCGCACGTGACCATCACGGAGCCGGGGGCCGAGGGCGTCCAGGAGCAGATCAAGGTCAACCACCCGCTCGACATCGCGGACGCGAAGGTCTACCTGCAGGGCAACGGGTACGCGCCGCAGGTGACCGTGCGGGACCCCGACGGCGACGTGACGTTCTCGGGTGCCGTGCCGTTCCTCCCGCAGGACACCGTCTACACGTCGCAGGGCGTCATCAAGGTGCCGGACGTGACCTCGGGGCCGCAGATCGGCCTGCAGGGCGTGCTGCTGCCGACCGCCCAGCAGATCGGCGACGGCATCTACCGCTCCGTCGACCCGCAGCCCACCGACCCGCTGCTCGCCCTCGCGGTGTGGACCGGCGACCTCGGTCTGGACGACGGCGTCCCGCAGAACGTCTACCAGCTCGACGAGACCGGGCTGACCCAGGCGCTCGACGACGAGGGCCGGCCGGTCACGCTCTACCTGCGACCCGGCGAGACCGTCGACCTGCCCGACGGCCTGGGCACGCTGACGTTCGACGAGCTGCCGCGCTTCGTCGCGCTGGACCTCCGGCACGACCCGTCGCTCGCGTGGGTGCTGACGTTCTCGCTGCTGGCGTTCGCGGGGCTCGCGACGTCCCTGTTCGTGCCGCGCCGGCGGGTCTGGCTGCGGATGCGCGCGGGGGACGAAGGTCCCGGGTCAGGCCGTACAGTGGTCACCGCCGCCGCGCTGGCGCGCGGCGACGACGTGGGCCTGCAGGCGGAGCTCGACCGGGCGATGGACCGGCTCCGCGGAGCGGACGTCGACGGGCCCACCGGCCGGACCGGAAGGTAGAGGGACATGGCAATCGGCGACATCAGCACCCTGCTCGTGTGGGGAGCGGCGACCGCGTTCACGATCGCCCTGATCGCCTACACCTCGGCCCTGGCCCGGCTGGCGGACGCCGCGTCCACGGAGCACCGCGCCGAGCGCGCGGCCCGGGTCGCCGCCGCCAAGGAGGCGCGCGCCGCGGCCCGCGCGACCGTCGGCGCCGGCGGTCCGTCCGGCCTGGTGGTCCCGGCCGACGCGGACGACGAGCCGGCCGCCGCGCCGCGGTCCGGCCGGATCGACGACGCCGAGCCCGAGCGCCCCATGACGGCGCCTTCGGCCACGACCGGCATCGCCCGGACCACCACCTACCTCGGCATCCTGCTGCTCGGCGCCGGCATCGTGCTGCGCGGCGTCGCGGCCGGGCGCTGGCCGACGGCGAACATGTACGAGTTCACGCTCGTCGGCACGTTCGTCGCCGCCGTGGTGCTCGCGGTCGTGCAGCGGAAGCGGGTCATCCCGTTCCTCGGCGTCGTCGTCATGGGGATCGGCGTGCTGGCCCTGGCCCTCGGGCTGCTCGTGTTCTACGTCCAGGCCGACGCCGTGCAGCCCGCGCTGCAGAGCTACTGGCTGATCATCCACGTCGGCGTCGCCATCGCGGCGACCGGCATCTTCACCGTCGCGTTCGCCACCGCGGTCCTCCAGGTGCTGCAGGACGGCCGCGAGACCGGTCGCTCGCACCTCGACCACCCGTGGCGGTCGGCGGACGGCCTGCGCCGCTCGCTGGCCCGCTGGCGGGTCACCGGCCCGGCCTGGTCCTGGCTGCGCACGGTGCCGTCCGCCCGCCGGCTGGAGGCGCTGTCCTTCCGGCTCAACGCCATCGGCTTCGTCCTGTGGACGTTCACGCTCATCGGCGGCGCCATCTGGGCCGAGCACGCCTGGGGCCGGTACTGGGGCTGGGACCCCAAAGAGGTCGGCACCTTCGTCGCCTGGGTCGTGTACGCGGCGTACCTGCACGCGCGGACGACGCGCGGCTGGGCCGGGCGCAAGGCGGCGTACTTCGTCTACGTCGGCTACGCCGTGGTGCTCGCGAACTTCACCGTCGTGAACCTGTTCGTCACCGGCAAGCACTCCTACTCCGGCATCTGACCGCCCTCGCCGCCGGGGCGACCGCTCGGCGGGTGCGGCCCCGGTGACCCCAGGAGGGGACCGGGACGTTCCTCCGGTGGGTGCGTACGCGGTGTCCGCCCCAGGGGTCCCGGGTTCTGTCCGGTGGGTGCGTACGCGGTGTCCGCCCGGGGGTCCCGGGTTCTGTCCGGTGGGTGCGTACGCGGTGTCCGGTGGGAGAAGCGGGCCTGGTCCGGCGCGTGCGTACGCCTCGGTCACCGAGTACGCCGGGTACGCATGCTCGGATCGAACTTGCCGGCTCGGCTCGCGCGGCTCGGCTCGCGCGGCTCGGCTCGCCCGGCTCGCCGCGCTCGACCCGGTGGGCGTGCCGCGCGGTCAGCCGCGCGCGCCCTCGTCGGGGACGTCGCCGTTGCTGCCGTCCCCGGTGCCGCTCTCGCGCTCGCGTCGCCGGCGCTCCTGGTCGAGGCGCCACAGGAACTCGGGGTCGTCGTCGGGCGCGACCGGGCCGGGGCGGCGGGGGGCGGGACGGCCGGGGCTGCCGGACCCGCCGGGGCGGCGGCCCTGGGCGGGGCCGGCGCCGCCGGTCGCGGGCTGGGCGCGGCTGGTGAGGATCCACACGAGCGGGCCGGCGATCGGCACCAGCGCGATGAGGAACCACGCGCCCTTCGGGAGGCCGCGGCGGGCGCGCTCGTCGCTCGTGGCGATGTCGGCGAGGGCGTACACCGCCAGGCCGATGATCACGAGGAAGAAGAGCGCGCGTGCCATGCTCCACCCTAACCAGAGGGCGCACGCGCACCCCGCCCCGGGCCGGGTGATCGCCCGAACGGGCACGAGGTCGTCACATCCGGCCGCACAGCGGGCGTCCCGGCTCGGACCGTCCCGGCGATCGGCCTACCCTGGACCCGTGCCCGTCGTGACCTACTCGCTGCTCCGCCTCGCCCTGTTCGTCGTCTGCCTGGTCGGCCTCGTGCTCGCCGGCACCGGCTGGCTGCTGGGCGTGGTCGGCGCGGCGCTGCTCGCGGCGCTGCTGTCCTACGTGCTGCTCCGCGGCCCGCGCGACCGGGCGGCGCTGTGGCTGCAGGCCCGGTCCGACGCGCGCGGCGACCGTCCGCGGCTGTCCCGCACCGCCACCGCGGACGCCGCGGAGGAGGACGCCGCGGTCGAGGCCGCCGAGCGCGAGGCCCGCGCCGACGGCTAGAGCGCCAGGCCCAGGCCCAGCAGGACGCCGAACGCCAGCTCGTACATGCCGGTCCCCGCGAGGACCGGCACCAGCGCGATGCCGCGCGCGCCGACCAGCACCGTGAACGCCAGGACGCCCGCGGGCAGCGCCAGCAGCATGACGATCAGCGCCCACGGGTTCGCCAGGGCGCACAGGACGCCGAGCAGCACGGGCAGCACGACCATGACCGCGTAGGCGCGGCGGGCGCGGTGCTCGCCGAGCCGCACCGCGAGGGTGCGCTTGCCGACCAGGGCGTCGGTCGGGATGTCGCGCAGGTTGTTGACCATGAGCAGCGCGCAGGCGATCAGGCCGACCGCGACGGCGCCGACCCACGCGGGCCAGGTCAGGGTGCCGGACTGGGTGTAGGTGGTGCCGAGCACCGCGACCAGGCCGAAGAACACGAAGACGCCGACCTCGCCGAGGCCGAGGTAGCCGTACGGGCGCCGGCCGCCGGTGTAGAACCAGGCCGCCGCGACGCACAGGGCGCCGATCGCGAGCAGCCACCACTGGCCGCTCAGCGCGACGAGCCCGAGGCCGAGCAGGCCCGCGACGCCGAACGCCGCGAACGCCGCGGCCTTGACCTGCTTCGGGAAGGCCGCGCCGCTGGCGGTCAGGCGCATGGGGCCGACGCGGTCGGCGTCGGTGCCGCGGACGCCGTCGGAGTAGTCGTTGGCGTAGTTGACGCCGACCTGGAGCGCGAGGGCCACGCCCAGCGCGAGCAGCGCGCGCCCGAGGTGCGCCGCCTCGATCTGCGCGGCGGCGCCGGTGCCGACCAGCACGGGGGCGGCGGCGGCGGGCAGGGTGCGCGGGCGTGCTCCGGCGACCCACTCGGCGGCGGTGGCCATGGTGCTCCTGTCGTGGGGCCGCGGCGTGGGGCCGCGGCGGGTGGTTCGGCGTGCAGCGACGGTAACCCGGAACGCGGACCGGGCACGCACCGCGTGAGGGTCAGGGCGCCGCGTCGCCGGCGGCGGTGGTCCGGCCGAGCGCACGGGCCGCGAGGTCGGCCGCCCCCCGCCGGTCGGGCTTGCCCGGGCCGCGCAGCGGCAGCGCCCGGACGGTGACGAGGTGCCGGGGCGCGGCCGGCCCGCCCAGCGCCGCCGCCGCGGCGTCCCGGAGGTCGGCGAGCTCCGGCGCGGGCGCGCCCGCCGCGGGGACGACCACGGCGACCAGCGCCTGGCCCCACTCGGGGTCCGGCACGCCGACGACGAGCACCTCGCCGACCCCGGGCAGCCCCGCGAGCACCCGCTCGACGGCCGCGGGCGGCACCTTGACCCCGCCGGTGACCAGCACGTCGTCGGCGCGGCCGAGGACCTCGAGCCGACCGTCGTCGCCCCACCGGCCGAGGTCGCTGGTGCGCAGCCAGCGGGTGCCGTCCCGGACCTCGAACAGCTCGGCGTCCAGGTCCGGGCGCCCGCGGTAGCCGGCGGCGAGCACGGGTCCGGCGATCCGCACCCGGCCGTCGTCGGGGTCCAGGTCGACCGTCACCCCGTCGAGGGGGACGCCGTCGTAGACGCAGCCGCCGCACGTCTCGGACATGCCGTACGTGGTCACGACCCGCGCACCCGCGGCCCGGGCCGCGTCGAGCAGTCCCGACGGCGTGGCTGCCCCGCCGAGCAGCACCGCGTCGAAGGCGGCGAGCGCGTCCCGCCCGGGCGCCGAGTCGAGCAGGCGGTGCACCTGGGTCGGGACGAGCGAGGTGTACCGCGGGCCGTCGGCGGCCGGCATCCGCGCCACCGCGGCGGCGAACGCGTCCGGCCGGAACGGCGCCGCCAGCACGGCCGGCTCCGTCTCGGCGAGGAGGGACCGGACCAGCACCTGGAGGCCCGCCACGTGCGCGGGCGGGAGCGGCAGCAGCCAGCGGCCGGGGCCGGCGAGCCGGGACTCGGTCGCCCTGCCGGAGGCGCGCAGGGCGGCCGCGGTGAGCATCACCTCCCGCGGGGCGCCGGTGGACCCGGAGGTGCGCACGAGCAGCGCCACGTCGTCGGGGACCTCGCCCGCGACCTCCCCGGCGTGCCCGGCGTCGCCTGCGTCGGGCGCCTCGACCGGCAGCACCGCCGGGCCGGTGCCGTCCAGGGCGGCGGCGAGGGCGGCGGTGAGCGCCGGCACCGTGGTCGGGGAGGCGGGGACCACGCGGACGGGACGGCTCACCCGGCCAGGGTAGGTCCGCCCGTAGAGTGGCGCGGGACGCGCGGCGGGGAGCCGCCGCGCACGCAGGCGGCACGGAAGGGTCGAGATGGTTCACAGCACGAGGCGGGGGCTGCGGCGCGCCGCCGCGGCCGTCGTCGCCACGACCCTCCTGGTCGCCGGCTGCTCGCAGGGGCAGGACCCGGCGCCGGAGGCCGCCACGGTCGCCCCGACCCTCGAGCCGCAGAAGGCCGCCGCGCCTGACCCCGTGGTCGCGCCGACCTGGCCGCTGACCGGCGTGGCGGGCGAGCCCGTGAACCGGCCGGCGCTCGCGGTCAAGATCGAGAACACCGCGACCGCGCGCCCGCAGTCCGGCCTGGACCAGGCGGACGTCGTCTGGGAGACGATCGTCGAGTTCGAGGTGTCCCGGTTCGTCGCCGTGTGGCACTCGCAGGTGCCCGAGGAGCTCGGCCCGGTCCGCTCGGTCCGCCCGATGGACCCGGACATCGTCTCGCCGATGAACGGCCTGCTGACGTTCTCCGGCGGCCAGCCCGGCATCCTCGACCTGGTCGCGGCGAGCCCCGTGCAGGTCATCAGCCACGACGCCGGTGCGGCGGGGCTGTACCGGATCTCGTCGCGCTCGGCCCCGCACAACGTGTACGCCGACCCGGCCGCGCTCTGGGCGCAGGCCGACGCGAACCACCAGAGCAGCCCGGGCGAGCAGTTCGCGTTCGCCCGGACCGCGGAGCGAGCGACCGCCGTCGCCGCGGGCACCCCGGCGACGACCCTGGCGTTCGACCTGTCCAGCCAGTCGAAGCCCTCGTGGACGTGGAACGGGACGGTCTGGGAGCGGTCGGAGGGCTCGACGCCTGCGGTGGCCGCCTCGGGCGCCCGGCTGTCGGCGACCAACGTCGTGTCGATCGTGGCCGACCACCCGGGCACCCCCTTCGGGGCGCAGAACGGGGCGGTCGTGCCGACCTACACCCTCGTCGGCTCGGGCGAGGGCACGCTCGCGACCGGCGGGAAGACGATCCCGGTGCGCTGGCAGAAGGACTCCCGCGACGCCCCGATGCAGCTGTTCACCGCCGACGGCGCGCCCGCGCTGCTCGCGCCGGGCAACACCTGGGTGGAGCTGGTGCCCGCCGGGACCGGGTCGCTCGCGATCTCCTGACCGGCGCACCCGGGCCGGTCGCCCGGCCCGGGGCGTCGACCGTCAGAACGCGTAGGGGAACCGGCTCCAGTCCGGGTCGCGGCGCTCCAGGAACGCGTCCCGGCCCTCGACGGCCTCGTCCGTCATGTACGCCAGCCGGGTCGCCTCGCCCGCGAACACCTGCTGGCCCGCGAGGCCGTCGTCCGCCAGGTTGAACGCGAACTTCAGCATCCGGATCGCCTGCGGCGACTTGGTGGCGATGATCCGCGCGTACTCCAGCGCGGCGTCCTCGAGCCCGGCGTGGTCGACGACGTCGTTGACCGCGCCCCAGGCGTAGGCCTGCTCGGCGGAGTACTCGCGCGCCAGGAAGAAGATCTCCCGCGCCCGCTTCTGCCCGGTCTGCCGGGCGAGCAGCGCCGAGCCGTACCCGCCGTCGAACGACCCGACGTTGGCGTCGGTCTGCATGAACCGCGCGTGCTCGCGGGACGCGATCGTCAGGTCGGCGACCACGTGCAGCGAGTGCCCGCCGCCCGCGGCCCAGCCGTTCACGACCGCGACGACGACCTTCGGCATCGTCCGGATGAGGCGCTGCACCTCGAGGATGTGCAGCCGCCCGGCGCGGGCCGGGTCGATCGCGTCGGCGGTCTCGGCCCCGGTCGAGCCGGTGTACCGGTAGCCGTCGCGCCCGCGGATGCGCTGGTCGCCGCCGGAGCAGAACGCGTAGCCGCCGTCCTTGGGGCTCGGTCCGTTGCCGGTGAGCAGCACGGTGCCGACGTCGGAGGTCATCCGGGCGTGGTCGAGCACCCGGTACAGCTCGTCGACGGTGTGCGGCCGGAAGGCGTTGCGCACCTCGGGCCGGTCGAACGCGACGCGCACCACGGGCAGGTCCCGCACGCCGTCCGCCGACCGGGCGACGCCCCGGTGGTACGTGAGGTCGGCGAGGTCCTCGAAGCCGGTGACCGTGCGCCAGCGGCTCGGGTCGAAGGTGTCGGAGACGCGCGGGGGCAGCGGGGCGGCGGCGGGGTCGGTCACGGAGCCCAGCGTAGGGCGGGACGCCGAGGCGGAATTCTGGTACGCTCGTACCAGAAACGGGCGCGGGACGGCGGATGCTGCCACCCGGCGCGCCCGGTCCCGGGGGAGGGATCACCCATGGCGTGGGTCGTGCTCGTCGTGTCCGGACTGCTCGAGGCGGGCTGGGCGCTGAGCCTCAAGGCGTCGGACGGCTTCACCAGGCTGTGGCCGAGCGTGTCGTTCGCGGTGCTGGCGGTGCTGTCGTTCGCCGGCCTCAGCTGGGCGCTCCGGTCGCTGCCGGTGGGCGCCGCGTACGGCGTGTGGGTCGGCATCGGGGCGGCCACGACGGCGGTCCTGGCGATCGTGCTGTTCGGCGAGTCGGTGTCGGTGCTCAAGGTCGTGTCGCTCGTGCTGATCGTGGCGGGCGTGGTCGGGCTGAACCTGTCGGGCGGCGGGCACTGATGACCCCGGGCGCGCCCGGTGCCGCGGGCGGCACCGCCAAGGGCGTGCGGCGCCGCGCCGAGCTCGCCCGGGCCGCCGCCGACCTGGTCCGCGAGGACGGCCCGGCGGCGCTCAGCCACCGGGCCGTCGCGGCCCGCGCGGGGCTGTCGCTGTCGGCGACGACGTACTACTACGCCGGGCTGGACGACCTCGCGGCCGCGGCGGGCGCGGCCCTGGTCGACGCGTGGGTCGCCCACGCGGACGGGGTGCTCGCGCAGGTCCGGGCCCGTGCCGGCGGGGTCGCCGTCGAGGACCCCGCCGCCGTCGTGGTCGACGCCGTGCTGCCGCCCGGCGACGACGCGGCCGTGCGCGCCCACTACGAGCAGCTGCTCGCGGCGGGCCGGGTCCCGGCGCTCGCGGCGGCGCTCGGAGCGGGCCGGGCCCGGCTGGACGTGGTGCTCGCGGCGCTGCTGGCCGAGCTGCGGCTGCCCGTGCCCGCGGCGGTCGCGCTCGGGGTGGTCGACGGGGCCGTGGTCGCGGCGACGAGCGAGGGCCGCCCGGTCCGCGACGCCGCCCGCGACCTGCTGCTCGCCGTGCTCGGTGCGCGCGAACCTCTACGCTGAGCCGCGTGCACGTCTACGCGATCCCCCTGCGGACGCGCTTCCGCCGGATCACGGTGCGCGAGGGCGTGCTCGTCCGCGGCGAGGCCGGCTGGGGCGAGTTCAGCCCGTTCTGGGACTACGACGCCACGGAGTCCGCGGCCTGGTGGCGCGCGACCCGGGAGGCGGCGGACCTCGGGTTCCCGGAGCCCGTCCGCGACCGCGTCCCGGTGAACGTCACCGTCCCGGCCGTCGGACCGGACGCCGCGCGGCGGATCGTGCTCGCGTCGGGCGGTTGCACCACCGCCAAGGTCAAGGTCGCCGAGCCCGGCCAGGGCGCCGCGGAGGAGGCCGACCGGCTGGCCGCCGTCCGCGAGGCGCTCGGCCCCGGCGGCGCGATCCGGGTCGACGCGAACGCCGCCTGGGACGTCGACACCGCCGTGGAGCGGCTCAAGGTCCTCGACCGCGCCGCCCGCGGGCTCGAGTACGCCGAGCAGCCGGTCGCGTCCGTGCGCGACCTCGCCCGCGTGCGCCGGTCGACCCACGTGCCGATCGCGGCCGACGAGTCGATCCGCCGCGCCGAGGACCCGCTCGCGGTGGTCCGCGCCGAGGCCGCCGACGTCGTGGTGCTCAAGGTGCAGCCGCTCGGCGGCGTGCGCGCCTGCCTGGACCTCGCCGAGCGGGTCGGCCTGCCGGTCGTCGTGTCCTCGGCGCTGGAGTCGTCGGTCGGGCTGGCGGCGGGCGTGGCGCTCGCGGCCGCGCTGCCGGAGCTGCCGTACGCGTGCGGGCTCGCGACCGCCCAGCTGCTCTCCGACGACGTCGCCGACCCCCCGCTGCTGCCCGTCGACGGGGCCCTGCCCGTCGCGGCGGCGCGCGCGGTCGTCCCGACGGACGAGCGGCTCGCCGCCACGGAGGCCGACGCGGCGACCGCTGCGCGCTGGGCGGAGCGGCTGGCCGCGGTGCGGGCGGTGTCGCGGTGACGGCCCCGGCCGTCGGCGGCGGGCCGCGCGGGCCGGTGCGCGGCGCACCCGCCGCGCAGGCCGCGCGGGTCCTGGTCCAGGAGCTCGCCGCCCACGGCGTGCGGGACGTCGTCCTGGCCCCCGGTTCGCGCAGCGCCCCGCTGGCCTACGCGCTCGCCGAGGCCGCCCTGCCCGACGCGGAGCGCCCGGCCGGTGCCCCGGCGGTCCGGCTGCACGTGCGGGTCGACGAGCGGGACGCCGCGTTCCTCGCGCTCGGGCTCGCCCGGGCCGCGGCGGCGGAGGGCGAGCCGCGCGCGGTGGCCGTCGTCACCACGTCCGGCACCGCCGTCGCGAACCTGCACCCGGCGGTGCTGGAGGCGCACCACGCGGGCGCCCCGCTGCTGCTGCTCACGGCCGACCGCCCGCACGAGCTGCGCGGCACCGGCGCCAACCAGACCACCGTGCAGCCGGGGATCTTCGGCGCCGCGACCCGGCTCGAGGCCGACGTCCCCGCGCCGTCCGGCCGCGCCGGGGAGGACCGCGACCTGCGGCACCTGGTCTCCCGCGCCGTCGCGGCGGCGCTCGGCTCCCGCACCGGTGACCCCGGTCCCGTGCACCTGGACCTCGCGTACCGCGAGCCGCTGGTGCCCGGGCCGGAGCCGTGGCCCGCCGACGGCGCGGCCGGGCGGGTCGTCGTCCCGCCGCGGCCCGTCGCCGCACCCGCCGCGGGCGACCCCGGCGTCCCCGCCCGCGCGGACCTGCCCGGCCCCGTCGTGGTCGTCGCGGGCGACGGCGCCGGCCCGGTGGCCCGCCGGCTGGCGGAGGCCGCGGGCTGGCCGCTGCTCGCGGAGCCGTCCTCCGGCGCCCGGGGCGGCCCGCACGCGCCCGCGACCTACCGGGTGCTCCTCGGCGACCCCGCCCTGGGCGGCCGGGTCCGCTCCGTGGTGCTGCTGGGCCGCCCGACGCTCACCCGGCCCGTGTCGGCGCTGCTCGCGCGGGACGACGTCGACCTGACCGTGGTCGCCCCAGCGGGCTCGGGCTGGCCGGACGCCGGCCGTGCCGCCGACCGGGTGCTCACCCGCGTGCCCGACGCCTGGTTCGACGGGCCGGCCGACGACCCCGCGTGGCTCGCCGCGTGGCAGCGCGCCGACGCCGCCGCCGGTGCCGCGGTGGACGCCGCGCTGGACGACGACCCCGCCGCCCCGCCCACCCGGGCGACCCCGCCGCTCACCGGACCGCGTGCCGTGCGGGCCGTCGCGGAGGCGTCGCTGCCCGGCGACGTGCTCGTCGTCGGCTCGTCGAACCCCGTGCGGGACCTGGACCTGGTCGCCCGCTGGGCGGAGCCGCCGCTCGTGCTCGCCAACCGCGGGCTTGCCGGCATCGACGGGATGCTGTCCACCGCCGCCGGGGTCGCGCTCGGCCTGCCGCGCCGCCGCGTGCGCGCGCTGGTGGGCGACCTGACGTTCCTGCACGACGTCGGCGGCCTGCTGCGGCTGACCACCGAGCCCGAGCCCGACCTCCAGGTCGTGGTGCTGAACGACGCGGGCGGGTCGATCTTCGCGACCCTCGAGCACGGGGCGCCCGAGCGCGCCCGCACCTTCGAGCGGGTGTTCGGCACGCCGCACGACGTCGACGTCGCCGCCCTGTGCGCGGGGTACGGCGTGCGGCACGTGCGGGTCTCGGACGAGGCCGCGCTCGCCGCCGCGCTCGCGGCGCCGGGTCGGGGGACCTCCGTCGTCGAGGTCCGGGTCGACCGCGCCGACCGGCGGGCGCTGGGGGAGCGACTGGCGGCGGCGGCCCGGGACGCCGCGCGCGCCGCGCTGGACGGTGGCGCCACCGGCTGACGGGGTGCGACCCGCCGCGGACCACGTCATCGTGGATTCGCAGCGGACTCCCAGGTTCTGCCGAGCATCGCTCCAGTTCCAGGGAGTCTGATGGTCGGCAAGAAGGAGGTACACCCCATGAGCAGCAGCACCCCCGAGGGTCCGCGCGACGCCCAGGGCGCGCCGGAGCCGCAGCGCACCGAGGACGGCACCGCTGCGACCGAGGCCGTCCCCGCCACGCCGACGACCGACGTGACGCCGTCCGCCGACGAGACGCAGCGCATCGCCCCGGCGCCCACCCAGCAGCTCCCGCAGACCCCGGCGCAGCCCGCGACCCCGGCCGCGCCCGGCGCCCCGCAGCAGCCGTACCAGCACGCCGCGCCGCAGCAGCCGGCCGCGCAGCCGCAGCACCCCGGTGCCCCGGCGCCGCAGCAGCCGCGCTACGGCCAGTACGCGCCGCAGCAGGGCCCGGCGCAGGCGCACCAGCAGCCGGCGGCGCACCAGCAGCCCGCCGGTCCGCAGCAGCACGCCCCGCAGCACGGGCACGACCCGCTGGCGGCGTTCCGCGCCCCCGCCGGCCCCGGCGCCCAGCTGCCGGGTGGTCCCCAGGGCCCGCACGGTCCCCAGGGCCCCACCGGCGGCCCCGAGTACCCCGCCGCCTTCGGTGCCCCGGGCGAGCCCGGCGGCGCCCCCGCCCGCACCCGGACCGCGCGCGACCGCATCTGGCTGCCCGTGGCCAGCGTCGGCGTCGCCGCCGCGGTCCTGGCGAGCCTCGGCACGGCCGCGCTGACCGGCGCGTTCGAGAACGACGGCTCCTCCCGCGCGGCGAGCATCGCCTCGATCGGCCAGAGCAGCAACGACAGCGTCCCGGTCTCCGGCTCCACGTCGGACAACCCCGACTGGCAGGCGGTCGCGTCCGCCGTCAAGGACTCCGTGGTCGCGATCACCGTCACCACCAGCCAGGGCGAGGCCCAGGGCTCCGGCGTGATCGTTGACACCGAGGGCCACGTCGTCACCAACAACCACGTGGTCTCGGGGGCGCAGGACGGCAAGGTCCAGGTCACGCTGACCGACGGCCGGATCTTCACGGCCGACGTCGTCGGCACCGACCCCACCACGGACCTCGCGGTCGTGAAGCTGCAGGACGCGCCCGACGACCTCAAGCCCGCCGCGCTCGGCGCCTCCGCCGACGTGACGGTCGGCGACCCGGTCATGGCCGTCGGCAACCCGCTCGGCCTGGCGAACACCGTGACCACCGGCATCGTCTCGGCGGTCGACCGCCCGGTGTCGACCACCGAGGACGGCAGCAACGAGGCCGTGGTCACGAACGCGATCCAGATCGACGCGGCCGTGAACCCCGGCAACTCGGGTGGCCCGCTGTTCGACGCGCAGGGTCAGGTCATCGGCATCACCTCGTCGATCGCCACCACGTCGAGCCAGTCCGGCTCGATCGGCCTCGGCTTCGCGATCCCCGTGGACCTCGCGGACATGATCGCCGGCCAGCTGATCGAGGACGGCACCGCGGAGCACGCGTTCCTCGGCGTCGGGCTGACCGACAACACGGCGACCGCCGACGGCGTCACCCGCGCCGGCGCGGAGGTGCAGAGCGTGACCTCCGGCTCGCCCGCCGCGGACGCCGGCGTGCAGCAGGGCGACGTCATCGTGGCGATCGACGGCAAGGCCGTCGGCGGCGCCGAGTCGCTCACCGGCTACGTCCGGGCCTACGCCTCGGGCGACAAGGTCACCCTGACCCTGGTGCGCGACGGCAAGTCCCTCGACGTGGACGTCACGCTCGCGGTGCGCCAGGAGACGACGTCGAGCGACTCCGGCTCGGGCGGCTCGGGCAGCACCGACCCGCGGAACATGACCCCGGACGAGCTCTGGCAGTGGTTCCAGCAGCAGCAGGGCGGCGGTCAGAACTGACGCCGGCCCCACGACGGCCCCTCGGGCGGGATATCCCCTGCCCCGCCCGACGGGCACGGGGGCGGCGGGCCCGCACCTCGCCACCCCCACCGACGGCCCCCGCGGCGCGCACCCCTGGCGCCCGCGGGGGTCGTCCCGCGTCCGGGGTCAGTCCGAGGCGAGGGCCGTGCGCATCGGGACCAGCTTCGCGCGGGACTCCGCCAGCTCGGCCGCCGGGTCGGACGCCGCGACGATGCCGCAGCCCGCGAACAGCCGGAGGCGGTGCGGGTCGTCCGGGTCGAGCTCCGCGGACCGCAGCCCGATGCCCCACTCGCCGTCGCCGTCCGCGCCGACCCAGCCGACGGGGCCGGCGTACCGGGCGCGGTCCATGCCCTCGATCGCCCGGATGAGGTCGCGGGCGGCCGCGGTCGGCGTGCCGCAGACCGCGGCGGTGGGGGTGCAGCGCGGCCGCGAGGGCGAGCGACGTGGGGTGCGGGCCGCCGTCGGCGTCCGCCCCGGTCCCGCGGAGCACCGCGGTCACGTCGGACGCCAGGTGCAGCACGTTCGGCAGGTGCAGCACGAACGGGACGTCGGGCACGTTGGTCGACGAGCAGAACGGCGCGAGCGCCTGCGCGACCGAGGACACCGCGTACTCGTGCTCCTCGAGGTCCTTCGACGAGTGGGCGAGGATCGCGGCGCGCGCCAGGTCGGCGTCGTCGTCACCGGTGCGGCGGATCGTGCCGGCGAGGACGCGCGACGTCACCAGGCCCTGGTCCGAGCGGACCAGCAGCTCCGGGGGTCGCGCCGATCAGGCCGTCGACGGAGAACGTCCAGCAGGTCGGGTACCGGTCGGCGAGCCGGCCGAGGGCGTGCCGGACGTCCAGCGGCTCGGCGGTCGTGGCGACCTCGTCGCGGGCCAGCACCACCTTGTCGACCTCGCCGGCGCGGATGGCGGCGACGCCGCGGGCGACCACGGCTGGCCAGTGCCCGGCCTCGACGGCGCCGGACGCGTAGGTCACGGCCCCGGGGGCGCGGACCGGGGTCAGGCCGGCGACGTGCCGGGCGACCAGCGCCCAGTCCGGCGCGGGGCCGAGGGTGCCGGCGGTCTCGACGACCGTCAGCCAGGACCGCCCGTCCCGGCGGCCGACGACCACGCGCGGCACCACGAGCGCGCCGCCCGCGGCGGACAGGTCGTCGAACGCGAACGAGCCGAACGCCACCGGCCCGGTGCCGGGCAGCCCGACCTCGTCCCGGACGACGGCGTGCCGGACGAGGTCCTGCCACCAGCGCTCGGCGTCGGCGAACCGGTCGGCGCCCCGGACGTCGATCCGCGCGGCCTCGCCCCACCCGACGAGCCCGTCGCCCCGGCGCACCCAGGTGAGCGGGGCGTCCTCGGGGAGCAGGGAGAGCAGGTCGTCCGGGGCGTCGATCCGGACGGTGCGCACCACGAGCGGCTCGGGGTGCGAGGACGCCGCAGCCTGGCGGTCGTCGAGGGGGCTGGTCATCGCCGACCAGGGTACGACCGCGCGCGAGGCGCCCGCGCGACCTGACACGATGGGCCCATGCCCCGCGCCTCGCTCGACAAGGACCCGCACGACGTCGCCACGATGTTCGACGGCGTCGCCCGCCGCTACGACCTGACCAACGACGTGCTGTCGCTCGGCCAGGACCGGATGTGGCGCACGGCCACCCTGAAGGCGCTCGACGCGCTGCCGGGGGAGACCGTCCTCGACCTGGCCGCGGGCACCGGCACCTCGAGCGAGCCGCTGGCGGACGCCGGCGTGAAGGTCGTCCCGTGCGACCTGTCGACGGGGATGCTCACGGTCGGCAAGCGCCGCCGCCCCGACCTCCCGTTCACCGCGGGCGACGCGACGGCCCTGCCGTTCGCGGACGGGGTGTTCGACGCCGTGACGATCTCGTTCGGCCTGCGGAACGTGGTGGACACGGTCGGCGCGCTGGAGGAGATGCGCCGCGTGACCAGGCCGGGCGGCCGGCTCGTGGTGTGCGAGTTCTCGACGCCGACCTGGGCGCCGTTCCGCACCGTGTACTCGGGGTACCTCGTCAAGGCGCTGCCGGCGGTGGCGAAGGTCGTCGCGCGGGAGACGGCCGCGTACGACTACCTGGCCGAGTCGATCCAGGACTGGCCCGACCAGCTGGGTCTGGCGAAGCTCCTCAAGGAGGCGGGCTGGGGCTCGGTCGCCTACCGGAACCTGTCCGGCGGCATCGTCGCCCTGCACCGCGCCACGAATCCTGGGATCAATTAGCGCGGAATGGTGGGACGAAAGTCCCGCATAACCCCTGGTCAGGAGCAGCGACGCTACTGAGGCAAACCTTCGCAGACAGATCGTTGGTCGTATCACTAGACTCGCCCTGTCAACACGTGTGAAGGCATTCACAAATGGGGCGAACTGTGCACAGTGGCAAGAGCGATGACGCGGACGTCATCGTCGTCGGCGCCGGACCCGGCGGGTCCAGCGCCGCGTACCACTGCGCCGCCGCGGGCCTGTCGGTCCTGCTGCTCGACAAGGCGAGCTTCCCCCGGGACAAGATCTGCGGCGACGGCCTGACGCCGCGCGCCGTGGCCGAGCTGGTCCGGATGGGCGTGCCGCTGCGCGAGCAGGACGGCTGGATCCGGAACGTCGGCCTGCGGGTCCTGGGCGGCGGCCACGTGGTCGAGCTGCCGTGGCCCGAGCTGTCCTCCTACCCGTCGTACGGCCTGGCCCGCGCGCGCACCTCGCTCGACCACCTGCTGCTCGAGCACGCCCGCGCCGCCGGCGCCAAGGTGCAGGAGCGGACCAACGTCACCGGCCCCCTGGTCGACGAGCGCACCGGCCGCGTCGTCGGCGTCCAGGCCCGCCCGGTGGACGCCGACGGCCGCCGCGCGGGGGGCCCGGTCGAGTACCGCGCCCCCGTCGTCATCGCCGCCGACGGCGTGTCCGCCCGGCTCGCGACCGGTCTCGGCCTCGAGAAGCGCCAGGACCGCCCGATGGGCGTCGCGGTGCGCACCTACTTCGAGACCCCGCGGCACGACGACCCGTGGATGGAGAGCCACCTCGAGCTCTGGGACGGCAGGCCCGGCGAGTCGGACCTCATGCCCGGCTACGGCTGGATCTTCTCGCTCGGCGACGGCACCGCCAACGTCGGCCTCGGCTCGGTGTCCTCGACCGCCGCCGCGACCAAGGTCGACTACAAGGACCTGTTCGCGAAGTGGATGGCGAACGCCCCCGCGGACTGGGAGTTCACCCCGGAGCACCAGCTCGGCCCGGTGCGCGGCGCCGCGCTGCCGATGGGCTTCAACCGCGGCCCGCTGTACGGCCGCGGGCTCATGCTCGTCGGCGACGCCGCCGGGATGATCAGCCCGTTCAACGGCGAGGGCATCGCCTACGCCCTGCAGGCCGGCCGGGTCGCCGCGGACGCGATCGTCCAGGCCGCCGCCCGGGGCACCGCCGCCGGGCGGGAGCGCGCGCTCACCACCTACGGCGCGCGGATGAAGGACGACCTGGGCGGGTACTACACGCTCGGCCGGGTGTTCGTGAAGCTGATCGAGCGCCCCGAGATCATGCGGGCCTGCACGAGGTACGGCCTGCCTCGCCCGCTGGTCATGAAGCTCACGCACAAGCTGCTCGCGGACTGCTACGAGCCGCACGGCGGCGACTGGGCCGACCGGACCATCGCCGCCCTCGCGCGTCTGGCGCCGGCCTCGTGACGGCCGCCGCCCGCACCGGGCCGCCCTGACGGGCGGCGCGCCGGCCTCGCCCGCCGGACGCGCCCCGCCCCCGCAGCCCCACGGAAGCACTCCACCCCCCACCGGGAGAGCACCGATGACCAACCCGTACGTCCCCCTCCTCGTCATGATGGGGGTGGCCGCCGTCCTCGCGGTCGGCGGCCTCGCCGCCAGCGCCGTGATCGGCCCCAAGCGCTACAACCGCGCCAAGCTCGAGGCCTACGAGTGCGGCATCCAGCCGACCCCGCACGCCGTCGGCGGCGGCCGGTTCCCGGTGAAGTACTACCTGGTCGCGATGACCTTCATCATCTTCGACATCGAGGTCGTGTTCCTCTACCCGTGGGCCGTCAGCTTCGGTGAGCTGGCCGTCTTCGGGCTGGTGGCGATGGTGGGGTTCCTCGCGCTGATCACCGTGCCGTTCCTCTACGAGTGGCGGCGCGGCGGTCTCGAGTGGGACGAGGACTGAGATGGGTATCGAAGAGGCTCCCAGCGGCTTCCTGCTGACGTCGGTCGAGACGCTCGCCGGCCTGGTCCGGAAGGCCTCGCTCTGGCCGGTGACCTTCGGCCTCGCGTGCTGCGCGATCGAGATGATGGCGACGGGCGGGTCCCGGTTCGACATCTCCCGGTTCGGCATGGAGGTGTTCCGCGCCTCGCCGCGCCAGTCCGACCTCATGATCGTGGCCGGGCGGGTCAGCCAGAAGATGGCGCCCGTGGTGCGGCAGGTCTACGACCAGATGGCCGAGCCCAAGTGGGTGCTGTCGATGGGCGTGTGCGCCAGCAGCGGCGGCATGTTCAACAACTACGCGATCGTCCAGGGCGTCGACCACGTCGTGCCGGTCGACATCTACCTGCCGGGCTGCCCGCCGCGGCCGGAGATGCTGATCAACGCGATCCTCGAGCTGCACGAGCAGATCAAGGCCGAGCCCCTCGGCAAGAACCGGGCCGACATCGCCCGCGAGGTCGAGGCCGCCGCGCTGCGCGCCGAGCCCACCTCCCACATGACGGGGCTGCTGCGATGAGCGACGAGAAGCAGGACGCCGCCGCGGCCGCCAAGGCCGGGGACGCCGCCTCCGCGGACGCCGGGGCGCAGACGACCAGCGAGGCGGCCCTGGAGGCCGGCGCGCAGAACGTCCCGGCCGACCGGTCGCTGCCGCTCGAGGTCGTCCAGACCCGGCACGGCATGTTCGGCGTGCACGGCTCCGGCGACACCTCCGGGTTCGGCGGCCTGGTGCAGACCGTGGCGCTGCCCGGCCCGAGCGAGCGGCCGTACGGCGGCTGGTTCGACGAGGTCGTGGACGTGCTGACCGAGCTGCTGGACGGCTCCGGCACCGGCGCGGCCGCCGCGCTGGAGTCGGTGGTCGTCGACCGCGGCGAGCTCACGCTGAACATCGCCCGGGAGCACGTGGTCGAGGTCGCGCGGCACCTGCGCGACGACCAGGACCTCCGGTTCGAGCTGTCGCTCGGCGTCAGCGGCGTGCACTACCCGCACGACACCGGCCGCGAGCTGCACGCCGTCTACCACCTGGTGTCCGTGACGCACGGGCGCCGGCTCCGGCTCGAGGTCGCCGCACCCGAGGGCGACCCGACCATCCCCAGCACGGTCGGGGTCTACCCGGCCAACGACTGGCACGAGCGCGAGACCTGGGACTTCTTCGGCATCGTCTTCACCGGTCGCACCGACCTGGCGCGGATCGAGATGCCGGACGACTGGCCCGGCCACCCGCAGCGCAAGGACTACCCGCTCGGCGGGATCCCGGTGGAGTACAAGGGCGCCACCATCCCGCCGGCCGACCAGCGGAGGACCTACTCGTGAACTCACCCCACGACATCGCTCGCTGCGCTCCCGATCTCGCGGGGGCCCCGAGATGAGCACGACGACCCCCAGGGCGACCGGCCACCTCGTCGACGACGAGACCGTCGGCCTGCGCACCTTCGAGGCGACCGGCGGCGACTGGTCCGACATCGCGGAGGAGGCGGCCCGGCTCGGCGAGCAGCGCATCGTCGTCAACATGGGCCCCCAGCACCCGTCCACGCACGGCGTGCTCCGCCTCATGCTCGAGATCGACGGCGAGACGGTGACCGAGGCCCGCGCGGGCATCGGCTACCTGCACACCGGCATCGAGAAGAACATGGAGTACCGCACCTGGACCCAGGGCGTGACGTTCTGCACCCGCATGGACTACGTCGCCCCGCTGTTCCAGGAGGCCGCCTACTGCCTCGCGGTGGAGAAGCTGCTCGGCATCACCGACGACATCCCGGTCCGCGCCAGCGAGATCCGGGTGCTGATGATGGAGCTCAACCGGATCTCCTCGCACCTGGTGTGCCTGGCGACCGGCGGCAACGAGCTCGGCGCCACCACGATCATGACCATCGGGTTCACCGCCCGCGAGGAGATCCTGCGGATCTTCGAGATGGTCACCGGCCTGCGGATGAACCACGCGTACATCCGCCCCGGCGGCGTCGCGCAGGACATCCCGCCGGGCGGGCTCGACTCCGTGCGCGAGGCGCTGGTCGGCGTGCGGCGCTACCTCACGCAGCTCGAGGACCTCATGCTCGGCCAGCCGATCCTCAAGGGGCGGCTGCAGAACGTGGGCGTGCTCAACCTCGCCGGCTGCATGGCGCTCGGCATCACCGGCCCGATGCTCCGGTCCACCGGCCTGCCGTACGACGTCCGCAAGGCCGCCCCGTACTGCGGCTACGAGACCTACGACTTCGACGTCCCGGTCTCGGAGGGCTCGGACTGCTGGGACCGGATGGTCCTGCGGATCGAGGAGTGCTACCAGTCGATGCGGATCGTCGAGCAGGTGGTCGAGCGGCTGCAGGCCTCGGCCGGCACGCCCGTGATGGTCGAGGACAAGAAGATCGCCTGGCCCGCCCAGCTCGCCATCGGCAGCGACGGCATGGGCAACTCGCTCGACCACATCCGGGAGATCATGGGCACCTCGATGGAGGCCCTGATCCACCACTTCAAGCTGGTGACGGAGGGCTTCCGGGTCCCCGCCGGCCAGGCGTGGCAGACCGTCGAGCACCCCCGCGGCGAGCTCGGCGTGCACCTCGTCTCCGACGGGGGCACCAAGCCGTACCGGGCGCACTTCCGCGACCCGTCGTTCAACAACCTGCAGGCCGTCTCGGTGCTCTGCGAGGGCGGGCAGGTGGCGGACGTCGTCTGCTCCGTCGCCTCCATCGACCCGGTGCTCGGAGGGGTGGACCGCTGATGACCGCCATCGACCACCCGCGGATCCCCGGCTCGGGGCGCCCGCGCGCGGCCTACGACGACGCGACCCGGGAGCGGCTCGCCGCCGACGCGGCGCAGGTCGTCGCCCGGTACCCCGACCCGCGCTCGGCCCTGCTGCCGCTGCTGCACCTGGTGCAGTCCGAGGACGGCTACGTGAGCCCGGCGGGCATCGCGTTCTGCGCGGCGACGCTCGACCTGTCGACGGCCCAGGTGTCCGCGGTCGCGACGTTCTACACCCAGTACAAGCGCCGCCCGAACGGCGAGTACACGGTGGGCGTCTGCACCAACACGCTCTGCGCCATCATGGGCGGCGACGCGATCTGGGAGGACCTCACCGACCGGCTCGGCATCGGCCACGACGAGACGACGGGCGACGGCAGGATCACGCTCGAGCGGATCGAGTGCAACGCCGCCTGCGACTACGCGCCGGTGATGATGATCAACTGGGAGTTCTTCGACAACCAGACGCCGGACTCGGCCGCCGAGGTGGTCGGGAGGCTCATCGCGGGGGAGCCGGTGGCCCCGACCCGCGGCCCGGCCCGGGTGCAGACCTTCAAGCAGGTGTCCCGCGTGCTGGCCGGGTTCGACGACGGCCTCGCGGACGAGGGCGTGGCGGCCGGCGGGCCGACCCTCCGCGGGCTGCGGCTCGCGCGGGAGAACGGCTGGACCGCCCCGTCGGTCGACGCCGGCGAGCGCGACGCCGCGCAGGCCGAGGACGCGGCCCCCGCGGCGCCCGCCGCCGGCACCGCCGCACCCGCGGCCTCCGCGCCGCAGCCCGGCGGCGAGCAGTCCTCCGTCGACCGCCCCGCGGCCGGCGCCCCCGAGCGGACCGCCGACCAGGAGAAGGCCGAGCACCGCGCCGACGACACGAGCAAGCCCGCCGACAGCGAGAAGGAGTCGTGATGGCCGACGCGACGACCCTGACCCCGGTCCTGAGCGACCGGTGGGACGCCGACCGCCCGTGGGACCTCGGCACGTACGAGGCCCGCGGCGGCTACCGCGGGCTGCGCAAGGCCCTGACGATGGACGCCGGCGACGTCGTGACCACCGTCAAGGACTCCGGCCTGCGCGGCCGCGGCGGCGCAGGCTTCCCGACCGGCATGAAGTGGGGCTTCCTGCCCGCGCCGGACGGCGGCCCGCGCTACCTGGTGGTCAACGCCGACGAGTCCGAGCCGGGCACCTGCAAGGACATCCCGCTGATGCTGGCGGACCCGCAGCTGCTGGTCGAGGGCGTGGCCATCACGTCCTACGCGATCGGCTGCCACCACGCGTTCATCTACCTGCGCGGCGAGGTCGTGCACGTCTACCGCCGGCTGCTGCACGCGGTCGAGCAGGCGTACGCGAAGGGCTACCTCGGGAAGAACATCCTGGGCAGCGGCTACGACCTGGACGTCACCGTGCACGCCGGCGCCGGCGCGTACATCTGCGGCGAGGAGACCGCGCTGCTCGACTCGCTCGAGGGCCGCCGCGGCCAGCCGCGCCTCAAGCCGCCGTTCCCCGCGGTCGCCGGCCTCTACGCCCGGCCGACCGTCGTGAACAACGTCGAGTCGATCGCCTCGGTGCCCGGCATCGTGGTCGGCGGCTCCGACTGGTTCCGCACCATGGGCACCGACCGGTCGCCCGGCCACGGCCTGTTCTCGCTGTCCGGGCACGTGAGGAACCCGGGCCAGTACGAGGCGCCGCTCGGCATCACCATGCGCGAGCTGCTGGCGATGGCCGGCGGGGTCCGCGAGGGCCACGAGCTGAAGTTCTGGACACCGGGCGGCTCGTCGACGCCGATCTTCACCGCCGAGCACCTCGACGTCCCGCTCACCTACGAGGAGGTCGGCGCCGCCGGCTCGATGCTCGGCACCCGCGCGCTGCAGGTGTTCGACGACTCGGTGTCGGTGGTCAAGGCCGTGTCCCGGTGGACGCAGTTCTACAAGCACGAGTCCTGCGGCAAGTGCACCCCGTGCCGCGAGGGCACGTTCTGGCTCGCGCAGGTGCTCGGCCGCCTGGAGGCCGGCCAGGGCACGTCGGGCGACATCGACCTGCTGCTCGACCTGTGCGACAACATCCTCGGCAAGGCGTTCTGCGCCCTGGGCGACGGCGCGACCAGCCCGATCACCTCGGCGATCCAGTACTTCCGGGAGGAGTTCGAGGCGGGCACCCACACGCCCGCCGACGTGCTGTTCCCGCCGGAGCGCGCCTCGCTCTTCCCCTACACGCCGCGCCGCAGCGGCCAGCTCGCGGGAGCCCACTGATGACCGTCACCGCATCGAAGCCCGCCGGGTCGGGCGCGACGCCGCCGCCCGAGCCGAAGCCCGACGGGGTCACGTTCACGATCGACGGCATCGAGACCACCGTGCCGAAGGGCACCCTGGTCATCCGCGCCGCCGAGCAGCTCGGCATCCAGATCCCCCGGTTCTGCGACCACCCGCTGCTGGCCCCGGCCGGCGCCTGCCGCCAGTGCCTCGTGGAGGTCTGGGCCCCCGGCCGCGACGGCAAGGTCGCGAAGATGCCGAAGCCGCAGGCCTCCTGCACGCTCACCGCGACGCCCGGCATGGACGTCCGCACCCAGCGCACCTCCGCCGAGGCGGACAAGGCGCAGCACGGCGTCATGGAGCTGCTGCTCATCAACCACCCGCTGGACTGCCCGGTCTGCGACAAGGGCGGCGAGTGCCCCCTGCAGAACCAGGCGATGTCGAACGGCCGCAGCCAGACCCGGTTCGTCGACATCAAGCGGACGTTCCCCAAGCCGATCGCCGTCTCGACCGAGATCCTGCTCGACCGCGAGCGGTGCATCCTCTGCCAGCGGTGCACCCGGTTCTCCCGGGAGATCGCCGGCGACCCGTTCATCGACCTGCAGAAGCGCGGCGCGATGCAGCAGATCGGCCGGTTCGACGCCGACGTGCTGGGCTTCGCCGGCGCGGGGGTCGACGGCGAGGACGGGGCGGCCGACGGCACGCTCGCGTTCGACGACCGGGTCTTCCTCGGCGCCGACATCCCGGTGGGTCCGTCTGCGCCCACAGTGGACGACGACCGATCTGGATCCCCGTTCGCGTCCTACTTCTCCGGCAACACCGTGCAGATCTGCCCGGTCGGCGCGCTGACCGGCGCGGCCTACCGGTTCCGCGCCCGCCCGTTCGACCTGGTGTCGACCCCCGGCGTGGCCGAGCACGACTCGTCCGGCGCGGCGATCCGCGTCGACCACCGCCGCGGCGTCGTGCTGCGCCGGCTCGCGGGGGAGGACCCCGAGGTCAACGAGGAGTGGATCACCGACAAGGACCGGTTCGCCTTCACCTGGCAGTCCGAGGCCGACCGGATCACCACGCCCCTGGTGCGGGACCGCGCGGAGGACGGCGGCCGCGGCGAGCTGCACCCCGCGTCCTGGGCCGAGGCCCTGGAGGTCGCGGCGCACGGGCTGGAGCAGGCACGCGCCGCGGGCGGCGTCGGGGTGCTCCCCGGCGGCCGGCTGACCGTCGAGGACGCCTACGCCTACGGCAAGTTCGCCCGCGTGGTGCTCGGCACCAACGACGTCGACCTGCGCGCCCGGCCGCACTCGGACGAGGAGCTCGCGTTCCTCGGCCACGCGGTCGCCGGCACCGGCCTGGGCGTCACGTTCCGCGACCTGGAGGCCGCGCCGACCGTCCTGCTCGCCGGCCTGGAGGCCGAGGAGGAGGCCGGGATCGTGTTCCTGCGGCTGCGCAAGGGCGTGGTCGCGGGCCGCACGAAGGTGCACGCGGTGGCGCCGCTGGCCAGCCGCGGGCTGGAGCGCCTGGACGGCACGCTGCTGCGCGCCGCCCCGGGCACCGAGCCCGAGGTGCTGGACGCCGTCGGCACCGGCGACCTCGCCGACCTCGGGGCCGCGCTCGGCGCCGAGGGCGCGCTGGTCCTGGTGGGCGAGCGCCTCGCCGCGGTGCCCGGCGCCCTGTCCGCCGTGCTCCGGCTGGCCGACCGCACCGGCGCCCGCGTCGCGTGGATCCCGCGCCGCGCCGGCGAGCGGGGCGGCGTCGAGGCCGGTGCGCTGCCGACCCTGCTGCCCGGCGGCCGCCCGGTCGCCGACGCCGCGGCGCGCGTGGACGTGGCCGCCGCCTGGGACGTCGAGCACCTGCCGACCGAGCCCGGCCGCGACACCGCCGCGATCCTCGCGGCCGCCGCGGACGGGACCCTCGGCGGCCTGCTGGTCGGCGGCGTGGACGTGCGCGACCTGCCCGACCCGGCCGCCGCCCGCGCGGCGCTGGCCGCCGCCGGCTTCGTCGTCTCGCTCGAGGTCCGGGCCTCCGAGGTCACCGCGCTCGCCGACGTCGTGCTGCCGGTCGCCCCGCCCGTGGAGCGCCCCGGCACGTACGTGTCCTGGGAGGGCCGGGTGCGGCCGTTCCCGCAGGCGCTCACCTCGACCGCGATGCCGGACCACCGCGTCCTCGACGCGCTGGCCGACGAGCTCGGGGTGACCCTCGGCCTGCGCACCGTCACCGAGGTGCACGCCGACGCCGACCCGCTGACCGGCGAGTGGGACGGCGCCCGCGTCGCCGCCCCGGACGTCGCCGCCGCCGAGCCGCCGGCCGTCGCCGCGGGCCACGCGGTCCTGGCGTCCTGGCACCAGCTGCTCGACGCCGGCCGGCTGCAGGACGGCGAGCCGTTCCTGGCCGGCACCGCCAAGCGCCCCGTCGTCCGGCTGTCGCCCGCGACGGCCGCGGCCGCCGGGGTGCTGGACGGCGCGCTGCTGACCGTCGCCACCGACGCCGGGTCGATCACGCTGCCGGCCGTCGTCACCGACATGGCCGACCACGTCGTCTGGCTGCCCACCGCCTCGGCGGGCAGCCAGGTCCGGGACGCGCTGCGCGCGGTGCCGGGCGACCTGGTCCGGGTCGGGCCCGCCGCCGACGCACCCGCGGACGGCACCGCCACCGACGAGGAGGTGACCGCGTGACCGCGACCCTCGCGGCCGTGCTGCCCACCGTGCTCCCCGCCGCCGCGGCGGACGGGGGCGCGGCCGACTTCAGCCAGGACGTGTTCTGGGTCTGGCTGCTCAAGGCCGTCGGCATCCTGGTGTTCCTGCTGCTCAGCGTGCTCATCGCCATCTGGTTCGAGCGCCGCGTCGTCGGCCGGATGCAGCTGCGCCCGGGCCCCAACGTGCACGGCCCCTTCGGCCTGTTCCAGTCGCTCGCCGACGCGATGAAGCTCCTGCTCAAGGAGGACGTCACCGTCAAGGCGGCCGACAAGCTGGTCTACCTGGTGGCGCCGTTCATCGCGGTGTTCTGCTCGCTGCTGACGATGGCGGTCATCCCGTTCGGCCCCGAGGTGTCGATCTTCGGCGTGCTCACCCCGCTGCAGCTCACCGACTTCCCGGTCGCGGTGCTGTACATCCTGGCCTGCGCCTCGGTCGGCGTGTACGGCATCGTCCTCGGCGGCTGGTCGTCCAACTCGACCTACCCGCTGCTCGGCGCCGTGCGGTCCACCGCGCAGGTCATCTCGTACGAGCTCGCGATGGGCCTGTCCCTGGTCAGCGTGTTCATCCTGGCCGGGTCGATGTCGACCTCGGAGATCGTCGCCTCGCAGACGACCATCTGGTGGCTGATCCCGCTCGCGCCGGCGTTCGTCATCTACGTCATCTCGATGGTCGGCGAGACCAACCGGCTGCCGTTCGACCTCCCCGAGGCCGAGGGCGAGCTGGTCGGCGGCTACACCACCGAGTACTCGTCGATGAAGTTCGCCTGGTTCTTCCTGGCCGAGTACATCAACATGCTCAACGTCTCGGCCGTGGCGACCACGCTGTTCTTCGGCGGCTGGCGCGCCCCGTGGCCGCTGTCCTGGATCGGTGACGGCGTGCTCAACACGGGCTGGTGGCCGCTGCTGTGGTTCGTCGCCAAGGTCTGGCTGTTCATGTTCCTGTTCGTGTGGATCCGCGGCACGCTGCTGCGGTTCCGGTACGACCAGTTCATGAAGTTCGGCTGGAAGGTGCTGATCCCGGCCGCGCTGGTCTGGCTGGTCTGCGTCGCGGTCGTCCAGGGCGTCCGCCAGTTCGGCGGCGCGGACGTCATGGCGATGCTGCCCTGGCTCGGCGGCGCGATCCTCGTGATCGTCGCGCTGTCCTTCCTCATCCCGGAGAAGAAGGCCGCTCCGGAGCCGGCGCCGTCGGACGAGCCGTTCGACGCCTTCGCCGGCGGCTTCCCCGTCCCGCCGCTGCCCGGCCAGAGCCTGCCGCCGTCGCCGCGCGCCGCGCGCCGCGAGGCCCAGCCGCCCGCGTCGCCCGCCCTCGTCGGCGGGCCCGCGTCGGGCGGCCAGGGCGCGGACGGCGACGCCCCCGAGTCCCCCACCCAGGAGGTGCCGCGTGGCTGACACGCCGGACAAGTCCGTCGAGCGGAAGGGCGGCGGTGGCGAGGTCGCCCGGCCCGCCCAGGTCCGCCCGTACGAGTCGCTGATCCCGAAGCGGAGCCCGGTCGCCGACGCGCTCGCGCCCGCCGCCGGGTTCGGCGTGACGATCAAGAACTTCTTCAGCCGGACCGTCACCGAGCAGTACCCGTTCGAGACGGCGCCCGTGAAGCCGCGGTTCCACGGCCGGCACCAGCTCAACCGGTACCCGGACGGGCTGGAGAAGTGCATCGGCTGCGAGCTGTGCGCGTGGGCGTGCCCCGCGGACGCGATCTACGTCGAGGCGTCGGACAACACCCCCGAGAAGCAGATGTCGCCTGGGGAGCGGTTCGGCAGCGTCTACCAGATCAACTACCTGCGCTGCATCTTCTGCGGCCTGTGCATCGAGGCCTGCCCGACGCGCGCGCTGACCATGACCAACGACTTCGAGCTGGCGGGCCCGACCCGCGAGGGCCTGATCTACGAGAAGCAGGACCTGCTCGCGCCGCTGGCCGAGGGCATGCTCGCCGCCCCGCACCCGATGGTCGAGGGCACGACCGACACCGAGTACTACCGCGGCGAGGTCACCGGCCCGACGCCGGCGCAGGTGGACTGGGTCGCCGAGCAGCGCCCGGACGACCCGACGCTGGAGGCCGCGCGCCGCCGTGCCGGGTCGGCGCCCGCGACCGCGTCGGCCGAGGCGCCCGCGCCCGTGGGGCGGGAGCCCCGATGACGCCGTCGACCGCCGAGACGGTCCTGTTCTGGGTCCTGGCCCCGATCATGGTGCTCGCCGCCTCCGGGCTGCTGTTCGCCCGCAAGGCGGTGCACGCCGCGCTGTGCGTCATCACCGTGATGATCTCGCTCGCGTTCCTGTACGTCGCCCAGGAGGCGCCGTTCCTCGGCGTCGTCCAGGTGGTCGTCTACACCGGCGCCGTGATGATGCTCTTCCTGTTCGTGCTCATGCTGGTCGGCGTCGACGCGTCCGACTCGCTGGTCGAGACGCTGAAGGGCCAGCGCTGGGTCGGCTGGCTCGGCGCGCTCGGCCTGGGCGTGGTGCTGGTCGGCGTCGTGGGCCGGGCCACCTACCCCGACGCCGTCGGCCTCGCCGAGGCGAACGCGCCCGGCAACCCGACCGGCGTCGCGCGGATCATCTTCGGGCAGCACGTGTTCGGCCTCGAGGTCGTCGGCGCCCTGCTGGTGACCGCGGCGCTCGGGGCCCTGGTCCTGACCCACCGGCAGCGCCTCAAGCCGCTGGTCAAGCAGCCCGAGCGCGCCGCGGCCCGCGTGGCCGCCGGCGCCCGGCTCACCCCGCTGCCCGCCCCCGGCGTGTACGCGCGGCACAACGCGATGGACGTCCCCGCGCTGGACCCCGACGGGAACCCGATCGAGGACTCCGTGCCCCGCGTGCTGCGGATCCGCGGCCAGGAGGCCGGCACGGCCGAGTACCGCGCGGACACCTACCGGCGCGCGGTCACCGCGGTGCTCGCGGAGCGCGGCACGGCCGTCACGGACGGGGAGGTGGACGCGGCGCTCGGCACGGTCGAGGACGACCCGCGGCCCGCCGCGGCACCGCCGGGGACCACGACCGGCCCGACGGCCGACATCGACCTCGGCGGCGGCTCGACCCGGACGGAGACCGAGCGGTGACCCTCACGAACTACCTGGTGCTCTCCGGGATCCTGTTCTCGATCGGCGCCGCGACGGTGCTGCTGCGCCGCAACGCGATCATCGTGTTCATGGGCGTCGAGCTCATGCTCAACGCGACCAACCTCGCGCTGGTGACGTTCTCCCGGCTGCACGGCGACCTGACCGGCCAGGTCATGGCCTTCTTCGTCATGGTCGTGGCCGCCGCGGAGGTGGTCGTCGGGCTGGCGATCATCGTGTCGATCTTCCGCACCCGGAAGTCGGCCTCGGTCGACGACATCAACCTGCTGAAGAGCTGAGGGGACTGTGGACGTGAACTCCCTCGCCCCGCTGCTGGTGGCGGTGCCGCTGGCGAGCGCGGCGGTGCTGCTGCTGCTCGGGCGGCGCTCCGACCGCTGGGGCCACTGGCTCGGCCTGCTGGCGTCGACCGCGGCGTTCGTCGTCGGCGCGCTGCTGCTGGTCGAGCTGCTCGGCCGGCCCGCGGACGACCGCTCGATCGACGTGCACCTGTTCGACTGGATCTCCGCGGGGCGGTTCGACCTGTCGGCC
The DNA here is from genome assembly GCF_008033115.1 of Cellulomonas sp. Y8. Classification (NCBI taxonomy): domain Bacteria; kingdom Bacillati; phylum Actinomycetota; class Actinomycetes; order Micrococcales; family Cellulomonadaceae; genus Cellulomonas; species Cellulomonas sp. Y8. The sequence continues at coordinate 2,603,999 of NZ_CP041203.1, forward strand.
GGGCTGCTGGTCGACCCGCTGTCGCTCACCTTCGTCCTGCTGGTGACGTTCGTCGGCTCGCTGATCCACCTGTACTCGGTCGCGTACATGGCGCACGACGCCGCGCGCCGCCGGTTCTTCGCCTACCTGAACCTGTTCATCGCGGCGATGCTGATCCTGGTCCTCGCGGACTCCTACCTGCTGCTGTTCGTCGGCTGGGAGGGCGTCGGCCTGGCGTCGTACCTGCTCATCGGGTTCTGGAACCACCACACCCCGTACGCGGTCGCCGCCAAGAAGGCCTTCGTCGCCAACCGCATCGGCGACATCGGTCTGCTGGTCGCGCTCATGCTCATGTTCGCGACGTTCGGCTCGGTGGACTTCGCGTCGGTCTCCGCGGGCATCGACGGCGGGCTCGCCTCCACCGCCACGCTCACGGCGACGGGCCTCATGCTGCTGCTCGCCGCGTGCGGCAAGTCGGCGCAGTTCCCGCTGCAGTCCTGGCTCGGCGACGCCATGGCCGGCCCGACCCCGGTGTCCGCGCTCATCCACGCGGCGACCATGGTCACGGCCGGCGTCTACCTGATCGTCCGGTCCGCGCCGGTGTTCGAGGGCGCGCCCACCGCGCAGCTCGTCGTCACGATCGTCGGCGCGATCACCCTGGTGTTCGGGGCGATCGTCGGTTGCGCCAAGGACGACATCAAGAAGGCGCTCGCCGCGTCGACGATGTCCCAGATCGGCTACATGGTGCTCGCCGCCGGCCTCGGCCCGGTCGGGTACGCGTTCGCGATCTTCCACCTCGTCACCCACGGCTTCTTCAAGGCCGGCATGTTCCTCGGCGCCGGGTCGGTGATGCACGGGATGGACGACCAGACCGACATGCGCCGGTTCGGGGCGCTGCGCAAGTACATGGTCATCACCTGGGTGACGTTCGGCCTCGGCTGGCTGGCGATCCTCGGCGTCCCGCCGTTCTCCGGCTTCTGGTCGAAGGACAAGATCATCGAGTCCGCGTTCGTCGTGCCCGAGGGTGCCGGCGAGTGGCGGGCCTGGCTGTTCGGCGCGGTCGCGCTGATCGGCGCCGGGATCACCGCGTTCTACATGTCGCGGCTGTTCTTCATGACCTTCCACGGGAAGAAGCGCTGGACCAAGGACGCCGAGGGGCACGAGCCGCACCCGCACGAGTCGCCCGCGCTGATGACCATCCCGATGGTCGTGCTCGCGATCGGCTCGGTCGGCCTCGGCTTCGTGCTCCAGGCAGGCGGGTTCACCACCTGGCTGGAGCCGGTGACCGGGCACGTCGAGCACCACGAGCCCGTGCTGCCGGTCCTGGTGATCCAGGTCGTCACGCTGCTGGCCGTCGCGGTGGGCCTCGTGCTCGCCTGGCGGCAGTACGCCTCGCTGCCGGTGCCGGAGACGGCGCCGGAGGGGTCGCCGCTCACCCGCGCGGCCCGGGTCGACCTCTACCAGGACGCCGTCAACGACGCCGTGCTGGTCGAGCCCGGCCGCCACCTGACCCGCTCGCTCGTCTACGGCGACCGCACCGCCGTCGACGGGACGTTCACCGGGCTCGGCCGCCTCACGGTCGGGATCGGGGAGCTCGTGCGCAGGCTGCAGACGGGTTACGCCCGCCAGTACGCCGCCACGATGCTGCTCGGCCTCGTCGTGCTGGCCGTCGTCGTCCTGGCACCTCGGATCTGAGGGGAAGTCGATGTCGTCCACCGTCGCCACCACGGACGTGCCGTGGCTGACCCTCCTCATCGTGTGGCCGCTCGTCGGCGCGCTCGTCCTGTGGCTGCTGCCGCGGGGCTCGCGCGCCGCGGGGTCGGCCGACGCCGAGGTGATCGCCGCCGGGCCGCGGCGGTACACCCGCCAGATCGCCCTCGGCGTCGCGCTCGTCGAGGTCGCCCTCGGCGTCGGCGCGCTGCTGGCGTTCGACACCGGTGCCGCCCGGGTGCACCAGCTGAGCGAGACCCACGCCTGGATCTCGCAGCTCGGCGTCTCGTACGCGGTCGGCGTCGACGGCGTCGGCCTCGCGCTGGTGCTGCTCTCGGTCGTGCTCGTGCCGGTCGTGATCCTCGCCGCCTGGCGGGAGCAGGGCTCCGGCGCGCTGCCCACCGAGCGGCTGCGGCACTACCTGGCGCTCGTCCTGGTGCTGACCGCGTTCATGGTCGCGGTGTTCGCCGCCCGGGACGTGTTCCTGTTCTACGTGCTGTTCGAGGCGATGCTGATCCCGGTCTACTTCATGATCGGCGCGTTCGGCGGGCCCCGGCGGCGGTACGCGGCCGTGAAGTTCCTGCTGTTCTCGCTCGCGGGCGGGCTCATCATGCTGGCGGGCGTCATCGCGCTCTACCTGCAGGGCCCCGGCGGGCCGCAGGGCTTCCTGACCGACAACCTGACCGGCCTCGACCTGCCCGTGGGGACCGAGCGCTGGCTGTTCCTCGCGTTCTTCCTCGCGTTCGCGATCAAGGCCCCGATGTTCCCGGTGCACACCTGGCTGCCCGACGCCGCCGAGCAGGCGCCCGCCGGCACCTCCACGCTGCTGGTCGGCGTGCTCGACAAGGTCGGCACCTTCGGGATGCTCACGCTCTGCCTGCCGCTGTTCCCGGCGGCGTCCCGCTGGGCGGCGCCGGTGATCATCGCGCTGGCCGTCGTCTCGATCCTCTACGGGGCGCTGCTCGCGATCGGCCAGCAGGACCTGTTCCGGCTGGTGGCGTACACCTCGGTGTCGCACTTCGGGTTCATCGTGCTCGGCATCTTCGCCTTCACGTCGACCTCCGTCGCCGGCTCGTCGTTCTACATGGTCAACCACGGGCTCTCGACCGGGGCGCTGTTCCTGCTGGTCGGGTTCCTCGCGGCGCGCCGCGGCTCCGCCCGGATCGAGGACTTCGGCGGCCTGCAGAAGGTCACCCCGGTGCTCGCCGGCGTGTTCCTGGTGACCGGCTTGTCCGCGCTGTCGCTGCCCGGCCTGTCGACCTTCGTGTCCGAGTTCCTGGTCCTGGTCGGCTCGTTCGGCACCAACCGCGGCGCGGCGGTGGTCGCGGCGCTCGGCGTCGTGCTCGCCGCCATCTACGTCCTGTGGACCTACCAGCGCGTCTTCACGGGCCCGGTGCGCGGCGACCTCGCCGGCACCCGGGACATCGGCGGCCGCGAGCGGTGGGTCGTCGGCCCGCTCATCGCGATCATGCTGGTGCTCGGCTTCTACCCGGCGCCCGCGCTGCGCCTGGTCGACGAGCCCGCCGCGCAGACCATCGAGCACGTGGGCGGCGAGCCGCCCGCGGTCGAGATGCCGATCGCCGTCGACGGCGACTCCGAGGGGAGCGAGCAGTGAGCTTCACCGTGCCCGACATCGCGTGGGCCCAGCTCACGCCGGTGCTCATCGTCCTCGGCGCCGCCGTGGTCGGCGTGCTGGCCGAGGCCCTCGTGCCGCGGCGCGTGCGCCGGGTCGTCCAGCTGACGCTGACCCTGGTCGCGCTTGCCGGCGCCGTCGTCGCGGTCGCCGCGCTCTGGAACGGCGTCGCCGACACGGGCGGAACCGACGTGCTCGGCGGGTCGCTGCTGGTCGACGGCCCGACCCTGGTCCTGTGGGCCACCACCGCCGTGCTGGCGCTGCTCGCCGTGCTCGTGATCGCCGACCGCACCGCCACCGGCGAGGACGCGTTCGCCCCGCAGGGCGCCGCGGTGCCCGGCTCCGGCTACGAGGAGGCGGCGCGCGCCGCGGGTCTCGAGCAGACCGAGGTGTACCCGCTCGTGCTGTTCGCCACCGGCGGCATGCTGATCTTCCCGGCGACGGGCGACCTGCTGACGCTGTTCGTGGCGCTCGAGGTGCTGTCGCTGCCGCTCTACCTGCTGTCCGGGCTGTCCCGGCGGCGCCGCCTGCTCAGCCAGGAGGCGTCCATGAAGTACTTCCTGCTGGGCTCGTTCGCGTCCGCGCTGCTGCTGTTCGGCATCGCGCTGCTCTACGGGTTCTCCGGGTCGCTCCGGTACGCCGAGATCGCCGACGCCGTGCGGACCGTCTCCGGCATGGACGGGCTGCTGCTCGCCGGGTCGCTGCTCGTGCTCGCGGGGCTGCTGTTCAAGGTCGGCGCCGTGCCGTTCCACTCCTGGACCCCCGACGTGTACCAGGGCGCGCCCACCCCGATCACCGGGTTCATGGCCGCCTGCACCAAGGTCGCCGCGTTCGGCGCGCTGGTCCGGGTGTTCTACACGGTGGTGCCCGACCTGCGCTGGGACCTGGAGCCGGTGATGTGGACCGTCGCGATCGCCACCATGGCGGTCGGCACGGTCGTCGCTCTGGTGCAGACCGACGTCAAGCGGGTGCTCGCGTACTCGTCGATCGCGCACGCGGGCTTCGTGCTCACCGGCGTGGTCGCCCTGGTGCAGTCCGGGATCACGGCCGTGCTGTTCTACCTGCTCGCGTACGGCGCGGCGACGGTGGGGGCGTTCGGGATCGTGTCGCTCGTGCGGGAGCGCGGGGCGGTGCGGTCGGGTGCCGGCGCGACGGCCCGGGTGCCGGCGCTGGCGTCGGCCGCGTCCGCCGGGTCGACGGCGGACGTCGTCGGCACGGGGGCAGGTACCGACACCGAGGTCGCGGCCGTCGCCGCCGACGGCGAGGAGCCGCCGGTCGAGGCCGAGGGCCCGATCCTCGGCGAGGCCACCCACCTGTCCCAGTGGGCCGGCCTCGGCCGGACCAACCCGGTGCTCGCGACCACGTTCGCGCTGTTCCTGCTGTCGTTCGCGGGCATCCCGCTGACGGCCGGGTTCACCGGGAAGTTCGCGGTGTTCTCCGCGGCCGTCGAGGGTGGCGCGTGGCCGCTCGCGGTGGTCGGCGTCGTGGCCTCCGCGGCCGCCGCGTTCTTCTACGTGCGGATCATCGTCCTGATGTTCTTCACCAGCCCGCACGGCGGCCCGCGCGACGACGCCGACGACGAGGCCCGCCCGGGCGCCGTGGTCGTCGCGTCGCAGGGGTTCGCCGTCGTCGCCATCGGCGCCTGCGCCGTGCTCACCGTGCTGCTCGGCGTGCTGCCCGGCCCGGTCCTGGACGCCGTCGCGGGCGTCGCCCAGCTCCTGCCCTGACCGCTCTCCCGTCCGCACGCGGCCGTGCGCCCGACCACTCGCGTGGCCGGGCGCACGGCCGCGTCGGTTCTGCCCCGGCCCGTGCGGCCAGATAGGTTCGACCCGTGACTTCCCCGACCGCCCTGCCGCTCGCCGACCCCGTGCTCGCCGAGCGCATCGCGGGACGCCTCGACGTCGTCGAGGAGCGTCTGCGCGCCGCCGTCGCGTACGCGGACCCGCTCGTCGACGACGCCGCGCACCACCTGGCGAACGCCGGCGGCAAGCGCCTGCGCCCGCTGCTGACGCTGCTGTCCGCCGAGCTCGGCGGCACCGCGGGCTCCGACGACGTCCTGGACGCGGCCGTCGTCGTCGAGCTCACGCACCTCGCGTCGCTCTACCACGACGACGTCATGGACTCCGCGCCGCTGCGCCGCGGCGCCCCCGCCGCGCACGAGGTCTGGGGCAACAACGTCGCGATCCTCGTCGGGGACCTGCTGTTCGCGCGCGCCTCCAGCACCGTCGCGCACCTCGGCCCGGAGGCCGTCATCATCCAGGCCGGCACCTTCGAGCGGCTGTGCCTCGGCCAGCTGCACGAGTCCACCGGCCCCGGCGCGGACGACGACGCCGTGCAGCACTACCTGCACGTCCTCGCCGACAAGACCGCGTCCCTCATCGCCACCTCCGCGCGGCTCGGCGCCATGTACGGCGGCGCGTCCCCGGAGGCCGTCGAGACCGTCGCCGCGTTCGGCGAGCGGATCGGCGTGGCCTTCCAGCTCGCCGACGACGTCCTGGACCTCACCTCCGCGGGCGACGTCTCCGGCAAGACCCCCGGGACCGACCTGCGCGAGCAGGTGCCGACCATGCCGGTGCTGCTGCTCCGGGAGCGCGCCGCCACCGGCGCCGACCCCGCCGACGCCGAGCTCGTCGCCCGCCTCGACGGCGACCTGTCCGACGACGCCGTGCTCGCCCAGGTGCTCGCCGACCTCCGCGCGCACGACGTGGTCCGCGAGACCCGGGAGCGGGCCGCCGCGCTCGTGACCGAGGCCGTCGACCTGCTCGCGCCGCTGCCGGACGGGCCCGTGAAGGACTCGTTCGTGTCGTTCGCGGACGCGCTGGTCGACCGGGCGTCCTGACCCGCTGACGGCTTCGGGGGGGAGCGGGATGAGCACGCCGGACGTGGCGGGCGTGGCCGGGGGCGGCGCCGGGGCGCAGGTCTGCGCCGTGTGCGGCGCGCGGCTGGAGCCGGGCGCGGCGTTCTGCGGCACGTGTGGGACGCGGGTGCCGGCGGCGGCTGCGCCGGGGCCCGGGACGGGGCTGGGGCCAGGGCACGCGTCCGGGGCCGGGGCCGGGGCGGCGGCCGCGCCGGGCTGGACGCTGGGCGCCGACGTCGACGACGCCGTCGCGCCCGTGTGGCGCCGGCTCGTGGCGCTGCTGGTCGACCAGGCGCTGGCCGTGCTCGTCGGCAGCGCGGGTCTGCTCGCCGTGCTGCCCGCGCTGCACTCCGACGGCTCGGTCGGCGCGCTGCTGGTGCCCGGCCTGCTCTTGCTGCTGCTCGCCGCGGGACAGTGGTTCGCCGAGGCGTTCGGGGGTCGCACCGTCGGCGGCGCGCTGCTCGGCACCCGCACCGTGTCCGCCCGGACGGGCCGCGCGCCCGGCCTGTGGGCGGTGCTGGTCCGGAGCGTCGTCCAGGCGCTCGGTGTCCTGCTCGGCGGCGTCGGGGTGTACGTCGTCGCGGGCTCGGGTGCCTGGGACGAGGGCCCGGAGCAGCGCGGCTGGCACGACAAGGCCGCGGGCACCCTCGTGCTGCGCGCCCGAGCGCCCCGCCGCGAGGACCCCGCGCCCGCGGCGACCCCCACGACCGCCGCGCCTGCGCCCGCCGCCCGACCGTCGGGCCCCACGTCCGGCCCGCCGCGCCCGGCGGCGGCCCCGTCGTCCGGCGAGGTCGCCGCGCCTGCCGCGGCCGCGCCGCGCATCACCCCGACCTCGGGCCCGCCCGCGTCCGCCGCGCCGACCCCGCACGCCGCTCCGGCCGACGTGGACGTGCCCACTCCGGACGCCGCTCCGGCCGACGCGGACGTCCCCACCCGGTCGCCGGACGCGCCCACCGACCGCGAGGCGTCAGACGCTCCGCGCGAGCCGGTGCCCGCGCCGGTCGCTGCTGCCCCGGTCGTACCGACCCCGGTGCCGGAGGTGCACGTCCGCCCCGAGCCGGCGCCCGCCGTGCGCGAGGACCTCGCCGCGCCCGTCGCTTCCGCGCCGGTCGACCCCGCTGCTTCAGCCGCCCCGTCGGCGCCCGCCGCCGCGTCGGAGGGTCCGGCACCGCTCGCAGCCGCCTCGACGCCGGCCCTGCCCGACCCGGCGACCACGGTTCCGGCCCCGGGTGTCGCGCTCGACCCACCCCCGACGCCCGTCGCGGACGGCGGCGCTCGCCCTCCGCGGCACGCGGCGCCGACCCCTGCCGCCCCCGCGCCCTCCGTCGCCGCGCCGCCGACGCCCGCCCCCGGCGACTGACGCCACCTCTGCCCTGCCCGCCGTGCCGGCCCCGGCGGACGACATCCCGCTCGGTCTCCCGGACACGACCGTCCCGACGGCCGACCTCGGCGACCTCGGCGACCTCGAGCACACCCGCGTCGGCCGCTGGGCGGGCTCGCTGGACGCGGCGTCGTCGACGCTCGCCCTGGTGCTCGACACCGGCGACCGGGTGGCCGTGACCGGCCCGGGCCTCGTCGGACGCCGCCCGGTGCCCGGGGCCGAGCACTGGGCCCACCTCGTCACGGTCGACGACCCGGAGCAGTCGGTGTCGTCGACCCACCTGGCGTTCTGGCCGGTCGACGGCGGGCTCGACGTCGTCGACCGTGGCTCCACCAACGGCACCGTCCTCCTGGACGCCGCCGGCAAGCCGTGGAGCCTCCCGCCGGGGCAGCCGGCCCGCGTCGGCGCGGGCTGGACCCTCGTCCTGGGCAGCCGCCGCATCACGGTCATCCCGGCCTGACGCCGAGGTCGAGCGGTTCTCGCCCGAGCTCCGCAGGACCCCTCGACCTGGCCGAGCACCGTCGACCTCGCCGCCCGGGCAGGCACGCGCGTCGAGCGCGGTCGTCCGCGCCGAGCGCGGCAGTCGGAGGTACCGCGTTCGGCGGGAGGTACCGCGTTGGTCGCGCAGCCGCCGTCGGCGGGGGCGACGCTCACCCCGTGCGGATGAGGTCACGCGCGCGTCCCCGGCGGCAGCATGGTCGCAGCCGGGTCTCCCGGCAGGCGCGCCGCCCCGGGGCCGGGGGGACCGGGGCCGGCCGCGCCGCCCTCCGCGCCGTGCTCGACGCCGGACCGCCGTCGCTCCGCGCCGAGCCCGGCCTCCTCTTCCCCGCGCGGCGCCCCGCGCCCCGGGCCCCGGGCCTCGAGCGCCTACCCGACACGTCGAGTGCCTATCCGCCGGGTAGGCACTCGACGGCAGCGCCGCCTGCGGCCTCGCCCGACCAGGACGGCGCGAGCGAGCAACCGACGCGTCGAACGAGTAGTCCGCGGGTGCTCGCTCGACGTGTCGGTTGCCCCCTCGCGGCGCGCAGAGCGGGACGCACGACGCGCGCCCGCCGCACAGGGCGCGCACGGGCGAGCGGCCGCGCCGCGGCCGCGCCGCGTCAGAGGGTCGGCGGGGTCCAGGCCAGCTGGACGACCTGGCGGCCCTCGTCGCGGGTCACCAGCTGCGCGCGGCCCGCCACGGACGGCACGGGCTTCGCGCCGCCGACCAGCGCGCCCTCGTCCGGGCTGCCGGACATCACGATGCCCGGCGCCGCCAGGTCGCGGAGCGCCTGCAGCACGGGCTCGTACATCGCGCGCCCGGCGCCGCCGGACCGGCGGGCCAGCACCAGGTGCAGGCCGACGTCGCCGGCCTGCGCGAGCAGCGGCACCAGCGGCTGCAGCGGGTTGCCGGTGGTCGTCGAGACCAGGTCGTAGTCGTCGACGATCACGTACACCTCGGCGCCGGTCCACCACGAGCGGGACCGCAGCTGCTCCGGGGTGACGTCCGGGCCGGGCAGCCGGCTGCGGAGGTAGTCGGCGAGGCCCGCGATCTCGGACGCCGCCTGGTCCTGGGTCGTGAAGTAGCCCGCCAGGTACTCGTCGGGGATCTCGCCGAGCAGCGACCGCCGGAAGTCGACCGCGAAGATCTGCGCCTCCTGCGGGGTGTGCAGCCGCCGGACCTCGGACGCCACGGCGCGCAGCAGCGCGGACTTCCCGGAGCCGCCGTCGCCGAACGCGTACAGGTGCGGCTCCTCGGCGACGTCGATCCCGACCGGCGCGAGCGCGGCCTCGTCGATGCCGAGCAGCAGCCGGCGCGCGTCGGCGCGGGCGTCGGACCGGACGTGGTCGAGCGTGACCTCGTCGGGCAGCAGCCGCAGCTTGGGCCCGGCGGGACCCTGCCACGCGGCGTTCACGGTCTCGATGAGGTGCGCGACGCCGGCGCCCAGGGTGTCGGGCGAGGAGTCGCCGTCGACGCGGGGCAGTGCGGTCAGCACGTGGTGCTTCGAGACGGCGAGGCCGCGGCCCGGGCGGTCCTTGGGGACGTTGACGGCGACCTTGCGGTCGATCTCTGAGTCCATCGGGTCGCCGAGCCGGAGCTCCAGCCGGGTGCCGAACAGGTCCTTCACCTGGGTGCGGAAGTCCATCCAGCGCGCGGCGGACGCCACGAGGTGCACGCCGAACGTGAGGCCGCGGCCGGCGAGCGCCTGGATGCGTGGCTCCAGCTCGTCGAACTCGGCCCGGATGGTGGACCAGCCGTCGACGAGCAGGAACACGTCGCCGTAGCCGTCGTCGGCGGTGCCCTGCGCGCGGCGGGTGCGGTACGTCTCGATGGAGTCGATGCCGTTCGCGCGGAAGTACCGCTCGCGCTCGTCGACGATCGACTCGACCTCGGCGACGGTGCGGCGCACGACGTCGGGCTCGGCCCGGGACGCGACGCCCGACACGTGGGCGAGGCCCGCGAGCGGGGCGAACGTGCCGCCGCCGAAGTCGAGCACGTAGAACTGCACCTCGAGCGGGGTGTGGGTGAGCGCGAGCGCCGTGACCACGGAGCGCAGCACGGTCGACTTGCCCGTGCGCGGGGCGCCGACGACGGCCATGTGGCCGGCCGCGCCGCCGAGCGACACGGTGAGGTTCTCGCGGCGCTGCTCCAGCGGCCGGTCGACGGTGCCGAGCGGGACCGTGAGCGTGCCGGCGGACCGCCAGCCCGGGGACACCAGGCCGAGCCGCGGGTCGGCGACCAGGTCGGGCATGAGCTCGTCGAGCGTGCGGGGGACGACCAGCGGCGGCAGCCAGACCTGGTGCGCGGGCGGCCCCTGGTCCTTCATCCGCTGCACCGCGATGTCGAACGTCGCCCGCGACTCCTCGGGCTCGGTCGCGACCACCTCGGTGGACGCCGGCTCGGCGACGACGCCGCCCAGCACGGGCGCGGCGGTGAACGACTCCAGCCGGGCGAGCCCGGTGCCCGCGACGGTGCCGCCGGTGGCGGTGCGGCGGCGGGCCTTCGGCGGACCCGAGACGTAGGCCGCGCGGAACTGGATCATCGTCGTGGTGTCGGGCTTGAGGTAGCCCATGCCGGGGACCGGCGGCAGCGTGTACGCGTCGGGGACGCCGAGCACGGTGCGCGACTCGGCGGCCGAGAACGTGCGCAGGCCGATCCGGTAGGACAGGTGCGACTCCAGACCGCGGAGCCGGCCCTCCTCCAGCCGCTGCGAGGACAGCAGCAGGTGCATCTGCAGCGACCGGCCCAGGCGGCCGATCGTCACGAACAGGTCGACGAACTCCGGCTTCGCGGACAGCAGCTCGGAGAACTCGTCGCAGACGATGAGCAGCGCGGGCAGCGGCGCCAGGTCGGTCCGGCCGCCCTTGCGGGCCTTCTCGTAGTCGGCGACGTTCGCGAAGTTGCCCGCGGCGCGCAGCAGCTCCTGGCGGCGGACCATCTCGCCCTGCAGGGCGTCCTGCATGCGGTCGACGAGCGTGAGCTCCTCGCCGAGGTTCGTGATGATCGCGGAGACGTGCGGCATGTCGGCCATGCCGGCGAACGTCGCACCACCCTTGAAGTCGACGAGGACGAAGTTGAGGTCCTCGGACGAGTGCGTCATCGCCAGCGCCAGCACCAGCGTGCGGAGCACCTCGGACTTGCCGGAGCCGGTGGCCCCGATGATCAGGCCGTGCGGGCCCATGCCCTGCTGGGCGGACTCCTTGATGTCGAGCGCGACGGGCTGGCCCTGCGGGGTCACGCCGATCGGCACCCGGAGCCGGTCACGGGGCAGGCGCGGCCGCCAGGCCACGTCCAGGTCGAGGTCCCGGACGTCGCCGACGCCGAGCAGGTCGACCAGCTCGGACGACACCTCCTCGTCGCCGCGCTCCGGGCCCGACTCGACGTGCAGCGGGAGCAGGCGGCGGGCGGTGGCCTCGGCGTCCGCGACGGACATCTGGTCGCCCTCGACCCGCACGGGCGGGTTGCCGAGCCGCAGCACGTCGACCGGCGCGCGCACGGCGTCCTCGGTGGCGACCGCGCCACCGACGTTGAGGCGCAGCGTCGTCGGCTCGTCGAGCTCGTCCCAGCGGTCCGGCAGCTCGAGGACGGTCACGCCGAGCACGCCGTCGGTGGTGAGGATCGCGTTGCCGACCGGCACGTGCCCGCCGTCGACCACGACCAGCACGTGGGGGAGGGGCGCCTCGGCGGCGTAGCCGAACCGCGGGCGGTCCGTCAGGTCCTCCGGGAGCAGCGACTCGACGTCGGCGAGCGTGGTGCCGATCATCCGGGCGGCGCCGACGGCGTCCCGGGACCGGGTCGAGTGCGCGTGCGGCAGCCACTTGACCCAGTCCCACTCGGGCAGAGCGGCGTCGCTCGCGACGACGGCGATCTGCAGGTCCTCGGGCGCGTGGAACGTGGCGAGCTGGCTGACGACGGCCCGGGCCAGCGCGCGGGACTCCGCGGCGGCACCGGTGACCTCGATGCGGGCGACCGACCGCACGTCGAAGGCCATCGGCACGCCCTGCTGGACGCGGTGCGTCACCAGGAACCGGTGCGCGGCGGACGCGGCCACCGGGTCGAGCTGCGCCAGCGGCGGGGTCTGCGGGGCCTCGAGGTCGAGGCAGAGCGGCTGCGCCCCGACGCCGACGCGCGCGACCAGGAAGTCGTCGTGCTGCGACCGGCGCTCCCACACGCGGGTGCGCTCCTCGGCGACGGCGGGCAGCGCGCGGGGCTCGGGGGAGGTCCACTCCGCGGCGCGGCGCTGGGCACCCGCGGCCTGGCGGACCGAGTTCCGCAGGTCGGACAGGTAGGCCAGGTACTCGCGGCGGGCGCCGACGACCTGCGCCTGGTGCTGCGAGCGCTGCCGCCAGCCGTTGACGCCGACGAACCCGAGCGACGCCAGCAGGAACATGCCGGCCGTGATGAAGCCGCGCGGCCCGGGCTGGGTGGTCGCGACGAACACGATCGAGCCGACCGAGCCGAGCATGGGGATCGCGTTGGCCAGCATGCCGCTGATGCCGTCGGAGGCCTGGATCTCGGGCGGGGGCTGCAGGACGACCTGTCCGCTGGGGACGGCGGGCGGCTCGAGGCGCGTCCCCTGCTGCGGCGCGATCGACATCGTCGGCGCTCGGTCCCTCCTGCCGGGCGGGGAGCCAGACGCCCCCCGACGTTCCTGTGGCGTCAACCTACCCGCACGGGCGCGCGCGGGGCGGTCGGCGTTCCACCGTCCGGGCGATCCTGGCCGCGGTCCCCCCGGACGGGGGGACGACCGGGGTGCTGACCGGCCCTGACCGCATAGCATGACTGGCGCCGCGCCCGGGGGCGGGCGGGACCGCCGCCGACGCCCCGCCGGGCGCGCGACCGGCGGAGGGAGAGCGCGTGACGGTGCAGTCGACCGGCGCGCCCCTGACGCGCGTCGCCGTGCACCTGGGTGCCCGCCGCCTCGACGTCGCCCTGGACGCCGCTCGCACGCTCGGCGAGCTGCTGGCCGCCGCCGGGGTGCCGCTCGTCCCGGGGATGCTCGCGCTCGACTCGTCCGGCCGCGTCCTCGACCTCGCCGCGCCGGTCGCCGCGCAGGTGGCCGACGGCGCGGTCGTGCACGTCGTCGCGCCCGCGCCGCGCCCCCGGGGCCGGGCCGCGCGCGCCCGCGCCGGCTGGGTCGCCCGCCGGCCCGACCCGCAGCCCGCGCTGCTCGGCGCCGCCGCGGCCGCGTCCGGGGTGCTGGCGGCCGTGGCGCTGATCGACCCCGTCGCGCGGGGGTGGCTCGCGCTGGCCGCCGCCGTGCTCCTGGGGGCCGCGGGGCTCGCGCTGGCCGTGCTGCCCGTGGCGTCGGCGACCGCCGCCACGCTCGCCGCGCCGGTGCTGGCGTTCGCCGCGGGTGTGGCCGCCGTCGACCCCGCCGGGTCCGCCGACCGGCGGCTCGCGCTCGTCGCGGGCCTCGTGGCGGCGACCGCCGCGGCCGCGGTGCGCTGGGTCGCCACCCGCGCGGAGCGGCGCGGCCAGGACGTCGCGGGGGTGCTGGTCGTCGCCGTCGGCGTGGTGGCCGGCCTGGCGCTCGCCGTGCTGCTGGCCGGGCTGCCGGGCGTCGTCGCCGCGGCGGTGCTGCTGGGCCTGACCCCGGTCGGGCTGCGGGCGATCCCCGTCATGGCGCTGTCCGTGCCGGACGAGCAGCTGGTCGACCTCGCGCACGTCGCCCGCACCGCGCCGTCCGTCCGCGGACCGCGGCCGCGGGGGCTGGGCCGGGTCAACGAGCGCCAGGTCGTCCGCACCGTCGACTCCGCCGAGCGCCGCACGGACGCCGGCGTCCTGCTGGTGTGCGCGCTGCCGCCCGTGCTGGTCCCGCTGGTGCTCGTCGCGGCGCTCGGCGACCCGCAGCGGGCGACGCTGCGCGGCTGGGCCGCGGTGGCGCTGGTGGCGGCGCTCGTCGCCGTGCTGTCCCTGCAGCCGCGCGCGGCGCGGGGGCCGGTCGCGCGCTGGGCGCCGCGGGTGGCCGCGGCGCTCGTGCTCGTCGAGCTCGCGGCGCTGGGCGCGCCGCGGCTCGGGCCGGACGCGGTGCTGCTGGCCGCCGGGTGCCTCGTGATCGCGCTGGCCGCCGCGGCGATCGGCGTGGCGCTCGGGCGCGGGTGGCAGTCGGTGGTGGCGTCGCGGTTCGCGGACTTCGTCGAGGGTCTGGGTGTCGTCATGGCGCTGCCCGCGGCGCTGGTGGCGGCCGACCTCATCGAGACGCTGCGGCGGGTGACGTCGTGAGGCGGGCGCGCGCAGCCGCGCGACCGGGCAGGGGCAGGACGACAGCGACGACGGGGGAGCCGACGTGGACCAGACGATGAGCGCGATGCCGGTCGGCACCGTCGCCGTCCGCGCGTGCGCGAGCTGCCACCGGCCGCTGCGGGAGGACGCCCGGTTCTGCACCGCGTGCGGCGCCCCGGCGCAGCCCGACGCCACCGTGACGGTCGTCGAGGGCGCCCAGGGCCGGACCCGCGCCGACGCCCGGCCCCACGAGCCGCGCCCCGCCGTGCTGCACCCCGCGTTCGGCGACGCGACCCCGGCCGGCCCCGGGCGGCGCGTGCTGGCCTACGCGCTCGACGCCGTGGCCGTGGGCGCCGTCGCGGGTGGTCTGCTGGCCTGGACCGGCTCGTGGCTGCTCGCGGCGCTCGTCGTCGTCGAGCTCGCCGTCGGCCTGCTCGTCTGGGAGGCGCACACCGGCCGGACCCTCGGCAACACCGTCCTCGGCCTGCGCACCGCGCGCGAGGAGACGCCGTACTCGGTCGGGCCCGCGCGCGGCTTCCTGCGCGGGCTCGTGCTGGCCGCCGGGCACGCCGCCGCGGGGCTCGGGCAGTGGCTGGTCGTGGCGTCGGGGGCGTTCGACAAGACCGGGCGGGCGCAGGCGTGGCACGACCGCGTCGGGCGGGCCGTCGTCGTGGACGTCCGGGCGCACGAGCGGGCCGTCGAGGCGGCCGCGGACGCCGCGGAGCGCGCGGGGGCCGTGGCCGTGGGGGCGGCGCCGCGGGCGGGCGTGCAGGTGGGTGGCGCGGGGGTGCCGCAGCAGCCGGGAGCGGTGCCGGGGGTCGCGCAGGCGCCGGCCGGCGCTGCGCCGGTGCAGCCGCAGCAGCCGCAGCCGCCTCGGCCGCCGCAGGTCGGGCCGGCCGCCGGCGTGCCGGCACCGTCCGCCGCGCCCGCGCAGCCGGCCGCAGCGCAGCCGTCCGCCCCGGTGGCCACGCCCGCCGACGGTGCCACCGGCGCCCCGACCGGTCGGCGCGCCGCCCGTGCCGCCGCCGCGCAGATGCCCGCGGTCCCGGCGGTGGACCAGCCGCAGCAGCCCCCGGCCGCCGCGGCGCAGCCCGCCGCCGAGGCCGCGTCGGTCGGCATCCGCCCCGTGGTCCCGGCCCAGCCGGCCCCGGAGCCCGCCGCCCCGCGCGTGGTGCACCACCAGGCGCAGCCGTCCCCGTTCCTGGTCACCCTCGACACCGGCCAGGTCATGTCCGTCACCGGTCCCGGGCTGATCGGCCGCGCCCCGCGTCCGGCCGCCGGCGAGCGCTGCGACCACGTCATCGTGGTGGACGACCCGGAGCGCAGCGTCTCGCGCACGCACGCGCGGTTCGGGATCGACGACGGCACGTTCTGGGTGTCGGACGCCGGGTCGGGCAACGGGACGACGCTGCGGCTGCCCGGCGGGCGCGTCGTGCCGGTGCCGGCGGACCAGCGGGTGCTGGTGCCGTCGGGGTCGACGATCCAGGTGGGCGACCGCGGGGTGCGGATCGACGCGCCGGGGGCGGCGCGGGGCTGAGGAACGCCGGGTCCACACGGGACCGCCGGGCGCACCGCCGCCTCCGACAGCCTGGTACACCCGCGCTCAGGCGGACTCCACGTCCGCCGCGGGCAGACACACTGTCGCCTTCAGGACCTCGGCATTCGGGGAGAGTGCTGCGGAGTCACCGATTCCCTCGGAAAGCAGCGGGCGGTGCGTCGTGAGCGGAGTGCAGGTCGGAGCGGTGCCCCCGACGTCGAGCCAGGACGATCGCGAGCCCGCCGCCGACCAGGATGATCGCGGCGGTGCCGCCGACGATCGCGGCCCAGGGGGTCCCGGCGGCGTCCGTCTGCGCCGCGACGTCGACCTCGCTCTGGTCCTCGGGGCCGGTGTGATCCGCTCGGGCATCAGCCGGTTCCGCGGACGCCGACTCGGCCGGTGTCCCGAGCACTTCGGCGATCGACGGCGCGGCGTCCTCGTCGGCCAGCAGGAACGGGTTCTCGTCGGGGTACGTCGTGGGGTCGACTGACAGCAGCGCGCGCGGGCTGACGGTGCCGTAACCCCACGCGGCGTCCTGCGCGGGCGCCTCGCTGACACGCCCGTCGGTCGTGTGGATGAGAGCCTGCAGCAGCTGCCCGCTCGTCGCTTCCGGGTAGAGCGACCACAGGAGCGCGAGAGCGCCGGCGGTGTAGGCGGTGGCGTTGGACGACCCGGTCGTCATCCAGTACGTGTCCCACGTCGGCAAGAGCTCACGGATGAAGGCGCCCGGTGCCACAGCGCCGAGACCCTCGCCGTACGGGCTGCCCTCGGCCAGGGTCACGTCCGGGGTCACCGTGCCGACCGACAGGACGCCGTTGAAGCCGGCGGGCAGCCCGCTGAGGGCACCGTCGTTGCCGCCCGCGGCGACGACGATCGCCCCGGCGCGGAGCGCCTCCGCGATCGCCGTCGCGGAGAAGTTGTTGTTGCCCGGCACGGCGATGATGTCCGCACCGTCCGCCAGGGCGTCGCGGAATGCGTCGTCCTGGCGGTGCTCCTGGCCAGCGGGAGTCTCGCAGGGCGCTCCGTCGACGATGATCGCGTAGGTGCGCAGCGTGACGCCGGGGGCCACCCCCGGGATGCCGCGCTCGTTCCCGATGCCGACGTCCTGTCCGGCGAGCATGGTGGCGATGGACGTCGAGTGCTCGGCGTCCGCCCCGGCGGACGTCGCCGGGTAAGCGGCCCCACCCTGCTCGGCCGCGCAGTACGACGGCTCGTGGGGCTGGATGTCCGCCCCGGCGAGATCAGCCACCGCGGGGTTCACTGGGCCGTCCAGGAGCGCGACCGTGATGCCGTCCCCGGTAGTGCGCTCGTGCAACTCGGCCAGGCCGGTCGCCGAGTAGTACCAGCGGCCGTCGTCGGCGTTGGGTGCGACGGCAGACGCGGCGGCCGTGCCGGGGAGGCCGAGTAGCACCGCGATCACGGCACCCACGACCAAGCGGGAGATACCCCAGGAGCAGGCGGGTCTCACAGCCGCGAGGTCGCAGGAGCGCTCGGGATCGCGCACGCGGCCGCCCGCCAGCCGCGCGCCGAACTCACCAGTCGTCCTGGTCGTCGTCCACGACGCCGGGCACCGGGGCGGCGGACCGCAGCGAGTCGCGCCCGCCGGCCCGGGCAGCCGCGCCCAGGTCGGGACGCTCGGCGCCCTCCTCGACGTCGATGTCCGGGGCGAGCAGCCCGCCGGAGCCGCGGCGCTTGGAGCCCTTGGCGGCTCCCGCACCGCCGCCGCCGCCCATCGGGGCGCCCATCATGCCGCCCGCGCGGGCACCGGACGCGCCGCCGCCCGCGGCGCCGGCCTGCGAGCCCTGGACGAGGGCGGAGGTCGAGCCGGACAGGCCGGAGCCGGACGTGCCAGCACCGACCGTCCCGAGCGGGACGCCCGTCGCAGCGCCGAGGCCGCCGACGCTGCCCGCGCCGCCGAGCCCTCCGATTCCGCCCATGCCACCCGCGCCGCCGGCGGCGAGCCGGTTGAGGCCCGCGCCGCCGAGGGCCGCGCCGCCGATGGTCAGGCCGCCCGCGAGCCCGCCCGCGCCGAGGCCGGCGAGGCTGTTCGCGCCGCCGCCCGACGAGCCGGAGCCGCCGAGGAACGCGCCGCCGCCGCTGCCGGAGCCGCCGGGGATCGTGCCGCCGATGAGGCCGTCCGAGGACGTGCCGTCGCCGGACCCGGGGACGTGACCGCCGCCGAGGCCGCTGCCGTTGCCCGAGCCGCCGCCACCGAGGTTCGGTCCCGGCGAGATGTGGCCGCCGCCGGTCGAGCCGGAAGGCGTCCCACCGGCGCCACCCTCGGTACCTACCACACCGGCACCCGGTGAGTGCCATGTGGGGGAGACGATCGCGGCCGACCCGGTGGTGACGGTGCCCGAGCTCCCACCGGCGGAGCCGCCAGTCGAGCCGGAGGTGGCCGGACCGACACCGCGCACCCCCGGGCCCCCGGTCGAGCCGGGGCCGGACGGCGTGTCGTGGGCGCTCGTGTCGAGCGCCTCGAACCCGAATCGGTCGGTCGAGTCCATCTGGATGAGCTCGAGGTCTGACGCGAGCTGGTTCAGGGCCGCGTTGGCCTCCTGCTCCCGCGTGGCCTCGCGCTGACGCGACAGGATCTCGGACGCGGCGAGGCCGGTGACCGTGCCGACCCCCGGCAGCGCGACGGTCGCTGCCGCTGTGATCCCCGCGCGCTCCGCGAACGACAACTCTCCCGGGGGGAGCTCGTGGAACGCGTCCTGAGCGCGCGAGATCGCGTCCCGGGCCGAGGTCGCGGCGGACTCGAGCTGCTCGAGCCGGGTGACCATCGCCTGGATGTTCGAAGCGACCTGCGCGAGCCGGCCCTCCGCCGCCACCGCGGTGTCCCCGTCGAGCCCGAGCTCGCTCGCGACGTTCCCGATGCCGGTCGCCGTGCGGCCCGCGCTCTCTGCGTGCCTCCGCAGGGCGTCGCCGGTCGAGGTCATCGTGCCGAGATCGGCATCAAGTGTCAGCCGCAGCTGATCCGCCTTGTCACCCATGGTGCCCCCCGTGCTGCAGGTCGTCGGTGCGTGTCGGTACGCGTCGCCGCCGGGTGAGGACCACGGCGGTGACGATGATCGCGGCCCCGGCCAGCGCAGCGGCGATCGCGATGATGGTGACCGGAGCCCCCTCGCCGTCCTCCGAGGGATCCGCAGCGGCGCTGTCGTCGGGCTCGGTCGCACCAGCGTCCGGTGCACCGCTGGTCGGGCTGTCGGCCGGCACCGGGGTTCCGAGCTCATCGGCGGTCGGGACCTCGTCGCTCCCGTCGGACACGAAGGGGTTCTCGTCGGGGTACGAGGTGGGGTCGGCGTCCACGAGAGCGCGCACGTGGACGCTGCCGAACCCGTAGTCCTCGTCCCAGCTCGGCTCGTGCTCGGTCCCGTCGGTGGTCCGGACGAGCGCCTGGAGGATCTGGTTGGCGGTCGCGTCCGGGTACTCGGACCACAGCAGGGCGAGCGCACCCGCGGTATAGGCCGAGGAGTTCGAGGAGCCGGTGGAGATCCCGTACGTGCTGAAGGTGGGGTCGATCGTCCGGATGTCCGCACCGGGTGCGACGACGCCCAGGTGCTCGCCGGTCACGCTGCCCGGGTCCAGGACGGCACCGGGGCCGACGGTGCCGGTGGCGACGGCGCCGTTGAGGGCCGCGGGCCAGCCGCTGACCGTCAGACCGTCGTTGCCACCGGCGCCGACCACGATGACGCCCGCGCGGAGCGCCGCGACGTAGTCAGCGGTGCTCATGCTGATCGTCCCCGGCACGACGACGATGTCCGCCCCGTCCGCGACGGCGTCGCGGAACGCGTCGCCACGACTGATGGTGGCGTCCTCGATCGTGCGGCAGGAGCCTTCCTCGGGACCGTTGACCGCGTAGGCCGTCACGGTCGCTCCCGGCGCGATGCCGCGGACCCCTGGCTGGCCGCCGAGACCGGTGCCGTTCCCGAGCAGCACCGACGCGATCCCGGTGGCGTGCTGGGCGCCGGGGACGGTGCTGGCGGCCTGCAGGGCCGGCCCGCCGTCCTCGGCCGCGCAGTACGACGGCTCCCGGACGACGAGCCCGGTTCCCTGGAGGTCGGGCACGTCCGGGTTGATGAGACCGTTGATGAGAGCGATGTGCACGCCCTCGCCCGTCGTCCGCTGGTGGACCTCGTCCATCCCGGTCGCGGTGTAGTACCAGAGGCCGCCGTCGATGTCGTTGCTCGCGGACGCAGGCAGCGCGAGGACCGGCGTGGCCGCGAGGGCGATGGCCCCGACGAGGGCGGCGCGGCGTGAGCGGAAGCCTGTCCGCATCAGACGGCGCGCGGGGTGTAGTGCGAGGTGACCTGGGCCGTCTGCTCGAGTCGAGCGGCGAGCGCGAGCAGACGCTCCTCCACGGCTTCGTCCTGGTTCTGCAGCGACCGTGCGCTCTCCGCGAGGGCGAGCCGGCAGTCCTCGATCTCCTGCTCGATGCTGCGGATCGTCGACTCGGCGCCGTCGAGCGCGCTGCGGTACGTCCCGGCGAACTGGGAGACGCTGTCGATCGCCGGCCACACGTCGCCGGTCTGCGCCGCCCGCAGGCCGGCCACCTGGTCGCGCATGCGCTGGACCTGCGTGTGCATGCTGATCAGCTTGTTCAGGTTGGCGCTGATCTCGTCGATCCGCAGCCCGACGTCGCCTGCCACGTCCGTCCTCCGCAAGAAGTCTCGTCCGCGTCGCCCCCTGCGACGCGATGGCCGCGCGGTCGCGCCGCTGCCGTCGTGGGTGACGGCGGGCGCGACCGCGCGGGTCGTGCTGGGTCGGCCCGGCGCTCAGGCGCCGCGGCCGGGGTGGTTCACCAGCGGGCGGCGTTGGCCCGCTCGGTGGACTGGTACTCCTCGCCGGAGGTCGACACCGCGCGGCCGACGTCGGCCAGCAGCGCCTTCATGTCCGTCAGCGCGGCCTCCCACTTCGCCTTGGCGGCGGTGTAGGCGGTCGACGCCTCGCCGGACCAGTTGGCCCGGAGCGGCTGCAGGGAGCGGTCGAGGTCCGCCAGGCGGGACTCGATGTTGCTCGCGCTCGACTGGATGTCGGCGGCGGCGGTGGACAGGCCACCGAAGTTGACCTTGAGGTCAGCCATCGTCTCGTCCTCTCCCGATCAGCCCAGCCGGCCCTGAAGGCGGCTGAAGGTGGACTGCTGCGACTCGTCCGACGCGGTGTACGTCGACTGCGAGGTGAGCAGGTTGGCCTCGAACTCGTTGAGCGCGGACACGATCTTGTTCGCGTCCTCGCGCCACCGGGCCATCAGCGCGTTGAACGCGACGGCGCCCTGGCCCTGCCAGTGCGACCCGATGCCGGACAGCTTGCCCTCGAGAGCGCTCAGCTCGCGCTGCAGCTCCCCACGGCTCTGGACCACGGCGTCGGCGCCCTGCTTGAGCGCGCCGTCTGCTGCGGAGACCTCTGCTGCCATGTCACCTCCCCCTACACGGCCCGGTGGGCCTGCCTGACGTGCACCCCTGCGGCGCCGCCTGTGCCCGAGCTCTTCGACCCCGGAACCGCGACGAGGCTATCCGACAGGTCGCGGACACGTCAGGTGGGATCACCCGCCCTGTGGACAACCACGCTGACTGGTGTCATGGATCACCCGTTCGGCCCAGTCATCCGGCGTGTTCTGTCACCCCTCGTCCGATTTGCCGGGCGCATCGCCCTCCTCGCGGGGGACGGCCGTCCGGGCCCCGGCCCCGCGAGTCCACCCGGACGGCCGCGCCCACCCGTGCGCCCCGCGGGCGGGATCGGCTGCCGTCGCTATGCTGACCGCCGACCTGCCCAGGGAGTACAGGGGACCCGATGACAGACGCACCCGCCAGCACGACGTCCGTGGGGACGCTCGTGCGGGTGTCGGTGACCGCCGGGGACCGCCGTCTTGACCTCGGCATCCCGGGCGCCGTGCCGATGGCCGAGGTGGTCCCGGGCCTGGCCCGCGCGCTCGGCCTGCTCGACGCCGCCACCGCGCACGGCGGCTACCGCCTGGTGCGGGCCGACGGCACGCCGATCGACTCCGCGCGCAGCCTGCTCGCCGAGGGCGTCGAGGACGGCGCCGTGCTCACGCTGGAGTCCGGCGCGCGCCGCGAGGCGGAGCGGATCTACGACGACGTCGTGGAGGCCGTCGCCGACGCCGTGGAGAACCAGTACGCCCCGTGGACGCCGCGCGACTCCGCGCTGAGCGCCGCGTGGGCGGCCGGCGCGCTGCTGCTCGCCGGGGGCCGCGCTGCTGCTCGGCGCCGACCAGTCGTCCCTCGTCCCGCCGGTGGTCGCCGCGCTCGCGGCGCTGCTCGCCCTGGTCGCGGGCGCCGTCGTCGGACGCGTGGGCACCGAGCCGGCCGCCGGCCGGGTGCTCGTGCTGACCGCGCCGGTGCTGGCCGCGGTCGCCGGGCTGACCGCGACCTCCGCGCCGCCGTCCTGGGGCTGGCCCGCCGCGCTCGCCGGGACGGGGGTGCTCGTCGCGGGCCTGCTGGGCATGCCCGCGCTGGTCGACCGCCGCGAGCTGAGCGCCGCGCCGCTGGCCGGTGGCCTCGCGCTCGCCGTGGCCGGGACCGCGATCGCCCTGACCGACGCCCGCCCCGGCGAGGTGCTCGCCGTCGTGGTGGCCGTCGTCGCCACCGCCAGCATCGGCGTGCCGTGGCTCGCGCTGTCGAGCACGCCGCTGCGCGTGGTGTCGCCGCGCAACGACGCCGAGATCCTCGCCGACCCGCCCGCGGTGCAGTCCGCCCGGGTGCGGGCGCAGCTCGCCGCCGGCCACCGCATCCAGGTGGCGCTGCGGGTCGCGATCGGGGTGCTCGCCCTGGTGTCGGCGCCCGCGGTGGTCGCGACCGGCGTCGCCGGGACCGTGCTGCTCGTGCTCGCCGCGGCGGGCCTGCTGCTCGCGACGCGGCAGACCTACTCGCGGCTCGACGTGCTGCTCACCGTGGGCCTGTCCGTGGCGCTGCTGGTGGTCGTCGCGGTCGTGGCCGCCGCGCAGCACCCGGGCTGGCGCCCGGCGCTCGTGGGTGTCGCCGGTGCGGCCGCCGCGGTCGTCGTCGGCCTCGGCCTGGTCGCCCCGCGCCGCCGGGTCGGCCTGGCGCGGCTCGGCGACTTCCTGGAGATCGCCTGCCTGGCCCTGCTGCTGCCGCTCGGCGTCGTCGCGGCGGGCCTGGTCTGACCCGTGGCGTCCAAGCGCGACCTCGTCGAGGCCCAGTCCTACAGCCGTCGGCGGCTGCTCACGGCGTTCACCAGCGGCGCGCCCGGCGGGCGGGAGCTCGAGCCCACCAAGCCGCTGCGCGGCGTCGTCGCGGGCGTCTCGCTGTCGGTGCTGCTCGTGCTGGGCAGCCTCGGCTTCGGCCTGCTCAGCCCGACGCTCCCGGACGGCTGGGACGACCAGTCGCTGATCATCGTCGAGGGCGACGGCAGCCGGTACGTCGGCATCCAGGGCACGCTCCACCCGGTGCTCAACGTGACGAGCGCGCGCCTCGTGCTCGACTCCGGCTCGTTCCACGTGGTCGACGTCAGCGAGGACGACATCACGGACGCGCCGCGCGGCGCGACCATCGGCATCGCCGGGGCGCCGGACGAGCTGCCGCTGGCGAGCCGGCTCGCGGCGACGGGCTGGGAGGCGTGCGTCGCGCCCGACGGCGGCACCGCCCTGACCATCGACCCCGACGCCCCCGCGCCGGTCGCGGACCCGGGAGCCGGCGCGCTCGTGCAGGCGGCCGGGACCCTGTACCTCGTGTCCGACGGCACCCGGCACCGCATCCCCGCGGGCGACGAGGCCGCCGTGCTCCGCGCGCTCGGCCTGGACACCGCCACGCCGCTCACCGCGGGCGCCGACTGGCTGAACCTGGTGCCGGTCGGCTCGGACCTCGCGCCGCTCACGGTCGACGGCGCGGGGGACGCCGCGCTGCCCGAGGGCGGGCTGCCGATCGACACCCGGGTCGGCACGCTGGTCGAGGTGACCGGGGTCGGCGACGGTGCGCGACGCTACGTGGTCGACGCGCGGGGCGAGCTCGCGCCGCTGTCCGACCTCGCGTACCCGCTGTACCTGCTCGTCGCCGGCGAGCTCGCCGCGCAGCCGCTCGAGGTCACCGCCTCGGAGATCGCCGCCGTGCGCACCTCGGCGACGCCGGTGGCGCCGGCGGACCTCCCGGCCACCGTGCCGACGCTCCCGGCCGCCGGGTCGACCGCCTGCGTCGTGCTCACCACCGGCGACGCCGAGCGGGTCGACCTGGTCCTGCGCGACGGGGCCGAGGTCGCCGCGGGGGTGCGGGTGGCCCCGGGGTCGGGCGCCCTGGTGCGCGCGCAGACGACCGACGGCGCGGCCGCGACCGTGCGGCTGGTGGACGGCTCGGGCCGCGCGTACCCCGTGCCGGACGCGGGCGACGAGGTGCTGGCCCGGCTCGGGTACGCGCCCGACGACGTGACCCGGGTGCCCCCGGCGTGGGCCGACCTGCTGCCGGCCGGGCCGGACCTGACCGTCGAGGCGGCCGCGACCGAGGTCTCGGGCGGCACGGCGGCGTCCGGCCTCGGCGCGACGACGGGCTCGACGGGCGCGAGCACCGAGGCCCCGTGACGCCCCGACCTGCGCGGGGCGGGCGGCCGGTCCTGGCCGGCCTGGCCGCCGCGCTCCTGCTGACCGGCCCCGGCGCCGGCGCCGCCCTCGCGGCGGGCCCGGCGCCCGCGCGGCTGCCCGCAGCCACGACCGCGCAGTGCACCCAGGAGAAGACCCAGTACGTGGCGGAGGCCCCGCCCGCCCTGGCCCGCCTGGCCGCCGAGCGCGCCTGGCAGTCCGCGACCGGCGAGGGCGTCCTGGTCGCCGTCGTCGACTCCGGGGTGGACCCGGGCAACGCCCACCTGACCGACGCCGTCGTCGCCGGGGTCGACCTGGTCGGCGCCGCGGGCGACCCGGCCGGGCGCACGGACACCGCCGGCCACGGCACGGCGGTCGCGGGCCAGATCGCGGCCCGGGCGCTGCCGGACCTCGACTCGGGCGTCGTCGGCCTCGCGCCCGCCGCCACGATCCTGCCGGTGCGGGTCTACTACGCCGACGACGACCAGGCCCGGGAGCAGGGCGTCGCCCCCGACGCCGGCCGCATGGCGGCGGGCATCGACGCCGCCGTCGCCGCGGGCGCCCGGGTCGTCAACGTCTCGATGAGCACGCCGAACGACACCCCGGCGCTGGCCGACGCCGTCCGCCGGGCGACCGCGGCCGGGTCCCTGGTGGTCGCCAGCGCGGGGAACCGGAACACCAGCAGCGACGAGACCGACGGCCCGCGGTACCCGGCCGCGTACGACGGCGTGCTGTCGGTGACCGCCGTCGACGTCGACGACCGGCCCGCCGGCGACGCGATCCACGGCGAGCACGTCGACGTCGCCGCGCCGGGCACCAACGTGCTCACGACCTTCCACGCGGCCGGCGACTGCATGCTGTCCGGCGAGGGCACCTCCACCAGCTTCGCCACCGCCTACGTCAGCGCCGCCGTGGCGCTGCTCGCCGAGCGGTACCCCGAGGAGACGCCCGCGCAGTGGGCGTACCGGCTCGAGGTCACCGCCGCCCGCGCGCAGCCGGCCGAGCGGGACGACCTGGTCGGCTGGGGCGTGGTGCGGCCGGACGAGGCCCTGGCGTTCGTGGACGACGGCACGGCCCTCGGACCGGTGAGCCCGGTGCACGGGCGCCCCGACGCGCAGGCGGCCGACGTGCGGACCGTCGACGTGTCGCCGCGGGCGGACCCGCTGGCGGGCGCGCGCGCCGGAGCCGTGTGGTGGGGGATCGGCGGGACCGCCGTGGTGCTGCTCGCGGCGCTGGCCGCGCGGGTGGCGGGGCGGCGTCGGAGGGGCTGACCGTCGCCGCGCGGGCCCTGCCGGGTGGCCGGGACCGTCAGGAGGCGACGGCGGGTGCGGGTGCCGCGGCCGCCGCACCCAGCCGCTGCGCGCGCTGGGTCCGCACCCCGTCGACCGTCAGCAGCACGAGCGCCACCCACACGAGCCCGAAGCCCCACCAGCGCGCCGGCGGCATGGTCTCGTGCAGCACCAGCACGCCGATGATCAGCTGCAGCACCGGCGCGAGGTACTGCAGGCTGCCGACGACGCTCAGCGGCAGCCGGCGCGCCGACTCCCCGAACAGCAGCAGCGGCAGCGCGGTCGCGATGCCGGTCCCGGCGAGCGCGAGCGCGTGCCACAGCCCGGTGGCGGCGAAGGTCGACCCGCCGGACGCCCCGAGCCAGATCAGGTACCCGGCGGACAGCGGCGCGAGCACCAGCGTCTCCGCGGCAAGCCCGGGCGCGGCGGCGACGCTGCGGCCGACGCGGTTCTTCAGCAGGCCGTAGAGGCCGAACGACCCGGCGAGCGTGAGTGCCACCCACGGCAGCCGCCCGAGCCCGACCGTGATGACGACGACCGCGGCCGCGCCGAACCCGAGCGCCACCCACTGCGTCCTTCGCAGCCGCTCGCGCAGCACGAGGACCGCGAGCAGCACGGTGACCAGCGGGTTGATGAAGTAGCCGAGCGCGGCGTCGACCACGTGCCCGCCGAGCGCGGCGAACACGAACGTCAGCCAGTTCACGGCCAGCAGCACGCTCGCGGCCGCGACCAGCGCCATGGTCCGGCGCGAGCGGAGCACGACGCCGAGCGCGCGCCAGGTGCGGGTGGCCGACAGCACGACGGCGCAGAAGATCAGGGACCAGAGCACGCGGTGGGCGACGACCTCGACGGCGCCCGTCGGCTTCAGCAGCTCGAAGTACAGCGGCAGGACGCCCCACAGCAGGTAGGCGCCGACGCCGGCGGCGAGGCCGCGGGGGTCCAGGGCGCCGGTGGTCACGGGCGCCGCGGCGGTCGTGGGCGGGCCGGCGGGGGCGGACGGGGAGGGCGTGCTCACGACCCGACGCTAGCGCCGCCCACCCACGCGCCCGGGCCCCGTCCACGCCCCCGCGGGCAGAACGGCGGGAAGTCGGGGCAGATCGGCAGAGGTTAGGTCGTCCTACACTGGTCGGCGGACCCCATGAAGGAAGGCACCTGCGTGACCTCGAACCGCCCTGTCCGCGTGGCCGTCGTCGGCGCCGGCCCCGCCGGCATCTACGCCTCGGACATCCTGAGCCGCTCGGGCCTGGACGTCTCCATCGACCTCATCGAGCGGCTGCCCGCCCCGTTCGGCCTGGTGCGCTACGGCGTCGCCCCCGACCACCCGCGGATCAAGCAGATCATCGTCGCCCTGCACAAGGTGCTGGAGCGCGGCGACATCCGCCTGATCTGCAACGTCGACTACGGGGTGGACCTCAAGCTGGAGGACCTGCGCCGGCACTACGACGCGGTCATCTTCGCGACCGGCGCCATCAGGGACGCCGACCTGCCGATCCCCGGCATCGAGCTGGACGGGTCGTACGGCGCCGCCGACTTCGTGTCCTGGTACGACGGCCACCCCGACGTGCCGCGCACCTGGCCGCTCACCGCGCAGCACGTCGCGGTGCTGGGGGCCGGCAACGTGGCGCTCGACGTCGCCCGGATCCTCGCGAAGCACGCCGACGACCTGCTGCCGACCGAGGTCCCGCAGAACGTCTACGAGGGCCTCAAGGCCAGCCCGGTGACGGACGTGCACGTGTTCGCGCGCCGCGGCCCGGCCCAGGCCAAGTTCTCCCCGCTGGAGCTGCGCGAGCTCGGCCACGTCCCGGACGTGGACGTCGTCGTGTACCCGGAGGACTTCGACTTCGACGAGGGCTCGATGGCCGCCATCCACTCGTCGAACCAGACCAAGCAGGTCGTCAAGACGCTGACCGACTGGACGCTGAAGGAGCCGGAGGAGCTGACGGCGAGCCGCCGCATCCACCTGCACTTCCTGCACAAGCCGGTCGAGGTGCTCGGCGAGGACGGGAAGGTCGTCGGGCTGCGGACCGAGCGGACCGCGCTGGCCGGCGACGGCACCGTGGCGGGCACCGGGACCACGCACGACTGGCCCGTGCAGGCCGTGTACCGCGCGGTCGGCTACTTCGGCTCGCCGCTGGTGGACGTGCCGTTCGACGAGGCCAAGGGTGTCATCGCCAACCGCGAGGGCCGGGTCGTGGACGTCGACGGCGAGCCCGTTGCCGGCGTCTACACCACGGGTTGGATCAAGCGCGGTCCGGTCGGCCTCATCGGGCACACCAAGTCCGACGCCAGCGAGACCATCCGGCACCTGGTCGAGGACGCCGGCGACGTCACGGCGGAGGGCAACCCGTTCCTGTCCGCCACCGAGCCGGAGCCGCAGGCGGTCGTCGACTTCCTCACCGCGCGCGGTGCCCGCCCGATCCACTGGGCCGGGTGGGAGCTGCTCGACGCGTACGAGCGGGCGCTCGGCGAGCCGCACGGGCGCGAGCGGGTCAAGGTCGTGCCGCGCGAGGACATGGTCCGGATCGCGCTGGCCGAGGCGGCCGGCGAGGCCTGACCAGCCCGGCTGACAGTGGAAGGTCGTGACGGACACGCGCACGGCGTGTCCGTCACAACCTTCCACTGTCGCGGCGTGGGCCGCCCCGGGTCAGCCCGTGAAGCGGCGGAGGAACTCCTGCGTGCGGGGCTCGCGCGGGGCGCCCAGCACCTGCTCCGCCGGGCCGCGCTCGAGGATCCGGCCCTGGTGCAGGAAGCACACCTCGTCGGCGACGTGCCGGGCGAACGCCATCTCGTGCGTCGCGACGACCATGGTCGTGCCCTCGTCCTTGAGCTCACCCAGGAGATCCAGCACCTCGCCGACCAGCTCCGGGTCGAGCGCGCTCGTCACCTCGTCGAGCAGCATCAGCGCGGGCTGCGTCACCAGCGCCCGCGCGATCGCCACGCGCTGCTGCTGACCGCCGGACAGCTCGTCGGGGAAGGCCTGCGCCTTGGCTCCGAGCCCGACCCGCTCCAGCATCGCCGCGGCGCGCTCCCGGGCCTCCCGCTTGCCGACCTTGTGCACCAGCCGCGGCGCCAGCGTCACGTTGTCGAGCACCCGCAGGTGCGGGAACAGGTTGTACGCCTGGAACACCATGCCGATCCGCGCGCGCACCGCGTTCGCGTCGACCCGGGGGTCCGTGACCTCCTGGCCGGCGACCTCGATGACGCCGTCGTCGACCTCCTCCAGCAGGTTGACGCACCGAAGCAGCGTCGACTTCCCGGAGCCGGAGGCGCCGATCAGCACGACGACCTGGTGCTCGGCGACGTCGAGGGACAGGTCGTCGAGGACGACGTGGTCGCCGAAGGCCTTGCGGACCCGGTCGACCCGCAGCAGCGGGGATCCGGCGGGGACGACGTCGGGGGTGGGGGTGGCCGGCCCGGTCATCGCATGGCCCCCGCGCCGGCCAACCCGCTCTGCGACCCCAGCCAGCCGCCGCGCTTCGCGAGCGCGTCCGTGAACCGGGTCAGCGGGATCGTCAGCAGCACGAACAGCACGCCCGCCACGACGTACGGCGTGAAGTTGGCGTAGGTCGCCGTCTGGATCTGCGCGGCGCGCACCGCGTCCACGGCGCCGAGGATCGAGATGAGGCCCGAGTCCTTCGACAGCGACACCAGGTCGTTCAGCAGCGGCGGGACCACCCGGCGCACGGCCTGGGGGAGCACGACGTGCCGCAGGGTCTGCCCGCGGGTCAGCCCGAGCGACCGCGCGGACGCGACCTGCGACGGGTGCACGGACTCGATGCCCGCGCGGAACACCTCCGCGACGTACGCCGAGTACGTCAGGACCAGCGCCAGCCCGCCGAGCACCACCGCCGACGTCGGGATGCCCTGCAGCCGCAGGCCCGGCAGGCCGAACCCGACCAGCAGCAGCACGAGGATCAGCGGGAGCCCGCGGAACACGTCGACGTAGCCGGTGGCGAGGGCGCGCAGCGGGAAGAACGCAGGCCCCCGCAGCGTCCGCGCGAGCGCCAGCAGCATCGCCACGACGACGATGATCACCGCGCACACGGCCATCACGCGCACGTTCAGCCACAGGCCCTCGAGCACCTTCGGCAGCGACGCCCAGGCGACCTCGGGGTCGAGGAACGACTGCTTGACCCGCGGCCATCCCGGCGAGCTCACCAGCCCGAGCACGGCGACGGCCGCCACCAGGACGGTGCTGACCAGGGCGACCACCGTCGACCGGCGGGTCTGCCCGCGCCGGTAGGCGTCGCGCTCGCGCTGCCGGTCGGACGGCACCCACGCGGGGCGGGTGCCGTCCGGCGGCATCGCGGGGTCCGCGGGTCCCGCGGGCACTACTGCAGGACCGGCGCGCCGGCCGCGTCGGTGAGCCACTGCGACTCGAGGTCGGCGAGCGTGCCGTCCTCGCGCAGGGTGTCGACCGCCTCGGTCACCGGCTCGGTGAGCGACGAGCCCTTGTCGAGGACCAGGCCGAGCTGGTCGGCGCCGGCCGCGTCGTCCGCGGGCAGCTGGCCGACGAGCACTCCGCCGTCGAGCTCGGCCGCCGTGATGTACAGCGCGGTCGGCAGGTCGACGACGATCGCGTCCACCAGGCCGGCCTGCAGCGCCTGCTTCACCTGGTCGTTGTCGTTGAACACCTGGATGTCGGTGCTCGGGTCGATCGCGTCCTGCGCGACCGTGAGGCTCGTGGTGCCGACCATCGCGCCGAGCTTCGCGTCCTTCAGCTCGGCCAGCGAGGTCGCGCCGGCGACGGACGAGCCCTCCAGCGTCACGACGGCCTGCGCGGTGTCGTAGTACGACGACGAGAAGTCGAGGTTCTCGGCGCGCTCGGGGCTGATCGACACCTGGTTGATCGCGAAGTCGAACGACTTGGCGCCCGGGGCGATGATCTGGTCGAACGTGACCGGGGCCCACTCGACCTGGTCGGCGTCGTAGCCGAGCTGCTGCGCGACCGCGTAGGCCACCGCCGCCTCGAAGCCCTCGCCGCTGCTCGGGTCGTTGTCGACGACCCACGGCTCGTAGGCCGGGTCGGAGGTGCCGATGGTCAGCACGCCGTCGGTCAGGGTGTCGAGCGCGCCGTCGGCCGCGGCGGACGTCGACGCGGGCGCGTCGCTCCCCTCGTCGACGGGCGCACAGGCCGCGAGCGCCAGCGCGCTCGCAGCGGCCAGGGCAAGGATGCGGACGGTACGCACGGTGTCTCCTCGGGGGACGGCGGGATGTGCGGGGTCAGGGTAGGGGAACTGCCGGACGGCCTGCAGCGTTGTCTGGAGCGCGGGACGAGTTGTCGGCCGCGAGGGAGGAAGGACGCACATGGGTCACCGGCACTACAACGGCCTGAAGACGGCGCTGCTGTTCGGCGTGCTGTGGGCCGTGCTGCTCGGCATCGGCGCGTTCGTGGCGAACGGGCGGTACATCTTCCTGTTCGCCCTGGCCGGGCTCGCGATGACCGCGTACTCCTACTGGAACTCCGACAAGATCGCGATCCGCGCCATGCACGCGCGGCCGGTGTCGGAGATCGAGCAGCCCGCCATGTACCGGATCGTCCGTGAGCTCTCCACCGCCGCGCGCCAGCCCATGCCGCGGCTGTACGTCTCGCCGACCGCCGCGCCCAACGCGTTCGCCACCGGTCGCAACCCGCGCAACGCCGCCGTCTGCTGCACCGAGGGCATCCTGCAGATCCTCGACGAGCGGGAGCTCCGCGGCGTGCTCGGCCACGAGCTCATGCACGTGTACAACCGGGACATCCTCACGTCGTCGATCGCGGCCGCCGTGGCCGGTGTCATCACCTCGGTGGCGCAGTTCGCCCTGTTCTTCGGCGGGGGCAACGACCGCGACCGCGGCGGCAACCCCATCGCCGCGCTGCTCATGGTGTTCCTCGCCCCGCTCGCCGCGACGCTCATCCAGCTCGCGATCAGCCGCACCCGCGAGTACGACGCCGACGAGGACGGCGCCGCCCTCACCGGGGACCCGCTCGCGCTGGCCTCGGCGCTGCGCAAGCTCGAGCAGGGCACCGCGGCTCGGCCGCTGCCGCAGGAGCGGGACCTCGTGGACGTGTCGCACCTGATGATCGCGAACCCGTTCAAGGGCGCGGGCATCGGGCGGATGTTCGCGACGCACCCGCCGATGGCGGACCGGATCCAGCGCCTGGAGCGCATGGCGGGGTACGGCGGGGTGGAGCGGTACTGAGCGGCGTCCGCACCCGCGGCGCCTAGCACACGGGGACCCGCAGCGTGCCGTCGGCGGGAGCCGTCGTCGCGTTCAACGCCTGGAGCTGATCGGACGCGAGGTCGTTGATGGTCAACGTCGTGTCGCCGTGGTGGACCTCGACGCTGGAGAGCGCGACACCCGGTCGGCCCTGCTTGAGCAGCCCGAGCGATCGGACCAGGACGCAGCCGGCATCGGCGCTCGCGGTGACCTCGATGACCCCGCTGTACCGGGAGCCGTAGCCGAACGAGTCATCGAACTCGACGTCCGTCGCCTCGACGCCGTCCAGGTCCGCGATGGCTTGTGCGATCTCCTCGTCCGGGACGCCGCCCGTGTCGCGGCCGGAGGTCGTGGTGACGCATCCGGACAGTGCCAGAGCCGCCGCCACGGCGGTCGACGCCGCGATCAGCCGGGTTGGGGTCATCGGGTCACGTCCCAGCGCGTGATCTCGGCTTCACCAGCGAAGAACGGCGACTGCAGGTCCCGCCAGCGCTGCAGGCCCGGATGAGTCGAGGCGTCGACGGCCCGCCCGGTGTCCGAGTACACGTCCGTGCCGTGCGCGGAACCGACTCCCGGCTGGACCGTCGTCAGAGCGGGACGGTCCGACAGCGGATCCTGCACCGTGAAGTCGGAACGCGGGAGCGAGCGCTCGACCGTGACCCAGTTCGCGCGGTCGGGGTTCTCGCGGCCCTCGAGCATCGGGACGGCGTCCTGGTCGTGCTCGAGCGACAGGACCGAGACGGAGTCCGGGATGTCGAACCGCGCGATCGGCGAGCCGCCGGTGACGAGGCTCCGGACGTCGAACTCGGAGCGGAACGCGGGGTCCGAGGCGAGGGCGGCGGCGGTGATCCCGCCCTGGCTGTGGCCGGTGAGCATGACCGGCTCGTGGCGGCCGACGCCGGCCATCCGCATCGCCTCCCGGACCTGAGCCTGCATGTGCGTGTTCTGCCCGGCCATGAGCCGGACGTTCGTGGTGAGGTCGACCGGGTTGTCCCCGCGCTGCGCACCCCACTCCTGGGTGCCGGGGATCTGGACGATCCACGCGAACGATGCGTCGGGCTGCGCGACGCGCACGATCTGCACCTGCCCCTCGTCCTGGCCGAGCCGGTACTGCTCCCGGAAGATGTCCGCGACGGAGCGCGGCTCGTTGCCGGCCCAGTCGCCGTCGACCTCGTCGACCCCCACCGCCCCCGTGTCCTGGAGCATCCCGAACAGCCCGCCGGCGTTCACCAGCCCGCCGACCGCGTCCTCGTACGTCCCGGTCGGCCACGCACCGCCCGACAGCGCGAACGGCAGCGCGAGCCCCCCGGCGGGCCCGCCGAGCAGCGTGCCGAGGCTCCACGTCGTCCCCTGGACCAGGCTCGGCGCCATGCGGGTGAGCGACTCCAGGAGCCACGGGTTGTCGTACAGCCCGTCCATCCCGGCCCGACCCAGCGCGGCCGGGTCGACGTCCCGGGCGAGGATGACGAGCGCGGGCCAGCCGGCCGGCCTCGCGAGCACCGCCCCCGCCCCGCCCAGCAGCACGAGGCCCCCGCCGACCGCCAGGAACGGCAGCGCCGCCCCGAGCGCGAACCCCGCGGCGTTCTGCAGCGCCTCCAGCACCCGCTGCTGCGTGGCGTCGACGAGCTCGTACGTCGTCGCGGACGCCCGCAGCACCACGGCGGTGCCCTCGAGCCGGGTGCTCACCACGAGCAGCCCGTTCGCGCCGATCGTCGCGGCGGCGACCGAGCCGGCGACGGCCGCGACCTCCCCGGGGCACAGCAGGGTCGCGACGGTGACGTCCGGGTGCACCGCGACGGCCGCGACGGACCCGCTCCACCGCCGGACGTCGTCGCCTGCGGCGTCGAGCAGCCCGGCCTCGGAGCGCAGGTCCTGCAGGCGCGCTCCCATCCCGCCCGCGCCGCCGCTCACGCTGATGCTCACGCGTCGTCCTCCGTCGCCGGCGCGCTCGTGAACCGGCCGGCCAGGTCGTGGAGCAGCGCTGCCCGCACGTCCTCGCGGCTGCGCGGGGTGTGCACGACCTGGCCGTCGGCCGTGCGGGTGAGCTCGACCCAGCCGGCATCCGTGCGGAGCAGGCTGAGCGTCGAGACGTCCGTGCGGCCACGGCTGGCGACCGACACCACCAGGCTGCCGTCGGTGCCGCGCACGGCCGCCTCGACCACGGCGGGCGGCCCGTCGGTGCCGAGCTCGGCGCACAGCGCGTCGACGGTGCCGCTGTCGCCGGTGCGGATCGCCTGGGCGAGTGCGATCGTCAGCTCCTCCGGGACGGTCGCCGGGGCGGCCGCCACGCGGACCGGGGCGTCGGGGACGTGCCGCAGCGCCTCGTCCACGAGCCTGGATGCCGGGAAGGCGCTCACCTCCACCCCGGGGCGCGGCGTGGTCCCGGCCAGACCGGCGCCGGGCACGACGTCGACGCCGCGCGCCACGCCCGAGCCGGCCTCCGCGTCGGACCACAGCACGGCCAGCAGCGCCCGCTCGCCCGCGGCGGCGGCCACCTCGACGGCGACCAGCGCGGCCGCGCCGCCCTCGACCGCCGCGCGGAGCACCGCGTCCACCCGCTCGGGTGCCGCGGCGTCGTCGGCGGGCGGAGCCGATGGTGCGACGGGCGATCCGTCCCGGTCGACCGGCAGCACCTCGGCCCACCCGGGCAGGCCGGGGACGCCGGCGCTCGCGACAGCCCAGTCCCGCTCGCCCAGGCGCGTCCGCAGTGCGCCGTCGAGCGGCGCGAGCACGGCGGTCACCCGATCCGCCCGATGCGGTCCGCGATCCCCGACCAGTCGGGCGAGCCGGGGGAGGGCAGGCCGCCGGCGACGGTGCCGAGCACGCCGTGCGCGGTCCGGCGCGCCGCCTGCTCGGCGACGGTGAGCACGTCGTCCGCCACACCGACGAGCCGGCCGACCGTGCGCCGGGCCTCGTCGAGCCGGTCCTCGACGAACTGCATCGCCCGGCGGATCGCCGCCTGCCGTGCCTCGAGCTCGTCGGCGAGCCGGTCGAGCGCGCCCGCGGTGCCGAGCAGCTCGTCCTGCGCGGTCGTCACGCGCTGCGCGTGGTCGGCGAGGCGCTCGCGGAACCGGTCGGCCGCGACGCCGACCCACTCGACGCCCGCGCCGGCCCGCACGCGGTCACCGGTGCGCGCCACGGCGTCCGCGGTCGCGCGCAGCCGTCTGGCGTGCTGCCGGATCGCCTCCGGATCTCCCCCTGCCGTCATGCCACACGATCGAAGCAGAGGTCACGGCCCCGCGACAGGCCCACCTGCGCCGCCTGTGGACGACCGACGCCCCTCCCGCCGGGACGGCAGGAGGCGTGGGGTTCCGGCACCCGGAACCCCACGCCTCCTGCGATCTCGACGCCGGAGCGGCGGGGCGCGTCAGCGGTAGTTGATGAACTGCAGCGCCGCGTCGATGTCGTCGGCGCCCTTGAGGAGCGCGATGACGGCCTGCAGGTCGTCGCGGGCCTTCGCGGAGACCCGGACCTCGTCGCCCTGGATCTGCGTCTTGACGCCCTTGGGGCCCTCGTCGCGGATGAGCTTGGTCACCTTCTTGGCGATCTCGGAGGACAGGCCCTCCTTGATCGAGGCCTCGAGGCGGTACTCCTTGCCGGACGGCTTGGGGTCGCCGTCGCCGGTGTCGAGTGCCTTGAGCGAGATGTTGCGCTTGATGAGCTTGGTCTGGAACACGTCGAGGACGGCGCGCACGCGCTCCTCGGAGTTCGCGACCATGAGGATCTTCTCGCCGCTCCACGCGATCGAGGCGCCGACACCCTTGAAGTCGTACCGCTGCGCGATCTCCTTGACGGCCTGGTTCAGCGCGTTGTCGACCTCCTGGCGGTCGACCTTGCTGACGACGTCGAACGACGACTCGCTCGCCATGACTCCTCCTGACCTGTGGTGCTCCGGTGCTGCTGTGCCGACGACGGGCCGGTTTCGGAACCGGCCCGAACCCTTGCTATCCTTCCATCCGCACCCCGGAGACGCAGTCACCGAGGCGCGCACCCTGGCGGGTTACCCGAGTGGCCAAAGGGGGCTGACTGTAAATCAGCTGGCATCGCCTACGGGGGTTCGAATCCCTCACCCGCCACGCACGGACGACGGGGCGTCCTCCTCACGGAGGGCGCCCCGTCGCCACGCACGGACCGGGCTCGACCTGCTCCGGGCCGGCACGGAAGCGGTCCCCGACCTGCGCGATCACGCGGGCGCGGGAGCCGATTTCGCACCGGCCAGGAGCACCGTGTAGCCTGGTCCGCGCTGCCCCGATAGCTCAGTGGTAGAGCACTTCCTTGGTAAGGAAGAGGTCACGGGTTCGAATCCCGTTCGGGGCTCTGCGGTGTGTCGCAGGCCAGGATCGTCTGGCAGGCGTGCGCACCCGAGGCGGGGTAGCTCAGTTGGCGAGAGCGCACGACTCATAATCGTGAGGTCGCGGGTTCGAGCCCCGCCCCCGCTACAAGGACTGAACCAGTCGCGCGTCCGCCGGCGCGCGACGACGAGGATCGCAAGCGCTGTCCCGGCGCGAGAGGTGGCAACATCATGGCCAGCAAGAGCTCGGACGTCCGTCCGAAGATCACGCTCGCGTGCACGGAGTGCAAGGAGCGGAACTACATCACGAAGAAGAACCGTCGGAACGACCCCGACCGTCTCGAGATGAAGAAGTTCTGCCCGCGCGACGGCAAGCACACCGTCCACCGCGAGACCCGCTGACCTCTCAGCACACCGTCGTGGCCGTCAACCCCGAGTACGCGGGACGCGAGTACCCGCCGAACGAGGCGTACGAGGTCGGCCGCGAGCACCTCCGCGCGTTCGCGGAGGCGGTCGGGGCGACGCACCCGGCCCACACGGACGCCGCCGCGGCGCGAGCACTCGGGTACCCCGACGTGATCGCGCCGCCGACGTTCGCCGTCGTCGTGGCGCAGCGCGCCGAGGCGCAGCTGATCGAGGACCCCGAGGCGGGCATCGACTTCAGCCGCGTCGTGCACGCCGACGAGCGGTTCATCCACCACCGCCCGATCCACGCCGGTGACCGCCTGGTCACCGTGCTGCACGTGGACGCGGTCACCGAGCGCGCCGGTCTGTCGATGGTGACGACCCGCGCCGTGATCCACGCGGAGGGCGGCGAGCCCGTCGCCACGGTGACGTCGACGCTCGCGGTCCGCGGAGAGGACGCCTGATGGCCCCCGCGTTCGAGACGCTGGCCGTGGGCCAGGAGGTCGGCCGCCGCGAGCTCGCCGTCGACCGGTCCCGGCTGGTGCGGTACGCCGGTGCGTCCGGCGACTTCAACCCGATCCACTGGAACGAGCGGTTCGCGACCGAGGTCGGCCTGCCCGGCGTCATCGCGCACGGCATGTGGACGATGGGCGCCGCCGTCGGCGTCGTCTCCGACTGGGCCGGCGACCCCGGCGCGGTCGTCGACTACCAGACCCGGTTCGCCCGGCCCGTGCCGGTGCCGGACCCGGGCGAGGCGTCCGTCGAGGTCGTGGCCGTCGTCGGTGCGCTCGACGCCGACACCCGCACCGCGCGGATCGACCTCACGGTCACCGCCGCGGGTGCGCGCGTCCTGGCCAAGTGCCAGGCGCTCGTCCGCCTCGGCTGACCCGCCCTCCCGCACCCGCCGGGCGGCCGCACGCGCGGCGGGTGGACCCGGTGGTCCCCTCCCGAGTCTCGCGCCGTCCCCCGATGCGCGGGGTGGTCGCGCGAGAATCGGGTGGGGACGCGCCTGCGCCCGGGTGGGAGTCGGCGCCCGGCGCGCCTCAGGCGCCCGGCGCCGGCCCCGTCGTCGTGCCGAGGCGGAGCTCGACCGGGAGGACCTCGTCCGCCGGGGTCCCGCCCGCCAGGAGCGCCTCGATCGCCCGGCCGACCACCGCGCCCTTCTCCGTGATCGGCTGCGTGACGGTCGTGAGCACGTCCGGCGCGAGCCACGGCAGGTCCAGCCCGTCGAAGCCGGCGACCGACACGTCCTCCGGCACCCGCAGCCCGAGCTCCCGCGCGCCGAGGACGACGCCCGAGGCCAGCAGGTCGGACTGCGCGACGACGGCCGTCGGCCGGGTCGACGCAGGGCCGGCGAGCAGCGCCTGCGCGGCGGCGTGCCCGTGCTCGACGAGCGAGGCGGGGGTCTCGTACACCGCGACCGGCGTGACGCCCGCGTCGGTCAGCCCGTCCAGCCGGCGCCGCGCGATCGACCAGGTGATCTGCCCGAGCCGCTCCGCGTCCGCGAGCCCGCTGCGCCGGTCCGGCCCCGAACGGCAGCGTCACCGTCGCGATCCGCTCGTGGCCCAGGCCGACGAGGTGCCGGGCGATGTCGGCGACGCCGCCCCGGTCCTCGATGCCCACCGTCACGATGCCGGGCAGGTCCTGCCCCTCGACCACGACCAGCGGGATCCCGCGGCGCTGCAGCGCCTGCAGCGTCGGGTCGTCCAGCGTCCCGCCCCAGATGAGCACGGCGACGTCCATGGCGGCGGACTCGACGAGGGGGTCGACCGCCGGGGCGCCGGGCTCGAGCGACCCGGGCACCAGGAGCACCCCGAGGCCGAGCGGGCTGATGGTGTCGACCAGGCCGTCGAGCAGCTGCACCGACACCGGCTCGCGGAACGACCGCCGCAGGGCGTCGCCGACCACCACGCCGACGATGCCCGACCGCCCGCTGCGCAGCTGGCGCCCGAGCGGGTTCGGGCCGGCGTAGTCGAGGTCCGCGGCGGCGTCGAGCACGCGCTGCTTCGTGGCCTCGGCGATGGGGCCTGCGCCCGGAGAAAGCCAGCGACGCGGTCGAGACCGACACCCCGGCGGCGGAGGCCACGTCGGCCAGGGTGGGTCGCTGGGACACCGCGGCGCCTCCGGGTTCCGGGGCTCGGGGGTGAGGGGCGTCACCGCCCCCCGTGAGTCGTTGACGCCGCCGCCAGCGTACCCGCACACTGGTGACCTCCCCCGAATCGATTCGACCGCCCGCTCCGGCGCCCGGATCGAATCGATTCGAACCGGGCCTGGACCCGGCCGGGACCTCGTCTTGACCACCCCCTTGCACCGATCTGGAGCTGCCGTGAGCCAGCAGCGGGCCCGCACCGGGCGCGCCCCCCTCCGCCCGGCCAACCGCCGACCCCGCCCTGAGGCCCCCGTGACCGGCGGCCGCCGGCCGGGCCGGTCCGGCCGGGCGACGTCGTCGACCCCGCGGCTGCCCGTGGACCCCGCGGTGCACCGCGCCCGGTGGCTGCTCATGGGCCTGTTCGCGCTGAGCGGCCTCATGCTGTCCGGCTGGCTCGCCCGGCTGCCCGCCGTCCGCGCGGCCCTCGACCTGGGCACCGCGGAGCTGGGCGGCCTGCTCATCGCCGGCTCGATCGGCTCGCTCGCCACCGTGTCCGTCGCCGGCGTCCTGGTGAACCGGTTCGGCGGGCGCGCCGTCCTCTACGTGTCGATGGTGGCGTTCGCCGCCGCCTACGTGCTGATCGGTGTCGGACCCACCATCGGGTCGGTGCCGGTGCTGACGGTCGGCATCTTCCTGTCGGGCGTCGGCTTCGCCATCGGCAACGTGCCGCTGAACGTCGAGACCGCGGCCGTCGAGCGGCGCATGGGCCGCACGGTGCTGCCGCAGTTCCACGCCGCGTTCTCGATCGGCTCGGTGCTCGGCTCCGGCATCGGCGCGCTGTGCGCCGCGGCGGACGTCCCGCTGCTCGCCCAGTTCGTCGCCACCGCCGTCGTCGGCACCGTCTGGCGGCTGCTGTCGGTGCCCGGCGCGGTCATCGAGTCGCTGCCGCCGGACCGGGCCGCCCTCGCGGCCGCCCGCGACGCCCGCGCGGAGGGCCGCACCCCGCGCGAGGCGGGCCTCGCCGGCCGGCTGCGCGCCGCCCGGGTCCGCCGCGTGGCCCGGCCCGGCTCGGCGCTCGGCGCCTGGCGCGAGCCCCGCACGCTGCTGATCGGCGTCGTCATCATGTCCGCGGCGCTGTCGGAGGGCGCCGCCAACGACTGGCTGGCGATCGCGGTCGTCGACGGCTTCGACCAGGTCGAGGCGGTGGGTGCCGCGATGTTCGGCGTGTTCGTCGGCGCGATGACGCTGGTCCGGCTGCTCGGCACGAAGCTGATCGACCGGTACGGCCGCGTGACCGTGCTGCGCACCTCGGGCCTGGTGTCGTTCGGCGGCCTGCTGCTGTTCGGCTTCGCGCCGTCGCTGCCGCTCGCGGCCGTCGGCATCGTCGCGTGGGGCTGCGGCGCCGCGCTCACCGTCCCGCTGGGCATCGCGGCCGCGTCCGACGACCCGCTGCGCGCGGCGAGCCGGGTGGCCGTCATCTCGTCGTTCTCCTCGACCGCGTCGCTCGCGGCCCCGCCGCTGCTGGGCCTCGCCGCGGAGCTCATGGGCACCCGGCACGCGCTGCTGCTCATCACCGCGGCGATGGTCGCGTCGGTGCAGCTGGCCCGGACGGTGCGCCGCCCCGACGGGCTCGCCGGCGCCGCGCCGACCGCGCCCGCCGACGACCCCGGCGCCCCCGTGGTCACCACCGCCGAGCCGGTCGCGGTCCCCGCGTCGCACGCACCGGGGGAGGACGCCGTGTGCGTGCCCTCCGGTAGCGTCCGACGCGAGCCCTCCGGCGACCACGTGCCGGAGCCGGCCCGTCCGGCCTGACCCCGACCCGGGGCCGCCGCGCCCCGATCCCCACCCCGACCCGCACGACCCCCGTGGAGCCTCGCGATGACGCACCCCGCCCCGGCCGCCCCGGCCGCCGTCCGCACCGCCTCGGTGGCCGTGTTCGTGGTCTTCGCCCTGTCCGGGTTCAACTTCTCCAGCTGGGCGGCGCGGCTGCCCGCGGTCCGGGACGCGCTCGGGCTGTCCGAGGCGCAGATGGGCCTGCTGCTGCTCGTCGGGTCCTGCGGCTCGCTCGTGGCGCTGCCGCTCTCCGGACTCGTCGTCACCCGGATCGGCGCGGTCAAGGCGGTCGCCGGGTTCGCCCTGCTCAACGCCGCGGGTCTGACCATCGCGACGTTCGGCGCGGCGCTGGGCGAGGT
The DNA here is from genome assembly GCF_008033115.1 of Cellulomonas sp. Y8. Taxonomy (NCBI): domain Bacteria; kingdom Bacillati; phylum Actinomycetota; class Actinomycetes; order Micrococcales; family Cellulomonadaceae; genus Cellulomonas; species Cellulomonas sp. Y8. Next base: position 2,644,811 of record NZ_CP041203.1, read on the forward strand.
GGTCGTGACCGCCGCGGGCCTGGTCGTGTTCGGCGTCGGCACCGGCGTCTGGGACGCGGCGATGAACCTCGAGGGCGCGATCGTCGAGCAGAAGCTCGGGAAGACCGTCATGCCGCGCTACCACGCGGGGTTCTCCCTGGGCACCGTGGTCGCCGCCGGGATCGCCGCCGTCGTGGCCGCTGCGCACGTCCCGGTCCAGGTGCACGTGCCGGTCGCGGTGCTGCTGTCGTCGATCGCGGTCCTGGTGGCCGTGCGGTCGTTCCTGCCGGCGGGGCAGCACGCGCCGGCCGGCGACGGCGAGCACGCCGCCCACGCCCCGCGGTCCGTGTTCGCCGCGTGGCTCGAGCCGCGCACGCTGCTCATCGGCCTGGTCGTCCTCGCCGCGGCGCTCACCGAGGGCGCCGGCAACGACTGGCTGAGCCTGGCCGTCGTCGACGGCTTCGACAGGTCCGACGCGGTGGGGGCGATCTCGTTCGGCGTGTTCGTCACCGCGATGACCGTCATGCGGTTCCTCGGCACGGCGCTGCTCGACCGGTTCGGCCGGGTCGCGGTGCTGCGGCTGTGCGCGGGCCTGGCGCTGGTCGGTCTGCTGGTGTTCGGCCTGGTGCCGGACGACCTGCTGTGGCTGGCGCTCGTCGGCGCGGTGCTGTGGGGCATGGGCGCGGCGCTCGGCTTCCCGGTCGGCATGAGCGCGGCGAGCGACGACCCGCTGCGCGCGGCCGCCCGGGTGTCCGTCGTGTCGACGATCGGCTACTCGGCGTTCCTCGCCGGCCCGCCGCTGCTCGGCCTGCTCGCCCACGAGGTCGGCTACCGGCACGCGCTGCTGGCGATCGCGGTGCCGATCGTCGTCGGCCTGCTCGGTGAACGCCGCGGCACCGGCGCGGCAGGAGCCCGCGGAGCGGCCTACGCTCGTCCCGTGACCACCGACGTCCAGTCCGCGACCTTCAGCGAGCTCACCACCCTCGGGGTGGGCGGGCCCGCGAGCCGGCTCGTGGAAGACGACCACCGAGGCCGAGCTGATCGACGCGGTGCGCTCCGCCGACGCCGAGGGCGTCCCGCTGCTGGTGCTCGGCGGCGGGTCGAACCTGCTGGTGTCGGACGCGGGCTTCGACGGCCTCGTGGTCCGGGACGTCCGGCGCGACCTGACGACCCCCGACCACTCGGCGTGCGCCGGCGTGACCGTGACGGCCGCGGCGGGCACCCCGTGGGACGACGTGGTGGCCCACGCCGCCGCGCACCGGCTCAAGGGGATCGAGGCGCTGTCCGGCATCCCCGGGTCGACGGGCGCGACGCCGGTGCAGAACGTCGGCGCCTACGGCCAGGAGGTGTCCCAGACGATCGCGACCGTGCGGGTCTGGGACCGGGTGCGCGGCCGGGCGCGCACGCTGCCCGTCGTCGACCTGCAGTTCGGCTACCGGACGTCGCTGCTCAAGCGGTCGATGCGCGCGCTGCCCGACGAGGCCGACCCCGGCGCCCCCTGGTTCCCGACCCCGCGGTACGTGGTGCTCGACGTGACCTTCCAGCTGCGCGTCGCCGACCTGTCCGAGCCGATCCGGTACGGCGAGCTCGCGCGGGCCCTCGGCATCGAGGTGGGGGAGCGTGCGCCGCTGCCGGAGGTGCGCGCCACGGTGCTCGCCCTGCGCGCGCGCAAGGGCATGGTGCTCGACCCGGCCGACCCGGACACGCGCTCGGCCGGCTCGTTCTTCACCAACCCGGTGCTGACCGAGGCGGACGCCGCCGAGCTGCCCGAGGACGCCCCGCGGTTCCCGGCAGGCGAGGGTCTGGTGAAGACCAGCGCGGCGTGGCTGATCGAGCAGGCGGGGTTCTCGAAGGGCTACGGCCTGCCGGGCCCGGCGGCGCTGTCGACCAAGCACACGCTGGCGCTGACGAACCGCGGCGGCGCGAACGCGGGCGACCTGCTGGCGCTGGCGCGCACCGTCCGGGACGGCGTGGCGCAGCGCTTCGGCCTCACCCTCGAGCCGGAGCCGGTCCTGGTGGGCGCCGATCTCTGACGCCCTGGTGCGAGCCGCGCCCGTGCCCGCACCCCTCGCTCGCCGACCCCTCTCGCCGAGATGGCAACTCTCGGCTGTGCGGCCGGTGCCTGACACAGTCGAGAGTTGCCGTCTCGGCGTCTGTGCGGCCGCGGTTGGTCAACCTGCGGGTTGCGCAACCGGGTCCGCGGCTAGCCAGGCGTCGACGCCCGACAGCAGACGGGTCTTCGTGCCGTCGGAGGCCCTGCTGGCCCGGATCGACGCCCGCGCCAGGTCCGCCAGCTCCGCGTCGGTGAACCCGTGGACCTCGCGCGCGGTCGTGTACTGCTCGACCAGCCGGGACCCGAACAGCAGCGGGTCGTCCGCGCCCAGCGCCACCGTCGCGCCCGCGTCGACGAGCCGGCGCAGCGGCACGTCCTCGGCCCGGCGGTAGACCCCGAGCGACACGTTCGACGCCGGGCACACCTCCAGGGCGATCCCGCGGTCCACGATCCGGCGCAGCAGCGCGCCGTCCTCCGCCGACCGCACGCCGTGGCCGAGCCGGTCGGGCGCCAGCGCCTCCAGGACGTCCTCGACGTGCGGCGGGCCGAGCAGCTCGCCGCCGTGCGGCACCGACGCCAGGCCCGCGCGGCGGGCGATCGCGAACGCCGGGGCGAACTCCGGGGTGTCGCCGCGGCGCTCGTCGTTGCTGAGGCCGAAGCCGATCACCTCGCCGGGGCCGTCGCCGGCGTACCGGGCGGCCAGCCGCGCGAGGGTCCGGGCGTCGAGGGGGTGCCGCATCCGGGACGCCGCCACGACCACGCCGACCTCGACGCCCAGGTCCGCGCTCGCCGACCGGGCCTCGTCCAGCACGATCTCCAGCGCGGGCGTGATGCCGCCGACCGGCGGGGCGTACGACGTCGGGTCGACCTGGATCTCGAGCCGGCCCGAGCCCTCGGCGGCGTCGTCGGTCGCTGCCTCGCGGACGATCCGCCGCAGGTCGGCCTCGCCGCGGACGCACGCACGCGCCGCGTCGTACAGCCGCTGGAACCGGAACCAGCCGCGCTCGTCGGCCGGGACCCGCAGGCCCTCGCCGTCGAGCAGCGTCGCCGGGAGCCGGACGCCGCGCTCGGCCGCCAGGTCGCCCAGGGTCTGCACGCGCATCGACCCCGTGAAGTGCAGGTGGAGGTGGGCCTTCGGGAGCAGGGCCAGGTCGCGCACCCGGCGAGTCTGCCTGATCCCCGCGCGCCCCGCCCCCTCCGCCGCGCCGGCGCCCCGCCGGCGCGAGGTCGAGGGTTCGCGTCGAGGTCGAGGGGTTGCGCGGGCGGTTCCACGCGAAACCCTCGACCTCGGCAGGCGGGGGGGGAGGGGGGAGGGGGGTCACGGCGCCGGGAGCAGGCCCCGCTGCATGGCGACCGTCACCGCGTGGGTCCGGTCGTCGACGCCGAGCTTCGCGAACGCCCGGAGCAGGTGCGTCTTCACGGTCGCCTCGGTGATGTACAGCTCCCGGCCCACGGCGGCGTTCGACAGGCCGCGCGCGACCCCCGCCAGGACCTCGAGCTCGCGCGCCGTGAGCCGCTCGCCCTCGCCGCGCATCTGCTGCACGAGCCGGGAGGCGACCGACGGCGACAGCGCCGACTCGCCCCGCGCGGCCCCGCGCACGCCGGCCACGAGCTGGTCGCGCGGGGTGTCCTTGAGCAGGTAGCCGGTGGCCCCCGCCTCGACGGCGCGCAGGATGTCGGCGTCGGTCTCGTAGGTGGTGAGCACGAGCACCCGCACGCCCGGCACCTCCGCGACGATCCGCGCGGTCGCCGCGGCGCCGTCCAGCACCGGCATCCGCAGGTCCATCAGCACCAGGTCCGGGCGGAGCACCCGCGCGGCCTCGACCGCGGCGGCCCCGTCGCCGACCTCGCCGACCACCTCGACGTCCGGCTCGACGGTCAGCATGCCGACCAGCCCCGACCGCACCACGGGGTGGTCGTCCGCGACCAGCACCCGGACCGCCGTCGTGCCCTGCTCGTGCGCGGTCACGCCGTCCCCGTCCCCGGGTCGCCGAGCGGCCCGTCCTCGTCGCGGAGCGGCATCGCCAGCCGCACCCGCGTCCCGCGGCCGGGCTCCCCGGCCACGTCGAGCGTCCCGCCGCCGGCGGTGACGCGCGCGCGCATCCCGCGCAGCCCCACGCCCTCGGCGGTGCCGGGGGCGAGCCCCTGCCCGTCGTCGAGCACCTCGAGGGCGAGCACCCCGTCGTCCCGGACCAGCCGGAGCAGCACCCGCCGCGCGCCCGCGTGCTTGCGGACGTTCGCCAGCGCCTCCTGCGCGGCGCGCAGCAGCACGACCTCGGTGTCCCGGTCGGGGGCGCCGGCGTCGCCGAGGGCGACCTCGACCCGGACCCCGGTCTCCGCCTGGAACCGCTCCGCGAGCCGCTCCAGCGCCTCGGCCAGCGTGGCGTCCGCCAGCGCGGCGGGCCCGAACGCCGCGACGAGCGCGCGGGCCTCGGCCAGGTTCTCGCGGGCGACCCGCTCCACCTGGTCGAGCCGGTCCCGCGCCTGGTCGGCGCGCCCGGCGTCGAGCTGGGCCTGCGCCGTCTGCGCGAGCATCACGACGCTGGTGAACCCCTGCGCCAGGGTGTCGTGGATCTCCTGCGCCATCCGCTCCCGCTCCGCGAGGACGCCCGAGGCGTGGTTGCTCGCGGCGAGCTGCGCCTGCGCGGACTCCAGCTGCTCCAGCAGCCAGGCCCGCTCCTCGGACCGCTCGGCGACCCGGGTGATCCACACCCCGAGCGCGAGCGAGAAGATCAGGCCGACGGCCATCTGCGCGCCCAGCACCACCAGGTCGCGCGCCGTGGGGTCCTCGCCCGCCGCGAACGCCGCCGTCGCGATCGCCGCGCACGAGGCGACCGCCAGGACGACGGACGCCACCACGCCCTCCCGCATCGAGGCCGCGAAGAACCACACCTGCGAGAACCCGACGAACAGCAGGATCGAGCCGATGGTGCTGACCCCGCTGCACAGCGAGACCACCACCACGAGCACGACCAGGTAGGCCCGGGTGAGCCGGACGCCGGCCTGGGCGCCCCCCCGGCGACCGACGAGGACGTAGGCCAGCAGCAGCAGGGTCAGCCCGCCGAGCGCCGCCCAGGTCCCCCCGTCCGGCGGGAACGTGTCCGCGACGGTGAGGATCGAGATCGCGCTGATGGCCAGGAGCGCGTAGAACGCCGCGTCCCAGCCGGCGAGGGCGCGCCGCCAGAACAGGGTCCGCTCGGCCTCTGCGCGCGCGCCGCCGGGGGCCGGGGCCGCAGCCCCGTCCCCCGGTCGCGCGTCGCTGGTCACGGGCCCAGTGTGGCGCAGCTCAGCCGTCGTCACGCCGCCGCCACCGGAACGTCCGGACCCCGACGACGAGGCCGACGACCAGCCAGGCCAGCAGGACCGCCGCGGTCGCGCCGTGCTGCCACGACCCGGACGGCTCCAGCGCGGCCGCCTCGTCCGGCAGGAACACCGACCGCATGCCCTGGGCCATCCACTTGAGCGGGAACACCGACGCCACCTGCTGCATCCAGGACGGCAGGTCGTAGAACGCGAAGAACACGCCGGAGATGAACTGCAGCACCAGGACCACGGGTGTGACCACGGCGCTCGCGGACCGGCCCGACCGGGGCAGCGACGAGAACCCGACCCCGCACACCGCGCCGGCGGCGGCACCGAGGAGGAACACCCAGGCGAACGTGGCCCACCCGGAGGCGTCCGGCATGTCGACGTCGAACACCAGGCCGGCGACCGCGAGCAGCAGCGCGACCTGCACGACCGAGACCACGAGCACCTGGCCGACCTTGCCCAGGAAGTACGCCGCCGGCGGCAGCGGCGTGCCGCCCAGCCGCTTGAGACCGCCCTCGTCGCGCTCGACCGGGATCGAGATCGCCAGCGACTGGAACGAGGACAGCAGCACGCCCGTGGCGATCATCCCGGGCAGGAAGTACTGCGCGAACGGCACGCCGTCCGCGACCTCGGCGCCGTCCTGGCCGAACACCGTCGCGAAGATCGCCAGCATGATGATCGGGTACGCGAAGATGAAGATGATCGCGTCCCGCTCGCGGAAGAACCCGCGGATCTCGTAGCGGGCCCGGTCGACGCCGAGGCGCAGGGTGCCCGGCAGCCGGCCGGCCGTGGGCCGGTCCAGGGTCGTGGTGCTCATCGCGCGGCCTCCGTCGTCGCCAGGGCGGGCAGAGCCGCCGGGGTGGTGTCCTCGTCCGCCGCGATCAGCCCGAGGTAGACGTCCTCGAGGGTCGGCCGGACGACCTGCAGGGCGGGGACCTCGCCGCCGAGCCGGGCGCCGAGCGCCGCGACCACCGCGGTCGGGGCGTCGGTCTGCTCGCGGCGGACCTGGCCGCCCTCGCTCCACTGGACGACCGCCTGGCGCGCCGAGCGCCCGCCGAGGTCGGCCGGGGTGTCGACGGCGACCACGCGACCGGACCGGACGACGGCCACCCGGTCGGCCAGGTGCTCGGCCTCCTCCAGGTAGTGCGTGGTCAGCAGGATCGTCGTGCCGCCGTCGCGCAGCCCGGACACCAGGTCCCAGAACGCGTGCCGGGCCTCGGGGTCGAAGCCGGTCGTCGGCTCGTCGAGGAACAGCAGCTCGGGCCGCCCGACGATGCCGAGCGCGACGTCGAGCCGGCGCCGCTGGCCGCCGGACAGCTGCCGGCTGCGCGTGCGGGCCTTCTCGCGCAGGCCGACCGCGTCGATGACCTCCTCGGGGTCCCGCGGGTCGGGGTAGTACCGGGCGAAGTGGTGCACGAGCTCGGAGACCGTCGCCTCGGCGAGGTCGTTCGTGCCCTGCAGCACGATGCCGATCCGGGCGCGCCACTCGCGGCCCGCGGTCTGGGGGTCGACGCCGAGGACGCGGACGTCGCCGCCGTCCCGCCGGCGGTAGCCCTCGAGGATCTCGACGGTGGTCGTCTTGCCCGCCCCGTTCGGGCCGAGCACGGCGACGATCTCGCCGCGGGCCACCGTGAGGTCGAGCCCGTCGACGGCGCGCTTCTCGCCGTACCGCTTCTGCAGGCCGGTCACCCGGACCGCCAGGTCGCTGTCGTCCATGGCAGCCAGCCTCGCGGAGGGCAGCGGCCCGGCGGGACGACCGGGGGACGGGACCGCCCGTCCACCGATCGGTGGACTGGCGGGTCAGCCGGGGTGCGTCAGCCTTCGGCGAGCAGCGCCTGGATCCGCCCGACGCCCTCGGCCAGGTCGGCGTCGCCCAGCGCGTAGGACAGCCGCAGGTACCCGCTCGGCCCGAACGCCTCGCCGGGGACGACCGCGACCTCGGCCTGGTCGAGCAGCAGCGCGGCCAGCTCGGCGGACGTGGTCGGGGTGACGCCGCGGAACGTGCGGCCGAGCAGGCCGTGCACCGCGGGGTAGGCGTAGAAGGCGCCCTCCGGCGCGGGGATCACGACGCCGTCGATCTCCGCCAGCATCGACACCATGGTCCGCCGGCGGCGGTCGAACGCCTCGCGCATCGCGGCGACGGCCGACAGGTCGCCGGTGAGCGCGGCGATCGCGGCGTGCTGGGAGACGTTGGCGACGTTGGACGTCAGGTGCGACTGCAGGTTGGTCGCGGCCTTGACGACGTCCGACGGTCCGACGAGCCAGCCCACCCGCCAGCCGGTCATCGCGTAGGTCTTGGCGACGCCGTTCAGCACGACGGTGGTGTCCGCGAGCTCCGGGACCGCGGACAGCATCGGCGTCGCCACCGCGCCGTCGTAGGTGAGGTGCTCGTAGATCTCGTCGGTGACGACCCAGATGCCGTGCTCCAGCGCCCAGCGGCCGACCTCCGCGGTCTGCTCGGGCGAGTACACCGCGCCGGTCGGGTTGGACGGCGAGCAGAACAGCAGCACCTTGGTCCGCGGGGTGCGCGCGGCCTCGAGCTGCTCGACGGTGACCTTGTAGCCCTGGTCGACGCCGGCGACCACCTCGACGGGCACGCCGCCGGCCAGGCGGATCGCCTCGGGGTAGGTGGTCCAGTACGGGGCCGGGAGCAGCACCTCGTCGCCCGGGTCGAGCAGGGTCGCGAACGCCTGGTAGACGGCCTGCTTGCCGCCGTTGGTCACCAGCACGTCGGCGGGGGAGATCGCGTAGCCGGAGTCGCGCAGCGTCTTGGCCGCGACCGCCTCCTTGAGCGCGGGCAGCCCGCCCGCGGGGGAGTAGCGGTGGTTCGCGGGGTTGCGCGCGGCGGCCACCGCGGCCTCGACGACGTAGTCGGGCGTCGGGAAGTCCGGCTCGCCGGCGCCGAAGCCGATCACGGGCCGGCCGGCGGCCTTGAGGGCCTTGGCCTTCGCGTCCACCGCCAGGGTGGCGGACTCGGCGATGCCCCCGACGCGGGCGGACACGCGGCGGGGCTGGGCGGGCTGGGCGGGGGCGGGCGCGCTCACGCCCGCCATCCTCGCAGACCGGGCGGCGCGGCTGCAGTGCGCGTCCGAGGCGAGGCGGCGCGGGCAGGTCGCCCACAGGGGCGGTTCGACCCCGGCCCGCGCGTCGCGTACAGTGGTCCCTCGGTGGTTGACGTCCACCATGATGAGCCGCGCCCGCGAGGGAGGCTCACCAGGACGCCGCCGCCGTAGGGTAGTGGCGCAATTGGTAGCGCACCGGTCTCCAAAACCGGCGGTTGCGAGTTCGAGTCTCGCCTGCCCTGCGCGTGTGGTCACGGACCGCGCGGCTCCCCCGGGGACCTCCCGGGGCGCGGCCGCCGGACGACATGAGGCGCCCGGCGACGGTCGGCGTCGCGAGACGTAGGGGAATCGATCAGGTGAGCGACTCGGCACCCGTGGCGGCGTCCGACGCGGGCGAGCCCGCGGAGCGGACCGGCGGCAAGAAGGCCGCTCGCCCGGAGAAGAAGCGCGGCCTGTTCGCCCGCATCGCCCTGTTCGTCCGCCAGGTCGTGGCGGAGCTCAAGAAGGTCGTCCGCCCGACCCGCTCCGAGCTGGTGACCTACACCGGCGTCGTGCTGGTCTTCGTGGCCGTCGTGATGGCGTTCGTGACCGTCGTGGACTTCGGCATCGGCCGCGCCACGTTCTGGATCTTCGGGGGCTGAGCCTCCGCGGCGCCCCCGCGGGGCGCACGTCACCTCAGCACCACCTTCCGCAGCAGAAAGCAGGTTCGCCCGTGTCGCAGGAATCGCAGGAGCCCGGTCTGGGTGCCGCCGAGTCCGAGCTCGACGACGCCCTGGCGTCGGTCGAGGCGGTCGAGGCCCCGGCCGCCGGCGAGCCCGCGGACGAGGTCGACGGCGACTCCGGCGACGCGGCCGAGGCCGCCCCGGTCGAGGAGACCGACGACGCCGAGGAGACCGACGAGGTCGAGTCCGACGAGGTCGACGTCGACGAGGACCCGGTCGCCGCGTTCAAGGCGCAGCTGAAGTCGCAGTTCGGCGACTGGTACGTCATCCACTCCTACGCGGGCTACGAGAACCGCGTGAAGACGAACCTCGAGAACCGCATCCAGAGCCTCAACATGGAGGACTTCATCTTCCAGGTGGAGGTCCCCATGGAGGAGGTCGTCGAGATCAAGAACGCGCAGCGCAAGGTCGTGCGCCGCGTCCGGATCCCCGGCTACGTCCTCGTGCGCATGGACCTCACCGACGAGTCGTGGGGCGCCGTCCGGCACACCCCGGGCGTCACGGGCTTCGTGGGCCACACCCACCAGCCGGTGCCGCTCACCCTCGACGAGGTGTTCTCCATGCTGGCGCCGACGATCGAGGCGAAGGCCCCGACCGCCGCGCCGCAGCAGAAGGCCGCCGCCCCGATCGAGGTCGACTTCACCGTCGGCGAGTCGGTCACCGTCACCGACGGCCCGTTCGACACGCTGCCGGCCACGATCTCCGAGATCAGCCCCGAGAACCAGAAGCTCAAGGTCCTCGTCTCCATCTTCGGCCGGGAGACCCCGGTCGAGCTGTCGTTCAGCCAGGTCGCCAAGATCTGAGCCGCCCGCCCCGGGACCGGGGCGCGCGCGGACGCAGCACTGCAACCGGGTCATCGCCCACGGCGTCGGCCCACGAGAGAAGAAAGGGTGGCTCATGCCCCCGAAGAAGAAGGTCACCGGCCTCATCAAGCTCCAGATCAACGCCGGTGCGGCGACCCCCGCCCCGCCGATCGGTCCGGCGCTGGGTCAGCACGGTGTGAACATCATGGAGTTCTGCAAGGCCTACAACGCGGCCACCGAGTCGCAGCGCGGCAACGTGATCCCGGTGGAGATCACGGTCTACGAGGACCGTTCCTTCACCTTCATCACGAAGACCCCGCCGGCCGCCGAGCTCATCAAGAAGGCCGCCGGTGTCGCGAAGGGCTCGCCCACGCCGCACACGGTCAAGGTCGCGACGCTGACCGCGGACCAGGTCCGCGAGATCGCCTCGACCAAGCTCGAGGACCTGAACGCCAACGACCTCGCCGCCGCCGAGAAGATCATCGCCGGCACCGCGCGCTCGATGGGCATCAAGGTCGAGGGCTGAGCCCCCGGCTCGACTGAACCACCGCCCGCCCCGGGACCTCCGGGGCGGGCGCCCCAGTGGCAGGGCCCTGTGCGGCCCGACGACCACGACTGCTGAAGGAGAGAGAGCAGATGGCGAAGCACAGCAAGGCGTACCGCGCCGCGGCCGAGAAGATCGAGGCCGGCACCACCTACAACCCGCTGCAGGCGATCCGCCTGGCGCAGGCCACGTCGACCACCAAGTACGACGCGACCGTCGAGGTCGCCATGCGCCTCGGTGTCGACCCGCGCAAGGCCGACCAGATGGTCCGTGGCACGGTCAACCTGCCGAACGGCACGGGCAAGACCGCCCGCGTCATCGTCTTCGCGACCGGTGAGCGTGCCGAGCAGGCCCGCGCCGCCGGTGCGGACGAGGTCGGCGGCGACGAGCTGATCGAGAAGGTCGCGGCGGGCTACACCGACTTCGACTCCGCGGTCGCGACCCCGGATCTCATGGGCAAGGTCGGCCGCCTCGGCAAGGTGCTCGGTCCGCGTGGCCTCATGCCGAACCCGAAGACCGGCACCGTGACGATGGACGTGGCCAAGGCCGTGTCCGACATCAAGGGCGGCAAGATCGAGTTCCGCGTCGACAAGCACGCGAACCTGCACTTCATCATCGGCAAGACGTCGTTCTCCGACGTCCAGCTGGTGGAGAACTACGCCGCGGCGCTCGAGGAGATCCTGCGTCTCAAGCCGTCCGCGTCGAAGGGCCGCTACATCACCAAGGCGACCATCTCGACCACGAACGGCCCCGGCATCCTGGTCGACCAGAACAAGACCCGGAACCTCACCTCGGAGGACGAGGCGGCCTGAGCCATTTCACCCGGTACGCGGAGGCCCGGCACCCCTGAGGGGGTGCCGGGCCTCCGGCGTCGGTGCGGGCGGGCGTGTGCCGCGGGCGCGGGCGTCCCGCGCGTCGCCCTGGTCCCCTTCCGATTCTCGCGCCGCCCCCCGATCGTTCGGGGGAGGACGCGAGAATCGGGTGGGGACCCGGGGGGTGGGGTCGCCGCGCGGCGCGGGTGAGCCGCGCGGCGCCGGGGGAGCCGTCCCTGCCGACGCCGCGCGGCGGTCGTGGGGCCGGGGGCTGCCCCCCCCGGCGGATGTGCCTAGTGGCCCGCGTGGCCCGTCTCGGCGGGCAGGCCGTGCGAGCCGTGCGGCACCGCGTGCGCGCCCGCCTCCGTCGCGGCGAGGCCCGGCACGGTCACCAGCGCCACCAGCAGCGCGCCCGCCGCGAGCGTGGCCGCCTGGCCGGCGCCGCCTGGCGCGCGCCGACGGGCCCCGGGGGCGGTCCCGGCGCGCTGCCCGAGGGCGAGCAGGATCCCGGCCGCCAGCGCCAGCACCAGCGCGGCGGCTTCGGCGGCGGTCGTGGCGGTGCCGGTCAGCGGGGGAGCTCAGCAGCACCGCCGGACCGGCCGCCAGTGCGACGCCGGCGGCCGCGCGGGGCGCCGGGGCGGGCCCGCGCAGCGCCAGGACACCCCAGCCGATGGCGACGAGCCCGAGGGTCGCCAGGGCGACGCCGACCGGCAGGTGGTGCACCAGGTGGCCGGCGCCCACGCCGCAGGCGACGAGGCCGAGGCCCAGAGCCGCGAGGGAGGCCCACTGCCGGGTGAGCGCCTGGAGCGCGCCCTCGGCGCCGGCGGTGCCGGAGTCGGTATCGGCGCCCACGGCGGCGCCGGAGCCCGCGGCCACCGCACCGCCCCGTCCGGCGGCGGTGGGGTGCGCGTCCCGGGCAGGTCCCGCAGCGGCGGGCGGCCGCACGACCGCCGCCGGGACGGTGCCGCCCGCCGGCCGCGCCGGTGCGTGCGCGCGGCCGAGCAGCCCCCGCGCGGACCCGGGGACGCGGCCGGCGAGCGACCCGCTCACGCCCGGCGCGCCGCGGTCGGGGCGGTGGCGGCGCGGGTCGGCGCCCAGGCCGACGCCGAGCAGCAGGATCGCGCTGGCGAAGTGCAGCACGTTGTCCGCGCCGTTCAGGGCGAGGATGTTCGCCGACGAGCCGACCAGGAACAGCCCGAGCAGGCCGACCAGCAGGTAGACGGCGCCGACGGTGGTGTTCACGCCGCGCGCGGCGCGCACCGAGGACAGCGCGGCGCCCAGCAGGGCGGCGCCGATCGCCAGGTGCACGATGTTGTGCAGCGGGTTGACCTCGAAGAAGATCAGCGTCCCGCCCTCGGTCCCCGCGAAGTCCGCGCCGGAGCTGACGAAGAACCCGGCGATCCCGACGAGCAGGTAGACGGCGCCGAAGATCCCGCCGACGAGGCGGTTGGCAGACTGGCCCATGGTGATCTCTCCTCCCGGGGTGACGATCCCCGCTGACGTGGCGCACGGGGCGTGCGCTGGTGGGGGTTCGGAGCGGGGGCGGGGCCGGATGGGTCCGACCTGCGGGTGAAGCGCCCCGCACCCGTCCGCGCGGACCCCGTACCCGTCCGGGGGCTGGACGGACCCCCGCCCCGTGCACCAGGGTGGGAGGCATGCTCGTGGCGTTCTCCGTGTCCCCGCTCGGTGCGGGTGAGTCCGTGACCGAGGCCGTCGCCGACGCGGTGCGCGTGGTCCGGGAGTCCGGCCTGCCGCACCGCACGGACGCCATGTTCACGACGATCGAGGGCGAGTGGGACGAGTGCATGGACGTGGTGAGGCGGGCGTCCGAGGCGGTCGGCCGGCACGCGGGCCGCGTGAGCCTCGTCCTCAAGGCGGACATCCGGCCGGGGCGCACGGGTGAGCTGACGGGCAAGGTCGAGCGGTTGGAGGAGCACCTGTCCGCGTGACGGCGCGCGCGTCCGGCCGGCGGCCGGGACGCGCCGGCGTGGACATCTCGTGCAGATGGGCGGGGCCGGGACCCGGTGCGGTCCCGGCGATGGAAGACTTCCGCGGGGTGGAGCGCCCGGCGGTGCCGGGCGCCCGGCAGCGGTGCGTGCGGTGCGGTGGGGCGGTCCGATCGGGGGCCGCGAGAAGGGATGCAGCGGACTGATGGCGATCTTCGAGCTCGACGGCGGCCAGGGGACCCTCGTCCAGCCGATGCGGCCCCGGGCCGACGCGTTCGAGGCCGACTCGTCCGCGCTCGTGGCGGAGCACGCGTCGGACCTGCTGGGCGAGCAGGTGCTGACGGTGCGCGAGGGCGCCCACGGCGGCCCCCACCTGCTGGCGCTCGACGCGGCTTCGCGCCCGGTCGTCGTCGAGGTCGTGCAGCTGCTGGACGAGGCGGCGCTGGTGCGCGCGCTGCGGCACGCGGGCGGCGCCGCCCGGCTGAGCCGCGCGGACCTGGCGCGGATGTACCGCGGCGGCCCGGAGGCGTTCGAGGCCGAGCTCGCCGTGTTCCGCGACCGTGCCCCCGTGCTGCGGTCGCAGGGCCCGGTGCCGCCGGGTGCCCGGCTGGTCGTGGTGTGCGCGGACGTCGCGGAGGACGTGCTGGAGGCCGTCGACCACGTGACCGCGGGCGGCGGCGTCGAGGTGCTGCGGCTGGGCGTGACCCAGGGCCCCGGCGGGCGCCGCTACGTCGACGTGTCCCCGCTGCGCACCACCGGCGGGCAGCGCCGCGCGGTCGAGCCCGGGCCGCGCACGGGCGCGGTCCCGGTGGCCGCGGCCCGCACGGCGACCTCGGGCGGCCACCGCGGGACGGCGCCCACCGACCCGACGCCGGTGGTCCGGACCGGCGCCGCCGACCGCGCCGGCGCCGCGGGGGCTCCCGCCGCGCCCGAGGGTGCCGAGCACCACCGGCACGCCGCGCCCGGGCCGGCGCCGCGCACCGACGAGACCACGCTCATCCCGCCGGTCGTCGACGACGTCCCGGCCCCGCGCGACGGCGACGCGACCGCGGTGGCCTCCGAGCCGCTGCCCGAGCTGGAGGCCCTCGCCGCCGCGGAGCGTCGGGACCTGGAGCTCGTGTGGCACCGCGTGCGCCGCAACCAGCGCCTGGTCGCGACGCTGCGGGTCGACGGTCTCATCGAGCTCGAGGACGGCACCGTGCACGCCGACCCGAGCAGCGCCGCGACCGCGGCCGCGGACCTGGAGCGGCCGGCCGACGGCTGGCGGGTGTGGCGGTTCGGCGAGGACGGCCCGACTCTCGGCGAGGCCGTCGGCGCCTGAGCCGGGCCCGGCGGTCGCTCACGACCAGCCGTACGCCGCCGTCCACCGGCCGATCTCCGCGTACAGCCGTGCCCGGACCGGGGCGGGCGACAGCGTGAGGTCGTGCAGCCCGCCCGCGATCCGCACCACCGACACCACCGGCCCGAGCTGCACCGCGCGGCGGGCCAGCAGCTCGACGTCGAGCACCACGTCGGCGGCGCGCATGTCCTCGCTCCACCGCGGGCTGATCACGGTGCGGTCGGACGCGAGCATGAGCACCGGCACCCGGATGTGCAGCCCCCGGGCCACCTCCGCGTGCCCGGCGATGATGGCGGCGAGCCAGCCGGCGCGGACGGGGAACGCGGGCACGGGCCGCCAGGCGTCCTCGTAGGTCCACTCCCCGCCGTCCGCGGCGCGCAGCGTGCGGCCGTAGAAGCCCGGGTCGATGTTCGGCAGCGGCGCCTTGGGCTGCAGCCGGGCCAGCCGGGCGATCGCCGGTGCGCTCGCGTGCCGGACGACCGCGGCGCCCTGCAGCTCCAGCCAGGGCGAGTTGAGCACCAGACCGTGGAGGCGGCCGGGGTGCCGGTTCGCCCACAGCGCGCCGACCAGGCCGCCCGTGGAGTGGCCCATGATCATCACGCGCGCGAACCGGCCGAGGTCGCGGTGCACCTGGTCGAGCGCGGCCTCGATCTCCTCGTCGTAGGTGCGCAGGTCGTCGACGTAGCCGGGCGTCTGGTGCGGGCGCAGGCTGCGGCCGTACTTGCGCAGGTCGAGGGCGTAGAACGCGGCGCCCTGCGCGTGCCAGAACTCGGCCAGGCCGGTCTGGAAGAAGTAGTCGGACCAGCCGTGCAGGTACAGCACCGCGCGGGACGGCCGCAGCGGCTCCGGCGTCGGCGGGGCGTACCGGACGAGGCTCGCGACGACCTCGCCCTCGTCGTCGGGCGCCAGGTCGATCGTCCGCACGCGGTAGTCCTCGCCCAGGACGTCCTCGCGCCAGCGGCCGGCCATCGCGCGCCCCCTCTCGTCGACCCCTCGCCCGGTCAGACCTCGGCGACGACCTTGCCGAACTGCTCGCCGCGCGCCAAGCGTGCCAGGCCGTCGCCGACCCGGGCCAGCGGGACGGTCGAGTCGACGACCGGGCGCACGCCGGTGCGCGCCAGGAACGCGAGCAGCTGCTCCAGGTCCTGCCTCGAGCCCATCGTGGCGCCCAGCACCGCGATCTCCAGGAAGAACACCCGCTGGATCTCCATGGCGGCGGGGTCGCCGGTGGTGGCGCCGGCGACGACGATCGTGCCGCCCGGCCGCACCGAGCGCACCGAGTGCGACCACGTGGCGGCGCCGACGGTCTCGATCACCAGGTCGACGCGGACGGGCAGCCGCTCGCCGGACGCGACGGCGCCCGCCGCCCCGAGCTCCAGCGCCCGCGCCCGGCGCCGCTCGTCCCGGCTGGTCACCCACACCTCCAGACCGGCGGCCGCGGCGAGCCGGATCGCGGCCGTCGCGACGCCGCCGCCCGCGCCCTGCACCAGCACCCGCTGGCCCGGCTGCGCGCGGCCGGTCGTGAACAGCATCCGGTAGGCGGTGAGCCAGGCGGTCGGGACGCAGGCCGCCTCGACGAACGACAGCTCAGCCGGCTTCGCGACGAGGTTCCACGTGGGGACCGCGACGCGCTCCGCGATCGTGCCGGGGTACCGCTCGGACAGCAGCGACCGCGGCTCCGCGGGGCCGACGCCGTGCCCGGACGCGCCGCCGACCACGGCGTGCAGCACGACCTCGCGGCCGTCGGGGGTCACGCCGGCGCCGTCGGTGCCGAGCACCATCGGCAGCTGCTCGGCCTTGAGGCCCACCCCGCGCAGCGACCAGAGGTCGTGCTGGTTGAGGGCCGCCGCGCGGACGTCGACGGTGGTCCAGTGCTCGCGGGCGTCGGGCTCGGGGTGCTCCCCGACGGTCAGCCCCGCCAGGGGGTCGTCGGGCGAGAACCGGGTGACCATCGCGGCGAGCATGCTCCCGACCCTAGCCCGCGCGCCGCGGCGCGCTTCGGGACCTCGCCCGACACCCCGCCCTCCCCGATACCCCGCCGAGATGGCAGCTCTCGGCTGTGTCGAGGCGCCGCGGGACAGCCGAGAGTCGCCATCTCGGCGGAGCAGGGGCCCGCAGTCAGAGGAGCGGGAGCATGCGGCCCAGGTCCGGGACCGAGTCCGACGTGAACCGCGGCGCCAGGGCGGCCGCCAGGACGTCGACGTCGTACGGCACCCGGCCCGCGGCGAGGCGCACCCAGGTCAGCGGCTGCACCACGTCGAGGTCCCAGCCGCCGCGGGCCTGCACGATCCGCAGCAGCTCGGTCGCCACGAGGTCCAGCGCGTCGCCGTCGACCGGCCCCGCCGAGGTGACGCCGTCGCCGAGCCCGCCCTCCGGCCCGAGCCCGCCCGGGACGCCCCGCAACGGGCCGACCCCGGTGCCGAGCTCCGCGCGCGACCCCGGTGCGGCGCCGCGGGCGCGCGCCAGGGAGCGCTGGAGGTCGTCGGCGTGCACCACGAGCTCGGTGATGCGGGACGCCAGCATCGTGGACAGCAGCACCGGGCCCCGGCGGGCCTGCACCACGCGGTCCTGGGGTCCGAGCTCGTCGGCCCGGCGCAGCGCCCGCGCGACCAGGGCGTCGACGTGCCGCAGCGGGTCGCCGGCGATCTCGGCCGCGAGCTCCTTGGTGACCCGGTCGATGTCCGCCGCCCGGCCCGCGTACGAGCCCAGGTACTCGGCGAGGCTGAGCGGCACGGTGCCGGCCGGCGCGGGCTCGCACACGGCGAGCGCGTCCATCGCCCGGCCGAGGTGCGCCACCAGCTCGGCGACGCTCCAGCCGTCCAGCACGCTCGCGGCTCGCGCGGTGTCGGCGTCCAGCACGTCGCCGACCCAGTCGCGCAGCGCGTCCCACTGCCGGCGCAGCACCTCGGTGCGCTCCGTGAGGTCCCCGATCCCGGTCTGCATGGGGCCAGCGTGCCAGACGCCGACGCGCTCCCGGAGCGCGGTCCGCCTCAGCTCTCCAGGTGCTCCCGGACCAGCGGCCCGAGCTGCTCGTGCTCGATGAGGAACCCGTCGTGCCCGTACGGCGTCCGCAGCGTGCGCAGCGGCCGCGCCCCCGGCACCCCCGCGGCGATCCGAGCGGACTGCTCAGGCAGGAACAGCCGGTCCGAGTCGACGGCGACCACCAGCGTGTCCGCGGTGACCGTCCCGAGTGCGGCCTCGACGCCACCGCGGTCCCGGCCCAGGTCGTGCGTGATCATCGACCGGGTCAGCACGGCGTAGGTGTTGGCGTCGAACCGGCGCGCGAGCTTGTCCCCGTGGTGGTCGAGGTAGGACTGCACCGCGAACCGGCCGCCGTCCAGCGGCTCCTCCCCGCCCTGCGGGATCCGGCCGAACCGCGCGTCGAGCTCGGCGGCGCTGCGGTAGGTCTGGTGCGCGATCTGCCGCGCCAGGCCGAGCCCGACGTGCGGGCCCTCGCCGTCGGGCGCGTCGTAGTAGTCGCCGCCGCGGAACCGCGGGTCGGCCGTCAGCGCGGTGAGCTGGGTGTGGAACGAGGCGATCTGGTCGCCCGAGGTCTGCGCGGAGGTGGCGATCGCGGCGAGCCGGCGGACCCGGTCCGGCGCGGTGACCGCCCACTCCAGCGCGCGCTGCCCGCCCATCGACGCGCCCACGACGAGCGCCCAGGACCCGATGCCCAGCGCGTCGGCGAGCCGCAGCTCGGCCGCGACCTGGTCGCGGACGGTCAGCTGCGGGAACCGGCTGCCCCACGGCCGGCTGTCGGGCGCGGTGCTCGCCGGGCCGGTGCTGCCCTGGCAGCCGCCGAGCACGTTCGGCGCCACGACGAACCACCGGTCGGTGTCGATCGGCGCCCCGGGACCGACGAGCGTCGACCACCAGCCGGGCGTCGGGTGGCCGGGTCCGGCGTCACCGGTGACGTGCGAGTCGCCGGTGAGCGCGTGCAGCACGAGCACGGCGTTCGAGCCGTCGGGCGCGGGCGTGCCCCAGGTCTCGTAGGCCATCCGCACGCCGGGCAGCCGGCCGCCGGCCTCCAGGTCGAGGGCGCCCACGTCGACGAACCGGCGCCGGCCCACCGGGTCGCCCTCGCGCCAGGCGGACGACGCGCGGGGCGGGACGCTCGGCGCGGGCCGCCCGCTGTGGTCGCCCGTGGGGCCGCCCGGACCGGCGGCGGAGGTGGTGCGGGTGCTGCGGTCGGGCACGGGCCGTCCTGACGTGGGTGCGCCGACGGGCGCCGCGGGGGTCGCGGCGCCCGTCGGGGTGGATCGGGTGGTGGGCACGGGGTCGCTCAGGCCCCCTTGGCGGCGCGGAAGCCGGCGTCGAGGTCGGCGAGGATGTCCTCGATCCCCTCCAGGCCGACGGAGAGCCGGACCAGCCCGGGCGTGACGCCGGACAGCGCCTGCTCCTCGGGGGTCAGCTGGCTGTGCGTGGTCGACGCCGGGTGGATGACCAGCGAGCGCACGTCGCCGATGTTCGCGACGTTGGAGTGCAGCTCCAGGGCCGAGACGAACGCCTGGCCGGCGGCGGCCCCGCCCTCGACCTCGAACGCGAGGACCGCGCCGGTGCCGTTCGGGCCGTACTTGCGGCCGAGCTCGTACTGCGGGTGCGAGGGCAGGCCGGCGTAGGTCACCGACAGCACGTCGTCCCGGGCCTCCAGCCACTCGGCGACCTTCTGGGCGTTGGCGACGTGCCGCTCGACGCGCAGCGACAGGGTCTCGAGGCCCTGGGCGATGAGGAACGCGTTGAACGGGCTGATCGCGGCGCCGAGGTCGCGGAGCAGCTGCACCCGCGCGCGCAGCACGTAGGACAGGTTGACCCCGAAGGCCCCGTCCTTGCCGAGGTCCCGCGCGAACACCAGGCCGTCGTAGGACGGGTCGGGCGTGTTGAACGAGGGGTACCTGTCGGGGTCGGCGCCGTAGTCGAACGTGCCGCCGTCGACGATCACGCCGCCGATCGCCGCGCCGTGCCCGCCGAGGTACTTGGTGGCGGAGTGCACGACGACGTCCGCGCCCCACTCCAGCGGCCGGATCAGGTACGGCGTCGGGACCGTGTTGTCGACGATCAGCGGGACGCCCGCCTCGTGCGCGACGCCGGCGACGGTCTCGATGTCGAGGACGTCCTGCTTCGGGTTCGGCACCGTCTCCGCGAAGAAGGCCTTGGTGTTCGGGCGGACCGCGTCGCGCCACGCCTGCGGGTCGTGCGGGTCGGTGACGAACGTCGTCTCGATGCCGAACCGGGGGAGCGTGTGGTGCAGCAGGTTGTACGTGCCGCCGTACAGGCTGGGGCTGGCGACGACGTGGCTGCCGGCCTCGGCGATGTTGAGGATCGCGTACGTCTCGGCGGCCTGGCCGGACGCGAGCAGCAGCGCGCCCACTCCGCCCTCCAGGGAGGCGACCCGGTCCTCGACGGCCTGGACGGTGGGGTTGCCGATCCGGGTGTAGATCGGGCCGAGGTCCTTGAGCGCGAACCGGTCGGCGGCGACGCCGGCGTCGGGGAACACGTAGGACGTCGTCTGGTAGATCGGCAGCGCGCGGGCGCCGGTGGCGCTGTCGGGCGTCTGGCCGGCGTGGATCTGGCGGGTCTCGAAGGACCACTGCGACTGGGTCATCTGCTGTCTCCTGGCGGTGCGTGGGGGCTGGCGGTGCGGGGTGGTGGGCGGTGCGCACGCGCGTCGTGCCAGGAGGGGTCCCGGGCGGCCGGTGCCGGTGTGCGGCGCCCCCGGGGCGACGGGCGGTCGCCGTCAGCGGGGCGCCGGGGCCGCGGCCCGACGAGGGCCTGCGGGCACAGCCGAGCGTGCGCTGGTCAGCGACACATTCGGCGGGACATGCCGCCCACAGTACGGAGCGGGCGCCGGGGCGTGGAACAGCCGTCCCGCGATGTGAGACGCGCTGTCCACGGCGGGCGGTCGCGATGGTGCCGAGCGGCACGTCACGGGGGTCGGAGGTCGCCCGCGCGGGTGATTCGTCCCATCCGGTGTCCGGTTCGTCCCGAACAACGCCGATGTGACTCGTGTGAACGGTGTGACTCGTGTTCACTTCTGTGATTTTCCCCGGTAGCGTCCCTCAGCGGGGCGCGGGACTCCGCCGGCCCCGGTCGCGCACGCGGTGCGCGGGGGGTGGCGGACAGCTGACGAGAGGCGAGCAGGTGCGGACGAGACGAGCGCGCGCGGCGCGCGGTGCAGCCGCGGCGATCACGGCGGCGGTGCTGCTGCTGCCGGCGAGCGGCGCGGCGCTGGCCGACCCCGACGTGAGCGACCAGGACGTGCGGGACGCCCGGCGGGCCGTGTCGTCCGCGTCGTCGGCCGTCGCGGGCATCGAGGTCCGCCTGGCCGAGCTCAGCACGCAGGCGGAGACCAGCCAGGTCGCGGTCCAGCAGGCCGGTGAGGCGTACGCCCAGGCCCAGGCCGACCTCGCGTCCGCGCAGCAGCAGGCCGCCCAGGCGTCCGACCAGTACGACGAGGCGCAGGAGAAGTTCGCGGACGCCCGGGCCACGCTCGTGGCGATCGCCCGCGAGGCGGCGCGCTCCGGCGGCTCGATGGACACCGTGCAGGCCCTGCTGTCCGCCGACGGGTTCGAGGACGTCGTCGCCCGCAGCGAGGCCCTGTCGCACGTCAGCTCCAAGGCCGACCAGGCCGTGCAGGGCTACCTCGCGGCCGAGCAGGTCGCCACCACGCTCAAGACGAAGGCCGACGAGGCCGCCGCAGCGCAGGAGTCGGCCGCCGCCGAGGCGCAGGACGCCCTGGGCGCGGCCGAGCAGGCCCAGACGGACGCCGACGCCGCGGTCGCCTCCGCGCAGACCGAGCGCGCGGGCCTCATCCAGCAGCTCGCGGTCGCGCGGAACACCAGCGCCGAGGTCGAGCAGGCCCGCCAGGACCAGATCGACGCCGAGCGCCGGCAGCGCGCCGAGGCCGCCGCGCAGGCCGAGCGCACCACCGTGCCGGCCGTGAGCACGCCGGCCGCGGGCGGCGGCGGCACCCCGGCGGCCGGGGGCGGGTCGGCCGCGCCGTCGACGCCGTCCACCCCGAGCACGCCGTCGACGCCGAGCACGCCCCCGCCCGCGACGACCCCGCCGGCCACCACGCCGCCGGTGACGACGCCCCCGGTCACGACCCCGCCGGTCACGACGCCGCCGCCGGTGTCCGCGAGCAAGGCGGAGACCGCGATCGCGTGGGCCCGGACCAAGCTCGGCCTGCCCTACGTCTGGGGCGGCACCGGCCCCAACGGGTACGACTGCTCCGGCCTCACCCAGGGCGCGTGGCGTGCGGCCGGCGTCAGCCTCAACCGCACGTCCCGCGACCAGTACCGCCAGGTGACCAAGATCGCGTACAGCGACCTGCAGCCGGGCGACCTGGTGTTCTGGGGCACGAACAAGAACGACGCGAGCAGCGTCTACCACGTGGCTCTCTACATCGGCGGCGGCCAGATCCTCGAGGCGCCGCGCGAGGGCGTCCCGGTCAAGATCTCGCCCATGCGGTACTCGAACTCGATGGCCTACGCGGGCCGGGTGGGCTGACCGCCGACCCCGCACCACGACGGAGGGCCCCGGAGCGCGCGCTGCGCCCCGGGGCCCTCCGTCGTCCGGGTCGCCGCCCCGCGCGGGGGCGGCGGCGCGGGTCAGTGCTGGTCGTACCCCGCGTCGATCGCGCGCTGCCGGGAGCGCTCGATCTCGGCCTCGGCCTCGGCGCGGCCGACCCAGTGGGCGCCCTCGACCGACTTGCCGGGCTCCAGGTCCTTGTAGACCTCGAAGAAGTGCTGGATCTCCAGGCGGTGGAAATCCGAGACGTCGTCGATGTCCTGGCGCCACGCGGCACGCTGGTCGCCCGTCGGCACGCAGAGCACCTTGTCGTCGCCGCCGGCCTCGTCGCGCATGCGGAACATGCCGAGCGCGCGGCACCGGATCAGGCAGCCCGGGAACGTCGGCTCCTCGAGCAGCACCAGCGCGTCCAGCGGGTCGCCGTCCTCGCCGAGGGTGCCGTCGATGAACCCGTAGTCGTCCGGGTACCGCGTCGAGGTGAACAGCATGCGGTCCAGCCGGATCCGTCCGGTCGCATGGTCGACCTCGTACTTGTTCCGCTGGCCCTTGGGGATCTCGATCGTGACGTCGAACTCCACACCTGCTCCTTCGTCTCCGCCGCCGGCGACCCTGGCGCCGCGGCGGGCAGCTGATCACGGCGGCGTGCCAGGTGCTGGCGCGTCGCCTTCAAGCCCCTAGTGTGACGCACGGACGGCTCGGCGGTGGCCCGGGCCGGGAGAACGGGACGCGAACGGGAGGTGCGGTGGCGCGCGCGGGCAGGACGATCGGCGTGGCGGCGCTCGTGGTGGTGCTCGCGGGCGGGGCCTACGTCACCGCGGACGCCTACGACGTGGTGCCGGGTCTCGTGACCCTCGCGCCCGAGCCCGCCCCGGCGGCCCCGTTCCCCGAGGCGCCCGGCGCGACGACGACCGGGGCCGGTGCGACGGTGCTGGCCGACCTCGACGCCGCCACCCCCGCGCCGGACGCGGACCAGGTGCAGGCGCTGGTGCAGGGGCTCGCGGGCGACGCGCGGCTGGGTCCGACGGTCGGCGTGCTCGTCGCGGACGCGCTCACCGGCGAGGTCCTGGGGGAGCACGCGGGCGACGACGCCCGGACCCCGGCGTCGACCGCCAAGCTCGTCACCGGCGTGGCCGCGCTGACCCGGCTCGGGGCGGACCGGACCTTCGACACCACGGTGCGCCAGGGTGCGGGGGACCAGATCGTGCTGGTCGGCGGCGGCGACATGATGCTGGCGGCCGGCGTGGGCGACCCGGACGCCGTGAACGGCCGCGCGGGCCTCGCCGACCTCGCGGCGCTCGTCGCGGTGCAGCTGCGGCTCGCGGGCCGGGACACGGTGACGCTGGGGCTCGACGACACGCTGTTCAGCGGCCCCGCCACGGCGCCCGGCTGGGACCCCGCGGACATCGCCATGGGGTTCGTCGCGCCGGTCGCGCCGCTCGCCGTCGACATCGCGAAGATCTCCGCCGGCGAGTACCCGCCGCGGCGCGCCGACCCGGCGATGCACGCCGCCACGGAGTTCGCCGCGCGGCTGGGCGAGGCGGGGATCACGGTGACCGGCACCCCCGCGCGGGTGTCCGCGCCCGCGACCGGGGACGTCCTCGGCGTCGTCTCCTCCGCGCCGGTGCCGGAGGTCGCGCAGTACTTCCTCGACACGTCGGACAACACGATCACCGAGGTCGTCGCCCGGATGGTCGCGCTCGACCTCGGCCTGCCGGGCAGCTTCGAGGGCGCGACCCAGGCCGTGCTGCGCACCGCGCAGACCCTGGGCGTCGACACCGCGGGCGCCACGCTGGCCGACGCCTCCGGGCTCGCCGACGGCTCGGCGCTGCCCCCGCGGATGCTGCTCGGGCTGCTCGAGCTCGTCGTCGACCCCGCGCACCCCGAGCTGCGCGAGGTCAGCAACGGCATGCCGATCGGCGGCCTGACCGGCACGCTGTCCGACCGGTTCCGCTCCGGCGACGCGACCGGGCTGGTGCGCGCCAAGACCGGCAGCCTCACGAGCGTCACCTCCCTCGCCGGCTCGGTGCTGGACGCCGACGGGCGGCTGCTGCTGTTCGTGCTCATGGCCGACCAGACCGGGGCGGTCGGCCAGTACCAGCCGCGGCAGGCGCTCGACGGGTTCGTCTCGCAGCTCGCGGGGTGCGGCTGCCGCGGGTGACGCCGTCCGGCGACCCCGCGCGGCCGCGTGGTTACGGTGGGCGGGTGCAGCCGGCCGTGGACTGGGACCTGGCCGCCCGGCTCGCCGCGCGCGCGGTGCGGTCCGGGCCCGCCGCCACGCGCGCCGAGCGGGCCGCGGTCGTCGCCGACCTGCGCGCCGCGGCGCCCGTCGCGGCCGAGCACGTCGCGCGCATCACCCGGATGGCGCCCGCCCACCCGGCCGCTCCCGCGCACGACGTCCGGGTGGTCGACCGCGCGTCCTGGGCGCGCGCCAACGTGCGGGCGCTGGAGGGCCTGACCGCGCGGGTCGGGGTGCCCGCCGACCGGGGGCTGCGCGGCGCGGCCGGCGCCGGGCAGGTCGCCGCGGTCCTCGGGCTGCTGTCGGGGGCCGTGCTGGGCCAGTACGACCCCTGGGGCGGCCGGGGCACGCTGCTGCTCGTCGCGCCCAACGTGCTGGCGGTCGAGCGCGCGCTCGGGGTCGACCCCGCGGACTTCCGGCTCTGGGTGACGCTGCACGAGCAGACGCACGCCCAGCAGTTCGCGTCCGCGCCCTGGCTGGCGGGCCACCTGAGCGACCGGCTGCGGGTGCTGCTCGCGGAGGAGGGGTCCCGGCCGCGGTGGCCGTGGTCGGGCCGGGGGGACGGGACGGACGGGGCCGACGCGGCGGACGGCGACGCCGGCGACGACGACCCGTCGGGCGACGCGGGTGCCGCGGCGCGCGGGGGTCGGCCGCGCTCGCTGCTCGACCTGCTCGACCCCCGCCAGCGCGTCGTGCTCGACGAGGTCGGCGCGGTCATGGCGCTGCTCGAGGGGCACGCCGACGTGACGATGGACGCGGTCGGCCGCGCGGTCGTGCCGTCCGTGCGGCGCATCCGGCGCCGGTTCGAGGCCCGCCGCGACGGCGCCGCCGGCACGGGCGGCATGCGGAAGGCGCTGCGGGCCGTGCTCGGCATGGACGTGAAGCTCGCCCAGTACCGCGACGGCGCGGCGTTCGTGCGCGGGGTGCGCCGCCGGGTCGGCACCGACGGGCTGAACGCGGTGTGGGCGGAGGCGGACGCGCTGCCGTCGGCCGCCGAGATCGCGGACCCGGCCGCCTGGGTGCGCCGGGTGCACGGCTGACGTGGCGCGCCTCGACCCCGCGGTCGCGGCCGTGCGCGGCGCCGTCGCGGCCGCGCTCGCGGACCTGCCGGCCGGCGCGCGGGTGCTGGTCGCGTGCTCCGGGGGCCCCGACTCGCTGGCGCTCGCGGCCGCGGCGGCGTTCGCCGCGGCGTCGGCCGCGCGCCGGGGCGAGCCCGGGTGGCGGGTCGGGGCGGTCGTCGTCGACCACCGTCTGCAGCCCGGCAGCGCCGCGGTGGCGGCCCGGGCCGCGGCCGGCTGCCGGGCGCTGGGCCTGGACCCGGTCGCGGTGGTGGCGGTCGACGCGACGGCCGGCGCGGGCAGCGGCGGGCCGGAGGCGGCCGCGCGGGACGCCCGGTACGCGGCGCTGGAGGCCGAGGCCGCGCGGCTCGGGGCCGCGGCCGTGCTGCTCGGCCACACCCGCGACGACCAGGCCGAGGGCGTGCTGCTCGGCCTGGCCCGGGGCTCCGGGGGGCGGTCGCTCGCCGGGATGCCTGCCGTCCGCGGGCTGCTGCGGAGACCCCTGCTCGGGGTGTCCCGGGCCGAGACGCTCGCCGCGTGCGCCGCCGAGGGGCTGGACCCGTGGCACGACCCCACCAACACGCCCGCCGACGGGGACGCCGGGGCGCCCGCCCGGTCCCGGGTGCGCGCCCGGGTGCTGCCCGTGCTGGAGCGGGAGCTCGGCCCGGGGGTGGCCGCGGCGCTGGCGCGCTCGGCGGAGCTGCTGCGCGAGGACGCGGACGCGCTGGACGCCCTGGCGGCGGACCTGCTGGCCCGCGCGGAGGCGGAGGACGGCGCCCCCGGCCTCGTCCTCGACGCCGCCGTCCTCGCCGCCGCGCCCGCCGCCCTGCGGCACCGCGCGCTCCGGGCCGCCGCCGTCCGCGCGGGCGCCCCCGCCGGCTCGGTCACCCGGGCGCACGTCACCGCGGTCGCCGCGCTCGTGACCCACTGGCGCGGCCAGGGCCCGGTCCACCTGCCCGGGCGCGTGGCGGCGTCCCGCGCGTGTGGCAGGCTTGCGCTGCGCGCAGCAGCCCCGTCGACCGACCCGGACGACGTCGTGCGCGCGCGGGTCCGGGCGCAGCGCCGGGCCGTCGAGCCGGACGACGAGGGAGACCCGCAGCGGTGAACGTGGAGGACATGGGCGCGGACCTGGAGCGGGTGCTCCTGACCGAGGAGCAGCTCGGGACCCGCCTGGACGAGATCGCGGCCCGGATCGACGAGGACTACGCCGGCCGGGAGATCCTGCTCGTCGGCGTGCTCAAGGGCGCCGTCATGGTGATGGCCGACCTGGCCCGCCGGATCAGCACCCCGCTCGCGATGGACTGGATGGCGGTGTCGTCCTACGGCTCCGGCACCAAGTCGTCCGGCGTCGTGCGGATCCTCAAGGACCTGGACGCCGACCTGACCGGGCGGCACGTGCTGATCGTCGAGGACATCATCGACTCCGGCCTGACGCTGTCGTGGCTGCTCGCGAACCTGCGGAGCCGCGGTCCGGCGTCGGTCGAGATCGCGACGATGCTGCGCAAGCCCGAGGCCGCCAAGGTCGAGGTGGACGTGCGCTACGTCGGGTTCGACATCCCGAACGAGTTCGTCGTCGGCTACGGCCTCGACTACGCCGAGAAGTACCGCAACCTGCCGTGCGTCGGCACCCTGGCGCCGCACGTCTACTCGTCCTGACCGCGGCAGGGCGCGCAGGGGCGCGTCCCGCCCTGGGCGAACACGGGCCGTGCGGCCAGGTTCGGCGTGTAACTTCTGAAGACTCCACCCCTGCGACCGGAGGGACGAGGGGGCCTGCCCCCGTCTGCCCATGACACTCAAGCGCCTCACCCGCGGACCCGTCCTGTGGATCATCGTGGCCGTCGTGATCCTGTGGATCGCGGCCAGCGCCTTCATGTCCTCCGGCGTGCAGCGGATCGACACCTCCGACGGCCTCGAGCTGCTCAAGGACGGCAAGGTCGACCAGGCCCTGGTCACCGAGGGCTCGCAGCGGGTCGACCTCACGCTGTCCGAGGACTTCGTCAAGGACGGGGACAACCTCGGCAAGAACGTGCAGTTCTACTACGTCGTGCCGCAGGGGCCGACCGTGGTGGAGGCCATCGCCGACGCCGACCCGTCCGGCGGGTACACCTCGGACGTCCCGCAGCAGTCGTGGTGGGGCAGCCTGCTGACGCTGGTGCTGCCGTTCGTCATCATCCTGGGCCTGTTCTGGTTCCTGATGTCGTCGATGCAGGGCGGCGGCTCGCGGGTGATGTCCTTCGGCAAGTCGAAGGCCAAGCTCGTCACCAAGGAGACGCCGCAGGTCACGTTCGCGGACGTCGCCGGCGTGGACGAGGCCGTCGAGGAGCTGCACGAGATCAAGGAGTTCCTGTCCGACTCGGACAAGTTCCAGGCGGTCGGCGCGAAGATCCCGAAGGGCGTGCTGCTGTACGGCCCGCCCGGGACCGGCAAGACCCTGCTGGCGCGCGCGGTCGCGGGCGAGGCGGGCGTGCCGTTCTACTCGATCTCCGGCTCGGACTTCGTCGAGATGTTCGTCGGCGTCGGCGCCAGCCGCGTGCGCGACCTGTTCGACCAGGCCAAGCAGAACGCCCCGGCGATCATCTTCATCGACGAGATCGACGCCGTCGGCCGGCACCGCGGCGCCGGCATGGGCGGCGGCCACGACGAGCGCGAGCAGACCCTCAACCAGATGCTGGTCGAGATGGACGGCTTCGACGTCAAGACGAACGTCATCCTCATCGCGGCGACCAACCGCCCCGACATCCTCGACCCCGCGCTGCTGCGCCCGGGCCGGTTCGACCGGCAGGTGTCGGTCGAGGCGCCGGACCTCAAGGGCCGCGAGCGGATCCTCCAGGTGCACGCGCAGGGCAAGCCGATGGCCACCGACGTCGACCTCGAGGCCGTCGCCCGCCGCACGCCGGGCTTCACCGGCGCCGACCTGGCGAACGTGCTGAACGAGGCCGCGCTGCTCACCGCCCGGTCGAACGCGCAGATCATCGACAACCGCGCGCTGGACGAGGCCATCGACCGCGTGATCGCCGGCCCGCAGAAGCGCACCCGCGTGATGAAGGTCAAGGAGCAGAAGATCACCGCGTACCACGAGGGCGGCCACGCCCTGGTGGCGGCGGCGCTGCGGTACACCGACCCGGTGACCAAGGTGACGATCCTGCCCCGCGGCCGCGCCCTCGGCTACACGATGGTCATGCCGACGGAGGACAAGTACTCCACCACCCGCAACGAGCTGCTCGACCAGCTCGCGTACGCCATGGGCGGCCGGGTGGCCGAGGAGCTCGTGTTCCACGACCCCACCACCGGCGCCAGCAACGACATCGAGAAGGCCACCGCCACGGCCCGCAAGATGGTCACGCAGTACGGCATGAGCGAGCGCGTCGGCGCCGTGAAGCTCGGCACCGACGGCAGCGAGCCGTTCATGGGCCGCGACATGGGCCACGGGCGCGACTACTCCGAGACGGTCGCCGGCACGGTCGACGTCGAGGTCCGCAAGCTCATGGACGCCGCGCACACCGAGGCGTGGGAGATCCTGATCGAGTACCGCGACGTGCTGGACCACCTGGTGCTGGAGCTCCTGGAGAAGGAGACCCTCAACCAGCAGGAGCTGGCCGTCATCTTCGAGCCGATCACCAAGCGCCCGCCGCGCGAGGTGTGGCTGTCGAGCGAGCAGCGCTCCGTCTCCGACCGCCCGCCGGTGCTCACCGCGAAGGAGAAGGCGGAGCAGAACGGCTCCGTCGTCCCGCAGGACGAGGCCGCCGCGGCGAAGGACGAGCACCCCGCAGCGATCGCGGTCGAGGTGCCGCCGAGCCAGACGCCGGACGCCTGACGGTGGCGGCCGACGGCCGCGGCCGGCGCCGCGAGGTCCCGCCCTACGACGCCGCGCGCGCCGAGGCGGCGATCCGGGAGCTGCTGCTCGCGGTGGGGGAGGACCCCGAGCGCGAGGGGCTCCGGGACACCCCGGCCCGCGTAGCCCGGGCGTACCAGGAGATCTTCGCGGGGCTGCGCCAGGACCCGCACGACGTGCTGAGCGCGACGTTCGACATCGGGCACGAGGAGATGGTCCTGGTCAAGGACATCGAGGTGTACTCGACCTGCGAGCACCACCTCGTGCCGTTCCACGGCGTCGCGCACATCGGCTACATCCCGGGCCAGTCAGGCAAGGTCACCGGCCTGAGCAAGCTCGCCCGGCTCGTCGACGTGTACGCGCGGCGGCCGCAGGTGCAGGAGCGGATGACGGGCGAGATCGCCGACGCGATGGTCGAGGTGCTCGAACCGCGCGGCGTGCTCGTCGTCGTCGAGTGCGAGCACCTGTGCATGTCGATGCGCGGCGTGCGCAAGCCCGGCTCCCGCACCGTGACGTCCGCGGTGCGCGGGCAGATGCGGGACCCGGCCACCCGGGCCGAGGCGATGAGCCTCGTCCTCGGCCGCTGAGGGGCCCGGAGCCCGTTCCCGTGCGCCCCGGTCGACCGCCTAGGCTGACGGACGTGCGTCCCCCCTCGCCGCTCCCGCCCGCGCCGACCGCCGCCGGTCGTGCGGGCCGGACCCTGGTCATGGGGGTGGTGAACGTGACGCCCGACTCGTTCTCGGACGGCGGGCGGTGGTTCGCGCCCGACGCCGCGGTGGCCCACGGGCTGGCGCTGCTCGCCGACGGGGCGGACCTGCTCGACGTCGGCGGCGAGTCGACCCGGCCGGGCGCCGCGCGGGTGCCGGTGGCCGAGGAGCTCGACCGGGTGCTGCCCGTGGTCCGCGAGCTCGCGTCCCGCGGCGCGGCGGTCAGCGTCGACACCACGCGCGCGGAGGTGGCCGAGGCCGCCGTCGCGGCGGGCGCCGTGGTCGTCAACGACGTGTCCGGCGGCCTGGCCGACCCGGAGATCCGCGGCGTCGTCGCCCGCACCGGCGTGGTGTACGTGGCGATGCACTGGCGCGGGCACGCCGACGTCATGGACTCGCTGGCGGAGTACGACGACGTCGTGGCCGACGTCCGGCGCGAGCTCGCGGACCGGGTCGCCGAGCTGCGCGCGGCCGGGGTCGCCGACCACCAGGTCGTGCTCGACCCGGGGCTCGGGTTCGCCAAGCCGGGCTCCGCGAACTGGCCGCTGCTCGCGCGGCTGCCGGAGCTCGTCGCCGACGGGTTCCCGGTGCTGGTCGGCGCGTCCCGCAAGCGGTTCCTCGGCCACCTGCTGGCCGGCGAGGACGGCGTGCCGGTCCCCCCGGAGCAGCGGGACGCGGCGACCGCGGCGGTGTCCGCGCTCGCCGCCGCGTCCGGGGCGTGGTGCGTGCGGGTGCACGAGGTACGGGGTACGGCCGACGCGGTGCGCGTCGCGGCCCGGTGGAGGGCGGCGGCGCCGTCCGGGGAGGACGAGGGATGAGCGACGAGGCGGACGTGCCCGGGCGGGACGGCCACCGGCTGGACCGGATCCGGCTGACCGGCGTCACGGCGACCGGCTACCACGGGGTGTTCGAGCACGAGCGCCGCGAGGGGCAGACGTTCGTGGCCGACGTGGTCGCGCACCTCGACACCCGGCGGGCCGCGGCGACCGACGACCTGCGGCACACCCTCAACTACGGCGTGCTCGCCGAGCAGGTCGTGACGGTGCTCGCGGGCGAGCCCGCGGACCTGGTCGAGACGGTCGCCGAGCGGATCGCCGCGACCGTGCTCGCGCACCCGCAGGTGCAGTGCGTCGACGTCGCCGTGCACAAGCCCCAGGCGCCGATCACCGTGCCGTTCGGCGACGTGGTCGTGGAGGTGCGCCGGGACCGGACGTGGCTGCCCGCCGCGGAGCCGGTGCCGGACGACGCGCCGCGGTGGCTGCCGGAGGGGGCCGGCGCGCCGGCGCTGCCCGCGGCCGTGCCCGCGCCGGTGCCCCCGACGGCGCCGGCCGAGCCCGTCGCGCCCGGGGCCACCGCCGTCCTGCCGCTCGCCGCGGTGCCCGTGCCCGGCGACCTCGACCTGCCGCCGGCGCCCCCCGGTCCCGTGCCGAGCGACCCGGCGGACGCCTGGGACGCCGACGAGGTGGTCGAGGCCGAGCTGGTGCAGGACGCCCTGGACGCCGCGCCGGACGCCCCGGTCGAGGTCGTGCTGGCCATCGGCTCGAACCTGGGCGCGGCGCAGGACACGCTGCGCGACGCCGTCGCCGACCTGGCCGCCGTCCCGGGCCTGGAGGTGCTCGACGTGTCGGCCCTGGCGCGCACCGCGCCCGTCGGCGGCCCGGAGCAGCCCGACTTCCTCAACGCGGTGCTGATCGCCCGCACCACGCTGTCGCCCCGCGACCTGCTCCGCGCGACCTCCGAGGTCGAGCGGCGGCACGGGCGCGAGCGCCTCGTGCACTGGGGTCCGCGCACCCTCGACGTCGACATCATCGTGTACGGCGACGTCTCGGCCGTGACCGACGACCTGGAGCTGCCGCACCCCCGGGCCCACGAGCGGGCGTTCGTGCTGCAGCCGTGGGCGCAGGTGCAGCCGGACGCCGTGCTGCACGGCCTCGGCGGCGGACCCGTCGCGCAGCTCGCCGCCACGGCGCCCGACCGGGACGGGGTCCGCTGGCTCGCGCTCGACTGGCTGACCGCGCCGGTGCTGGCCGCGCAGCCCGACCCGGGCGGCGCGGGCGACGACGACGGCGCCGCGGGCGACCGGCTCGGCGGCGACCCGCTCGGCGGCGGGCCCGTCGCGTGGGCCGACCCGCCGGGCGGCACCCGCACCGGGCGGCAGGACCCCTGATGCAGCGCACCCGCGTCCGCACCCTCGTGCTGGTCGCCGTCGTGGCGGCAGCGGTCGGCTGGCTCGTCGTGAGCGCCCTCGGCAGCCGGGGCGTCGTGCTGCCGCAGGTGCCGTGGCTCATGGTCGGCGTGCTCGTGCTCATCGCGGCCGTCGTGCTGGCGATGGGCTGGTCGGTGCGGCAGTACCTGCGCGGCAGGCACCCGACGCTCGACCCGATGCGGGCGGCCCGGACCGCCGTGCTGGCCAAGGCGTCCTGCTACACCGGCGCGCTGCTCGCCGGCTGGTACGCGGCGCAGGTGCTGGACGTGCTCGGCGACCTCGGCATCGAGGCGCAGCGGGAGCGGGCGCTGGCCGCGGGGCTCGCGGTGCTCGGCGCCCTCGTGCTGGCCGCCGCCGGGCTGGTCGTCGAGTGGATCTGCCGGATCCCGCCCGGGGACGACCCGGAGAAGGCGCCGGGGTCGCCCCGGGACGCGTCGCCGGACGCCGCGGCCGGCTGACCTCGCCGTGCGCCCGCGTGCCGGCCCGCGCGGGGTCCCGGGCGCCGCCGCACCGCGCGATGCGAGGATGGTGCGCATGAGCACGCCCGAGGGTGCCGCCGCCCACCCGCAGCCCGACGCCGCGCCCGCGCCGGGGATCGCCCCCGCGCCCGGCGCGACGCCCGTGCCCGGGGCCGCCCCGGTGCGCGAGAGCGAGCCGTTCGAGCCCGCCGGCGTCGACTGGACCCCGGTGTCCCCGCGGCTCGCGTCGGCCCGCCTGGTGGTCGCGCTCGCGTGGCTCGGCGTCCCGCTGGTCGTGCTGGTCGTCGTGGCCGCCCTGACTGGCTCGGTCTGGGTGTGGGCGTCCGCCGCGCTCGTCGTCGCGCTCGTCGTCTGGGTCCTGTGGCTGGTGCCGCGCCAGGTGCGCGCGATGGGGTACGCCGAGCGCGCCGACGACCTGCTGCTGCGGCGCGGCATCCTGTTCCGCTCGATGGTCGTGGTGCCGTACGGCCGCATGCAGTACGTCGACGTGACCGCCGGGCCGCTGGCCCGGAAGCTCGGCATCGCGTCCGTCCAGCTGCACACCGCCTCGCCCGGCACCGACGCCTCGATCGACGGCCTGCCCACGGCCGAGGCCGCGCGGCTGCGCGACCAGCTGGCGTCCCGGGGCGAGGCCCGGCTGGCGGGGCTGTGACCGAGGACCGCCCGCTGCCGGCGGCCGCCATCCCCGCCCCGGAGCCCGAACCCGCCGACGACCTCGCCTGGCGCCGCATGCACCCGGTCACCCCCGCGGTGAAGGGGTGGAAGGTGCTGGCCGCCGTGCTCGCGATCATCGCGTGGAACGCGGCCGACGACGTGCGCCAGCTCGCCGAGTGGCTCGGCGGCCGGGCGTGGCTCGTCATCGCGGGCGTCGTCGTGCTGGTCGCGCTGATCGGCTTCGGCTACTCGGCGATCGCGTGGCGCATGACCCGGTTCGCCGTCACCGACGAGGCCGTGCACCTGCGCTCCGGCGTCGTGTTCCGCCAGCAGCGCCAGGCCCGGCTGGACCGGCTGCAGGCCGTCGACGTGGTGCAGCCGCTGCTCGCGCGCATCATCGGGCTGTCCGAGCTGCGCCTCGAGGTCGCCGGCGGCGCCGGGTCCGCGGTGTCGCTCGCGTTCCTGCGCGAGGCCGAGGCCGAGCAGCTGCGCGCCGAGCTGCTGGCGCGCGCGGCCGGCCTGCACCCCGGGCGCCGGCCGCGGCCCGCGCCGTCCGCCGCCCCGACCGCCCCGGCGGCGCCCGGCACCCCCGCAGCCCCGCCGCTCGCCACCACGGCCCCCGGCGCGGTCCCGGCCACCGACCACCCCGCGACCGCCGACCCGGACGCCGCCCTGACCCTCCCCGTCGAGCCCGACGCCGACGGCGGCTGGGAGGGCCCGGCGCCCGTCGCGCCCGAGCACCCGGTCTACGAGGTCCCGGTCGGCCGGCTGCTGGCCTCCACGCTGCTGTCCTCGGCGACGATCTGGCTGGTCGTCATGCTCGGCGCCGTCGGCGCCCTGATCGCGGGCACCGGCCAGGTCGGCTCGGCGTTCGCGCTGCTGCCCGCCCTGCTCGGCGTCGTGTCGTACACGTGGACCCGGTTCAACCGGGGCGCGAACTTCCGCGCGGCGATCTCCCCGGACGGCATCCGGCTGCGGCACGGCCTGACCGAGTCGCGGGCGCAGACCGTCCCGCCGGGCCGGGTGCAGGCCGTGCGCGTCACCCAGGGGCTGCTGTGGCGCAAGCCGGACTGGTGGCGGGTCGAGGTGAACGTCGCGGGCTACGGCAGCAGCGGCGACCAGACCCAGACCGAGAACGTGCTGCTGCCCGTCGGGACGCGCGACGAGGCGATGCTCGCGCTGTGGCTCGTGCTGCCGGACCTGGGCACCGAGGACCCGCGTGCGCTGGTCGACGCCGGGCTCGTCGGCCGTACCGCCGACGGCGGCTGGGCCGTGGCCCCGCGCCGGTCGCGGTGGCTCGACCCGATCGGCTGGCGACGGCACGGCGTGACCGTGACCGACCGCGCGCTGGTGCTGCGCTCCGGGGTGCTGGTGCGCCAGCTCGTCGTCGTGCCGCACGAGCGCACCCAGTCGCTGGGGCTCGAGCAG
Organism: Cellulomonas sp. Y8; assembly: GCF_008033115.1. NCBI lineage: Bacteria > Bacillati > Actinomycetota > Actinomycetes > Micrococcales > Cellulomonadaceae > Cellulomonas > Cellulomonas sp. Y8. Next base: position 2,679,507 of record NZ_CP041203.1, read on the forward strand.
GGGCCGCTGCAGCGCCGGCTGGGGCTGGCGTCGTTCCAGCTGCACTCGACGCCCGGGCCGGTGTCGCCGCGGGTCGACCACCTCGACCAGCGGGTCGCCGCGGGCCTCCTCGACGAGCAGGCGACGCGGGCCCGCACCGCGCGCGCCGGGGCGGGGCCGGAGCAGTGGATGCGCCAGGCATGACGCGGCTGGGGATCGGCGTCGTCGGCGCGGGCCGGGTCGGCGCGGTGCTGGGCAGCGCCCTGCGCGCGGCCGGGCACCCGGTGGTCGGGGTGAGCGCGGTGTCCGAGGCGTCCCGCGAGCGGGCGGACGCGCTGCTGCCGGGCGTCCCGGTGCTGGACGTGCCCGAGGTGGTGCGCCGCGCCGAGCTGGTGCTGCTCGCGGTGCCGGACGACGCGCTGGCGGAGCTCGTGGCGGGCCTCGCGGCGACCGGCGCGTGGCAGCCGGGGCAGATCGTCGTGCACACCGCGGGCCGGTACGGGGCCGCGGTGCTCGACCCGGCGCGCGCGCAGGGCGTCATCCCGATCGCGCTGCACCCGGCGATGACCTTCACCGGCACGTCGCTCGACCTGTCCCGGCTGGTCGGCTGCACGTTCGCGGTGACCGCGCCGACGCCGGTGCTGCCGATCGGGCAGGCGCTGGTGGTGGAGATGGGCGGGGAGCCGGTCGTGCTCGACGAGGCGGCGCGCCCGCTCTACCACGCGGCCCTGGCGCACGGTGCGAACCACCTGGTCGTGCTGGTCGCGCAGGCCGGGCAGGCGCTCGCGGCCGCGGGCGTCGCCGACCCCGGCGCGGTCCTGCGCCCCCTGCTCACCGCGGCCCTCGACGGGGCGCTGCGGGCCGAGTCGGCCGGCGGCGGGCGCGACGCGGAGGGCGACGTCACGAACGGCGCGGTCACCACGCTGACCGGCCCGGTGCGCCGCGGCGACGCGGGCACGGTCGCCGACCACCTCGAGGTGCTCACCGACCTCGGGGTGCGGACCGGCGCGACCGACGTCGCCGCGTCCTACCGGGCGCTGTCCCGCGCGGCGACGGGGCGGGCGCTCGCGGCCGGGCTGCTGCGCGCCGAGCAGGGCCGGGCGCTGCTCGACGCCCTGGCGACGGGCGACCCCGCGGCGGAGGCCACGCCGCGCGACCCGGGCGCCACCCCCGGCGGCACCCCGGGTGGTGCCGGCCCGGCTCACACCGGGGGCCCGGACGGGAGTACGGTGCACGGCGCGCAGGACGACGAGGGCGCGGGCGGGACGGACGACCCCGGCGCCGACCAGGAGGACCAGGGATGACCGAGGCACGCACGGGTGCCCCCACGCTGGCGCGCACACGCCCCGAGCTCGCGGCGGCGCTGGCGGACCGCCCGGCCGGCGGCCGGGCCGTCGTGATGACGATGGGCGCGCTGCACGCCGGCCACCTGTCGCTGGTGCGCGAGGCGCGCGCCCGCGGCGAGCAGGTGGTGGTGACGATCTTCGTGAACCCGCTGCAGTTCGCCCCGTCGGAGGACCTGGACCGCTACCCCCGCGACCTCGAGGGCGACCTGGCGTCGCTCACCGGCCCGGACCTGCTGGGGGAGGGCGACGTCGTGTTCGCCCCGGCGCCCGACGTGGTCTACCCCGACGGCGACCCGGGCGTGCGGGTGTCCGCCGGCGCGGTCGGCACGGTCTACGAGGGCGCGACCCGCCCGGGTCACCTGGACGGCGTGCTCACGGTGGTGCTCAAGCTGATGCACCTGGTCGCGCCGGACGTCGCCCTGTTCGGCCGCAAGGACGTGCAGCAGCTCGCGGCCGTGCGCCGCATGGTGCGGGACCTGGACGTGCCCGTCGAGGTCGTGGGCGTGCCCACGGTGCGGGACGCCGACGGTCTCGCGCTGTCCTCGCGGAACGCCTACCTGTCGGTGGCCGAGCGGGAGCAGGCGCTGGCGCTGAGCCGCGCGCTCGCCGCGGGCCGCGCTGTGGCGGACTCGGGCGGCGACCCGGACGCGGTGCTCGCGGCGGCGCGGGCGCTGCTGGACGGCGCCGCGGTCGGCACCGACTACGTGGCCGTGGTGGACCCGCTGACCTTCGAGGACGTGACGGGCACGGCGGCGGACCTCGCCGGGCGGACGGCCGTCCTGGCGCTCGCGGCCACCGTCGGGGCGACCCGGCTGATCGACAACTCCGACGTGGGGTGGGCGTGACCATGACCTCGCTGCAGCGGCCGATGATGATCGGCAAGATCCACCGCGCGACCGTGACGCAGGCGGACCTGCACTACGTCGGCTCGATCACGGTCGACGCGCACCTGCTGGCGGCGGCCGACCTGCTGCCCGGCCAGCAGGTCGACGTCGTCGACGTGACCAACGGCGCCCGGCTCACCACCTACGTGATCGCCGGCGAGGCCGGGTCGGGGCAGATCTGCATCAACGGCGCCGCCGCGCACCTGGTGCACCCGGGCGACGTGGTCATCCTCATCGCCTACGGGATGCTCTCGGACGCCGAGGCCCGGACGTACGAGCCGCACGTCGTCCTGGTCGACGCCGAGAACCGGATCATGGACACCGGGCACGACCCGGGCACGGTCCCCGAGTCCTGGACCGCGGCGTCGGGCCTGCACCCGAGCGGCGTGCCGTTCGACCAGGGGCGGACGCTGGTGGAGCGGGACGGGGCGGCCGGGCCCGACGCCGACGGAGCGCGCGACCGGCAGGACCACCCGGTGCGCGACGACCTGGGGGCGGGGGCGAACGACGCCGGGCGGGACGCGGGCGCCGGACGGTGACCACGCGGCTGGCTCGCCGGCTCGCCGCGCCCGCCCCGGGCTGGACCGCCCGGGCGGACGCCGTGGTCGTCGGCTCCGGCATCGCCGGCCTCACCGCGGCGCTCGAGCTGCGGACGCGGGTGCCGCGGGTGCTGCTGGTGACCAAGGACCGGCTGGTCTCGGGGTCGACGGTGTGGGCGCAGGGCGGCATCGCCGCGGCGCTCGACCCCGCCGACTCGCCGGAGGCGCACCTGCGGGACACGCTTGTCGCGGGCGTCGGCCTGTGCGACCCCCGGGCCGTCGAGGTGCTGGTCACCGAGGGCCCGGCGCGGGTCCGCGAGCTCGTCGCGCGCGGCGCGGTGTTCGACACCGAGCCCGACGGCACCCTCAGCCTCACCCGGGAGGGCGGCCACCACGCCGACCGGGTCGCGCACGCGGGCGGGGACGCCACGGGCGCCGAGATCTCCCGGGCGCTGGTCGCGCAGCTCGCGGCCGTGCAGGCGGACCCGGGCATCGAGGTGATCGAGCACGCCCTGGTGCTCGACGTGCTCACCGGCGCCCCCGGGCGCGACGGCCGGCCCGGGCCGGTGTGCGGCGTGACGCTGCACGTGATCGGCGAGGGCAGCCGGGACGGCGTCGGCGCCGTGCTCGCGCCCGCCGTGGTGCTGGCGACCGGCGGCATCGGCCAGGTGTTCCGGTCCTCGACCAACCCGGTCCAGGCGACCGGTGACGGCCTGGCCGCGGCGCTGCGCGCGGGCGCGGCGGTCGGCGACATGGAGTTCGTGCAGTTCCACCCCACGGTGCTGTGGCTCGGCGCCGGGGTGAAGGGCCAGCTCGCGCTCATCTCGGAGGCGGTCCGCGGCGAGGGCGCGCACCTCGTCGACGTCGACGGGCACCGGTTCATGCTCGGCGTGCACCCGCTGGCCGAGCTCGCGCCGCGGGACGTCGTCGCGAAGGCGATCGTCCGGCAGCTGGCCCGCACCGGCGCCGACCACGTCCTGCTCGACGCCCGGCACCTCGGGGCCGAGCGCATCCGCCGCCGGTTCCCGACGATCGGTGCCCGGCTGGCCGAGCACGGCCTCGACCTCGCGACCGACCTGGTCTCGGTCGCCCCCGCGCAGCACTACCACTCGGGCGGCGTCGTCACCGACCTGGTCGGCCGGTCGACCCTGCCCGGGCTGTACGCGGTCGGCGAGGTCGCGTGCACCGGCGTGCACGGCGCGAACCGGCTGGCGTCGAACTCGCTGCTCGAGGGCCTCGTGTTCGCGCACCGCGCCGCGCACGACATCGCCCACCGGGTCGAGACCGGCGTCCTGCGCCCCGCGGAGCCCGTCGAGCGTCCCGGGCCCGAGGCCCTGGTCGCCGGTGCGGCCCGGTCCCGGGTGCAGCGGATCGCCACCGACGGGCCGGGCGTGCTGCGGTCCGCGGCGGGGCTGGCGGCGGCCGCGCAGGCGCTCGCGGCCGTGCGGACGGACGCGCACCGCGCCGTCGAGGGCGGCGAGCGGCCGGTGGCCGACCCCCAGGTCGCGGAGTGGGAGACCACGAACGTGCACCAGGTCGCCACGGTGCTGACCGCCACGGCGGCGACCCGGCGGGAGACGCGGGGCGGCCACCTGCGCAGCGACCACCCGGACCGCGACGACGCCACGTGGCTGGTCCGCGTGGAGGCGACCCTGACCCCGGACGGCGAGCTCAGCCAGCGCCTGGCCCCGCAGGACTGACGGACACGGGGCCCGAGTGGAGCGGCCCGGCTCGCGACGAGCACCTCGCGCGCGGCCCTAGGCTTCCTGCGTGACCACGCCCGACGCCCTCGACCCCGCCTGGCTCGCCCGCACCGTCGCGGTCGCCCTCGACGAGGACCTCGGCCCCGCGCCGGGCCGCGACGTCACCACCCAGGCCACCGTCGCCCCGGACGTGCCCGGCGTCGCGCACCTCGTCGCCCGCGAGGCCGGGGTCGTCGCCGGCCTGCCGGTCGTCGCCGAGGTGCTGCGTCAGGTCACCGACCGCCTCGGCCTCGCCCCGGCCACGGTCGACCAGCGGGTCGAGGACGGCACCGCCGTCGCGCCGGGCGACGTCCTGGCCGTGCTCACCGGCCCCGTGCAGGCGCTGCTGGTCGCGGAGCGCACCGCGCTCAACCTCGCGTCCCGTGCCTCCGGGGTCGCGACGCACACCCGCCGCTGGGCCGACGCCCTGGCCGGGACCGGCGCGCAGGTGCTCGACACCCGCAAGACCACCCCCGGCCTGCGCGAGCTGGAGAAGTACGCGGTGCGCCGGGGCGGCGGCACCAACAAGCGCATGGGCCTGCACGACGTCGCGATGGTGAAGGACAACCACGTGGTGGCGGCGGGCGGCGTGGCCGCGGCGGTCGAGGCCGTGCGCGCCCGGTTCCCCGACGTGGCGATCCAGGTCGAGGCCGACACGGTGGAGCAGGCGCTGGAGGCCGTGGGCGTCGGCGCGCGGTTCCTGCTGCTCGACAACATGCCGACGCCGGTGCTCGCCGCCACCGTCGAGGCGGTCCGCGCGGGGGAGGCGGCCACGGGGCGCGTCGAGCTCGAGGCGACCGGCAACCTCACGCTCGACCGGGCCGCCGAGGTCGCCGCGACGGGCGTCGACTACCTGTCGGTCGGGGCGCTCACGCACTCGTCGCCGATCCTCGACCTGGCGCTGGACCTGGTCGAGGGCGTCCGCGCGCCCGGACCGGCCGCGTGACGGCCGGGGCTCCGCCCGCTCGGTAGGATTCCGGCGTGACCGAGCCCCAGCAGACGCCCGCCGTCCCCGCCGCCGACGACCTCCCCGAGCAGCTCCGGGTCCGGCGCGAGAAGCGGGACCGGATGCTGGCCGAGGGCGTCGAGCCGTACCCGGTCGGCGTCCCCCGCACCCACACCATCGCCGAGGTCCGCGCCGCGCACCCCGACCTGGAGCCCGGCCAGGAGACCGAGGACGTCGTCGGCGTCGCCGGCCGCGTCGTGTTCCTGCGCAACACCGGCAAGCTCTGCTTCGCCACGCTGCAGGACGGCGAGGGCAACCGGCTGCAGGCGATGCTCAGCCTGGCCAACGTCGGCGAGGACCGTCTGGCCGCGTTCAAGGCCGACGTCGACCTCGGCGACCACCTGTTCGTGCACGGCACCGTCGTGGCGTCCCGCCGCGGCGAGCTGTCCGTGATGGCCGACGCCTGGACCCTCGCGGCCAAGTCGCTGCGCCCGCTGCCCAACCTGTACGCGAAGGGCGACGAGGAGGCCCCGGAGCTGTCCGAGGAGGTGCGCGTCCGCCAGCGGTACGTCGACCTCATCGTGCGGCCGGCCGCCCGGGACACCGTCCGGCTGCGCGCCGGCGTCGTGCGCTCGATGCGGGAGAACTTCCACCGCCGCGGCTACCTCGAGGTCGAGACCCCGATGCTGCAGACGCAGCCCGGCGGCGCCACGGCCCGGCCGTTCGTCACGCACATGAACGCGTTCGACATCGACCTGTACCTGCGGATCGCGCCGGAGCTGTTCCTCAAGCGCGCCGCGGTCGGCGGCCTGGAGCGCGTGTTCGAGATCAACCGGAACTTCCGGAACGAGGGCGCGGACTCCACGCACTCGCCGGAGTTCGCGATGCTCGAGGCGTACGAGGCCTACGGCGACTACGACACGATGGCGGCGCTCACGCAGGACCTGGTGCAGACCGCCGCGCAGGACGTGCTCGGGACCACGACGATCACGCTGCCGGACGGCGAGGAGTACGAGGTCGGCGGCGACTGGGCGCAGCTCACCATGTACGGCTCGCTGTCCGAGTCGCTCGGCGAGGAGATCACGCCCGAGACCTCCGTGGCGCACCTCCAGAGGATCGCCGACCGCCTCGACGTGCAGCTCGACCCGAACCGGGTGAGCCACGGCAAGCTCGTCGAGGTGATCTGGGAGCACCGGGTGGGCGACCACCTGCACGCGCCGACCTTCGTGCGCGACTTCCCGGTCGAGACCAGCCCGCTGACCCGCGACCACCGCAGCATCAAGGGCCAGGTCGAGAAGTGGGACCTGTACGTGCGCGGCTTCGAGCTCGCCACCGCGTACTCCGAGCTGGTCGACCCGGTGATCCAGCGGCAGCGTTTCGAGGCGCAGGCGATCCTGGCGGCGGCCGGCGACGACGAGGCCATGCAGCTCGACGAGGACTTCCTCGCGGCCGTCGAGTACGCGCTGCCGCCCACCGGCGGCATGGGGATGGGCGTGGACCGCCTGCTCATGGCGCTGACCGGCCTCGGCATCCGGGAGACGATCCTGTTCCCGCTGGTGAAGCCCCAGGCCTGATCCTCCGCGTCGCGCACCCGCCCGGCGGCCCTCCGTGGGCCGCCGGGCGGTGCCGTACCCGGGCGTACCCTGGTCCGCATGAACATCGGTCCTGCGCTCGCCGCGCTCATCCCGTCCGTCGGCGTCGGGGTGATCTTCTGGATCGCCATCCGCGCGCTCATCAACGCCGATCGCACGGAACGCGCGGCTTTGGCGCGCATGGACCGCGAGGACGCGGCCCGCGCGAATGAGGCGGGCACTTCGCCCGAAATCTGAACCATTGACACGCGTCCTTTGACGAGACGCCATTCGGCTGCCATGCTTTTCCCGTACGCACATATTCGCCGCTCGCCGATCGGGGGCCTGCGACGGCGGCCGATGCTCGGGAGGGCGAAATGGCACAGAAGGTTCAGGTCCTGCTGGTCGACGACATTGACGGCGGCACGGCGGACGAGACGGTGACGTTCGCGCTCGACGGCGTCTCCTACGAGATCGACCTCACGAGCGCCCACGCGGCCGAGCTGCGCGACGCGCTCGGCACCTGGGTCGGCCACGCGCGCAAGGTCGGCGGCCGCTCCTCCGCGGGCCGCAGCAGCGGTGGCGGCGCCAGCCGTCCGCGTCGGTCCTCCGACGCCGGCGCGGTGCGCGCCTGGGCCAAGGAGAACGGCTACGAGGTCTCCGAGCGCGGCCGCATCTCCGCCGAGATCCGCGACGCCTACGAGGCCGCCCAGGGCTGACGCCCGCGGCACGCACGCGAACGGCCCGGCACCCCGCGAGGGGTGTCGGGCCGTCCTGCGTCCGGGGCCGCGCCGGGCTCAGCCGCGCGTCGCCGTCAGCTCGCGCACGGCGGCGTACTGCTCGCGCACGCGCGGCGCGGGATCGGCCTCGTAGACCTCCGCCTCGCCCGCGGCGGTCCACGCCGGCGGCTGCTCCGACCCGCCGAGCACCCACGCGGCCTGGCGCGCGGCGCCGTCGGCGACGTACTCGCCCGGCGTCGGCACGGTCACGTCGGTCCCGAGGACGGCCGGCGCGATCCGCCGGACCGCCTCGGACTGCGCGCCGCCGCCGATGAGCGACACCCGCTCGACCGGCACGCCCTGCGCGCGCAGCGCGTCCAGGCCGTCGGCCAGCGCGCACAGCATGCCCTCGACCGCGGCCCGGGCCAGGTGGGCGGGCGTGGTGTTGGCCAGCCGCATCCCGTGCAGTGCGCCGGTGGCGTCGGGCTTGTTCGGGGTCCGCTCGCCCTCGAGGTACGGGACCAGCACCAGCCCGTCGGCCCCGGCGGGCGCGGACAGCGCGAGCGCGGACAGGCCCGCGTGGTCGACGCCGAGCATCCGCGCCGCGGCGTCGAGCACCCGGGAGGCGTTCAGCGTGCAGGCGAGCGGCAGGTAGGCGCCGGTCGCGTCGGCGAACCCGGTGACGAGGCCGGAGCCGTCGGCCGTCGGCGTGGCGGACACGGCGGACACGACGCCCGAGGTGCCGATGGAGATCGCGACGTCGCCGGCGACCATGCCGAGCCCGAGCGCGGCGGCGGCGTTGTCGCCCGCCCCGGCCCCCAGCGCCGCACCCGCCCGCACGAGCCCGGTGCCCCCGGCGACGCCCGCCGCCTCGCCCGCGCCGACGACCCGCGGCAGCACGACGTCGTGGCCGAGCGCCAGCTCCAGCAGGTCGCGGCGGTAGTCCTCGGTGAACGGCGACCAGTAGCCGGTGCCCGACACGTCGGACCGGTCGGTCGTGAGCGCGGTCAGGTCGGCGTTGCCGGGGCCGTACCCGGCGAGCCGCCAGGTCAGCCAGTCGTGGGGGAGCGCGACGGCGGCGACCCGCGCGGCGGCGTCCGGCTCGTGGTCCCGCAGCCAGCGCAGCTTGGTGACCGTCAGCGAGGCGACGGGCACGGAGCCGATCGCGTCGGCCCAGGCCTGCGGCCCGCCGAGCTCGTCGATCAGCGCCAGCGCCGAGGGCGCGGACCGGGTGTCGTTCCACAGCAGCGCGTCGCGGACGACCTCGCCGTCGGCGTCGAGCGCGACCATGCCGTGCTGCTGGCCGCCGACCGCCACGGCGTCGACGTCGTCGAGCCCGCCGGCGTCGCGCACGGCGGTCTGCAGCGCGTCCCACCAGTGCCGCGGGTCGATCTCGGTGCCGTCCGGGTGCGACGCGCGGCCGGAGCGCACCAGCGCCCCGGTCTCGGCGTCGCGCACGACGACCTTGCAGGACTGGGTGGAGGAGTCCACCCCGGCGACCAGGGCCATGCTGCTTCCTCGCTCTTGCTGGTACGGGACGAAGCGCCGAGGTCGAGGGTTCCACGCGAAACCGGGGGCAGAAACCCTCGACCTCGGCGGAAACCCTCGACCTCGGCGGTGGTGCGGTGCTCGGGTCAGCGGGCGCCGAGCGCGTGCTCCAGGGCCAGCTGGTTCAGGCGGACGAAGCCGAAGCCGCGGGCGGCGACGCCCTCGACGTCGAAGTCCTCGTACGCGGACCGGTCGGCCAGCAGGTCGGCCAGGGTCTCGCCCTCGCCGATCGTCGGCTGCGACAGCTCGAGCACGCCGGACGCCTCGAGGGCCTCCTGGACCTCCGGGTCGGCGCGGAACGCCTGCGCGCGCTCCTTGAGCAGGAGGTAGGTCGCCATGTTGGCCTTGGCCGACTCCCACACACCGTCGAAGTCCTCGGTGCGGGACGGCTTGTAGTCGAAGTGCCGGGGGCCGTCGTAGCGCGGGCCGCCGGACGGGAAGCCGTTCTCGATCAGGTCGACGGTGGCGAACGCGGAGAACAGGTCGCCGTGGCCGAACACGAGGTCCTGGTCGTACTTGATGGACCGCTGGCCGTTCAGGTCGATGTGGAACAGCTTGCCGGCCCACAGCGCCTCGGCGATGCCCTGCGTGTAGTTCAGGCCCGCCATCTGCTCGTGGCCGGTCTCCGGGTTCAGGCCGACGATGTCGCCGTGCTCGAGCTTCGCGATGAGCGCGAGGGCGTGGCCGATCGTCGGGAGCAGGATGTCGCCGCGGGGCTCGTTCGGCTTCGGCTCGATGGCGATCCGGAGGCCGTAGCCCTTCTCCTTGATGTACGCGGCGACGGTGTCGATGCCCTCGGCGTACCGGTCGTGCGCGGCGTTGAGGTCCTTGGCGGAGTCGTACTCCGCGCCCTCGCGGCCGCCCCACATCACGAACGTGTCGGCGCCGAGCTCGGCGGCCAGGTCGACGTTCCGGATGACCTTGCGCAGGCCGTAGCGGCGCACGCGGCGGTCGTTCGAGGTGAACGCGCCGTCCTTGAAGATCGGGTGGCTGAAGGTGTTGGTCGTGACCATCTCGACCGTGATGCCGGTGTCGGCCAGGGCCTGCTTGAACCGGCCGAGGATGCGCTCGCGCTCCGCGTCGTCCGAGCCGAACGGCACCACGTCGTCGTCGTGGAAGGTCACGTGCGCGGCGCCGAGCTCGGCGAGCTTGTGCACCGACTCCACCGGGTCGAGCCACGGCCGGCTCGCGGAGCCGAACTGGTCCTGGGCGTTCCAGCCGACGGTCCAGAGACCGAAGGAGAACTTGTCGTCGCGGGTGGGCGTGCGCACCATCGTCTGCTCCTCGTCGAGTAACCCTGCGGGGTTTGTCTTGTGAGTGAACTTATACGCGGGACCGGTTAGGGTCAACCGCGTGACCGACCCCGCAGCCGCGCCGCGAGAGGCGCCCGCCGCCGGCCCCGGCGCGACCCGCTCGGCCGCCACGGGTCCGGCCGCGCGCCGCCGGGTCCCGGCACGGCAGGGCTCGCTGCGCGAGCACAACCTGGCCCTCGTGCTCCGGCACGTGCTGGACGCCGCGGGCCCGGGCCCGGCCGGTGCCGCGCCCGCCGCGCCGCCGTCCCGCGCGGACGTCGCCACCGCCACGGGGCTGACCCGCGGCGCGGTGTCCGCCCTGGTCGACCTGCTGATCGGCGCCCGCCTGGTCGCCGAGCTGCCGCCCGCCGCCACCGCTCGCGCCGGGCGGCCCGCCGTGCCGCTGGTGCCCGCGGCCGGGACCGTCGTCGGGCTCGGGGCCGAGGTGAACGTCGACTACGTCGGGGTGCGCGCGCTCGACCTCGCCGGGCACGTGGTCGCGCACCGCGAGACCCGCGGCGACTACCGGCACAGCGATCCCGCGCGGGTGCTCGGCGTGCTCGCCGCGCTGGTGGGGGAGGTGCGCGCCGCCCTGCCCGCCGGGGCGCGGCTGGCCGGCATGTGCCTCGCGCTCCCCGGCCTGGTGGACCGCGGCACCGGCCCGCTGCGGCTCGCCCCGAACCTCGGCTGGCGGGACGTCGACGTCGTGGCGCTGCTGGCCGGCCACCCGGAGGTCGACGGCCTGGCGGTCCGGCTGGCCAACGAGGCCAACCTCGCCGCTCGGGCCGAGGCGCGCGCCGGTGCGGCCGGGCAGTCGTTCCTGTACGTGTCCGGCGAGGTCGGCATCGGTGCGGCGATCGTGCTGGACGGCGAGGTGTTCGCGGGCCGGCACGGCTGGAGCGGCGAGCTCGGCCACACCGTCGTCGACCAGCAGGGGCCGCGGTGCACCTGCGGGGCGCGCGGCTGCCTCGAGCAGTACGCCGGCAAGGACGCGCTGCTGCGCGCGGCCGGGCGCGACGTCGAGGAGCCGGTCGACGCGCTGCTGGCCGCGGCCGGCGCCGGCGACGAGCGCACCGCGCGGGCGCTGCGGTCCGCGGGGGAGGCGCTGGGCGTGGCGCTCGCGAACTTCGTCAACCTCGTGGACGTCGAGCGGGTGGTGCTCGGCGGGATCTACGCGCCGCTGGCGCCGTGGCTGACGGACGCGGTGGTGGCGCAGCTGCGGTCGCGGGTGCTCGCGGCGGCCTGGGCGGACGCGCGGGTCGGCGTCGCCGCGGGCGGGGAGCACGCCGCGATGGACGGCGCCGCCCTGGTCGTCCTCCGCGCGGTCGCCGACGACCCGGCCGCCTGGCTGCCCGCGCCCGTCGCCTGACCCCTCGCCCGCCCCGGGCGGTCGCGGGTCGTCGGTGCCGTCGCCTACAGTCCTCGCCGTGACGGAGCACCTGCGCGACCTGTGGATCGGGACCTACCCCTCGGCCGGAGCGGGCACCCCCGCCGGGCTCGGCGAGGGCATCTGGCGGGTCGGGCTGGAGGCGGGCACCGGTCGCCTCGTGGACCCCGTGCTCGTCGCCGAGACCCACGCGCCCTCGTTCCTGGCCGTGGACCGGCAGGCCGGCCTGCTGCTCGCGGTGGGCGAGCACGCCGGCGGCACGGTGTCCGCGTTCCGGGTCGGGTCCGGCGCCGACGGCCGGCCCGCCCTGGTCCGGGCCGGCACCGCGAGCAGCGGCGGCGACGACCCCTGCCACGTGCTGCTCGACCCGGAGGGACGGGTGGCCTACGTCGCCAACTACTCCTCGGGCTCGCTGGCGGTCCTGGAGCTCGGCCCGGACGGCCTCGCCGCGGACGCCCCCGCCCAGGTGCTGACGCACACCGGCTCCGGCCCGGACGCCGAGCGCCAGGAGGCGTCGCACGCGCACTTCGCGGCGCTCACCCCGGACGGCGCGCACCTCCTGGTCTGCGACCTCGGCACGGACGAGATCCGCCGGTACCGGCGCGACCCGGCGACCGGCCTGCTGACCGAGGACGGGATCGCCGCGACGCTGCGCCCCGGCTCCGGCCCGCGGCACCTGGTGTTCTCCGCGGACGGCCGGATCGCGTACGTCGCCTGCGAGCTCGACGTGACCGTCGCCGTGCTGGCCTGGGACGCCGCGACCGCGTCCGGCCGGGTGGTGCAGCACGTCCCCGCCGCCGAGGACGGGGCCGCGCCGCGCGCCGGCGAGCGCCCGCTGCCCTCGCATATCGACCGGGCCGGCGACCGCGTGCTCGTCGCGACCCGCGGCCCCGACGTGCTCGCGACCTTCGCGCCCGGGCCGGACGGCACGCTCGCGCCCGCGGGCCAGACCGCGCTGCCCGGCGCGTGGCCGCGGCACTTCGCGGTCGTCGAGGGCTGGACCGTCGTGGCGGACCAGCGCGGCGACTCGCTCACCGTGCTCCGGGACGGGGCCGTCGTGTCGACCGCGGCGCTGCCCGCCCCGGCGTGCGTCGTGCCGGCGTGACCGCGGGCCCCGCGGGCGCGCCGGGCGCCCGCACCCTCCCGCCCCTGATGCCGGGACCGCACCTGCGGCGGCTCGACGTCATCACGGTCGTCGCGACGTTCGGCGGCCTGCTGTTCGGCTACGACACCGGCGTCATCAACGGCGCCCTCGACCCGATGGTCGCCGACCTCGGGCTCACCCCGGCGACCGAGGGCCTGGTCACGAGCAGCCTGCTCGTCGGCGCGGCGCTCGGCGCGCTGCTGTGCGGCCGGCTCGCGGACCGGGTCGGCCGCCGCCGCACCCTCGTGGCGCTCGCGGTGGTGTTCTTCGTCGGCGCGCTGGGCAGCGTCGTCGCCCCGTCGTTCGAGGTCATGGCCGCGACCCGGTTCGTGCTCGGCCTCGCGGTCGGCGGCGCGTCCGTCACGGTGCCGGTCTACCTGGCCGAGCTCGCGCCCACGGAGCGCCGCGGCGCGATCACGGGGCGCAACGAGATCGCCATCGTCGTCGGGCAGCTGGCCGCGTTCGTGATCAACGCGGTCATCGGCACCGTGTGGTCGGACCACCCCGGCGTCTGGCGGTACATGCTGGCGGTGCAGGCCGTGCCCGCGGTCGCGCTGTTCGTCGGGATGCTCCGGATGCCCGAGTCGCCGCGCTGGCTGCTGGCCCGCGGCCGGGAGGACGACGCGCTCGCGGTGCTGCGCCAGGTGCGCGACCCGGGGCGGGCGGCCGCCGAGCTGCGCGAGGTCCGCGACCTCGTCGCCCTCGAGCGCACCGACGCCGCGCGCGGGCAGGGCGGCTGGGGGGAGCTGCGGCTCGCCTGGGTGCGCCGGCTGGTCCTGATCGGCGTCGGCGTGGCCGTCGTGAACCAGCTCGGCGGCATCAACGCGGTCATGTACTACGGCACCCAGCTGCTCCGGCAGTCGGGGTTCAGCGGGGACGTGGCCCTCGTCGCGAACGTGCTGAACGGCGTGTTCTCGGTGCTCGGCATGCTGATCGGCCTGCGCGTCATCAACCGGGTCACCCGGCGCGGGCTGCTGCTGGTCGGCCTCACCGGGATCATCGCGTCGCACCTGATGATCGCGCTGTGCTCGGCGGCGATCCCCGAGGGCACCGGCCGGTCGGTGGCCGTCACGTTCTTCCTGGTGCTGTTCGTGGGCTTCAACCAGTCGTCCGTCGGGCTCGTCTGCTGGGTGATCCTGGCGGAGCTGTTCCCGCTGCGGGTCCGCGGCTTCGCGATCGGGCTCTGCGTGTTCTGGAACTGGGCGGCCAACGCGGTCATCTCCGGCTTCTTCCCGTCGGTGGTCGCCGGCATCGGGGTCAACGGGACGTTCCTGCTGTTCGCGGCGCTGAACGTGCTGTCCTGGCTGTTCGTGCGCCTCGTGCTCCCCGAGACCCGGGACCGGTCGCTCGAGCAGCTGGAGGAGGACTTCCGGGCCGCGCGCCCCTGAGCCTCGGCACCCGGGCACCCTCGATCCCACCCGGGTGGTCGGCGTCACGCGGTGCGTACCCCTCCAGATGACCGACAATGGGGGGAGTCCGCCTGTCGTCCCCCCCTCCCGGAGCCCCGTCGTGCCGCACGAGCCGCAGCGCATCGCCATGCTGTCCGTGCACACCTCGCCCCGGGATCAGCCCGGCACGGGCGACGCCGGCGGGATGAACGTCTACATCGCCGAGCTGGCCCGGGCGCTGGCCCGCCGCGGTGCCGCGGTCGAGATCTTCACGCGCGCCACCTCCTCGGCCCTGCCGGAGTCGGTGCACCTCGACGAGCACGACGACCGGGTGCTCGTGCACCACGTGCCGGCCGGCCCGTACGAGGGGCTGGACAAGAACGACCTGCCCGGCCAGCTGTGCGCGGTGACCGCCGGCGTGCTCCGCGTCGGCGCGACCCGGCCCGCCGGCTGGTACGACGTGCTGCACAGCCACTACTGGCTGTCCGGCCAGGTCGGCTGGCTCGCGGCGGAGCGCTGGGACGTGCCGCTGGTGCACACCATGCACACCATGGCCCGCGTCAAGAACGCCGCGCTCGCGCCGGGGGACAGCCCCGAGCCGGCGACCCGGGTGATCGGCGAGGAGCAGGTGGTCGCGGCTGCCGACGCGCTGGTCGCGAGCACCGCGGAGGAGGGCCAGGACCTCGTCGGCATGTACGACGCCGACCCCGAGCGGGTGCACGTCGTCGCGCCGGGCGTCGACCTGAGCACGTTCCGGCCGCGCGCCGACCGCGCCGCCCTGCGCCGGGACCTCGGGCTGCCCGTCGACCGGGACGTCGTCGTGTTCGCGGGCCGGGTGCAGCCGCTCAAGGCGCCCGACGTGCTGGTGCGGGCGCTGGGCGTGCTCCGCGCGACGGGCCGGCCGGTCCCGCTGCTGGTCGTCCTCGGCGGGCCGAGCGGGCGGGCGACGGCGCTCACCGAGCTGCAGGCGCTCGCCGCGACGTCGGGCGTCGCGGACGACGTGCGGTTCCACCCGCCGGTCGCGCGCGCCGACCTCGCGCGGTGGTTCGCCGCGGCGGACCTCGTGGCCGTGCCGTCGCGCAGCGAGTCGTTCGGGCTGGTGGCCGTCGAGGCGCAGGCGACGGGCACCCCCGTCGTCGCGTCCGCGGTCGGCGGGCTGCGGTCGGTCGTGCAGGACGGCGTGTCCGGGCGGCAGGTGCGCGGGCACGACCCCGCGGTCTGGGCGGACGCGCTGGCGACGGCGCTCGCGGACCCGGCGTCGCGCACCACCTGGCGGGCGGGCGCCCGGCGGGTCGCCGAGCAGTACGGCTGGGACGCGACCGCCGAGCAGGTGCTCAAGGTCTACGCCCTGGCCGCCGAGCGCCGCGCGCGCCTCGCGGTCTGATCCCTCAGGCGGCGACCGGCTCCAGGACCAGGACCGGGATCACCCGGGACGTGCGGGTCTGGTAGTCCGCGTAGTCGGGGTACGCCTCGACCGCCCGCGCCCACCACAGCTCGCGCTCCGCGCCGGAGACCTCGCGCACGGTGTAGTCGGCCTTCGCGGGCCCGTCCTGCAGCTCGACCAGCGGGTGCGCCAGGAGGTTGTGGTACCAGACGGGGTGCTTCGGGGCCCCGCCGAGCGACGCGACCACGGCGTACGCGCCGTCGTGCTCGACGCGCATCACGGGGATCTTGCGCACCTTGCCGGACCTCGCGCCGAGCATCGTCACGACGACGACGGGCATCCCGCGCATCGTGGTGCCCCGCGTCCCGCCGGAGCTCTCGATGAGCTCCACCTGGTCGCGCGAGCGCTGGTCCGTGCTGGGCTGGTACTCCCCGGTGATCGGCATGCCCGGTGCAACGCCCCGGGACGCGGTCCGTGTTCCGCGGGCCGAACGTCCCCCGACGCCCGGGCGCCGCGTGCGGCAGGATGGGACCCATGACCTACACCCTCGTTCTGCTCCGCCACGGCGAGAGCGAATGGAACGCGAAGAACCTGTTCACCGGCTGGGTCGACGTCGCGCTGTCCGAGAAGGGCGTCGCGGAGGCCAAGCGCGGCGGGACGCTGCTCACCGACGCCGGCGTGCTGCCGGACGTCGTGCACACGTCGCTGCTGCGCCGCGCCATCACGACCGCGAACTACGCGCTCGACGCCGCGGACCGCCTGTGGATCCCGGTCAAGCGCTCGTGGCGCCTGAACGAGCGCCACTACGGCGCGCTGCAGGGCAAGGACAAGAAGCAGACCCTGCAGGAGTACGGCGAGGAGCAGTTCATGCTCTGGCGCCGCTCCTACGACGTCCCGCCGCCGGACATCGAGCTCGGCTCGGAGTTCTCGCAGGACAGCGACCCGCGCTACGCCGGTGAGCCGATCCCGCGCGCCGAGGCGCTCAAGCAGGTGCTCGACCGCGCCCTGCCGTACTGGGACGAGCAGATCGTGCCCGACCTCAAGGCCGGGAAGACCACCCTGGTGGCCGCGCACGGCAACTCGATCCGCGCGATCGTCAAGTACCTCGACGACGTGGACGACGCGACGATCGCCGGGATCAACATCCCCACCGGCATCCCGCTCGTCTACCACCTGGACGAGGAGACCCTGAAGCCGACCAACCCGGGCGGCACGTACCTCGACCCCGACGCGGCCGCCGAGGCCATCGCCGCGGTCGCGAACCAGGGCCGCTGACCGGCAGCACGACGCACGCACGAAGGGGCCCGGGCCGACACCACGTCGGCCCGGGCCCCTTCGTCGTTCCCGGGCCCTCGTCGTCCTCGCGCGGCGCGCCCCGGACGCGACGAGGCCCGTCCCCCCGTGCGGCGGGGGAGACGGGCCTCGTGCGCGGACGGCCGTCCGCGGGCGGGGTCAGCGGATGCCGCTGCCGTCGCCCGCGAACTCGCCGGTGACCAGGTAGACGATGCGGCGCGCGACGGACACCGCGTGGTCGCCGAACCGCTCGTAGTACCGGCCGAGCAGCGTGACGTCGACCGTCTGCTGCGCGGTGCCGGCCCACGTCGGGCTCAGCAGCACGCGGAACGTCTCCTCGTGCAGCGAGTCGAGCAGGTCGTCGTCGCGCTCGATGCCCTCGGCCTCGGTGAGGTCGTGCGAGCTCAGCACGTGGGTGGTGCGCTGGGCGACGCGGCGCGCGGCCTCGTTCATCTCGGTGAACACACCGGTCAGCGCGGGGTCGATGGCGGCGTTCGGGTAGCGGCCGCGGGCCACCTGGGCCACGTGCCGGGCCAGGTCGCCCATCCGCTCGAGCGTCGCGCTCATCCGCAGCGCGGACACGACGACGCGCAGGTCGGTGGCGACCGGCTGCTGCTGGGCGAGCAGCAGGACGCAGCGCTCGTCGAGGTCGCGCTCGAGCGCGTCGATGGCGAGGTCGTCCGCGATCACCGACTCGGCGAGGGCCAGGTCCTGGCGGAGCAGCGCCTCACCGGCGGCCCCGATCGCGTGCTCGACCCGGCGGCTCATCGCCACCAGGTCGTCCCCGAGCTGCTTGAGCTCGGCCTCGAAGATCTCCCGCATGGCTTCCTCTCGTTCGCGCGCGGTCCGCGCGCGGGCGTGCGTGGGTGCACCAGTCTGGTCCCGGCCGCCCACGGTCGCACGCTCCGGTGAACGCGCCGGTGAACGGCAGGTCGCCTCGGGGTGAACGGAGATGAACACTCCGCCCGGCGCCGCCGCGGCGGTGCCGTGCCGGTCCGTGGCACGGCACCGACGACCGTACGCTGGCGCCGTGGACGGTCTCAACGGTCTCGGCGCGCTGCTCGTGGGTGTGCTGGGTCTGCTCACCGGCATCGGGGCGACGCTGGCGTTCCGGTTCAGCGAGCGCGCGCAGCGCAGCATCCCGCCGCGCCCTGAGCCGGAGGTCGACGACGGCGTGGTCCGGACGCTCGCGGTGCTGCGCTCCGCCGCGGTGGTGCTGGACGACGAGGACCGCGTCGTCCGGGCGAGCCCGCCGGCGTTCGCGCTCGGCGTCGTCCGGGACGGCATGGTCGTGCACGCCGCCGTGCGCGAGCTGATCGCCGACGTCCGCCGCACCGGGCTGATCCGCGACGAGGAGCTGGAGCTGCCGCGCGGGCCCCTGGGTCCGGGCACCGTGATGCTGCAGGTCCGCGTCGCGCAGGTCGCGCCGGGTCTGCTGCTGGTGCTCGCCGAGGACAACACCCAGGCCCGGCGCCTCGAGGCGATCCGCCGCGACTTCGTCGTCAACGTGTCCCACGAGCTGAAGACCCCGGTCGGCGCGCTCTCGCTGCTGGCCGAGACGGTGCAGGACGCCGCGGACGACCCCGAGGCCGTCCGCCGGTTCGCGGGCCGGATGGTCGGGGAGGCGCACCGGCTCTCCGAGCTGGTGCACGAGATCCTCGAGCTGTCCCGGCTGCAGGTGGCCGGCGCGCTGAAGGACATCGCCGTGGTGGACGTCGACGCCGTCGTGGCGGAGTCGGTCGACCGCGCGCGGACCGGCGCCGCCGCGAAGGACATGGGCTTCCAGGTCGGCGGCGAGCGCGGCACCCGCGTGTTCGGCGACCCCACGATGCTCGTCCAGGCGGTGCGCAACCTGCTGGACAACGCGGTGCGCTACTCGCCGGCCGGCACCACCGTCGGCGTCGGCGTCCGCAGCCGCGACGGCCTGGTGGAGATCGCGGTCGTCGACCAGGGCGTCGGCATCTCGCCCGAGGAGCAGGACCGGGTGTTCGAGCGGTTCTACCGCGTCGACCCGGCCCGCAGCCGCGAGACCGGCGGCACCGGCCTCGGCCTGTCGATCGTCAAGCACGTCGCGGCCGACCACGGCGGCGACGTGCAGGTGTGGTCGCAGCCCGGCCGCGGCTCCACGTTCACCCTGCGGCTCCCGGTCGCCGTCGGCCAGCCGCCGGCAGCGACCGCGGACGACCGTCCGCAGCCCCTCGTCGTCCCCGACCGAACCGGCCCGGCCGCCCCGCGCGCCGCCGCCGCCCACCCCGACACCACCGCACCGGAGGCCTGACCCCGTGACCCGCATCCTGCTCGTCGAGGACGAGGAGTCCTACCGCGACCCGCTGGGCGTACCTGCTCGGCCGCGAGGGGTTCCAGGTCACCACCGCCGCCACCGGGACCGAGGCCGTCGAGGCGTTCGAGTCCGAGGGCGCGGACCTCGTGCTGCTCGACCTCATGCTCCCCGGGATGTCCGGCACCGAGGTCTGCCGCCGGATCCGGCAGCGCTCCGACGTCCCGGTCATCATGCTGACCGCGAAGGACGGCGAGATCGACAAGGTCGTCGGCCTGGAGCTCGGGGCCGACGACTACGTGACCAAGCCCTACTCGTCCCGCGAGCTGCTGGCGCGGGTGCGCGCGGTGCTGCGCCGTCGCCAGGCGCCTGCCACGGGCGGGGCGGGCTCCGACGACGAGGTCGAGGACGACGGCGTGCTCGCCGCCGGCCGGGTCCGGATGGACGTCGAGCGGCACACCGTCACGGTCGACGACCAGCCCGTGGCGTTCCCCCTCAAGGAGTTCGAGCTGCTCGAGCTGCTGCTGCGGAACGCGGGCCGGGTGCTCACCCGCGGCCAGCTCATCGACCGCGTCTGGGGGACCGACTACGTCGGCGACACCAAGACCCTCGACGTGCACGTGAAGCGGGTGCGCGCCAAGATCGAGCCGGACCCGGGGAACCCGACGCTCCTGGTCACCGTGCGCGGCCTCGGCTACAAGCTGCTCGACGACGACCCGGCCTGACCGGCCGGGCGTGACGCGCGCCACGCGGGTCCCCGCCAGGATTGTCCGCTCGTTCACCGTCCGTTCACCCGGCTACGGGAGCCTGGTCACCTGCGCTCCTTAGCGTCGGCGCCAGGTCGCGCACAGACGGGTGCGCGCCGCGTCACGACAGGACGGACAACACTGTGAAGCTCAACCGCGGTCGTACGGGTGCCCTCGCCCTCGCCGGCGTCGTCGCCCTCTCCCTCACGGCATGTGGTTCGGACAACCCGACGGGCGCCGCCGAGACCTCCGGCGGATCCGACACCGGCTCGACCAGCTCCCTCTCGGGTGAGCTCGCCGGCTCGGGCGCCTCGTCGCAGGAGTCCGCGATGGAGGCCTGGCGCGCCGGGTTCCAGAACGCGAACCCCGACGTCACCGTCTCGTACGACCCGGTCGGCTCGGGTGGCGGCCGCACCGCGTTCCTCGACGGCTCCGTGAAGTTCGCGGGTACCGACTCCGCGCTCGACGAGGACGAGCTGGCCCAGGCGCAGGAGCGCTGCTTCGGCGCCAGCGCGGTGGACCTGCCGGTCTACATCTCCCCGATCGCCGTCGTCTTCAACCTCGAGGGCGTCACCGAGCTGAACCTCTCGGCCGAGACGATCGCGAACATCTTCAACAACACGATCACGAACTGGAACGACCCGGCCATCGCCGAGGCGAACCCGGACGTGACGCTGCCGGACCTGGCGATCACCACCGTGCACCGCTCGGACGAGTCGGGCACCACGAAGAACTTCACCGACTACCTGGCGAAGGCCGGCAACGGCGCGTGGACGGCCGAGGCCTCCGGCGACTGGGCGGTCGAGGGCGGCGAGTCCGGCCAGGGCACCTCCGGCCTGATCCAGACCGTCCAGGGCGGCCAGGGCACCATCGGCTACGCGGACGCCTCGAAGGCCGGCTCGCTCGGCAAGGTCTCGATCCAGGTCGGCGACGAGTTCGTCGCCCCGTCGGAGGAGGCCGCCGCGGCCGCGCTCGACGTCTCCCCGCGCGACGACTCGCGCGAGGAGGGTGACATCGTCATCGACATCGACCGCACCACGACCGAGGCCGGCGCCTACCCGCTGATCCTCGCCTCGTACCTGGTCGTCTGCCAGTCCTACGACTCGCAGGACGACGTCGACCTGGTCAAGGCGTTCGCGACCTACGTCGCCTCCGCCGAGGGCCAGGCGGCCTCCGAGTCGGCCGCGGGCTCCGCGCCGATCTCGGACGACCTGCGCTCCGACGTCCAGGCGTCGATCGACGCGATCACCCTGGCGTCCTGATCACCCCGGGGGGAGGGGCGGCCGTCGTGACCCGTCGGCCGCCCCTCCCGCCCGGACCCCGGCCGGTCCACCTCGCGGTGGGCCGGCCGTCGGCGCGAGACACGACCTCTCTCCTCCCCCTCCCCCTGGAGACCGCGTGACCAGCACCCAGTCCCGCACCGCGGGGCCCACCGAGCCGGTGAAGCCCGGCACGACGGCCCGCAGGCTGCGCTCGGGCCACGGCGACCGTGGCGGCAGCCTGGCGTTCCGCTGGCTCGCCACCGGGGCCGGCGTCCTGATCCTCGTGATCCTGGCCGCCGTGGCCGTGTTCCTGGTCCAGCGCGCGTGGCCGGCCCTCACCGCGGACTCGTCCGAGCTGTCGGACGCGGTCAGCTGGTTCCCCGAGGACACCAGCCTGCTGGGCTTCGTCGGCCCGCTGATCTTCGGCACGCTGCTCGCGGCCGCGGTGTCGCTGCTGCTGGCGACCCCGGTCGCCATCGGCATCGCGCTGTTCACCTCGCACTACGCGCCGCGGCGGCTCGCGAGCGCGCTCGGGTACGTGGTCGACCTGCTCGCCGCCATCCCCTCGGTCGTCTACGGCCTGTGGGGCGGTCTGGTGCTCAGCCCGGTCGTGCAGCCGGTGTGGGAGTTCCTCGGGACGTACCTCGGCTGGATCCCGTTCTTCGGCGGCGTGGTCTCGCCGACCGGCCGCGTGATGATGACCGTGGCCGTCGTGCTCGCCGTGATGATCCTGCCGATCATCACCGCGATCTGCCGCGAGGTGTTCCTGCAGACCCCGCGCCTGCACGAGGAGGCCGCCCTGGCCCTCGGCGCGACGCAGTGGGAGGTCGTGCGGATGGCCGTGCTGCCGTTCGCCCGGTCCGGCATCGTGTCGGCCGCCATGCTCGGCCTGGGCCGCGCGCTCGGCGAGACGATGGCCGTGCTGATGATCCTGTCGCCCGGGTTCCTCTACTCGTTCCAGCTGCTCGCCGCCGGGCAGCAGCAGACGATCGCCGCGAACATCGCCGCGCAGTTCCCCGAGGCCAACCAGACCGGCGTCGCGACGCTGATCGCCACCGGTCTCGCCCTGTTCATCATCACCCTGGCCGTGAACATGGCCGCCCGCGCGATCGTCGCGCGGCGCAAGGACTTCTCGGGGGCGAACTGACATGACGACCACCCCGACCACCACCACCCCGGCGGGCGCGTCGCTGCGCGAGGCGCTGCAGGCCACGGACCGCCGCCGGCGCCGTACCGACGTCACGATGCGCGTGCTGATCATCTCCGCGTTCGTGCTGGCGATGATCCCGCTGCTGTCGCTCACCTGGACCGTGGTGTCCCGCGGCATCGGCCGGCTGGACTCCTACTTCCTGCTCAACTCCATGCGCGGCGTGTTCGGCGGCATGGACGCGGGCGGCATCTACCACGCCATCGTCGGCACGCTCGAGATCACGCTGTTCGCCGCGCTGATCTCGGTGCCGATCGGCCTGCTCACCGCGATCTACCTGGTCGAGTACGGCAACGGCAAGCCGCTCGCCCGCGTGGTGACCTTCCTGGTCGACGTGATGACGGGCATCCCGTCCATCGTCGCCGGCCTGTTCGCCTACGCGCTGTTCGCGCTGCTCCTCGGCCCGGGCGCGAAGTTCGGCGCCATCGGCTCGGTCGCCCTGTCCGTGCTGATGATCCCGGTCGTGATCCGGTCCAGCGAGGAGATGCTGCGGCTCGTCCCGAACGAGCTGCGCGAGGCCTCCCTGGCGCTCGGCGTGCCGCGCTGGCTGACCATCATCAAGGTCGTCCTGCGCACCTCGGTCGCCGGCCTCACCACCGGCGTGATGCTGGCGATCGCCCGCGTCATCGGCGAGACGGCCCCGCTGCTGCTCACGGTCGGGGTGGTCGACTCGATCAACTTCAACCTGTTCGAGGGCCGCATGATGACCCTGCCCGTCTACGTGTACCGGCAGTACGCTCAGGGCCTGGTCCCGTGCTCGGACGGCGACGCGAGCTGCATCCCGGACATCAACCTGCAGCGCGCCTGGGCCGCCGCCCTCACGCTCTTCCTCATCGTCATGGTGCTGAACCTCATCGGGCGCCTCGTCACGCGGATCTTCGCCCCGAAGATCCGCTGACCCGCCGCCCCCACCTCCCCTTCACCAAGCCCAAGGAGACGACCGAGATGGCTCAGCGCATCGACGTCAAGGACCTGAACATCTACTACGGCGCCTTCAAGGCCGTCGAGGACGTGAACATGACCATCGAGCCCCGCTCGGTGACCGCGTTCATCGGCCCGTCCGGCTGCGGGAAGTCGACGTTCCTCCGCACGCTCAACCGCATGCACGAGGTCATCCCCGGCGCGCGCGTCGAGGGCACCGTCGCGGTCGAGGGCGTGGACCTCTACGGCGACGAGATCGACCCGGTGGCCGTGCGCCGCCAGGTCGGCATGGTGTTCCAGCGCCCGAACCCGTTCCCGACGATGTCGATCGCGGAGAACGTGCTCGCCGGCGTCCGGCTGAACAACCGCCGGATCTCGAAGGGCGACGCGAACGACCTCGTCGAGGCCTCGCTGCGCGGCGCCAACCTGTGGAACGAGGTCAAGGACCGCCTGGACCGCCCGGGCTCCGGCCTGTCCGGCGGCCAGCAGCAGCGCCTGTGCATCGCCCGCGCCATCGCGGTGAAGCCCCAGGTGCTGCTCATGGACGAGCCGTGCTCCGCGCTCGACCCGATCTCGACCCTCGCCATCGAGGACCTGATCGCCGAGCTCAAGAGCGAGTACACGATCGTCATCGTCACGCACAACATGCAGCAGGCGGCCCGCGTCTCGGAGCGGACGGCGTTCTTCAACATCGCCGGCACCGGCCAGCCCGGCAAGCTCATCGAGATCGACGACACCGCCACGATGTTCTCGTCGCCCAAGGAGCAGGCGACCGAGGACTACATCTCCGGCCGCTTCGGCTGAGCCGCTCCGGGGCACGGCGACCGGCGCGCGGGTCGGGAGGGGAACCGCGCGCCGACCGCCCGGGCCGTACGACACAGGCCCCGTCCGTCCGGACGGGGCCTGTGCCGTGCGTGGGGGCGGGACGGACCCGCCGGAGCGTCAGCCCTCGGTGCCGGCGGTCGCCTCGGCGGTCGGCGCCGTCGTCTCCTCGGTGCCGGGCTCCGTGGTGTCCTCGGCGGACGCGGTCTCGGTGGCGGTCGGCTCGGGGGTCTCCTCGACCAGCTCCGGGACCAGGTCCGCGTACTCCGGCAGCGTGCCGTCGAGGACGGGGACCGGGACGGTCTCGTCGCCCGCCGCGCCGGTGCTCAGCGTCAGCTCGACGGTCGAGCCCGGGGCGCCCGCGGCGTCGAAGACGACCTGCTCGCGCTCGTCGCCGTCCGCGCCGCCCTCGCCGGAGCCGCCGCCCAGCAGCACGGTGGCGCCGGACTCGACGCGCACGCGCTCGGACGAGCCCTCGAGCGACAGCTCGACGGTCAGCGCCTCGTCGCCGCGGTTGGTCAGGGCGCCCTGCAGCGCGCCGGGAGCGTCGGCCGCCTCCGCGACGATCAGCAGGTTCTCCGCCGTCAGGTCGCCGAGCGTCGCTCGCACGCCGTCCGACGCCGAGTACGCGACCTCGGTGGTGATCTGGTTGGTCACCGAGCAGCCGGACAGGGCCGCCGCGAGGGCCAGGACGGCCCCGACGACGACGGGGCGGGCGGACGTGCGGCTGCGGGCCACGGTGGACTCCTCGGTGCGGTGGGGCGGGCGCTGCGGTGCGCGGGGGGCTGCGGCACGCGCGCGGGCGTGCGAGGCCGAGCCTACGTGGGCGCGGGGGTGCCGTGCACGGCCTCTCGGCGGCTGCGTGGGCCTTCGGTCCCACGGACGGCGTCGTCGCAGGTCAGCGGGGTGCGCGGCCGGGGACGGGGTCGCACGGGGCCCTCGTCGGAGACTATCCACCCGGGGGCGTCCCGCCACCACGCCGCGCGGCGTGTCGAATCTCTGACGTGGCCGACAACGCCCTGACCTGCGCAAACGCGGCTGATCTCCACGAAATCCCCCCGTTGCCGCGTGGTAGACTGGGCTTCCGCGAAAGGGGACACCTGCAGATGACTTTCACTGTTGGGGAGACGGTTGTCTACCCGCACCACGGTGCAGCGCTGATCGAGGAGATCAAGACCAGGACCATCCGCGGCGAGGACAAGATCTACCTCAAGCTGAAGGTCGCCCAGGGTGACCTGACCATCGAGGTGCCGGCGGAGAACGTCGACCTCGTGGGTGTGCGGGACGTCGTCGGGGCCGAGGGCCTGGAGCGCGTGTTCGACGTGCTGCGCGCCCCCTACACCGAGGAGCCGACCAACTGGTCGCGCCGCTACAAGGCCAACCTCGAGAAGCTCGCCTCCGGCGACGTGATCAAGGTCGCCGAGGTCGTCCGCGACCTCTCCCGCCGGGACGCCGACCGCGGCCTGTCCGCGGGCGAGAAGCGCATGCTCGCCAAGGCCCGGCAGATCCTCGTCTCGGAGCTCGCGCTGGCCGAGCACACCGAGGAGGAGAAGGCCGAGGCCATCCTCGACGAGGTGCTCGCGTCCTGACGGCGCGCTGACCCTCCGACACCGGCCGACCGCGCCCGCATGCCCACCGCGGCCATCCTGACCGCCGCCGGCAGCGGTACGCGGCTCGGCCTGCCGGGACCGAAGGCGCTCGTCGAGCTCGCCGGGGTCCCGCTGGTCGTCCACGCCGCCCGACGCCTCGCTGCGTCGGGCGTCGTGCTGTCCGTGGTCGTCACCGTCCCGCCCGGCCGGACCGGGGGCTTCCGGGCCCTGCTCGGCGGTCCCGTGCGGCCGGGGATCGGCGTGCCGGTGACCGTCGTCGAGGGCGCGGGGTCGCGGCAGGCGTCCGTCGCCGCCGGGCTCGCCGCGCTCGCCGACGACGTCGACGTCGTCCTCGTGCACGACGCCGCGCGCGCCCTCGCGTCGCCCGCCCTGATCCGGTCCGTCGAGGCCGCCGTCCGCGCCGGGCACCGGGCCGTGGTGCCCGGGCTCCCGGTCGCCGACACCATCAAGCAGGTCGGCGAGCCCGTCGACGGCGGCGCCCCCGTGGTCGCGACCGTCCCGCGTGCCACCATGCGCGCCGTGCAGACGCCCCAGGGGTTCGACCGGGCGCTGCTCGACGCGGCGCACACCGCCGGGGCCGACCGGGCCGCGTCCGAGGCGACCGCCGCGACCGACGACGCCTCGCTCGTCGAGGCGCTGGGGGAGCAGGTGTGGGTCGTGCCCGGGGGAGGAGCAGGCCATGAAGATCACGACGACGCGGGACCTGGCGGTGGCGGAGCTGCTGGCGCGGGACGCCGCGGCGCGCGACGGGGCGCGGGCGTGACGGCAGCGGCCGCCGGGCCGGCGGGCGGGGTCCCCGAGGGCGCGGGCACCGGCGTGCCGGGCCTGCCGCGCACGGGGGTCGGCGTCGACGTGCACGCGAACGACCCCGAGCCCGCGCCCGGCGCCGTCCTGCACCTCGCGGGCCTCGCCTGGCCGGGCGAGGCGCCGTTGGCCGGCCACTCCGACGCCGACGTCGCCGCGCACGCCGCGGCCGACGCGCTGCTCTCCGCGGCGGGGATCGGCGACCTGGGCTCGGTGTTCGGCACGTCCCGCCCGGAGTGGGCCGGGGCCGCGGGGACGACCCTGCTGGCTGAGGCCGCGCGGCTGGTGCGGGAGGCGGGGTTCGCGGTCGGGAACGTCGCGGTCCAGGTGATCGGCAACCGCCCCCGCCTGTCCCCGCGCCGGGCCGAGGCGGAGGCCGCGCTGACGGCCGCGGCCGGCGCCCCGGTCTCGGTCTCCGCCACGACCACGGACGGCCTCGGCCTCACGGGCCGCGGCGAGGGCATCGCCGCGATCGCGACGGCCCTGATCGCCCCGCGCGCCTAGCCCCCCGCGCGCCCGCGCCACCCGCGCCCGCGCCACCCGCGCGCCGAGTCTCCACCGCGCGCCTCGACGACCCCTGCTCGTCGAGATGGCAACTCTCGGCTGTGCGCGCGTGCCGCGGGACAGCCGAGAGTTGTCATCTCGGCGTGGACGCTCGCGTGGGGGTGGCCGGGAGAGCGACGGCGGGCGTGGGCGGTGCGGGGCGGGTGGCGATCAGGACGCCCGAGACCACCACGGCGCCCAGGGCCAGCTCCGGCGGGGACGGGCGCTCGCCCAGGAACGCACAGGACGCCGCGATGCCCACGACCGGGACCAGCATCGAGAACGGGGCCACCACGCCCGACGGGTGCCTCGCCAGCAGGGCGGTCCAGATCCCCGAGCCGACGACGGTCGCCACGAGGACCGTGAACGCCAGCCCCGCCAGCGCCCAGGCCCCGGTCGCGGTCCCGAGGGTCGTGAGCGAGCGGCCGATCGCCGCGGGGCCCTCACGCACGAGCGACAGCGCCAGCATCGGCAGCGGCGGCACGACCGACATCCACAGCATGAACCGCAGCGGGCTGTCCGGGCGGGCCTGCCGGCTGGACACGTTGCCGAACGCCCAGCCGAGCCCGCCGCACAGCGTCAGCACCACCGGCAGCAGCCCCGCGGACGCCCCGGCCCCGGCGCGCAGCGCCGCGATCCCGCCCAGCCCGCAGATCGCGACCGCCACGCCGACCGCCTGCCGCGCGGTGATCCGCTCGCGCAGCCAGGCCGCGCCCAGCAGCACGGTGAACGGGGCCGAGGCCTGCAGCACCAGGGACGCCAGCCCTGTCGGCATGCCGGTGTCCATCGCGAGGTAGAGGAACGCGAACTGCAGCACCCCGAACCCGATGCCGTACCCGAGCAGCCAGCGCACCGGGACCCGCGGGCGCGGCACGAGCAGCAGCGTCGGCACGGCGAGCAGCGCGAACCGGAGGGCCACCAGGAAGAACGGCGGGAACTGCTCGAGCGACAGGTGGATCGCCGGGAAGTTCAGCCCCCAGAGCACGGCGACGGTGAGGGCGAGCAGGCGGTCCCGGGGTGGCATGCGCCGATCCTCGCCCGCGCGCACCGTGCAGCACCATCGAAAGATCGCGCACCCTCCCTGTAGCGTCGCTGCATGGACACCCGCCACCTCGCGACGCTCCGGGCGGTCCGGGACCGTGGCGGCGTGACCGCGGCCGCCGCCGCGCTGCACCTGACCCCCTCCGCGGTGTCCCAGCAGCTGCGCGTGCTCGCCCGGGACGCCGGGGCCGAGGTGGTCGAGCGCTCCGGCCGCGGCGTGCGGCTCACCGGCGCCGGGCACGCGCTGGCCGATGCCGCCGCGGACGTGGCGGTCGCCCTCGAGCGTGCCGAGGCGGCCGTCGACGCGTTCCGGTCCGCCCCGCACGGCCTGGTCCGGGTCGCCGCGTTCCAGTCGGGCGCCGAGCTGCTGCTGCCGGGCCTGCTCCGGCGGGTCGCCGCGATGGACGGGGTGCGGGTCGAGCTCGGGGACGAGGACGTCGCCCAGGACGAGTTCCCCGCGCTGGCCGCCGACTTCGATCTCGTCGTCGCCCACCGCCCGGACGCGGGCGCCGAATGGCCGGCGGGCGTCGACGTCGTCCCGCTGCTGCGCGAGCCGCTCGACGTCGCGCTGCCGCCCGGCCACCGCCTCGCCGGACGTGCGACCGTCACCCCGGCCGACCTCGCCGACGAGCCGTGGATCGCGGTGCGGGCCGGGTTCCCGGTCGCGGGCGTGCTGGACGCCGTCGGCGCGGTGGCGGGGCGGCCGCTGCGGATCGTGCAGCGGTTCAACGACTTCGGCGTCGTCGAGGCGCTGGTGGCCGCGGGGCACGGCGTGAGCCTGCTGCCCCGGCACACCGCGGGGCGCCGCGGCGCGGTGCTGGTGCCGCTCGCCGGAGTCCGCGCGGGCCGGCGGGTGGACGCCCTCGTGCGCCCCGACCGCCGTGCG
The DNA here is from genome assembly GCF_008033115.1 of Cellulomonas sp. Y8. Lineage (NCBI taxonomy): Bacteria > Bacillati > Actinomycetota > Actinomycetes > Micrococcales > Cellulomonadaceae > Cellulomonas > Cellulomonas sp. Y8. Next base: position 2,708,789 of record NZ_CP041203.1, read on the forward strand.
CGCCGGGTCGTGCGGCGGGTGCTGGACGCCCTGAGCGCGGAGGCCGCCCGGTTCGCCGACGACCGGGAGCCGGTCGCCACCGGCCCGGAGCGCCCCGACCGGTAGCCTTGACCCTCGTGAGCCTGCGCCTGTTCGACACCGCCACCCGCGAGGTGCGCGACTTCGTCCCCGTGACCCCGGGCGCGGTCGGCATCTACCTGTGCGGCGCGACGGTCCAGGCGCCCCCGCACGTGGGCCACGTCCGGTCCGGGGTCGCGTTCGACGTCCTGGTCCGCTGGCTCCGCCGCACCGGGCACGACGTGACCCTGGTCCGGAACGTCACCGACATCGACGACAAGATCCTCGCGAAGTCGGCCGAGGCCGGCGTCGCGTGGTGGGCGTGGGCGATGCAGAACGAGCGCGCGTTCACCGCCGCCTACGACGCGCTCGGCGTGCTGCCGCCCACCTACGAGCCCCGCGCCACCGGTCACGTGCCCGCGATGGTGTCCCTGATGCAGCGCCTGGTCGACACGGGGCACGCCTACGTGGCGGCCGAGGGCGACGTCTACTTCGACGTGCGCTCGTACGCCGACTACGGCTCGCTCACCAGCCAGCGGCTCGACGACATGGCCCCGGCGCCCGACGGCGCGGGGGACGACAAGCGCGACCCGCACGACTTCGCGCTCTGGAAGGCCGCCAAGCCCGGGGAGCCGGAGACGGCCTCCTGGGACACCCCGTTCGGCCGCGGCCGACCGGGCTGGCACCTGGAGTGCTCCGCCATGGCGCAGCGCTACCTGGGCGACACCTTCGACATCCACGGCGGCGGCCTGGACCTGCGGTTCCCGCACCACGAGAACGAGCAGGCCCAGTCCCGCGCCGCGGGGTACGGGTTCGCCCGGTACTGGCTGCACAACGGCTGGGTCACCCAGGCCGGCGCGAAGATGAGCAAGTCGCTCGGCAACGGCCTGCTGGTCAGCACGCTGCTGGAGACCGTGCGCCCGGCGGTGGTGCGGTACGCGCTGACCGCGGTGCAGTACCGGTCGATGCTGGAGTGGACCCCGGACACGCTCGCCGAGTCCGAGGCCACCTGGGACCGGCTCGCCGGCTTCGTGCAGCGCGCCACCGAGCGGGTGGGCGCGGTCGAGGCCGCGGAGCTGGCGACGGCGGAGCTGCCCGAGGGCTTCGGCGCCGCGCTGGACGACGACCTGAACGTGCCGGCGGCGCTCGCCGTCGTCCACGAGCACCTGCGCGCGGGCAACACCGCCCTGGCCGCCGGGGACGACGCCGCCGTGCGCGCGGGCCTCGTGGCCGTGCGCGCCATGCTCGACGTGCTGGGCCTGGACCCGGCCGGCGAGCAGTGGGGCGCGGCCGCGGCCGACGACCGGCACGCCGAGGCGCTCGACGCCCTGGTGCGCGCCGAGCTCGACGCCCGCGCCGCCGCCCGTGCGGCCCGCGACTGGGCCACCGCGGACGCGATCCGCGACCGCCTGACGGCCGCGGGCGTGGCCGTCGAGGACAACGCCACCGGCGCGCGCTGGTCACTCGCCGCGCGCCAGACCACCGAGGACGAGGACTGATGGCCGGGAACTCCCAGCGCCGCGGCGCCACACGCAAGCCGGGCTCCAAGAAGGGCGCCTCCGTCGGCTCGGGCGGCCAGCGCCGCCGCGGGCTCGAGGGCAAGGGGCCCACCCCGAAGGCGGAGGAGCGGTCCTACCACCCCGCCGCCAAGAAGAAGGCCGCGGCCGAGCGCCGCGCGGTCGCGGGCACCCGCGGCTCGGGCAACCGCCCGGCCGGCCGGGGCGGCGGCGCCGCGGGCAAGGCGCGGGGCGCGGGCGCGACGGAGGTCGTCGCCGGGCGGAACTCCGTGGTCGAGGCGCTGCGCGCCGGCATCCCGGTGTCCGCGGTGTACATCGCGACCCGGCTCGAGGCCGACGACCGCACCCGAGAGATCCTGCGCACCGCGACCGAGGCCGGCTACCCGCTGCTCGAGGTCACGAAGCCCGAGCTCGACCGGCTCACCGACGGCTCGGTGCACCAGGGCGTCGCGATCCAGGTGCCGCCGTACGACTACGGCGACGTCGAGGACCTGCTGGACGTCGCCGCCGCCAGCGACCGCGCGCCGCTGATCGTCGCGCTCGACGGCGTGACCGACCCGCGCAACCTCGGCGCCGTGCTCCGCTCCGCGGGCGCGTTCGGCGCGCACGGCGTGCTGGTCCCCGAGCGCCGGTCCGCCGGCGTGACCGCGTCGGCCTGGAAGGTGTCCGCGGGCGCCGCCGCGCGCGTCCCGGTCGCCCGGGCCACGAACCTGGTGCGGGCGCTGGAGCGGCTGCACGAGGCCGGCTGCTTCATCGTGGGCCTGGACGGCGGCGGCGACGTCGCGGTCGCGGACCTGCCGTACTCGGCGGACCCGCTGGTGCTCGTGGTCGGCTCGGAGGGCAAGGGCCTGTCCCGCCTGGTGCGCGAGCACTGCGACGCGATCGCGTCCATCCCGATCGCGAGCGAGGTCGAGAGCCTGAACGCCGGCGTCGCCGCGGGCATCGCCCTGTACGAGGTCGCCCGCACCCGCGCCTCCTGACCCGCCCGGCCGTCCCCGGGGTGCGGTCACCCCGGGGCGGGCGGACAGTGGTCGCATGAGCCACGACACCACCGACCCCGTCCGCACCGTCGCCGGGATGCTGAAGGACGAGCGCCTCGGCGTGCTCACCACCGTCGCCCCGGACGGCACCCTGATCGCGCGCCCGATGGCGCTGCAGGAGGTCGAGTTCGACGGGGACCTGTGGTTCTTCGCCGAGCGCGGCTCCCGCAAGCTCGCGCACGTCGCCGCCGACCCGCGGGTCAACGTGACCGTCGGGTCGGGCGCGACCTGGGTGTCGGTGGCGGGCGTCGCCGAGCCGGTCGAGGACGTCGCGAAGAAGCGCGAGCTGTGGAGCGCCGGCGTCGAGGCGTGGCTGCCCGACGGCCCGGACTCCCCGCAGGCCGTGCTGCTGCGCGTGCGCGCCGAGTCCGCGGAGTACTGGGACGCCCCCGGCGGCCGGGTCGCGACGCTGCTCAGCTTCGTGAAGGCGAAGGCGAAGGGCGAGCGCCTCGAGGGCGAGAACGAGCGCGTCGAGCTCTAGTCAGTCCCGGACGACCGGGATGACGTCCGTGTCCTCGCGCAGGTCCGCCGCCGAGACGCCCAGGATCGACTCCTCGTCGGGGCGGTTCGGCAGGATGTCCTGCGTGTAGGACCTCACGGCCTCGCGCATCGGGACGTCGCGCTTCTGCGCCTCCGACAGGAACCACCGGTGGTCGAGCAGCTCGTGGTAGAGCTGCGCGGGCTCGAGCTTGGGCCGCAGGTCGCGCGGCACGGCGCGGACGGCGGGCTCGAACACCTCGGTGAGCCAGTCGTGCGCGACGAACGTCTCGTCGTCGTTCTGCCGGTCCATCGCGGCCACGTACTGGTCGAGGTCGTTGAGCAGCCGGCGCGCCTGGTTCTCCTGCACGTCGAGCCCGGTGAGCCGCATGAGCCGGCGCGAGTGGTGCCCGGCGTCGACGACCTTCGGCTGGATGCGGACCGTGGTGCCGTCGATGTCGGTGGTGATGTCGAGCTCGCCGACGTCGAAGCCCAGGTCGTTGAGCCGCTCGATGCGGGCCTGCACCCGCCAGCGCTCGTTCAGCCCGAACGACTCGGAGCTGGTCAGCGCGGACCACAGCTCCTCGTACCGCTCGGCCAGGGCGTCGCCGATCGCGACCGCGTCGACGTCCTCGTCCAGGAACTCGCCGGCCTGCAGGTCCATGAGCTCGCCGATGATGTTGACCCGCGCGACCTCGAGGTCGTACGCGCGCTGGCCGGGCGTGAGCTCGTCGTGCAGGTCGCCGGTCTCGGCGTCGACCAGGTAGGCCGCGAACGTCTCGGCGTCCCGGCGGAACAGCGTGTTCGACAGCGACACGTCGCCCCAGTAGAAGCCGACGAGGTGCAGGCGGACCAGCAGCACGGCGAGGGCGTCGATGAGCCGGGTGGCGGTGTCGGGCCGCAGCGCCTGGCTGAACAGCGCGCGGTACGGCAGCGAGAACCGCAGGTGCTGCGTGATGAGCACGGCCTCGAGCGGCTCGCCGTCGGGCGCGGTGCGCCCGGTGATGACGCCGACCGGTTCCACGCTCGGGACGTCCAGGCGGCCGAGCTGGCGCAGCAGCTCGTACTCCCGGTACGCGACGGTCTCGCCGATCTCCTTGATCGCGACGACCCGGCCGGACAGCCGCGCGAACCGCACGGTGTGCCGGGAGATGCCGCGGGGGAGAGCGGCCAGGCGCTCGGCCGGCCAGTCGGCCAGCGGCACGTCCCAGGGCAGGTCGAGCAGGGCCGGGTCCGGCGCGGCCGCGGTGATCTGCAGGCGCGTGCGAGGGGTCATGGGTCGATTCTCCCATCCGGACGACGAAGGGGCGGGGCCGGTGCGTGCCGGCCCCGCCCCTACGGCGTGGAGATGTGGTGCGTCAGTGCGCGATGCGCTCGCCCGAGCCGGCGTGGAACAGGTGCTGCTCGCCGGTGCGGATGCGGACGTGGATGGTCTCGCCCTTGGCCGGGACCTGCCGCGGGTCGACGCGCACGATGACCTGCGCGTCGCCGGCGCCCGAGTGGACGTCCGCCGCGCCGGCCTCGCCGACGAGCGAGCCGTACACGAACGCGTCGGAGCCGAGCTCCTCGACGATGTTGACCGACACCGGGATCGAGTCCGGGGTGCCCTGCGGGACGACGTCCAGCGCCTCCGGGCGGAACCCGATGGTGATGGAGTTGTTGTCGTCCGACGCCAGCGTGCCGAGCACGTCGCGCGGCACGGCGATGCCGGCCGAGCCGACCTTCGCGACGCCGTCGGTGATCGGGAACGTGCCGATGTTCATGGCCGGGGAGCCGATGAAGCCGGCGACGAACACGTTGGCCGGGGTGTCGTACATGTCGCGCGGGGTGCCGACCTGCTGCAGGAGGCCGTCCTTGAGGACCGCGATGCGGTCGCCCATGGTGAGCGCCTCGGTCTGGTCGTGCGTGACGTAGACCGTGGTGACGCCCAGGCGGCGCTGGAGCGACGCGATCTGGGTGCGGGTCTGCACGCGGAGCTTCGCGTCCAGGTTCGACAGCGGCTCGTCCATGAGGAACACGCGCGGCTGGCGGACGATGGCGCGACCCATCGCGACGCGCTGCCGCTGGCCACCCGAGAGGGCCTTCGGCTTGCGGTCGAGGTACTGGGTCAGGTCGAGGATCTTGGCGGCCTCCTCGACGCGGGTGCGGATCTCCGCCTTCGGGGTGCCGGCGATCTTGAGCGCGAAGCCCATGTTGTCGGCGACCGTCATGTGCGGGTACAGCGCGTAGTTCTGGAACACCATCGCGATGTCCCGGTCCTTCGGCTGGACGTCGGTGACGTCGCGGTCGCCGATGAGGATGCGACCCGCGTTGACGTCCTCCAGGCCCGCCAGCATGCGGAGGGAGGTCGACTTGCCGCAGCCCGAGGGGCCGACGAGGACGAGGAACTCGCCGTCCTCGATGTGCAGGTCGAGGGCGTCCACCGCGGGACGCTCCGTGCCCGGGTACACCCGGGTGGCCTTGTCGAACGTGACCGTAGCCATGGTTCATCGATCCCTTCACCGGCAGGTACGTGCCGGACGATCCGTCGTGAAGAGTGTCAGAGTGTCTTCGCTGACACGGGTCGAGGGAGGTCGGGTGACCCCCCTCGGTCCACGGACATCCAACCACACCAGGCTGACCTGCGGGTGAACTCGCGGCGGTCAGTTGAGGACCACGACGTCCGAGTCGCCGTAGCCGAGCAGGTCGCCGCCGTAGGGCCACACGCCCTGCACGCCGGGGGGCAGCCGCGTCGCCCACGCGGGCGCGCCGGAGGACAGCGCGAACGCCGCGAGCGCGCGCTGGGACGACAGGGCCGGGTCGCGGCCGTCGTCGGCGCGGCCGGACGCCGTCGGGGCGGCGCCGACCGTCAGGCCGAGCTCCGCCAGCGCGTCCGGCCGGGCGAGCACCAGGACGTACCGGCCGTCCGTCATCACCGACGCGCCGTCGCCGGACACCTCCACGACCGTGCGCCAGACCTCGCGGCCGGTCGCCACGTCCAACGCCCACAGACCGTCGGTGTCCGCGCCGTACAGCGTGCCCTCCAGCAGCACCGCCGCCGGGTCCGACCAGCGGGGGTGCGGCGACGTCCACAGCTCGGCACCCGACTCGGCGTCCACGCCCACCAGGACCCGGCCCTCCGAGGTCGACGAGGCCACCAGCTCCACGCCGGGCACCGAGCCGTCGTCCACGGACAGCCACAGCGGCTGGCCGGGCAGGTCGGTCAGGGGCTCCCCGTCGTCGTCGAGCAGGCGCGCACCGGCGCCGCCGCTCGCCAGCAGGTGCCCCGTGCGGGACACGGACAGGTAGTCGGCCCCGGACGCCTGGAGCCGCCCGTCGGCGGCGTCGAACGCCCAGGAGCCGAGCTCGCCCTGCACAAGCACCCGCCCCGGCGCGACGGACACGCCCGGCGGGTAGAAGAGCCGCGCGGCGGCCTCCGGGTCGGTGAGCGGGACGTCGGTGCGCCACAACGGGGCCGCGCCGCCGTCGTCGGGCGCGCCCCGGTCCGCCGCCGTGTCCCACGCGGAGACCCGCAGGGTGCCGTCGGCGATCGACGCCAGCACCTGGAGGCCGTCGGCGCCGCCCCAGCCCGACATCGGCGCGACCTGGCGGGTGGCGCGCAGCTCGCCCGTCGCGGCGTCGAGCGCCACGAGGCGGGCCGCGCTGGGCGCGGCCGGCGCCCAGCTCCCGGAGTCGTCGGCGGCGTCGGCCGCGCCGCGGTCGAGGACGAGGCACCGGACGGTCGCCACCGGCTCGGCGTCGGGCGCGCAGGTCGGGTACTCCATGCCGACGTCGGGCTCGGCCCGGCCGCCGTCCTCCAGCGACGTCGACCAGACCTGGGTCCCGTCGCGGTCGAGCGCGACCAGCTCGCGCGCGGCGTCCCACGGCGGGGACGCGACGCCGATCCGCAGGTCGCCCACCGGGATGCCGGAGAGCACGACCGACGCCGTCTCCTGGCTGTACCGGTGCGCGGCGGGCAGGCCGGGCGCGACGGTCCGCAGCACCCCGGCGACCTCCTGCCGGGCGGCGACCCGGCCGTCCTCGCGGGCGTCGAGGAGCGCCTGCGCGCCGACGAGCGCGAGCGCGGCGACGACCGGGACCGGCCACCAGCGGCGCAGCGCGCGCCGGCGCCGGGCGACCCGGCGGGCGCGCGCGGCCTCCGCCTCGGGGTCCTCGGCCTCGGGGGCGAGCGGCAGGTCGGTGCCGACGTCGACCAGCTCGACGTCCTGCATCGGCTCGCGTCGTCGCCCCACGACCGGAACCTACGCCCCGGGGGGCGCTCCGCGCGCGGGATCGGCCCCGCCGGCGCCGGCGGCCCCGGGCGCGAGGTCCGCGGCCAGCCCCGCCAGCAGCGCGGACAGCGCCTCGGGGTCCGGCACGCGGTACCGGGCGGCGGTCGGGCCGTCGCCGACCTTGACGGTGAGGTCGTCGGGACCGAGCGCCTCGAAGGCGTGCTCGTCGGTGACGTCGTCGCCGGCGGACAGCACGGACCCGGCCCGGAGCTCGTCCCGGAGCGCCACCAGCGCGGCACCCTTGTCGGCGTCCAGCACGGACACCTCGACGACCTTCTTGCCGTGCAGGGTCACGGACCCGAGACGCTGGCCGACGCCGAGCGCCTCCCGCTCCGCGGCGTCGCCGGTGCCCGGGTCCGCCATGCGGGTGTGCACCACCACCGCGGCGGGCTTCGTCTCGACCCAGACCCCGTCCCTGCCGCGCGCGACCGCCTGCATCTCCCCGCCGAGCCGGGTCAGCCGGTCGGACTGGTCGTCGGTCAGCGTGAGGACGTCGCGGTCCAGACCGTGCTCGCCGACCCGGGCGCGCTCGGCGCCGTGGCTGCCGATCAGCACCGTGCCGGCCGGGACCTCGGCCAGCCGGTGCAGGTCGGCGGCGGGGCGGCCGGAGACCAGCGCGAGGCGCACCGCGTCCGGGTGCCCCGCGAGCTCGCGCAGCGCGGCCACGGCCTCCGGCAGCAGCCGCGACGCCTCGGGGTCGTCCTGCAGCGGCGCGAGCGTGCCGTCGAAGTCGAGCGCGATCAGCAGCGGGCGGCGGGCGGGGTCGGCCACGAGCGCGCGGAGCGCGGCGCGGAGGTCGTCGGTGCCGGCGGGCTCGGCGGGCGGGGTGGGTGCTGCGGGCACTGCGGGGCTCCTCAGACGTGGCGCTCGCGCACCGGGACGGCGGTCAGCACCGACAGGAACGACTCCGACCAGTGCGCGACGTCGTTCTCCAGCACCCGGCGGCGCAGGCGGCGCATCCGCTTGCGGGCCTCGCGCGGGTCGATGTTCGCGGCGTGCTGGATCGCGTTCTTCAGGCCGGCGATGTCGTGCGGGTTGACCAGGATGGCCGCGCCGCCGAGCTCGTCGGCCGCGCCGGTGAACTCGCTGAGCACCAGGGCGCCCCGGTCGTCGGACCGCGCGGCGATGTACTCCTTCGCGACCAGGTTCATGCCGTCGCGCAGCGCGGTGACCAGCATGACGTCGGCCGCCAGGTACAGGGCCGCCATCTCCTCCATGGGGTAGGAGTGGTGCATGTAGTGCACGGCCGCGTGGCCGAGCTCGCCGTGCTCGCCGTTGATCCGGCCGACCTGCGCCTCCACCTCCTCGCGGAGCTGCTGGTAGGCGCCGACGTTCTCCCGGCTGGGCGAGGCGACCTGCACCAGCGTCGACTCCGGCACGGTCATCCGGCCGTCCTCGAGCAGCTCCTCGAACGCCTTGATCCGGTGCCGGATGCCCTTGGTGTAGTCGAGCCGGTCGACGCCGAGCAGCAGCACCTCCGGGTCGCCGAGCTCGGCGCGGATCTCCTTCGCTCGCTGCTGCACCTCGGGGGTGCGGGCGAGCCGGTCGAACGCCTTGGAGTCGATGGAGATGGGGAACGCCGCGGCGCGCACGTGCCGCTCGACCCGGCCGTCGGCGTCGGTCAGCGTGATCATCTGCCCGCGCGTGGTGCGGTCGGTGAGCCGGCGGACCACCCGGACGAAGTTGGCCGCGTCGCCGCCGCGCTGGAACCCGATGAGGTCCGCGCCGAGCAGGCCCTCGACGACCTGGAGCCGCCACGGCAGCTGGGCGAAGATCTCCAGCGGGGGGAACGGGATGTGGTGGAAGTAGCCGATCCGGACGTCCGGGCGCAGCTCGCGCAGGAACTTCGGGACCAGCTGCAGCTGGTAGTCGTGCACCCACACCGTCGCGCCGGGCGCGGCCTGCGCCGCCGCCGCGTCCGCGAACCGGCGGTTGACCCGCTGGTAGGCGTCCCACCACTGCCGGTGGAACGTCGGGGGCTGGATCACGTCGTGGTAGAGCGGCCACAGCGTGTCGTTGGAGAAGCCCTCGTAGTAGAAGCGGAGGTCGTCCTCGGTCAGCTTCACGGGGACGAGCCGCATGTCGTCGGCGTCGAACGGCTCGAGCTCGAGGTCGGCCGAGCCGCCCCAGCCGACCCACGCGCCGTCGGACTTCTGCACGACGGGCTCGAGGGCGGTCACGAGGCCGCCCGGGGAGCGGGTCCAGCTCGGCGCGCCGTCCTCGCCCACGGTCACGTCGACCGGGAGGCGGTTCGCGACGACGACCAGGTCATAACCAGCAGAATCCACTGAAGTCCATCTCCTTGGTGTCGGCTCGACCTTAACGTGACCGAGCACCGACCGCCCGGGGACCGGGCAGGCCCCCTGGTCGTCGCGGCCCGGCGTCCGGGTACCTTCACGGGTCCCGCCGCGCGGCACCACGACCCCCGCGCGAGCGGCGGCTACCGTGCCCGCATGGAGCGCATCGGGCTGTCGCCGGGCGCCGAGATCGGCGGGTACACCATCCTCGCGCCGCTCGGCTCCGGCGGCATGGGCACGGTGTACCGGGCGGTCGACGGCGGTGGCACCCCCGTGGCGCTCAAGCTGCTGCACCCGCACATCGGCGCCGACCCGTCCTCGCGCGAGCGGCTGCGCCGCGAGGTGCTCGCCCTGCAGCGGCTCCGGCACCCGGGGGTCGCGGCCGTCCTGGACGCGGAGGCCGACTCGACCGAGGCGTTCCTCGTCACCGAGCTGGTCCCGGGCGCCGACCTCGCCGAGCACGTGCGGCAGCGCGGGCCGCTGGACGCCGCCGCCCTGCACCGGCTGGCCGACGGCCTGCGGGACGCGCTCGGCGCGGTGCACGCGGCCGGCGTGGTGCACCGCGACCTCAAGCCCAGCAACGTGCTCGTCACCGCCGACGGGCCGGTGCTCATCGACTTCGGCATCGCCCAGTCGGTCGACGAGACCCGGGTGACCTCGACCGGGTTCGTGGTCGGCACCCCCGGCTACCTCGCGCCCGAGCTCGTGGACGGGGCGGAGCCGACACCCGCCACGGACTGGTGGGGCTGGGCGGCGCTGCTGGCGTACGCCGCGACCGGCCGCGCGCCGTTCGGCACCCGGCCGCTGGAGGCGGTGCTGGTCCGGACGCGCAGCGGCGACGCGGACCTGGCGGGCCTGGGGCCGGTGACCGCCGGGGCGCTGTGGGACGCGCTGGCCGCCGACCCCGCCGACCGGGCCGAGCCCGACGAGGTGGTGGCGGCGCTCGCCGAGGCCGCGCGGCGCGGGGAGGCCTACGACGCGGACGCGGCCGCCGCGGCGCTCGCGGCGGGACCGCGGGGCGGCGGCGCGCTGCGCGGCGGTACGGCCGCGGGCGGGACCGTGGCGCTCGGTGCCGCGACCGCGGCGACCGTCGCGCTGGGGGCGTCGGACGGCACGCCGACCCTGGCGCAGCCCGCGGGGACGGGCCCGCTGCCCGCGGGGGCCGCGGCCGCGACCGGCGCGACCGCCGTGCTCGGGCGCGACGGGACGGCCGTGCTCGGGGCCGGGGAGGACGGGACGGCCGTGCTCCCCGCGCCCGGCGGGACGTGGGGCGCGTCGGCGCAGGACGGGAGCACGCGGGCGTTCGGCGCGCCCGCCGCCGCGCCCGCGCCGCCGTCGGTGCCGCCGCGCCCGGCCGTGCCGCCCTCGGCCGCGCCGCCGTCCTGGGACGCGACCGGCGAGGACGACCGGTGGGCCACGGGCGAGTCGCCGACGCAGGCCTGGGACACCCGGCCGTACGGCGAGGGGTACGGCGGGGCCGGGCACGGCGGACCCGCGTCCGGCGACCACCCCGAGCCGTACCCCGGCGCGTGGCCCGACGGCGAGGACGCCGGACCGCCGCCCGCCCCGGAGCCGCCGCGGCGCACCGGAACCCTGCTCGCCCTCGCGCTGCTGGCGCTGACCGGCGCCGCGGTGCGCCCGGGTGCCACGCTGCTCGTGCTGGTGCCGCTGCTGCTGCTCGCCCGGACGGTCGGGTCGGTGGCGGACGCGGTCGGCCGCCGGCGCGAGCGGGTCGGGGCCCGGCGGTCGGACGCGCTCCGCGCCGTCGCGTCGAGCCCGTGGCACCTGCTGCGCGCGGTCGTGACCCTGCTGCCCTCGCTGCTGGTCGCCGCGAGCCTCGTCGTCATCCTGCTCGGCGTCGGCTGGTGGCTCGTCGGCTCGGGCGCGCTGGAGGCCGGGCCGCTGCGCGCGGTGGGCGACGCGCCCGCCCCGGAGTCGGTGGCGACGTTGCTGGTGGTGGCGGCCGCCGCCGGGCTCGCCGGGCTGTGGTGGGGACCCGCCGCCCGGACCACGCGGGACGGGGCGCGCTGGCTGCTCGGCGGGGTGGCGCCCCGGCGCGGCGGGGCGACCGTCGTCGTGCTGCTCGCGCTGCTCGGCGCGGGGGCGCTGGTCGCGCTCGCGGCCACGGGGACGCTGGTGGACTGGGCGCCGTTCGCGGCGCCGGCGCTGCCCGTCGGGGCCTGACCGGCGCGCCGACGGCGTGTCTGCCCCGGATCGCCGCAGGCCGGTCACGGGAAGACCCAGGTCCGGTCCAGCCGCACCCCGTACGCTGGCCGGCATGACCGGGACCGCCGCCCCGCGCGTGCCCGGCCCCGTCGCGCCCGGATCCGAGTCCCGGCGCCGGGCGCACCGCGCCGCCCTCGCGCCGCTGCTCACGGCGGCCGCGTCGCTCGCGGTGCTCGGTGGCGCCGCCTGGCTCGGGGCCGCGCGCACCGTCGTGCACCCGTGCGTGACGATCGACGGTCCCCTCGCCGTCCTGGGCGTCCGGCTCTCGGTGCTCCAGGACGCGGCCGACTGCCCGACCGGTGTCGCGCTGACGCCCGCCGCGTCGCACGGCGCGGTGCTCGCGCTCGGCCTCGTCCTGCCCGTCGTCGCCCTGCACGCGGCGCTCGGGGCGCTCGGCCTCGGCCTGGTCGCCCTGCTGCTCCGCGCCGCCGGCCCCGTGCGGGCCGTGCTGGGTGCCGTGCTGCACGCGCTGCCCCGCGCGGTGCGCCCCCGCCCGGCCGGCGCCCCGCGCCCCGCGCCCGCGGGCTCCTCCCACCACCCGCGCCCGGCCGTCCTGGCCCGCGCCCTGCACCCGCACCGGGGTCCGCCTGCGGCGCTCGCCTGAGCACCCGCAGCAGACCCGACCGAAGGAGAGCAGGACAGATGAGCACCACCCCGAGCCCCGGCAAGGGCCGGCCGTCGAAGAACGAGCGGCGCGACGCCGCCCGCGAGCAGGCGCGCGCCCTGCGCGAGCAGCAGGCCAAGCGCGACCGCCGCAACAGGTTCCTGGGCATCGGCATGCTGTCCGTCGCGGTCCTCGCGCTCGGCGGCGTCCTCGTCTGGGTCCTCACCCAGGGCGGCGGCAGCAGCGACGAGGCCCTGCCGGACTACCCGGACACCCCGCTGAGCGAGGTCGCCGACGTGCCGAGCACGGCGCTGCCCGAGGGCGGCATCCCCGTGAGCGCCTCGGGCGTCGGCGGGGAGGTCGACGACAGCGCGACCCGCGTCGACGTCTACCTCGACTACATGTGCCCCGCCTGCGGCGCCTTCGAGGAGACCAACGGCGACAACCTCATCGCGCTCGCCTCCGACGGCGCCGCCACCGTGGTCTACCACCCGATCGCGATCCTCAACCGGTACTCGAACGGCACCGGCTACTCGACCCGCGCCGCCTCCGCGGCCGCGCTCGTCGCCGACGAGGCGCCCGACCAGTTCGCCGCGTTCAACGAGCAGCTGTTCGCGGGCCAGCCCGACGAGGGCACCGACGGCCTGACCAACGCGGAGATCGCCTCGATCGCGCGCGACGCCGGGGTGTCCGGCAGCGTCGCGGACAAGATCTCCGACGGCAGCGCGCTCGACCGGTTCGGGCAGTGGGTGACCTCCGCGACCAACGACGTCACGGCGAACCCGGACCTGGTGAACGAGGCCAACGGCAGCTTCGGCACGCCGACGATCACCGTCGACGGCGAGATCTGGACCGAGAACTGGACCGACCCGAACGCCCTGCTGCAGGCGGTCGGCTCCTGACCCGGGCCTGATCCCGCGCGCCGGACGGTGCGCCACCGCGCGAGGCCCCGGCGGCCCGGGTACGCACCCGGGCGCCGGGGCCTCGCGCGTCCCGGCCCGCGGGACGCCCCGGGGCGGATCGCTGTAGACCGCACGTAGACTCCCGCGGTGCCCTCCCTGCTCGTGGACGTGACCCCGCTGCGCGTCAGCCCCGAGTTCCGCCGGCTCTGGTGGGGCCTCTCGGTCGCGAACCTCGGCGCGCAGCTCACCGTCGTCGCGGTGGGGCTCCAGGTGTACGAGCTGACCCGGTCGACCTTCGCGGTCGGCGTCGTCGGGCTGTGCGCGCTGGTCCCGCTCGTCGTGTTCGGCCTGTACGGCGGCGCGATCGTCGACCACGCCGACCGCCGCAAGGTCGCGCTGGTCGCGTCCGCGGTGAGCTGGGTCGCCACCGTCGGGCTGGCGATCCAGGGCTGGTCGGACAACACCCACGTCGGCGTGCTGTACGCGCTGGTCGCGCTGCAGTCCGGCGCCGGGGCCGTGAACAGCCCCGCGCGGTCGGCGATCATCCCGCGCCTGCTCGAGCCCCGGCTGATGCCCGCCGCGAACGCGCTGCAGACGGTCGGCTGGAACGTCGCGCTCACGCTCGGCCCGCTGCTCGGCGCCGGGCTGGTCGCCCTGCTCGACTACGGGATCGTCTACACGCTCGACGCGCTGCTGTTCACGTTCGCGTTCACCGCGCTGCTGCGGCTCCCGCCGATCCTCCCGGAGCCGTCGGAGACCCGCCGGTCCCGGGCCGGGCTCGCGTCCGTCCTCGACGGCCTGCGGTACCTGGGCACCCGGCCGAACGTCCGCATGACGTTCCTGGTCGACCTGGTCGCCATGATCACGTCGTCGCCGCGCGTGCTGTTCCCGGCGGTCGGCCTGGTCTACCTGGGCGGCGGCGAGACGACGGCGGGCGTGCTGACGGCGGCGGTCGCCGCGGGCGCCATGCTCGCGGGCCTGTTCTCCGGGGGGCTCGCGCGCGTGCGCTGGCAGGGGCGGATCATCGTCGTCGCCATCACGATCTGGGGCCTCGCCGTCGCGGCGTTCGGCGCGGTGCTCGTCGCCGCCGGGCGGTCCGGGCCGGACCACGTGCTGTGGGCCGCGCTCGCGCTGGCCGTGGTCACCCTCGCCGCCGCCGGCGCGGCCGACGCCGTCAGCGCGGTGTTCCGGCAGACGATCCTGCAGACCGCGACGCCGGACGACATGCGCGGCCGGCTGCAGGGCGTGTTCGTCGTGGTGGTCGCGGGCGGGCCCCGGCTCGGCGAGCTGCTGCTCGGCTGGCTGTCGGGCACGCTCGGCGAGGGCGGGGCGGCCGTCGTCGGGGGCCTCGCCTGCGTCGTGATCCTGTGGGTGCTCGTGCGGGCGCAGCGCGGGTTCTGGCGGTACGACGCCCTCGACCCGCAGCCCTGACCCGGCCGGTAGGCTGGGCGCCGCGCTCCCGCGGGAGCGCGACGCCTCCTTAGCTCAGCTGGCCAGAGCAGCTGTCTTGTAAACAGCAGGTCGTCGGTTCGAATCCGACAGGGGGCTCCGGACCGCCCGCTCAGCCCTCGGGCAGCAGCGACCGCACGACCCGCGCCGGGTTCCCCGCCACGACCACGTCCGGCGGCACGTCCCTCGTGACGACCGAGCCCGCGCCCACCACGGACCGCGCCCCGATGGTGACGCCCGGGCACACCACGACGCTGCCGCCCAGCCACACCCCGTCCTCGATCGTGATCGACGAGACGCGCTCCCAGCCCTGCGGGCGCAGCTCCGGGTCCAGCACGTGCGTCGGGGTGTAGAGCCGCACGCTCGGGCCGATCAGCACGTCCGCGCCGACCCGGATCTCCCCGCCGCCCAGGGTCAGGAAGTCCGCGTTCACGAAGGTCCGGTCGCCGAGGTGCAGGCGGTGGCCGTAGTCCAGGTAGAACGGCGGCCGGAAGTCGACGCCCTCGCCCACGGTGCCCAGCAGGTCGCGGAACAGCGCCTCCGCCGCGGCCCGGTCCTCGTCGTAGAGGGCGGTGATCCGGCGGCAGGTGCGCTGGGTGCTCGTCGTCAGGTCCGCCAGCTCGGGGCCCGACCGGTAGCGGTACCAGTCTCCGGCCACCATCTTCTCGTACTCCGTGCGGCCGTCCGCGAGCGCGGCCGCCAGGTCGAGATCCACCACAGGGTCCTCCTTCGTCGTGAGCGACGAGTCTCCCAGCCTGCGGCGGCCGCCCGCCCGGGACCTCTTGACCCTGCCCCGGGGGCACGGTTTCCACTGGTCCCGATGGACGCATCCGAGGCCGTCGGCCGTGCGTGGAGCACCCGGCAGCTCGCCGAGCTGGCCGGCACGACCGTGAAGGCCGTGCGGTACTACCACGAGGTGGGGCTGCTCGAGGAGCCCGAGCGCGCCGGCAACGGCTACAAGCAGTACCGCGTGCCGCACCTGGTGCGCCTGCTGCAGATCAAGCGGCTGAGCGACCTCGGCCTGCCGCTCGCGCAGATCGCCGCGCTGTGCCGCGCGGACCAGCGGCCCGACGACGCCATCCGCGTGCTGGACGCCGAGCTCGCCGCGACGATCGAGCGGCTGCAGCGGGTCCGGGCGGAGCTCGCCGTCGTCCTGCGCGACCGCGCCCCCGTCGACGTGCCCGAGGGGTTCGCCGAGGTGGCCGGCCCGCTGTCGGAGGCGGACCGGGCCATGCTGCTCATCTGGTCGCGCGTGCTCGACGAGCGGGCCATGGCGGAGCTGCGGGACATGATGCAGACCCGCTCCGACGGCGACGACGAGTTCGACGCGCTGCCCCCGGACGCGGACGACGCGACGGTGGAGGCGCTCGCCGTCCGGCTCGCCCGGGTGATCGCGCAGGCCCGCGAGCGGTACGTCTCCGTGCGCGACCCCGGCGCGTTCGGCCTGCGCGGCGCCGAGGAGGCCCGCCGCACCGTGCTGCCCGCGATGGCGCACCTCTACAACCCCGCGCAGCTGCGAACCCTGGCCCGCGCGGAGCAGATCCGGGCGCAGAGCGCGCCGGAGGACCTCGCGCCGCCCACCGAGGAGGACCGATGAGCACCGTCCCGACCGACCCGTCCGACCCGACCGACCCGGCGTCCCCGACGCTCGCCGAGGACCTGCTCCTGCTGCTGTTCGACCCGCGCAACGGCGTGTTCCACGGCGAGGGGGTGCCGCTGTTCCACGTGCTCGCCGGCGCGGTGCTCGTCGACCTCGCCGAGCAGGACCGGGTGGAGGTCGCGGCGACGCCGACCTGGCGTGGGCGCCCGGTCACGGCCCGCGGCGACGCCCCGCCCGCCGACGCGCTGCTGCGGCCCACCTGGGAGCGGGTCGCCCGCTCGCCCGTCGACGTGCAGCAGCTGATCGTCGAGACCGGGCCCGTCCTACGGCCGGCGACCGTCGACCGGCTCGTCGAGCGCGGGCACCTGCGGCGCGAGCGGCGCAAGGTGCTCGGCCTGCTGCCCGTGACGGCGCTCGCGGACGGCGGGACGCCCCGCCGCGCGGAGCTGGTCGCCGCCGTGCGCGCCACGCTGGTCGACGGCGCCGAGCCCGACGCCCGCACCGCCGCGCTCGCGGGGCTGCTCTCCGCGAGCGGCTCCCTGCCCGCGCTGCACCGCGAGATCCCGTGGTCCGGCGCGGTGCACGACCGCGGCCGCGCCCTCCAGGAGGCCGACCGCGGGACCGCCGAGGCCGCGGAGGCGGTCCGCCGCACCGTGGTCGCCGCGCTCGCGACGATGGTCGTGACCGCGACCGCCGCCGGCCAGGCCCGCTGACCCACCCCGCCCCACCCGCGCCCGCCGCGAGTGAGTAGCCGACACGTCGAGTGCCTATCCAGCGGATAGGCACTCGACGTGTCGCGTAGGCACTCGACGTCCGGCGGT
Organism: Cellulomonas sp. Y8; assembly: GCF_008033115.1. Lineage (NCBI taxonomy): Bacteria > Bacillati > Actinomycetota > Actinomycetes > Micrococcales > Cellulomonadaceae > Cellulomonas > Cellulomonas sp. Y8. The sequence continues at coordinate 2,726,050 of NZ_CP041203.1, forward strand.
GCCGGGCGCGGGTGCGCCGCCGGCGCCGGGCGGGCGGCGCCGGCACCACCTAGCGGCGCGGGACCGCCGTCGTGCCGCGGACCACCAGCTGCGTCGGCAGCCGCTGGTGCTCCGCCGCCGCAGCCGGGCCCCCGGCTGGCCCGAGCAGCTCCAGCAGCATCGCCACCGCGGCCCGCCCGAGTCCCTGGATCTCCTGCCGCACGGTCGTCAGCGGCGGCGTCGTCGCGGCGGCCTCGGGCACGTCGTCGAACCCCACCACGGACAGGTCGGTCGGCACCCGGACCCCGAGGCGCGCGGCGGCGTCCAGGATGCCCATGGCGGACAGGTCGTTGGCCGCGAACAGCGCGGTCGGCGGGTCGTCGAGCGCGAGCATCGCCGCGGTCGGCGCGTCGGCCGCGTCGCGGCGGTACTCGGCCACGTGCACCAGCGCCGGGTCGACGGCGATGCCCGCCTCGGCGAGCGCCGCGCGGTAGCCCGCCTCCCGCAGCCGCGAGGACTCGAGGTCGGTGCGCCCGCCGAGGAACCCGATCCGCCGGTGCCCCAGCCCGAGCAGGTGCCGGACGGCGAGGACGGCGCCGTGCAGGTTGTCGGAGTCGACGGTCGGCAGGCCGCCCGGGCCGGCGTGCGGGTCGACGGCGACCACGGGCACCGGGGACCCGGGGTGCAGGACGGTTGGGGTCACCAGCACGGCGCCGTCGATGAGGGTGCCGCTGAGGCGCGCGAGGTAGCGGTGCTCCCAGCCGGCCCGGCCGGAGCCGCCGCCGGTGTAGGCGAGCAGCGCGTGCTCGGTGTCCCGGAGGGCCGCGCCCGCGCCCTTGAGGATCTCCGAGCTGAACGGCTCGAACTCCGCGACCAGCACCCCGATGACGCCGGTGCGGTGCGAGCGGAGCCCGCGCGCGACGAGGCTCGACTCGTAGCCGAGCCGGTCGACGACGGCGCGCACGTGCGTCGCGGTGCCGGCCGCGATGCCGTCCCGCTGGTTGACCACCTTCGAGACCGTCGCCACCGAGACACCGGCCTCGCGGGCGACGTCGGTGATCGTCACCCGCTGTGCCATGGCCGTGATCCTAGGTTGCTAAAACGTTATCGACAACGGTTGACACGTCGTCGCGACGGCTGCCAGAGTCCCTCGTGCAGTCACTGATGACGAGCAGGTCCGGCCCCGGCGCAGACGCGGGGACCGGCGTCAGGAGCACGACGCGCGGCGGTCACCCGCCGACGGCGAACCGGTCCGGCCCCGGCGGGGAGGACCACGGTCAACTCAACGAAGAGGGCAGATCATGAAGGCACGGAAGACGCTGGCGGTCACGGCCGCGGCGATCGTCGCGGCCATGACCCTGGCCGCCTGCGGCGGCGGCGACTCGGGGTCCGGTGGCGAGGACGGCGGGGACGTCACCATGACGTTCTGGCACAACTCGACGACGGGCGACGGGAAGGCCTACTGGGAGGACACCGTCGCGGCGTTCGAGGAGGCCAACCCGGGCGTCACGATCAACATCCAGTCCATCCAGAACGAGGACATGGACGGCAAGCTCCAGACGGCGCTGAACTCGGGCGACGCGCCGGACATCTTCATGGCGCGCGGCGGCGGCAAGCTGGCCGACGTCGTCGAGGCCGGCCAGGCCATGGACCTGAGCGACGCGCTCACCCAGGAGACGCGCGACGCGCTCGGCGAGGCGTCCCTGGCGGCGTTCACGGTCGACGGCGGCGTGTACGGCGTCCCGACCGCCGTGCTCCCCGGCGGCATCTACTACAGCAAGGACCTGTTCCAGCAGGCCGGCATCACCGAGACCCCGACGACCGTCGACGAGCTGAGCGCCGCGGTCGACAAGCTCAAGGCCGCGGGCATCCAGCCGATCGCGCTGGGCGCCAAGGACGCGTGGCCGGCCGCGCACTGGTACTACTTCTTCGCCCTGCGCGAGTGCTCGCAGGACACCATGGCGCAGGCCGCCAAGGACATGTCCTTCGACGACGCGTGCTGGACGAAGGCCGGCGAGGACCTGCAGGACTTCGCGGGCACGGAGCCGTTCAACGACGGCTACCTGACCACGACCGCGCAGCAGGGCGCCGGCTCGTCGGCGGGCCTCATCGCGAACCACCAGGCCGCGATGGAGCTCATGGGCGCGTGGGACCCGGGCGTCATCGCCTCGCTCACGCCGGACCAGCAGCCGCTGGCCGACCTCGGCTGGTTCCCGTTCCCGGCGGTCGACGGCGGTGACGGCGACGCCACGGCCATGATGGGCGGCGTCGACGGCTTCACCTGCTTCGTGGACGCGCCGGCCGCGTGCGCCGACTTCCTCAACTTCATCGCGGAGAAGGAGAACCAGGAGGGCTACGCCGAGGCGTTCGTCACCCTGCCCGCGAGCAAGGACGCGCAGTCGGTCGTGACCGACCCGGCCCTGCAGGACGTCCTGGCGTCCTACAACGACGCGGCCTACGTGTCCGTCTGGCTCGACACGCTGTTCGGCCAGAACATCGGCAACGCGCTCAACACCAGCGTGGTCGAGATGCTCGCCGGCAGCGGCAGCCCCGACAAGATCGTCGAGGCTGTCAACGCCGCGGCGGCCAAGGAGTAGCAGCACCATGAGCGACTCGCAGGGCGTGGGCCCGCTGGTCATCTCGTCGCCCGAGGGTCGCTCGGCGACCGGGGGCGGTGCCGTCGCGGCACCGTCCCCGGCGCCCCGCCCGCGCCGGCGGCGCGGGAGCTGGCGTCAGCGGCTCGAGATCGGCCTCCTGTCCGGGCCGGCCATCCTGGTCTTCCTGGCGTTCGTCATCTTCCCCGTGGTGATGGCGGCGTACTACGGCTTCTTCAAGTGGAAGGGCTTCGGCCCGCCCACCGACTTCGTCGGGCTCGACAACTACGTCGCGATCCTCAAGGACCCGACGTTCCACGACGCGCTGCGGCACAACGGGTTCATCGTCGTGATGTCCCTGGTCCTGCAGGGGCCGGCGGCCGTGATCCTGGCGCTGCTGCTCAACCGCAAGATCCGAGGCCGCTCGCTGATCCGGGTGCTGATCTTCGTGCCCTACGTGATCTCCGAGGTCATCGTCGGCACCGGCTGGAGCCTCATGCTCCAGACCACGGGCGCCGTGAACGACCTGCTCGAGAAGATCGGGCTCGGGGGCTGGGCGGTCGACTGGCTGTCCGACCCGAAGATCGCCATCTGGTCGCTGATGCTCATCATCACCTGGAAGTACATCGGCTTCGCGGTGATCCTGTTCCTCGCGGGCCTGCAGTCGATCCCCGAGGAGCTGCACGAGGCCGCGGCCATCGACGGCGCGTCCTACTGGCAGGCCCAGCGCGCGATCACCCTGCCGCTGCTCGGCCCGACCATCCGGATCTGGGCGTTCCTGTCGATCATCGGCTCGCTGCAGCTGTTCGACCTCGTCTACATCATCTGGGGGCAGTACGTCTCCGCCACCGCCGGGACGTCGACGATGGCCACCTACATGGTGTCCAACGGGCGCCTGGCCGGGAACTACGGCTTCGGCAACGCCGTCGCGGTCGTGCTGTTCCTCATCTCGCTGGTCATCGCGCTGACCTACCAGCGCTTCGTGCTCCGCCGGGACACCGAGGGCGCGCTCACCGAGAGGAAGAAGTGATGGCCGCCACCGCGCTCCAGGCGCCGCCGCTGCCCGCCTCGCGCCCCGAGCCCCGCCGTCGCCGCGGCCGCTCGCTCGAGCGCGTCAACCCGCTGGTCTACGTCGTCGCGTGGCTGCTCGTCGGGATCTGCATCGGCCCCGTCGCGTACATCGTGCTCGGCGGCCTGCGGACCAACTCGCAGATCACGGTCGACCCGTCCGGCTTCCCGACGACGTGGGAGTTCGGCAACTACGTCGACGTGCTGACCAGCTCGCTGTTCTGGCAGCAGTTCGCGAACTCGGCGATCTGCGGCATCGCGACCACGATCGGCGTCGTCATCCTGGGTGTCATGGCCAGCTTCGTCGTCGCCCGGTACGAGTTCCGGGGCCGCGGCGCGATGTACTCGCTGTTCGCCGCGGGGCTCATGTTCCCGATGACGGTCGCGATCACGCCGCTGTACATCATGATCCGCCAGCTCGGGCTGATGAACAGCCTGGCCGGCATCATCCTGCCGCAGATCGCGTTCGCGCTGCCGACGACGATCATCATCCTGGTGCCGTTCCTGCGGGCCATCCCGAAGGAGCTCGAGGAGGCCGCGTCGATCGACGGCGCCAGCCGGCTCGGGTTCTTCTTCCGGATGGTCGTGCCGCTGTCCGTCCCGGGCGTCGTGACGGTCGGCATCCTCGCGTTCGTCGCGAGCTGGAACAGCTACATGCTGCCGCTGTTCATCCTGAACGACGAGGGGCAGTACACGCTGCCGCTCGGCGTCCAGGCGTTCGCCTCGCAGTACTCCGTCGACACCGCCCGGGTGCTGGCGTTCACGTCGCTGTCGATGATCCCCGCGCTGATCTTCTTCTCGCTCTTCGAGCGGCGGATCGTCGGCGGGCTCACCGGCGCCGTCAAGGGCTGAGGCCGGCGGCGGGGCGCCCCCTGCGCCGCCCCGCCGCCCCGCCCGCCACCCGTACGTCCCCGAACAGGAGCACCCCCGCGTGTCCGACACCACCGGCACCGCCGCCCCGGCTGCGGCGCCCGCCTCCGCCCGCCCCGACGCCGCGCCCGCGCCCGCCGCCCCGCCCGTCCCCGCGATGCCCGTCGTCTCCGACCGGGTCCGCGACCTGCACGCCCGGATGACGCTCGAGGAGAAGCTGGCCCAGCTGGTCGGCTACTGGCTCGACCAGAACGGCACCGTCGCCCCGATGCAGTCCGAGATGGCCGCGGGCCAGAAGGACTCCGGGCAGCTGCCGGAGATCACCCGGCACGGCCTGGGCCACTACACCCGGGTGTACGGCACCCGCCCGGTCGACCCGGTGGAGCGCGCCGCCTGGCTCTGGGCGGAGCAGCGACGGCTGCAGCGGGAGACCCGGCTCGGCATCCCCGCGCTGGTGCACGAGGAGTGCCTGACCGGCCTCGCCGCCTGGCAGGCCGCGACCTACCCGACCCCGCTGGCGTGGGGCGCGTCGTTCGACCCCGAGCTGGTGCAGGAGGCCGCCCGGGCGATCGGCGACTCGATGCGCGAGCTCGGGATCCACCAGGGCCTGGCGCCGGTGCTCGACGTGGTCGGCGACCCGCGGTGGGGCCGCGTCGACGAGTGCATCGGCGAGGACCCGTACCTGGTCGGCACCATCGGCACCGCCTACGTGCGCGGGCTCCAGGAGGCGGGGGTGCACGCCACCCTCAAGCACTTCGTGGGCTACTCGGCGTCGGCGGCCGGCCGGAACCACGCCCCGGTGAGCGCCGGGCCGCGGGAGCTGCTCGACGTGTACCTGCCGCCGTTCGAGATGGCGGTCCGGGACGGCGGCGCCCGCTCGGTGATGAACTCCTACGTCGACGTGGACGGCGTCCCGCTGGCGGCGAGCGCCGAGTACCTCACGGACCTGCTGCGCGAGCAGTGGGGCTTCGACGGCGTCGTGGTCGCCGACTACTTCGCCGTGGCGTTCCTCGAGGTCATGCACCGGGTCGCGGCCGACCGCGGCGAGGCGGCGGCGCTGGCCCTGGAGGCCGGCATCGACGTCGAGCTGCCGACCGGCGACGCGTACCTGGAGCCGCTGATCGAGCGGCTGCGCGCGGGCCTGACCGACGAGCGGCTGGTCGACCGCGCCGTGCTCCGGGTGCTGGCGCAGAAGGAGGAGCTCGGCCTGCTGGACCCGGACGCGTTCGCGGACGAGCCGCCGGCCGAGGTCGACCTCGACTCGCCCCGGCAGCGCGAGCTCGCGCGGCGGCTGGCGCAGGAGTCGGTGGTGCTGCTGGCGAACGACGGCGTGCTGCCGCTCCCGCCCGCGGGCGCCCCGGGTGCACCACGACGGGTCGCCGTCGTCGGCCCGAACGCCGACCGGCCCGAGGCGCTGATGGGCTGCTACTCGTTCGCGAACCACGTGCTCGCGCACCACCCCGGTGTGCCGCTGGGCTTCGAGATCCGCAGCGTGCGCGAGGCGCTCGCGGCGGCGTTCGCGGGCGGAACCGACGGCGCCGACGGCGCCGAGGTCGTGCACGCCGAGGGCTGCGCCGTGGAGGGCGACGACACCTCCGGCTTCGCGGCGGCGGTCGAGGCGGCGACGGGCGCCGACGTGGCGGTCGTCGTGGTCGGCGACCAGGCCGGGCTGTTCGGCCGCGGCACCGTCGGCGAGGGCAACGACGCCGAGTCCCTGGAGCTCCCCGGCGTGCAGCGGCAGCTGGTCGAGGCCCTGGTGGCGACCGGCACCCCGGTCGTGCTGGTGCTGCTGACCGGCCGCCCGTACGCGATCGGCTGGGCGCTGGACGGCGAGGGCCCCCGCCCGGCCGCGGTGCTGCAGGCGTTCTTCCCGGGCGAGGGCGGCGGCGACGCGATCGCCGACGTGGTCACCGGCGCGGTGAACCCGTCCGGCCGGCTGCCGGTGTCGCTGCCGCGGTCCGCGGGCACGCAGCCGTACCGCTACCTGCACCCGGTGCTCGGCGGGCCGTCCGACGTCACGTCGACCGACCCGACCCCGGTGCGGCCGTTCGGCTTCGGGCTCGGCTTCACCGACTTCGCGTACGGGGACCTCGCCGTGGACCCGTCCGTCGACTCGGCGGGCTCGTTCGAGGCCGCGGTGACCGTGACGAACGTCGGTGCGGTCGCCGGCACGGAGACCGTCCAGCTGTACGGCCACGACGTCGTCGCGACGGTGACCCGCCCGGTCGCGCAGCTGCTCGGCTACGCGCGGGTCGACCTCGCGCCGGGGGAGTCGCGCCGCGTGACGTTCCGGGTGCCGACGACGCGGCTCGCGTTCGCCGACCGCCGGCTGACCCGGGTGGTCGAGCCCGGCGACGTGCAGGTGTGGGTGGCGTCGCACGCCGAGGCGGCGGCCCGCTCGGCCGAGGTCGCCGGCACCAACGGCGCGATCCGGATGGCCCGCGCCCGCGCCGAGCGCGCGGTCGCCGGCACCGCCACGGAGCGTCGCGCGGTCGCCGTGACCGGCGGCGTGCACGAGGTGACCGCCGCCGACCCGCGCGTCGTCGAGGTGAAGGTCACCGCCCCGTGACGGCCGTCGCCAACCCGGTGCTCCCGGGCTGCCACCCGGACCCGTCGGTGTGCCGGGTGGGCGACGACTACTACCTGGTGACGTCGACCTTCGAGTACCTCCCCGGCCTGCCGGTGTTCCGCAGCCGCGACCTGGCGCACTGGGAGCCGGTCGGGCACGCGGTGCGGCGCCAGCTCGACCTGTCCGGGCTGCCGTCGTCGAGCGGGCTGTACGCGCCGACGATCCGGCACCACGACGGGCTGTTCTGGGTCGTCTGCACGCTCGTGGACCAGCGGGCCGACGGCGCGGCGGCCGACGAGCGGCGGCCCGGCCTCGGCCACTTCCTGGTGACCGCGGCCGACCCGGCCGGCCCGTGGTCCGAGCCCGCGTGGCTGGGCGGCGACGGCATCGACCCGTCGCTGTTCTTCGACGACGACGGGCGCGCCTGGGTGCTGGCCACCCGCCCCGCGCGGGAGCCGGAGTGGCCGGGCCAGACCGAGGTGTGGCTCCGGGAGCTCGACCCCGTGGCCCGCGCGCTGGTCGGCCCCGAGCACGTCATCTGGACCGGGGCGGTGCGCGGCGCGGTCTGGGCCGAGGGCCCGCACCTGTACCGGGTCGGCGGGGAGTACCTGCTGGTCGCCGCCGAGGGCGGGACCGAGGTGCACCACGCGGTGTGCGTCGCGCGCGCCGACACGGTCGAGGGCCCGTACCGGGGGAACCCGTCGAACCCGGTGCTCACCCACCGGCACCTGGGTCGGGGCGTCGACGTCGTGGCGGCCGGGCACGCCGACCTGGTCGAGGCGCCCGACGGGTCCTGGTGGGCGGTGCTGCTCGCGATGCGCACCTCCGGCGGGTACCACTACCCGCTCGGCCGGGAGACGTTCCTGGTGCCCGTGGCCTGGGAGGACGGCTGGCCCGTGCTCGCGCCCGGCGTGGGCCGGATCCCGCCGGTGGTCGACGTCCCGGCAGTCCCGGGCTGGCCGGGCGACCGGGTGGTCTCCGGCCGGCAGTCCGGGCCGGTGCCGCCCGGCGACCTCCGGTGGACGGCCGTGCGCGCGCTGCCCGAGGACGTCGCGACGCCGGCCGGCGACGGCTGGCACCTGCCCCTGCGCCCCGCGACCCTCGCCGACCTCGACGTGCCCGCCTACCTCGGGCTGCGGCTCGAGCACCCGGACGCCGACCTGGCGGTCCGGGTCGCGGCCGACCTCGTCGAGGGCGAGGAGGTGGCGCTCGCGGTCCGGCAGTCGGAGAAGGACCACGTGCTGCTCGCGGTGACGGCCGGTCCCGCGGGTGCGCGGACCGCGCGGGTGCGGCACGTGCGGGGCGGCGCCGCGGAGCGCGTGCTCGGCGAGGTCGCGCTCGACGGGGCGGCCGACGCCGACCTGACGCTCCGGCTGGAGGCCCGCGGGCCCGAGCTGCGGCTGCTGGTCGCCGCCGGGGACGACGCCCCGGTGCTCGTCGCCACCGCGGACGCCCGGACCCTCGACAGCGTCGCCACCGGCGGGTTCCTCGGGCTCTGGGCGGGCGTGCTCGCCACCAGCGCGGGCCGGGCGACGACGACCGTGGCGCACGTGCGGTCCGTGGTGTACTCGCCCGTGCGCTGACGCACCCGGACGACCGCACCGCCGCGCCCCGGACCACCGACAGGAGACCCGTGTTCCAGGACCTGCCCGAGCCCGCCCTCTGGGACCACGCGAGCGCGCTGGTGGAGCCCGCCGACCTCGACGAGTTCTGGGCCCGCACCCTCGCGGAGAGCCGCCGGCACGACGCGCCGCCCGTGCTCGTCGCGGAGCCGACGCCGCTGACCACGCTCGACGTCTGGGACGTGACGTTCCCCGGCTTCGGCGGCGACCCGGTGCGCGCCTGGTACCGGCGGCCCGCCGGGGTCGTCGGCCCGCTGCCGGTCGTCGTGCAGTACGTCGGCTACGGCGGCGGCCGCGGCGCGCCGTGGGAGAACCTGCTGTGGGCGTCGGCCGGCTTCGCGCACCTGCAGATGGACACCCGCGGCCAGGGCTCCGGCTGGAGCCGCGGCGAGACGCCCGACCCGTGGGGCACCGGCCCGCAGGCGCCCGGCGTGATGACCCGGGGGATCGAGGACCCCGAGACCTACTACTACCGGCGGCTGCTCACCGACGCCGTGCGCGCCGTCGACGCGGCCCGCGCCCTGCCCGGCGTCGACCCGGACCGGGTGGCGGTGGTCGGCGGCAGCCAGGGCGGCGCGATGGCGATCGCGGCCGGCGCGCTCGCCGACGTCTCCGCCGTCGTCGCCGACGTGCCGTTCCTGTGCGACGTCGCCCGGGCCGTCGGGATCACCGACAACCGGCCGTTCGCGGAGGTGGTCGAGTACCTGCGGGTGCACCGCGGCGCGGAGGACCGGGTGCTGCGCACGCTGTCCTACGTGGACGGGGTCGGCCTCGCGCGGCGCGGGCGGGCCCCGGCGCGGTTCTCGGTCGCGCTGATGGACGTGATCGTGCCGCCGTCGACCGTCGTCGCGGCGCACCGCGCGTGGGGCGGGCCGAAGGAGCTGCGGGTCTGGCGGTACAACGGGCACGAGTCCGGCGGGCCGGAGCAGGACCGCGAGGCCGTCGAGTTCGTGGCGCGGGAGCTGGGCGCCGGGCCACACTGAGCGCCATGCCCACGCGCGCGATCGTGTTCCACGGCACCGGCGGCAACCCCGAGAACGTCTGGTACCCGTGGCTGGCCGACCGGTTGGAGGCCCGCGGCTACGCCGTCGAGCGCCCCGCGTACCCGGCGCTCAACGTGGAGCCCGTCGCGACGTTCCTGCCGCGGGTGCTCGCGGCGCACCGGTTCGACGCCGACACCGTCCTGGTCGGGCACTCCGGGGGAGCGGCGCTGCTGCTGGCCCTGCTGGAGCACCTGGACGCCCCCGTGGCGCAGGCGGTGCTGGTCGCGGGGTACTGGCGGCGGCCGGACGACGCCGAGGAGCCGGTGCTGCAGGAGACGTACGACTGGGACCGGATCCGCGCGCACGCCGGCGACCTGGTCTACGTGAACTCGGTGGTCGACCCGTACGGCTGCGACGCGACCCAGGGGCGCGAGCTCCTCGACCGGCTGGGCGGCACCCTCGTCGTCCGCGACGACGGGCACTTCGGGGACTGGGACCAGCCCTACCCGGAGTTCGGCCTGCTGGAGCGTCTGGTGCTCTGACGCGGGCGGCGCGCGGTTCGCGGGTGGCCGCGCGGCCGGTGCGCGGCCCGCGGGTGGCCGCGCGGTGTCCGGGGGATGGCGGTTCCGGGGCGGCTGGGTGCCAGCACCCGGACACGCGGCGCGGACCGCTCACATCCGCGCCGCGGCGGTCGAACATGGCGGTCGACACCCACTGGAGGCCACCATGACCGCGACCCTCGCGCGCCGCCCGCTGCACCCGCTCGACCCCGCCGAGCACGCGCCGTCGTGCACCCGCCCCGGCTGGCACCTCGACACGAGCCCGCTGCGGTTCGGGATGGTCGTCGCGCGCTGCACGCTGTGCGGTGCGGTGGAGTGGCGCGAGCGCTGAGCCGCCTGCGCGTCCCGGGCACGAAGAAGCCCTCGGCCGCGCAGGGGGCAGGCGACCGAGGGCGCTGCCCACTCTAGCCAGGTCCGGCGGCCGGGGCCAACCGGCTCACCCGATCGGACGCCAACGATCCCGACCGGTGGGTCAGCCGTCGCTCGCGGTGAACGACTTCCCCGGCCAGTACGCCCACTCCTCGAAGTGCTCGGCCCGTCCGCCGGCGGCGAACCGCAGCACCCACAGGTCCCGGTACTCCTGCGGCTCGTCGCCGCCGTACCGCACCTCCGCGCGCACGACGGCGTCCGCGCCCTCGACGGCGACTACCTGCGCGTCCAGCGTGAACGGGGTCGGGTCGGGCCAGAACTCCTGCACCGCCGCCAGCCCCTCGAGCGCCGGCTCGTAGGGCGAGCGCAGGTACCGCACGCCGTCGGTGAACAGCGTGCCGAGCGACCCGGCGTCGTCCTCCCGCCACGCCCGCTCGTAGGCGGCGACCCAGCCCATGACGTCGGCGCGGTCCATGCGTCCCCCTCGTGGTCGGTGCAGCCGGACCATCGTGCGCCGCGGTGCGGGGCGGCGTCGAGGGGGCAGGGGCGAGGCGGGCGGCGGTGGCGCGGTCCTCAGGAGACGGGGCCGGTCTCCTCCAGCAGCCGCAGCGCGGCCGTGACCCGGGGGTTGCGCGACGGGTCCGCGTCGATGCCCAGCGTCGCGTAGATGCCGTTGATGTGGTTCTGCACCGACTTCTCGGTGATCCGCAGCGCCTCGCCGATCCCGGCGTTGGACAGGCCCTGCGCCAGGAGGCGCAGCACGGCGTACTGCCGGTCGGTGAGCCGCGAGACGGCCGAGCCGGCGCGCGGCGCGACCCGGTCGAGCAGCGCGGGGTCGAGCGTCGTGCGCCCCTCGGCCGCGGCCCGGACGGCGGCGACCAGCGTGGCCGCGTCGGTCGACGAGGTCTTCGACAGGTACGACCAGCCGGCCGCGACATCCGGGGGCAGGTCGAGGAGCAGGTCCATCGCGTCGTGCGCGGACAGCAGCAGGATGCCGAGGTCGGGCTGGTTCCGGCGCAGCGTCACGCCCAGCGCGATGCCGTTGCCGTCGGGGAGGTCGATGTCGAGCACGGCGACGTCGGCGGCACCGGGCCGCAGCGCGGCGGCGCCCTCCTTGACGGGTGCCCACGGAGGCGACGACGCGCACGTCGTCGGCCGCCCCGAGGGTGAGCTCGAGCATCGACCGGAACAGGGGCTGGTCCTCGACGACCACCACGCGGGTCGTTCGGGCTGCGGAATCGGACATCGCGGACAGTATGGTGGCCCGGCCCGCGGAGCGGGCGACGGCACGCGGACGACCCGCGCCCGGACGACCGCGGGAGGACCGCACGCGATGCCCACGGCCCTGACGCGGGACGCCGCCGCGGTCCGCGCCGACCGCCGCACGCTGCTGCTGGCGGCGGGCACGATCATGACGGTGTTCGCGATCGGGGCGGCCGCGCAGACCGCCTGGGTGTACGGCAACCAGGGCGGGGTGGTGCCGGTCGGCACCCGGATCCTCGCCAACCTGACGGCCGTCGCGTCGATGCTCGTGATCCTGGCGGTGACCGGGGTGTCCCTGCCCCAGCGCGGGCCGCTCGCCGTCGTCGTCGGCGTGCTGAGCGCGGGGGTGACGGCGTCCGGCGTGCGGTTCGCGTTCCAGCTGCTGCTCGACGTCTACGTGGACCCCGTCCCAGCAGGTCATCAGCGCCGAGCTGGCCAGCGGGGCCGTCGTCGCGTGGATCGCGGCCACGATGGGGCTGGTGGCGATGCTGTCCCAGCGCCGGCTGCGCACGGAGGTCGCCGAGCGCGCACAGGCGCGGCTGCAGATCGAGCTGGCGCTCGCCGCGCTGCAGCACGAGGAGGTGCGGGTCCGGCGCGAGGTCGCGGAGGGCCTGCACGGCAGCATGCAGCAGCGGCTGGTCCTGGTGGTCGCCCGGCTCGACGCGCTGGTCGCGGAGCTCGGGGAGGCGGGCGACCGGCGCGCGGTCACCGCCGAGGACGTCGCTCTGCTGCGCGAGGTCCGCGAGCAGATCGAGACCGTGCGCGAGGCCGACGTCCGCACCACCAGCCGGATGCTCTACCCCGAGCAGCTCGAGGTCGGCATGGTCCCCGCGATCCGCGCGCTGCTCGGGCGCATCCCCCGGAGCGTCAACACGCGGCTGGGCGTCTCGGACGAGGTGCGGGTCGTCGACGACCCCGCGGACCCGCGGCTGACCCGCAGCGAGCGGCTGCTGGCCGTCCGCGTCGTCGAGGAGGCGATCAGCAACGCGCTGCGGCACGGCCAGGCGGAGGTGGTCGACGTGCGCGTCTCGCTGGTCGGCGACGCGCTCGAGGTGCGGGTCTCCGACGACGGCCACGGCTTCGGCGAGGACGCGGGGACGCCGTCGGGGACCGCCCGGCTGGCCGACCGGCTGCGGCTGGTGGGCGGCGACCTCCGCGTCACCTCCGTGCCCGGCGACGGCACCCAGGTGGTCGCTCACCTTCCGGTGGAATCGATCCGGGACGCGGCGCTCTGACCTGGGGGGTTCTGTTTTTCACCCACCCGGTTTGTCCGATTCGTCCTGCTAAATGTTGCAAGGTCGGTGTTGACGTGCAGTCACGGGGGTGCTGCCACCCAGGAAGCGCGTTCCAGGGGGTGCTGCGGCGGCCCTAGTGTGCGCGAGCCGCGACCGCCGGGACCCCCTGCTCCGACGACGCGGACCAGCGCCCCCGCCTCCCGGCTCCGCGGGCCGCGCCGGACCCGCCGAGCCGCGCCCGTCCAGGAGTGCCATGTCCGTCGCCACCGCCCCCGCCGTCGCCCCGGCCGCCCCCGCCGCCCCGCGCCGCTCCGTGCGCCGCAAGGTCGTCGCCCTGACCGTCGCCGGCCTCGGCATCGCCGGCCTGGGCCTCGCGTCCGCCGCGCAGCTCAACCTGACCGCCGGCGCGCTCGGCGCGGGCACCACCGTCGTGGCGTCCTGCGACTCCAACGGCGTGGCCGTCGCGTTCACCAACGCGTTCACCGCGTCGGTCAAGGGCTACACGGTCAGCCAGGTCACGCTGAACGACGTCGCCGCCGGCTGCCAGGGCCAGACGATCGGGATCGACCTGCTCAACACGGACCCGACCGACGGCTCGACCGGCGCCTCGGTCAGCCACCTCACCGGCACCGTCCCCCAGGGCGGCGGCAGCGTCACCCTCTCCGTCACCGGCTCGGTGAAGGCGGCCGACGTCAAGGGCGTCGCCGTCGTCATCGCGGGCTGACGCGAGCGCACCATCCACGACCGGCCCGTCGAGGCGGCCGGCGCGGGCAGCACACCTGCCCCGCGCCGGCGCCTCGGCGTGCCCGCGGGCATCCTCCGGCCGCGCCGGCCCGCGCCCGGGGAGCGGGCCCCGCGGAGCCGGCGCGAGCGCGCCCGGAGCGTGCTCGGCTGGGCCGGCACCGCGGTGCTCGTCGGGGTCCTGGTCTGGTTCGGCTGGCCCAGCACCCTGGGCGGCTGCACGACCCTGACCATCGTGTCCGGCCACTCGATGGAGCCCACGTACTACACGGGCGACCTCGTGGTCTCCCGCTGCGGCACGCCCGCCGCCGGCGACGTCGTCGTCTACACCCCGCCCGGGCTCGAGCGCGGCCGGATCATCCACCGGGTGGTCGGCGGCGACGCCGACGACGGCTGGGTGATCCAGGGCGACAACAACGACTTCCTCGACCCGTGGCGGCCGCACGCGGCGGACGTGCTCGGCATCGCCCGGCTGCACGTCCCGGGGCTCGGCCGGGTGGCCTCGATCCTGCTCGACCCGTGGGCGTGGGCGTCGCTGCTCGTCGTCGCCGCGGGGGTGCTGCTGTGGCCGTCGCGCCCGGAGCCGGTCGACGCCGCGGGAGCGGACGCGGTGGCCGTGGGCGGCGCGGACGCCGACGGCGCGAGTGCGGACGCCGTGACCGCGGACGCGGGACCGGCGGCCGACGACGTGCCGACCGCCGAGGGCGCGCGCACGCCCGCGGGGGCGACCCCGTGAGCCCCGCCGCCCGGCGCGCCGCGGCCCCCGTCGTCCTGGTCCTGGCGGTCGTCGCCGTGCTGGCCGCCCTCGCGCTCGCCCCGGCGAGCGCCGCCGGCCTCGCCGTGCGCGGCCCCTCCGTCACGACCGGCAGCGCCGCCCCGTGCGCGGCCACGGCGCTCGCCGCCGCCGCCGGCACCGCGACCGCGTCCGGCACCGCCACCCAGGTGGTGCTGTCCGGCGTCCCGGCGGCGTGCCGCGGCCAGGTCGCCACGCTGCGGCTCTACGCCGCCGACGGCACGGCGCTGGCCACCACCGACGCCTCCGCGACGCTCGCCGCGTCCTCGACCACCGCCGTGGCCGTCCCCTCCTACGCCGCCACCCGCGTGGCGGGCGTCGCCGTCACCGTCGGCACCTGGTCGCTGCCGGTGACCTGGACCGCGCCCGCCGGCACCGCGAGCGGCCCGGTGACACCCGGCTCGGGCACGACCTTCGGCACGCTCACCTGGTCCCAGCTGGCGTCGTCCGGGACCCAGGCCTGCGTCACGGTCGACGTCTCCGGGGCCTCGGGCACCTCCTGGCGGATCGACCTGCACCTCCAGCAGCGGCCGTTCAACGGGGTCGTCTCGGGGTCCGGCCTCTCGGTCAGCCCGTGGTGGGCCGGGGTGCTCGACCCGACGCCCGTCGACGGCGTGGTCTCGGTCGGCGCCCGGCCCGCGCAGGCGGCGTTCGCGACGGCGTCCGCGACCGTGACCATCTGCCACTACGCCCTGCCCGCGCCCGCGTACGACCCGGCCCTCACGTACACCCAGACCGCCGGCGCGGTCACCGGCACGGGCGCCTGGGCGTGCCAGAGCACCACGGTCCGCGTCGCCGGGACCTCGCAGTTCTACGCGGGCTGGCGCGCGGACGTGGACGTCGCGCCGCTGGTCGCCTGGTTCACCGCCCGCGGGATGCGGGCCGACCTCACGACGCTGACCCCGCAGGGCAACTACGCGCTCGCCACCCAGGGGGGCACGACGTACCGCGTCACCCCGACCGCCTGGGACACCTGGGGCGTCCGCGACGACACCCCGCGCACGTTCCAGCTCTGCGCCCGCACCTGACCCCGCGCGCACCTGACGCCGCCCGCACCTGACCCCACGCGCACCTGAGGCCGGGCGCGCGCCCGACCGCCGCGAGCGACCTCGTCCGCGCGCGTCGACAGCCCCGCCGCGCCGCCGGCACCCCTGACCGCCGCCACCGCGAGTGGGTAACCGACACCTCGAGAGGGCATCCAGGGGATAGGCGCTCGACGTGTCGGGTACTCACTCGGCGCGACGGGGTGCGCGCGACGGGGTGCGCGCGCGGGTCCGGGCGAGGGGAGCGCGCGGTGCGGGGCGCCGGTGGCGGGGCGCCGGGTGCGGCGGCGCGGCGGGCGGGTGAGCCGGGCGCCGGGCGTTCGCCCGTCCGGGTGGAGCGCCGCCCCGGATGCTCAACCGCGCGCCCCGCCCGACGATGGGGGCGCCACAGGTCGACGGATCGACCGGGGCACGTCCACGGAGGGGGCGCCGATGGCGCACGAGCACGTCCGGGCCCGCCGCGCGGCGGGGGTCACGCTGGCGTGGCTGGGCTGCGCCGGCCTCGCCGTCTCGATGGCGCGCGCGATGACCTGGGAGGGCGGCGACGACGCCCCCGCGGGCGCGTGCGTGGTCAGCCGGATCTCGGTGGACTACGACGTCGACTACGTCCCGGGCCTCGGCGGCTACGGCGTCGTCGCGACGTCGCTCTCGGACGTGCCGGACGACTGCGCCGGGCGGGAGGTCGCCGTCACGCTGCACGGGTCGGACGACGCGGCGCTCGCGGAGGCGCGCGCGCCGGTGACGGCCCCGACGACCACCGTGCGGGTGCCGGGCGATCCGGTGCCGGTCGAGCAGCTGGGCGGGGTGTCGCTCGCGCTGGTCACGGACGGCGACGCCGGACCGGGCGCGGGGCTGCTGCCCGCCGGCTGACGGTGCGCGCGCCGGCGCCCGGGCCTCAGACCTCGGTCAGCGTCGGCAGCTTCGCCCGCCGGGTGTCGCCGGAGGAGGTGCCGCGCAGGCGCCGGGTCGCCCACGGGTAGGCGTACAGCCGCAGCCACTGCGCGTCCTGGCGCGCCTGCACGGCCCGGGACGGCCGGGGGAGCGGCGTGAGCGGGGAGTCCCAGCCCGGGTCGTCCGGCTCGAGCCCGAGCGCGACCAGCGCCCCCTGCGCGACGCGGGCGTGCGCCTCGGAGGTGAGGTGGATCCGGTCCGGCGCCCACATCCGGATGTCGTGCAGGTGCCGCATGCCCCACAGGTCGAGCACGTGCGCGCCGTGCCGCCGGGCGATGGACCAGATGTGCGCGTTGTAGACGCCGACCCGCGGGCGGGTGGTGGAGACGATCGGCGAGCCGGACGCGTCGAAGCCGGTCGCGAGCAGCACGTCGGCGCCGGTGGCGCGGATCCGGGCGACCGCCTGCTCCAGGCCGTGCGCGAGCCGGTCCGGGTCCGCCGTCGGCCGCAGGATGTCGTTGCCGCCGCCGACGAGGCTGACCAGGTCGGGCTCCATCTCGAGCGCCTCGGGCACCTGGTCGACGACGATCGGCCGCAGCAGCCGGCCGCGGATCGCGAGGTTCGCGTACTGCAGCGGCTCGGCCCCCGCGGCCCGCCGGCGCTCGGACAGCAGCCCGGCGAGCACGTCGGCCCAGCCGCGCACCGGCCCGTCCTCGCCGTGCGGGGTGTCCCACAGGCCCTCGGTGAACGAGTCGCCCACCGCGACGTACCGCCGCCACGGCGGGGCGCCGGCCGGGTCGGGCGTCGTGCCGCCCGGCGTGCTGCGGTGCTGCGTGCTGTCCTGCGTCGGGGCCGTCGCCCCGGCCCCCTCGTGCGTCGTCACCCCCGCAGTGTGCCCCCGCCGCGGCCCGCGGTTCCAGGGAGATCCCCGGCAGGCGTCAGGGAAGCGACCAGTCGACCGGCTCCGCGCCCTGCTCGACGAGCAGCGCGTTCACGCGCGAGAACGGGCGGGAGCCGAAGAACCCGCGGCTCGCGGACAGCGGGCTGGGGTGCGGGCTCGCGACCACCGGGACGTCGCCGAGCGCGGGGGTCAGGGACTGCGCGTCCCGGCCCCACAGCACGGCCACCAGCGGCCCGCCCCGGGCGACCAGGGCCGCGATCGCCCGGTCCGTGACGGCCTCCCACCCGCGGCCGCGGTGCGACGCGGGCTCGCCCGGCCGCACCGTGAGCACGCGGTTGAGCAGCATGACGCCGCGGTCCGCCCAGGGCGACAGGTCGCCGGTGCTCGGCTGCGGCACGCCGAGGTCGGCGCGCAGCTCGGTGAAGATGTTCGCGAGCGACCGCGGCACGGGGCGCACGTCGGGCTGGACGGAGAACGACAGCCCCATCGGGTGCCCGGGGGTGGGGTAGGGGTCCTGCCCGACGACGAGCACGCGCACGTCGGCGAGCGGCCGGGTGAACGCGCGGAGCACGTCCGGGCCGGCCGGCAGGTAGTCGCGGCCGGCGGCGACCTCCGCCCGCAGGAACTCCCCCGCGGCGTGCACCAGGGGCTCGACCGGGGCGAGCGCCTCCGCCCAGTCGGGGGCCACCAGCTCGGACAGGGGTGCGGACGTCACGGGGCCCGAGGCTAGCGGACCCCGGCGGGCGCCCACCGGGGCCCGAGCGCCACCCAGGAGGGTCGCGGGACACCGCCCGGCGAGGAATGACACGCCTGTGATTCCGGCCGTACGATGGCGCCGCACGGACGACGGGCGAGCGGGAGGAACGGGCACCGATGGACGCGACGGCTGAGCGCACTGCCGACCGGCCCGCCCTGGTGGCGGTCGAGGGCGGCGCGGACGACGCGGCGACCGGGCTGTCCGAGCGCGACCGCGAGGTGCTGGCGTTCGAGCGGCAGTGGTGGAAGTACGCGGGCGCCAAGGAGCAGGCGATCCGCGAGCTGTTCGACATGTCGGCGACCCGGTACTACCAGGTGCTGAACGCCCTGATCGACGCGCCCGCCGCGCTCGCGCACGACCCGATGCTGGTCAAGCGGCTGCGCCGGATGCGGTCCACCCGGCAGCGCGCCCGCAGCGCCCGCCGGCTCGGCACCGACGCCTGACCGGCCGGTGACCGGCCGGTGACCGGCACCGCGGCGCGCCGTGCGTGCCGGGGTGGACAGGCCGAGCCGTTAGCCTGTCCGCCGTGACCAAGGCGAGCGACCGGTACCCCGAGGACGAGTTCGACGCCGAGCCGGCGCCCGACGCGCCGATCGGCGTGCACCGTGCACCCCGCACCTGGTGGAGCCGGTGGTGGCCCTTCGTCGCGGTGGTCGTCCTGGTGCCCGCCGTCACGGTCGGCCTCGTCGCGTGGGCGTCGTCCTGGGACGGGCGCCTGCCGGGGTTCGGCGACTCGACGGAGCCCGCCGCCGCGGCGCCGAGCGAGCCGGAGTCGTCCGCCCCCGCCGAGGAGACCCCGGCCACCGAGGACCCCGGCGCCGAGGCCCCGGTGGAGACCGAGGAGCCGCCGGTCGAGGAGGAGCCGGCCCCCACGGCCGACCTCACCACGGACGTGCGGGTGCTCAACGCGTCGAACCGCTCGGGCCTCGCGGCCGGTGCCGCGGGCGACCTCGAGGACGCCGGGTTCACCGCCGTCACGACCGGCAACGGCAACGCCGGCGGGCTGCAGCAGACGACGGTGTTCTACGGGAGCGCCGACCTCGCGCCGACGGCGCAGCAGGTCGCGGACTCGCTCGGCATCACGAACGTGGTCGAGGACGCGGGGACCGCGCCCGAGGGCGTCGTCGTCCTCCTGCTGGCGGACTTCGGGCGCTGACCCCTTCCGCAGGTCGGGGGGCGGGGCTAGTGTCGGCCGCGTCGCGGTGACCGCTCTCCAGAACCGGGGGAGGCCACGGCCCCTGCGTCGCACCGATCACGCCTTCTTCAGGAGCACGCATGTCGCAGGGAACCGTCAAGTGGTTCAACGCCGAGAAGGGCTACGGGTTCATCACCCCGGCCGACGGCGGCCAGGACCTGTTCGTCCACTTCAGCGCCATCCAGACCAACGGGTACCGCAGCCTCGAGGAGGGGCAGTCGGTGGAGTTCGAGGTCGGGCAGGGCACCAAGGGCCCGCAGGCCGAGCAGGTCCGCCCGCTCTGAGCCGGTCCGCGCGCTGAGGCGCCGCCGCGGGACCGGGGCACGCCGTCCCGGTCCCGCGCCCGTCTCCCGGCGCGCGCGGCGTCAGCCGTCGAGCGCCGCCACCGCGAGGACCACGCACGCCGCGGTCCAGGCGAGCGGGGCGACGGCCGCGGGCGACCCGTCCGCGAGCACCTTCTCCGGCAGCGCGCCCATCGTGGTGCGGTGCGCGTCCAGCCAGGTGAGGCGGGCGTGCGCCTGGACGTCGTCGCCGGCGGCGGCCGCGGTCAGCGCGTACAGCGACGTCTGCGGCGTCCACGAGATGCCGTCCTGCCGCCAGCCCGCGCCCGGGGCCAGGCCGCCCGCGGGTCGCGCCATCGCCGCCGCCGACGCCCGCCAGGCGTCCTCCGCCCCGTCGAGCGCCGTCGGCTGGAACGGCGGCAGCACGAACGCGCTCGCCGCGTCGGCCACGCTGCTGCTCGCGTACCGGCCGTAGTCCGAGTCGTCGCCGAACTCGCGCTCGACCGCCGCCCGGGTCCGCTCGGCGGCGTCGCGCGCGTCCTGCGCGGCGGCGTCGTCGCCCAGCAGGTCGAGCACCGGCCCCGCGGCCTCCAGCCCGGCCAGGAGGGGCGCCACCGTGCCGAGGGTCAGCTCGTCCTCGGCGACCTCCCAGTAGTCCGGCGACGCCGGCGGCAGCCCGTCGCCCGCGACCAGCGCGACCGCGTGGGCGGCGCCCCGTCGGACCAGCGGCGCGAGCTCGGCCGCCACCGCCGCCTGCTCCGCCTCGGGCGCGGCGGCCACCACCTGGCCCGCCGCCCACAGCGACCAGCCGGTGCCGTCCGTCTGCGGCGCCCGGTCGTCCGGCACGGCCCCGGAGCCGTCGGGCAGGTACCGGGCCTCGAAGGACCCGTCCGCGGCCTGCACGCGGGTCAGGAATCCCAGGACCTCGCGCGCGTCGGCCAGGTGGCCCGTCCGGGCGAGGGCGACGGCCACGAACGACGCGTCCCGCGGCCACACGTACCGCCAGTACGGCGTCCAGGCCGCGACGGCGGCGCCGCCGTCCTGCACGAGCGTGCGCAGGTCCAGCAGCGCGTCGGTGACCATGCCGGCGTAGGGCCCGTCCGCGCCGGGCACCGTCCCCGCGGCGAGCCACGCGCGCTGCTCGGCGGCGAGGTCGTCGTCGGCGGTCGTCGCGGGGTCGACCTCGACGCGGGTGCCCTCGTGCAGCAGCGGCTGCCCGCCGGCCGGGACGAGCTCCGGGCCGGCCGGCGTCGCGACGACGCCCTCGCTGTACAGGTCGATCGTGCGGGTGCGCGGACCGGTCGCGCCCCAGGCGACCAGCCCCGCCGCGAGGGACGCCAGCACGACGGCGGCGACGAGGGGGCGGCGGTGCATGCCCGGCAGGCTATCCGGCCGGGCGCCGGGGGCGGCCGCGGGTCCGGCGGGCGGCTGTCCGCCGAGGGCGGAGCGCCTTGCACTCGATGGGGTCGAGTGCTAACCATGTGCTTAGCACTCTCGGGTCGAGAGTGACAGAATGACAACCCAGGCCGACCCGGTGAGGTCCGCCGCCCGACGGGACATGACCGCCGGGCCGGCGCGGCCGTCCGTCGCGGGCACCGACCGGCCGAACCACGAGCCAGAGTGAAGGATCGATAGCCCCATGGCCAAGATCATTGCCTTCAACGAGGAGGCCCGTCGCGGCATCGAGCGGGGTCTCAACACCCTCGCCGACACCGTCAAGGTCACCCTCGGCCCCAAGGGCCGCAACGTCGTCCTGGACAAGAAGTGGGGCGCCCCCACGATCACCAACGACGGTGTCTCCATCGCCAAGGAGATCGAGCTCGAGGACCCGTACGAGAAGATCGGTGCGGAGCTCGTCAAGGAGGTCGCCAAGAAGACGGACGACGTCGCGGGCGACGGCACCACCACCGCCACCGTGCTCGCCCAGGCGCTCGTGCGCGAGGGCCTGCGCAACGTCGCGGCCGGCGCCAACCCGATCGCCCTCAAGCGCGGCATCGAGCAGGCCGTCGAGGCCGTCACCGCCGCCCTGCTGGAGCAGGCGAAGGAGATCGAGACCAAGGAGGAGATCGCCGCCACCGCGTCCATCTCCGCCGGCGACACCGCCATCGGCGAGCTCATCGCCGAGGCCCTCGACAAGGTGGGCAAGGAGGGCGTCATCACGGTCGAGGAGTCCAACGCCCTCGGCCTGGAGCTCGAGCTCACGGAGGGCATGCGCTTCGACAAGGGCTTCCTGTCGGCGTACTTCGTGACCGACCCGGAGCGCCAGGAGGCCGTCCTCGAGGACGCCTACGTGCTGCTCGTCGAGTCGAAGATCTCGAACGTCAAGGACCTGCTGCCGCTGCTGGAGAAGGTCATCCAGTCCGGCAAGCCGCTGTTCATCGTCGCCGAGGACGTCGAGGGCGAGGCCCTGGCCACGCTCGTCGTCAACAAGATCCGCGGCACCTTCAAGTCGGTCTCCGTCAAGGCCCCGGGCTTCGGCGACCGCCGCAAGGCGATGCTGCAGGACATGGCGATCCTCACGGGTGGCCAGGTCGTCTCCGAGACCGTCGGCCTCAAGCTCGACACCGTGGGCCTCGAGGTCCTCGGCCAGGCGCGCAAGGTCGTCGTCACCAAGGACGAGACCACGATCGTCGAGGGTGCGGGCGACGCGGCGCAGATCCAGGGCCGCGTGAACCAGATCCGCGCCGAGATCGAGAACTCCGACTCGGACTACGACCGCGAGAAGCTCCAGGAGCGCCTCGCGAAGCTGGCCGGCGGCGTGGCCGTCATCAAGGCCGGCGCGGCGACCGAGGTCGAGCTCAAGGAGCGCAAGCACCGCATCGAGGACGCCGTGCGCAACGCGAAGGCGGCCGTCGAGGAGGGCATCGTCGCCGGTGGTGGCGTGGCGCTCATCCAGGCCGGTGCCGTGGCGTTCGAGAAGCTCGAGCTCGTCGGTGACGAGGCGACCGGCGCGAACATCGTGAAGGTCGCGATCGACGCCCCGCTCAAGCAGATCGCCGTGAACGCGGGCCTCGAGGGCGGCGTCGTGGCGGAGAAGGTGCGCAACCTCCCCGCCGGCCAGGGCCTGAACGCCGCGACCGGCGTGTACGAGGACCTGCTGGCCGCGGGCGTCAACGACCCGGTCAAGGTCACGCGCTCCGCGCTGCAGAACGCGTCGTCCATCGCGGCGCTCTTCCTCACCACCGAGGCGGTCGTCGCCGACAAGCCCGAGAAGTCGGCCCCGGCCGCTCCGGACGCCGGCGGCATGGGCGGCATGGACTTCTGAGTCCCGCCGCAGCGGGGCGCGTGAGCGCTCCGCACCGCGCCTGAACGGGCCGGTCACCCTCCGGGGTGACCGGCCCGTTCTGCATCCACGCGCCGCTCGCCGCGCGCCGCCACCCCGCCGAGATGGCAACTCTCGGCTGTGCCGACCCGCACCCGCACAGCCGAGAGTTGCCATCTCGGCGAACCTGCAGAGTCGGACTGTGCGCGACGGGTCGCGCGCAGGCGCACGGTGGAGAGTCGGCGAAGGAGGCTGGCGGGGCGCGGGGGCGCGCGGGTGCGCGCGGTCAGTGCGTGTGGCGCGGGCGGGCGTGGGCCGGGATGCGCAGGCCGCTCGCGCGCAGGCGGCGGATGAGCTCGCCGGCCGACACCGGGACCGCGCCCAGCGCGACGAGGTCCGCGTGCATCTCGTCCGGGACGTCGTAGTGGTCCAGGTCGAACGCGCGGCGGGGGAGGCCGGCGCGCTCGGCGAACGCGTGCAGCTCGGCCAGCGAGGCGTCGCTGACGAGGTGCGACCAGGACCGGCCGTGCCGGGGCCAGAGCGGCGGGTCGACGAGGACCGTCACGCCCCGGGCCGGACGGGGTGCCGCTCGGCGGGCTGCGCGGGCCGGGCGCTCCCGGGCGCGTCGGACGGGCCGGGCGGCTCGGTCGGCGAGGTCGCGGGACCCTCGCCCGGACCCTCGCCCGCCGCGTCGAGCTCCGCCAGCACCTTCTCCAGCTTGTGCAGCTCGGCGCCGAGGTTCTGCCGCGCGGGCTCCTCCCACGCCGCGCCCAGCGGGCTGACGAACAGGCTGGGCCGCTTGAGCAGCTTGCGCACGATCCGCTCCCGGGCGCGCAGGTAGTCCTGCACCGGGATGTCGGCGTACTCCTCGCGCACGTCGTGCAGGTACGCCTTGTAGCGCTGCGGCTCGGCGGCCAGCATCGCCAGGTCGGCGTCGCACAGCACCGCGCAGTCGAAGTCGGTCGGGTCGGCGACGTGCCGCACCAGGGCGATGACCATCTGGTGCACGCGCTCGACGCGCCCGGCGGGGACGCCGAGGTCGGTGAGCTGCTCGCGCGCCAGCCGGGCCGAGGCGACCTCGTCCTCGCCGCCGCGGTTCGCGTACGCCGCGACCTGCCGGCCGTCGAAGACGGCGCCGTGGTACCAGGCGGCCAGCCGGACCAGGTCGGGCTCGTGGGTCTCCTCGGCGAGCTCGTCCACCCGGGCCAGCACGTCGGTCAGGTGCCGGAGGTTGTGGTACGTCCGGCCGGGGCCGGTCCAGCGCTCCACGAGGTCCGAGCCGACCGCCCGGACCGCGTCCTCGGGCGCGGTCGCTCCCGCCCCCTTCGCGCTGCGGACGAACGCGGACAACAGCCACTGTGGCGCGTCGTAGACGCCCATGGGAACAGCCTCACTGCGACAGACGACCCTGCTCGGACGCGCCATCGTAGACCCATCCGGACGGGGTTCCGCCACGCGGTCGCCGTCAGCCGACCGGGTGGTCCTCGGCCGCGTCCGACGGCGCCGTCCCGCCCGGTCCGCCACCCGTCGCGGGCAGCGAGACCCGGATCGTCGCCCCGCCGCCGGGGGTCTGCGTGATCGCGACGTCGCCGCGGTGCGCCTCGACGATCGCCGCGACGATCGCCATCCCGAGGCCCGCGCCGCCGCCGGTGCCGTCGCCCTCGCGGGTGCGGCTGGCGTCCACCCGGTAGAACCGCTCGAACACGCGCGCGGCGTGCTCGGGGGCGATGCCGGGACCGTGGTCGCGGACCTCGAGGACGACGCGGTCGCCGACGCGGCCCACGCCGAGCTCGGCCGGCGTGCCGGCGGGGGTGTGCCGGGCGACGTTGCCGACGAGGTTCGCGACGACCTGGCGCAGCCGTGCCTCGTCGCCGGGGACGACCGTGGCGGGCTGGGCGCCGTCGGGGCTCGGGGCGGCCCCGTCGGGCAGCGGACCCACCCGCACCTCCCGTGCGGGGTCGATCGCCCGGAGGTCGTGCGCGGCGTCGGTCGCGAGCACCGCGAGGTCGACCGGCTCCGTGCGGGCGGGCCGGTCGGCGTCCAGGCGGGCGAGCGACAGCAGGTCCTCGACCAGACCGCCCATCCGGGTCGCGGACTGCTCGATGCGCCGCATCGTGTCGTCGACCTGGTCCTTCTCGGTGAGCGCGCCCATCCGGTACAGCTCGCCGTAGCCGCGGATCGCGGCCAGCGGGGTGCGCAGCTCGTGCGACGCGTCGGCGACGAACCGGCGCATCCGCTCCTCGGACCGGGTGCGGGCGTCGAAGGCGGTCTCGATCTGGGCGAGCATCGAGTTCAGCGCCGCGCCCAGCCGGCCGACCTCGGTGGTCTCCGGGGCGGGCGGGACGCGCTGCGACAGGTCGCCGGCGGCGATCTGGGCGGCGGTGCCCTCGATCTCGCGCAGCCCGCGCAGCGAGCGGCGCACGGCCCAGGTGCCGACGACGGCGCCGATGACGAGGATCGCGAGCGCGCTGGTCCACAGCAGGAACGCCGCCTGCCGGACGGTCTTCTGGACGTCCGCCAGCGGCTCGGCGTACATCACGTACCCGATCGTCGTCCCGTTCAGGCGCATGGGCGCCACGGCGACCCGCCAGGTCGCGCCCCGCTCCGAGCTGCCGACGGTGGTCGTCGTGGTGTGGTCCAGCGCGTCCAGGTCGACCGCCGGGAGCCGCGGCGAGCCCTCCGTGTCGAGCGTCGTGCCCTGCGGGGTGAACGTGGTCGACGACCCGAGGATCCGGACGGCGAGGGCGAAGTCGCGGTCGCCCCAGGACTGCAGGGTGACGCCGTCGAGGCTGTTGCCGCCCTCCTGGTAGGCCTTGTACAGGCCCTCGCGGGACGTCTCGGCCTGCACCCGCAGGCGGTCGTCGACCTGCTCGACGAGGAAGCCGGACAGCGACGTCGTGGTGATCGCGCCCGCGAACGAGAGACCCAGGGCGAGCAGCGCCGTCGTGATCCCGACGAGCCGCGCGAGCAGGGGCGTCCGCGTCCAGACGTCGCGGACCCGGCGGACCACGCCGTCGGCGAGGCCCTGCCGCGGGAGCCCGGTCTCCGCCGGGGCGTCGTCCCCGGGGCGCTCGGACGTCGCCTGCTGCTCCGACGTCGTCGTCACGACCCGCTCGGCCGGCGCAGCATGTACCCCACGCCGCGCTTCGTCTGGATGAGGGCGTCCACCTTGGAGCCGTCGGGGCGCTCGACCTGGTCGACCTTGCGCCGCAGGTAGGAGATGTACGACTCGACGATGTTGGCGTCGCCGCCCCAGTCGTACTGCCACACGTGGTCGAGGATCTGCGCCTTGGACAGCACGCGGCCGGGGTTGAGCAGCAGGTAGCGCAGCAGCTTGAACTCGGTGGGGGACAGGTCGACGACCTGCCCGGCCCGGCGCACCTCGTGGCTGTCCTCGTCGAGCTCGAGGTCCTCGTAGGACAGCACGCTGGCGGACGCGACCTCGGCCTGGGTGCGGCGCAGGATCGCCCGGATCCGCGCGACGACCTCCTCCAGGCTGAACGGCTTGGTGACGTAGTCGTCGCCGCCGACGGTCAGGCCGGTGATCTTGTCGGCGGTGTCGTCGCGCGCGGTGAGGAACAGCACCGGGACGTGCTGGCCCTTGTCGCGCAGCCGCCGGGTGACGGTGAACCCGTCCATGTCGGGGAGCATGACGTCGAGCACCAGCAGGTCGGGCTGCACCTGCTTGGCGAGGCGGAGCGCGGCGCCGCCGTCGGCGGCCGCGTGCACCTCGAAGCCGGCGAAGCGCAGCGAGGTGGCGAGGAGCTCGCGGATGTTCGGCTCGTCGTCCACGACGAGGAGCGTCGCCTCGGGGGTGCGGTCTGCTGCGGTCACGGTCCCAGTGTGCCCCTCGACCCTGGAGGATTCCTGGGAGCGAACTGGTCGTGCCGGGTTCGCGGTACCGTACCGCCCCGTGAGTGCAGCCGATTCTCCCACCGGTTCCCTGACGCCCGTCGTGACCGTCGTCCAGCTCGACGCCGCGGTGCCGCTCGACCGGTTCGCCGACCACCTCGACGGGGTGGACGTCCGCCTGGTCCGCGCGTACGCGGGCGAGGAGCCGGGCGCCGCCGACCGCCTCGACGGCCTGATCGTCCTGGGCGGGAACATGTCCGCCCACGACGAGCACGAGCCCGGCATCCCCGCGACCCGCGCCCTGCTCGCCGACGCCGCGCGGACCGGCGTGCCGACGCTCGGCATCTGCCTGGGTGCGCAGCTGCTCGCGGTCGCCACCGGCGGCCGGGTCGACGTCGCCGCCCCTCCCGGGCGCGAGGCCGGGGTCGTGGACGTGCGCTGGCGCCCCGAGGCCGTGGCCGACCCGCTGCTCGGCCCGCTGGCGGCGGACGCGGAGCGCGCCGGGACCCGCAGCACCCCGATGCCGACCATGCACGCGGACGCGGTCGTCGACCTGCCGCGGGACGCCACCTGGCTGGCCGCCTCGCGCGTCTACCCGTACCAGGCGTTCCGGATCGGCGACTCCGCCTGGGGCGTGCAGTTCCACCCGGAGGCCTCGCCCGAGCTGATGGACGCCTGGTCCGCGGACGCGGGCGACGCGCCGGAGGAGCGGGCCGCGATCGCCGAGGCCGTCACGGCCGCCGACGAGGTCGTCCGCGCCGAGGGCGCGCGGATCGCGCGGGCGTTCGCCGGCCTGGTGGCCGTGCGCTCCGTGGAGCGCACCGCCGCCTGACCCCCCGACGACGCGACGGCCCGGCACCCTGCGAGCGGGGTGCCGGGCCGTCGTGCGTGCGCCGGGCTCAGGCCTCGATCTGCGGCGTCACCGGGGTGCTGCCGAGCTGCTGCGGCTGGCCGCCGCCCTTGAGCGCGGCGAGCCGGGCCTCGATCTCGATCTGCGCGCCGTCGGCCTCGAGCTCGGCGAACTGCGAGTCGAGCGAGGACGCGGCGATCTCCGCCTGGCCCATCGCGAGGGCCTCCTCGCGGCGCACCTTCTCCTCGAACCGGGCGAGCTCGCTGGTCGGGTCGAGCACGTTGATCGACGAGATCGCGGTCTGCACCGTCTGCTGCGCCTGGGCAGACTTCTGCCGGGCCACCAGGGTGTCGCGGCGCTGCTTGAGCTGGCCGAGCTTGTCCTTCATCTGGGCCAGGCCGGACTTGAGCTTGTCGACCGTCTCGCGCTGCGAGGCGATGAGCGGCTCGGCGTCGCGGACCTCTCCCTCGGCGGTGATCTGCTTGCCGAGCGCGACCTTGGCCAGGTTGTCGAACTTGTCGGCGTTGGCGGCATCGCCGGCCTGGCGGTACTGGTCGGCGCGCGCGGACGCGGCGAGGGCCTTGCTGCCCCACTCGCGGGCCGCGGCGACGTCCTCGTTGTAGTCCTGCTCGGCGAGGCGCAGGTTGCCGATCGTCTGCGCGATGGCCTTCTCGGCCTCGGCGATCGAGTTCGTGTAGTCCCGGACGAGCTGGTCCAGCATCTTCTGCGGGTCCTCGGCCTGGTCCAGCAGGGCGTTGATGTTCGCCCGCGCGAGCTGGGTGATCCGGCCGAAGATGCTCTGCTTCTCGGTCATCGCCTGGTGCCTCTCTCGTGTCTTGCGTCTGCCGAACATGTCCTAGAAACCGCCCCCGCGGCCACCGCCGCCGAAGCCGCCACCGCCGCCGAAGCCGCCGCCGCGACCGCCGCCGCCGAAGCCGCCGCCACCGCCGCCCCAGCCGCCGCCGTGCGCGCCGCCGCCGCCCCAGCCGCCGCCACCGCCGCGCAGGATCGAGTCGATGAGGATGCCGCCGAGCACCATGCCGCCGATGTCGCCCAGCCCGCCACCGCCGCCGCGGTTGCCCGGGCCGCCGCGCCGCTGCTGGTCGTACCAGTCGACGTCGCGCTGGGCGAGCTGCTGGGCCTCCCGCACGAGCCGGTCGGCCTGCTGCGCCTGGCCGAGCGCGGCCTCGGGGTCGGTGTCCCGCTGGTCGACGGCGGCGCGGAACATCCGGCCCGCCTCCGCCAGCCGGGTGCGCGCCTCGGGGCCGACGGCGCCGCGCCGGGTCTCGATGTAGTCGGTGGTGCCGCGCAGCGCGGAGTCGACCCGGCCGAGCGTCTGGTCGAGCAGCTGGCGGGCGCGGCCCGCGCGGTCCTGCGCCTCGCGCATCGGGGCCAGCGCGCGGTCGATCGCGGCCTCGGCGTCGGTGAGCCCGGCCAGGGCGGCCAGCGGGTCGCCGTCGCCGGCGCGCGCGGCCCGGCCGGTGGCGATCGCGGCGCGCGCGGCCTCGGCGCGGGCGGACACCTCGGGGTGCCGCGGGGCGAGCCGCTGGGCGTCGTCGACGTCAGAGGAGATGGACGCGATCGCCGCGTCCAGCCGCGAGCCGATCGTGGCGAGCTCGGTGCCGGCGCGGTCCACGGCGTCGAGGAGCTTCGTGACCTGACCGAGGGCCTCCTCGGCGGCGCGGGCGTACCGGACGGCGACCCCGCGGTCCCCGCCCGCGACGGCCGCGCGCCCCTGCTCGATCGCGGTGCCGACCTCGGCCAGCAGCGCGAGCGCCTGGTCCGGGTTGCCCTGCACCGAGGTGAGCGCGTCCGCGGGGTACTGCGCGGCGAGCGTGCCCAGGGTGGTGCGGGCCGCCTCGACCCGGGCGCGCAGCTCCGTCGCGGTCCGCTCGTGCGCGTCCAGGGCCTCGCCGGCGCGGGACTCGACGTCGCGCAGCCGGTCGAACGCGTCCTTCTGGGCGTCGAGCGCCGCCGAGGCGGAGCCGACCATGTGCAGGATCCGGGTCGCGGTGTCCCGGACCTGCGGCTCGGTGTCCGGGACGTCGTCGTCGAGGGTCTGCCGCAGGCGGAACGCCTCGGTCACGTCCGCCTTGGCGCGGGTGAGCACCTGCTCGAACTCGCGGGTGGCGTCCGGCCCGAACTGCGCCTGGGCGAAGCCGAGCTCCTGCTCCGAGGCGCGCAGCGCGTCGTCGATCCCGACCAGCGCGGAGGCCGAGCGGCGGTCGAGCTCGGCGGTCGGCAGCGCGGCGAGCGCGCCGGCCGGGCCGCCGGGGACCTGCGGGCCGCCCGGGAACCGGCCGGGTGCGCCGGCGGCGATCGTCTGCCGGGACGCGCGGCGGCGCGACGACGCCCAGGCCACCGCGGTGATCGCGGCGATCACGACCAGGCCGCCGACGAACAGCCAGCCCAGTGCGGAGCCGCCGCCCCCGCCGGTCGCGGCCTCGCGGACCCCGTCGGCGGCGGTCACCGCGGCGCCGGCCCAGTCGTCCTCGCTCAGGTGGTCCTCGACGTCCGCGGCGATCCGGTCCAGGTCGCCGCCCGACAGGCCGGGGACCTCCTGCGGGGCGAGCACGTAGGACCGCTGGTCCGTGGCGACGGCGAGCACGAGGTCGTTCGAGCCCAGGCCCGTCAGCTCGGCGGTCTGGTCCACCCAGGAGATGCGCTCGGTGCTGAACTCGTCCACGTACACGACGTACAGCTGGTACTGCGTCTCGTCCGACAGCTGGTCCAGCGCCGCCTGCACGGTCGCCTCGTCGC
Source organism: Cellulomonas sp. Y8 (assembly GCF_008033115.1). Taxonomy (NCBI): domain Bacteria; kingdom Bacillati; phylum Actinomycetota; class Actinomycetes; order Micrococcales; family Cellulomonadaceae; genus Cellulomonas; species Cellulomonas sp. Y8. Next base: position 2,756,488 of record NZ_CP041203.1, read on the forward strand.
CGCCCGACAGCGCGCCGACCTGGTCGGTGATCTCGCCGGTCAGGGCCTGCGGGTCGGCCGCGGGCAGCGGCGTCGCGGCGGGCGCGGAGGCCGGCACCGCGGCCGGCGCGGCGGCCACCGCCGGGGCGGCCCCGGCGAGCAGCGGGGCGGCGAGCAGCGCGGAGAGGAGCGGGACGGCGGCTGACCAGCCACGGGACGACGACGGCACCCGACGATCCTTTCTCAGGGCGTGCACCCCTCGCAACGAGGGGCGCACGCGCCGGGTTCCCGTCAGCGCGTCAGGCCGGCTCCTCCGTCGCCTGCTCGAGGTCCTCCGCGTCGACGATCCGGTACGCGTATCCCTGCTCCGCGAGGAACCGCTGCCGGTGCGCCGCGAAGTCCTGGTCGACGGTGTCCCGCGCGACCACGGCGTAGAAGTGCGCGGTGCGGCCGTCGCCCTTGGGGCGCAGCAGCCGGCCGAGGCGCTGGGCCTCCTCCTGGCGGGAGCCGAACGACCCCGACACCTGGATGGCGACCGACGCCTCGGGCAGGTCGATCGAGAAGTTCGCGACCTTGGACACCACGAGCGTCGAGATCTCCCCGGCGCGGAACGCGTCGAACAGCCGCTGCCGCTCGGTCACGGACGTCCCGCCGGTGATGACGGGCGCGTCGATGTCCGCGGCCAGCTCCTCGAGCTGGTCGATGTACTGGCCGATGACCAGCAGCGGCTCGCCGCGGTGCTTCGCCACCAGCCGCTTGACCACCTCGGTCTTGCCCGGCGCGCTGGCCGCGAGGCGGTACTTGTCCTCCGGCTCGGCGGTCGCGTACAGCATCCGGTCGCGCTCGGGCAGGGTCAGGCGCACCTCGACGCAGTCGGCGGGCGCGATGTAGCCCTGCGCCTCGATGTCCTTCCACGGGGCGTCGTACCGCTTCGGGCCGATCAGGCTGAACACCTCGTCCTCGCGGCCGTCCTCGCGCACCAGGGTGGCGGTGAGGCCGAGGCGGCGGCGCGCCTGGAGGTCGGCGGTCATCCGGAAGATCGGCGCCGGCAGCAGGTGCACCTCGTCGTAGACGATCAGGCCCCAGTCGCGGGCGTCGAGCAGCTCGAGGTGCGGGTAGATCCCCTTCCGCTTGAGCGTGAGGACCTGGTACGTCGCGATCGTGACCGGCCGGATCTCCTTGCGGGAGCCCGAGTACTCGCCGATCTCGTCCGGGGTCAGCGAGGTGCGCCGGATCAGCTCGTCCCGCCACTGCCGCGCGGACACGGTGTTGGTGACGAGGATGAGCGTGGTGGTCTTGGACCGGGCCATCGCGGCCGCGCCGACGAGCGTCTTGCCCGCGCCGCAGGGGAGGACGACGACGCCGGAGCCGCCGTGCCAGAACCCGTCGGCCGCCTCGGCCTGGTACGGCCGCAGCTGCCACGGGCGCGGGGCGCCGTCGGTGCCGACGTTCGACTCGCCGGACGTGTCGAGGTCGATCGGGTGCGCCTCGCCGTCGACGTAGCCCGCCAGGTCCTCGGCGGGCCAGCCGAGCTTGAGCAGCGCCTGCTTGAGCGTGCCGCGCTCGGAGGCGTGCACCACGACGTCGTGCTCGTCGATCCGCTCGCCGACCAGGCCGGCGGTGCGCTTGGACCGCAGCACCTCGGCCATCACGGCGGCGTCGAGGGCGTGCAGCACCAGGCCGTGCACGGGGTGCGCGACGAGCTGCAGCCGCCCGTACCGGGACATGGTCTCGGCGACGTCGACCAGCAGCGCGTGCGGCACCGGGTACCGCGAGTACTCCAGCAGCGTGTCGACGACCTGCTCGGCGTCGTGCCCGGCGGCCCGGGCGTTCCACAGGCCCAGCGGGGTCAGCCGGTAGGTGTGCACGTGCTCGGGCGCGCGCTCCAGCTCCGCGAACGGGGCGATCGCGCGGCGGCAGGCCTCCGCCTGGTCGTGGTCGACCTCGAGCAGGAGGGTCTTGTCGCTCTGGACGATCAGGGGTCCGTCGGTCATGCGGTGTCCGTCCTCCGGGGGTCGGCTGCTGCGTCGTCGTCGGCGGCCGGCTCGGTACCCGCCGCGTCGACCGGGGTGACCGCGGCGACGCGGTGGGCCGCGACCACGATCTCGGCGTCCCGGGCGGTGTCCACCACGCGCACCCGTCCGCCGTCGACCCGGACCGGCAGCACCCGCCGCCGCTCCAGGGCGCCGCGCGAGCCGACCACGTCGAGCCACACCTCGGTGTGCCCGGCGGCCGCCTCGCGCAGCAGCCCCAACGCCTCGGCGGGGTCGGCTGTTCCCGCGGCGGGGCGCGGGCCGCCGCGGGTCCCGGTCGTGGGGCGGTCCGCGCGCGCGGCCGCGGTGGCCGCGGCGACGCCGGAGGCGCGGTCGCGCAGCGTGGGGGAGCCGTCGGCCTCGGCCCGCGCCGCGGCCCCCGCGACCTCCGCCGCCGCTCCGCGCACCACGGCTCCCGCGCCGCCCGTCGACCCGCCCGCGGCCCGCGCCTCCTCGGCCCGGCGCAGCACGCCCACGAGCGCCGCCGCCCGCTCGGCCGGCGGCTGCGCCCCGCGCCCGCCGTCCTCCGGGGCGAACCGCGGCCGCGCGGCCGCGACCCGGCGCACGGTGGGTGCGGCGTGCAGCACCTGGCCGTCCGGCGTCTCGGCGACCGGCGCCAGCCCGTGCGCCCGCAGCGCGGCGAGCAGCTCGTGCAGCGGCGCCTGCGCGGCGAGCACGGTCGGCGCGAGCCGGACCAGCCCGAGGTCGGCGTGCCGCGGGTCCTCGGCGAGCCCGGCCAGCAGCGCGGGGTCCTCGGTGCGGACGTAGGACGACGCCGCGCCGGTGCGCAGCCGGCCGTGCCGGCGGGCCGCGTCCCGGACCAGGTACTCCAGCGGCTGCGGCACCCCGCCGCGGGCGTGCGAGGCGAGGTCGGCGAGCAGGTCGTCGGCGGTGGAACCGGCGTCCAGCGCGTCCCGGACCGACTCGGGCGTGAACCGGACGGTGACGGCGCCGCCGCGGGACTCCACCCGGGCGGACGCGTCGAGCAGCGCCTCGAGCTCCTGGCTCGGGCGGCCGGGGACGATGCCCGTGAGGTCCGCCTGGAGCAGCAGGTCGTCGACGGCGGGGGGGAGCGCGGCGCCGAGGCCGGCGGCCAGCGCGGGGCGGGGGTCGGTGTCGGGGTCCAGCAGCGCGCGGCCGGCGACCGGCAGGGCGCCCGCGCCGAGCACGCCGAGCCAGCCCGCCTCGCGCAGCACCGCGGCGACCGCCTCGAGCGGCGGCACCGACCGGGGCGTGCGCCAGGCCAGGCCCGCGCGCACCGCGGCGGCGTCCGGCGCGGCGCCCGGCCCGGCGTCGGCGAGCAGCCCCAGCACCACGTGCCGCAGCCGCGGCGCCCACGGCCGGCCGAGCTCGGGGCCGAGCGCGGGGCGCACCGCGCCGCGCTCGTCGCGGGTACCCACCAGGGCGGGCCACCGCGGGGTGGCGGCCCACCAGGACGCGAGCCGCGCCCACCGGTCGGCGAGGTCCAGCGCCAGCCACTCGTCGGCGAGCGTGGTCGGGACGTGGTGCGGCGACTCCTCGCCGTCGTCCCGGACCAGGGCGCCCACGCCGGCCAGCTCGACGACGAACGCCGCCTCCTGCTCGGTGACCTCCAGGGCGCTCGCGGTGCGCCGGAGGTCGCGGACGCCGAGCCCGCCGGCGCGCAGCACGGGCGGCGGGGCCTGGCCCCACAGCCGCAGCAGCCCCGCGACCAGCCGGACGGCGCGCTCCGCGCCCGCGGCGTGCTCGGCCTCGACCAGCGCGGCGTCCCGGCGCGGCAGGTCCTCCGGCGCGGGCGGCGTGGCCGGGGCGCGGTGCGTGCGGCCGTCGCGCAGCGCGAGGGCGACCGTGCGGGGGAGGACGACGTGCCGCTCGTCGGCCCGGACCAGCAGCCCGGCGCGGACCAGCTCCGTGACGGCCTCCGCCGCGGGCCCGGACGCCGGGCGCACGCCGACGGGCGGCCCCCAGGTCAGCGCGTCCAGCACGGCGCGGCCGGCGGCGGGGGCGTCGGCGAGCAGCCCGGGGACGGCGGCGGGGTCGGGGTCGTGCGGCGCGGGGGCGGCCAGCCCCGCGGTCGCGGAGCCGAGCAGCTCGGCGACGCCGGGCGCCGGGCGCAGCAGCGGGTCGGCGGCGCGCCCGCCCGCGGGGTGCACCAGGGCCAGGTCGGTGGCCGTCGCCAGCGCCGCGCGGACCGCGGGGGCCTCCGGGCGTCCGGCGCCGACCGCGGCCACCACGTCGCGCGCGCGCACCCCGGTCGCCGGGTCGGACGACCCCGCCAGCAGCGCGACGACGGCCTCGACCGCCTGCAGCACCGCCGCGTCCACCCCGGCGAGCGCGCGCTCGAGGCTCGGCCGGCTCGTGGCGCGGGCGGCGAGGGAGGCGAGCGTGGCGGGCGACGGGTGCGCGAGGTCGGGGCGCCGCAGCAGCAGGCGCACCAGCTCGTCGTCCGACCTGCCGCGCAGGTGCTCGCTGAACGTGGCCATCCGCACCACGATACGTTCCGGCGGGTCCGGCGCGGGGCCGGGTCCGCCGGGGCGAGCCGCCGGGAGGCAGCGATGGCACGGGTGCGCAGGGCACGGGTCGTGGTGGCGAGCACCGCGGGGATCTTCGTCGAGTCGCTGGACTGGACCATGTACGCGCTGCTCGCGCCGTACTTCGCGGGGCAGGTGTTCCCGGGCGACGACCCGGTGACCCGGGTGCTCGGCGCGTACGTCGTGTTCGCGGTCGGCTTCGTGGTCCGGCCGCTGGGGTCGTACGTCATGGGCCGGATCACGGACACGAAGGGCCGGCGCACCGGCCTGCTGGCGTCGGTGTCGCTGATCGCCCTGGGTGCCGCGGTCATCGCCGCCGCCCCGACCTACGCCGTCGCCGGCTGGTGGGCCGCGGTCGTGGTCGTGCTCGCCCGGATGCTGCAGGGCATCGCGATGGGCGGCGAGGTCGCCACGGCGGCGACCTACGTCGTCGAGGTCGCCCCGCCGGAGCGCCGGCACCGGTACGGCGCGTTCGCGTACTCCGGCGACGCGCTCGGCACGCTCGGCGGCACGGTGGTGCTCGCGGTGCTGCTCGGCGTGCTCGGCCCGGACGGGCTGCGCGACGGCGGCTGGCGGATCGCGTTCGTGATCGCCGCCCTGTGCGGGCTGCTGGCGCTGTGGATCCGGCGCGGGGTGCCGGAGTCGGAGGTGTTCGAGCGGGCGCGGGACGCCGGGGTCGAGCCCACCGGCCCGCTGCTCCGCCGGCACGCGGGGCGGATGGCGCTCGCGTTCATGCTCACCATCGGGTCCACGATGGGCGTCTACTTCGGGTCGGTGTACCTGCCGGAGTTCGCCGGGCACACCGGGCGGTACACCGAGACCCAGGCGGCGTCGCAGCACACCGTGGCGCTGATCTGCCTGCTGGTCGCGATGATCGCCTCCGGGTTCCTCGCCGACCGGTTCGGGCCGCTGGTGCTGATCCGCACCGGGTTCACCGCCGCGGCCGTGCTGGTCGTCCCGCTGATGCTCGGGCTGGCGGCCGGCGCCGTGCCGTACCTGGTGGCCGCGCCGCTGTTCACGATCTGCGTCGGCCTGCAGCTCGGCGTCACCCCCGTCGCCGGTGCGCGGCTGTTCCCGGTGCCGATCCGGGCCGTCGCGCTGGGCGTCCCCGCGGGCGCCGCCATCGCGCTGTTCGGCGGTACGTTCCTGTTCGTGGCCGAGTGGCTGATCTCCCGCGACGCGCTGCGCCTGGTCCCGGTGTGGGCCGCGGCGGGGCTGACGGTGTCCGCCGTCGGCTCGTGGCTGGTGGGCGAGCGGCTGCTCTACCCCGTCGAGACGCTCGCGGGGACCCGGGCCGAGCCGTCCCCGGCGCCGCGCCCCGCCGGCCCGGCAGCACCGCACCCCACGGAGGTCTGACATGCCGCTCGACCACCCCGCCCTGGACGCCCTGCGCGCCGACGCCCGGGCGCTGCTGCCCGACACCGCCGCGCTCCGGCACGCCCTGCACCGCACCCCGGAGATCGGGCTCGACCTGCCCCGCACCCAGGCGCTCGTGCTCGAGGCGCTGGAGCCGCTCGGCCTGGAGGTCCGCACCGGCACCGGCCTGTCGTCGGTGGTGGCCGTGCTCCGCGGCGCGCGCCCCGGGCCGGCGGTGCTGCTGCGGGCCGACATGGACGCGCTGCCCGTGACCGAGGAGACCGGCGAGCCGTTCGCCAGCGAGGTGCCGGGCGCGATGCACGCCTGCGGCCACGACCTGCACGTCGCCGGCCTGGTCGCCGCCGCCCGTCTGCTGGCCGCCCGGCGCGAGGAGATCGCCGGCTCGGTCGTGCTGATGTTCCAGCCCGGCGAGGAGGGCGACCACGGCGCGCGCCTCATGATCGAGGAGGGCGTGCTCGACGCCGCGGGGGAGCGGGTCGTCGCGGCGTACGGCCTGCACGTGCTGTCCGCGATCCTGCCCACGGGGGCGATCACGAGCCGCCCCGGCACGCTGCTGGCCGCCGCGGACACCGTGCACGTCACGGTGCACGGGCGCGGCGGGCACGGGTCGATGCCGCACCTCGCGCAGGACCCGGTGCCGGTCGCCGCCGAGATCGTGCTCGCGCTGCAGGCGATGGTGACCCGGCAGTTCGACGTGTTCGACCCGGTCGTCGTCACCGTCGGCAGGATCGAGGCGGGCACGACCGACAACGTCATCCCCGCCGAGGCGCGGATCGAGGCCACGGTGCGCACGTTCTCCGAGGCGGTGCACGGCGTGGTGCCCGAGCGGATCGCGCGGGTGTGCGAGGGCGTCGCCGCCGCGCACGGGCTGTCCGTCACCGTCGACTACCGGCGGGGGTACCCGGTCACGTCGAACCGGCCGGAGGAGGTCGCGCGCCTGGCGCGGCTGGCGGCCGGGCTGTTCGGCGAGCGGTCCTACGTCGACGCGCCGCAGCCGCTCGCGGGCTCCGAGGACTTCTCCTACGTGCTGCAGGAGGTGCCCGGCACCTACCTGGGCGTCGGGGCGACGCCCGCCGACGCCGACCCGCGGACCGCGCCGTACAACCACTCCGCGCAGGCGCGGTTCGAGGACGGGGCGCTCGCGGTCGGGCCGGCGGTGCTCGCGGCGCTGGCGCTGGACCGGCTCGCGGAGGGCTGAGACGCGCCCTCCCGACACCCGATCGGGTCCGGATCCCCGCCTGATCAGCGGCTCCACCCGCCCGAGCGCTCAGGTCCGCTTCACCTGTGCCGATGACAGGTCTCGACGCGCCCGTGGGCGGGCGCCCGCGCTCTCGAGCCGAAGGGACACGCATGTCGATCACGGCGGGGCACCTGCCCCCGGCCACGCGCGAGGTGTGCGTCGCGCGCCAGGGCATCTACGACGTGCTGAGCCGGCCCATCGGGCACGAGCTGCTGTTCCGGGCCAGCCCGGACGCCCTCGAGTCCGGCGTCCGGCCCGGGATCGACGACAACCGCGCCACCGCGACCGTCATCGTCGCGACGCTCACGGAGTTCGGCGTCGAGGACCTGGCGGGCAACGGCGACCTGTTCGTCAACGTCCCTCGGTCGTTCATCGTCGACGAGCTGCCGGTGGCGCTCGACCCGCACCGCGTCGTGCTGGAGGTCCTGGAGAAGGTCCCGGCCGACGAGGAGGTGGTCGCGGGCGTCGAGCGGCTGCGCCGGCTCGGGTTCGGCATCGCGCTCGACGACTTCGTGCCCGGGGACCAGCGCTGGGACCTGCTCCCGCTGTGCGACTACGTCAAGGTCGACATGTCCGACGTCGGCGACCGGCTCGCCGAGTTCGCCGACGAGCTGCGCGCGGTCGCCCCGCACGCCGCGCTCGTGGCGGAGCACGTCGAGGACGAGGCCGACTTCCTCGCCGCCCAGGACGCGGGCTTCGACCTGTTCCAGGGCTACCACTTCCGCCGGCCGACCGTGCTGACCCGGCCCGCGCTCGCGCACCACGCGATGGTCGCGGGCCGGCTGCTCGTGCAGCTGGGCGACCCGCAGGTGTCCTACCGCCGGCTGGCCCGGCTCACCGCCGCCGACCCGGCGATCGCGCTCAAGGTGTTCCGGGTCGTGAACTCCGTGTCCGGCGCCGGGCGCACCGTGCGCAACCTGCACCAGGCGCTGGTGCTGCTCGGGCGCGAGCGGTTCCGCGCGATGCTCGTGCTCGAGGTGCTCGCCACCGCGGGCCACCACGACGACGAGATCCCGCTCATGGCCCTCGCCCGCACCCGCGCCGCCGAGATCCTCGCGCCGCAGGACCCGCTGGAGGCGTCCACCGAGGCGCTGGTCCGCATCGTGTCCGAGCTGCTCGACGTGCCCGTGTCCGAGCTCGACCCCGAGCTGCACCGGTCCCAGCCGAGCGCCCGCGTGGTCGCGGCGTGCGACGTGCTCGACGCGTACCTGGACGCCATCGCGGAGGAGGCGGTGCCGTCGATCCGGTCGCCGTACTCCGCGCTGCACGTGTCGCTCGTCTACCTGACCGCGCTGCGCGAGGCGCGGGCCCTGCTCGCGACCGTCTACCAGCCCGTGCCGCGGCTGCAGGCCGTGCCGGGCGGGGTCCAGGACGTGGCGTTCGGCTGAGCCGGGCGCGGCGGGGTCCCGGGAGGGGTTCGCCGGCCGCGGAGCGGCGCGCTGCGCGGGCGGTGCGACCGGTAGCCTGGTGACGTGCGGCGCGACGCCGCGCGAGTTCCGACGAGCACAGGGGATCGCAGTGCCCACCGGCAAGGTCAAGTGGTTCGACACCGATCGCGGCTTCGGCTTCATCGCCGCCGACGACGGCACCGAGGTGTTCCTGCACGCGTCCGCGCTGCCCGCGGGGATCGGCACGCCCAAGCCCGGCACCCGGGTGGACTTCGGCGTGGCCGACGGCCGCCGCGGCCCGCAGGCGCTCGCGGTCAAGCTGCTCGACCCGGTGCCCTCGGTCGCCGCGGTCCAGCGCAAGCCGGCCGACGACATGGCCGTCATCGTCGAGGACCTGATCAAGGTGCTCGACCGGGTCGGCAACGACCTGCGCCGCGGCCGCCGCCCGGAGAAGTCCCGCGCCGAGCAGGTCGCCACCCTGCTGCGCGCCGTCGCCGACGACCTCGAGGCCTGAGCATGGCGACCGCGACCCAGGACGCCGTGCTCGGCGGCGCCGTCGACCTCGCCCGCGAGGCCGCCCTCGAGCTGGCCGAGCACCCCCAGGACGTCGGCGAGCACCTCGGCTGGACCGTGGACGCGGACCGGCTCGTCTCGCACCGGTTCGCCTGCACCGCCAAGGGCTACCGCGGCTGGGTGTGGACCGTGACGCTGTCCCGGGTGCCGCGCGCCCGGAAGGCGACCGTCTGCGAGGCCGTGCTGCTGCCCGGCGACGACGCCGTCCTCGCGCCCGCCTGGGTGCCGTGGGACGAGCGGCTGCGCCCGGGCGACCTCGGCCCCGGCGACGTGCTGCCGTTCCGCGCGGACGACCCGCGCCTGGAGCCCGGCTTCACCCCGACCGGGGACCCCGAGGTCGACGAGGTCGCGATCGGCGAGCTCGCGCTGGCCCGCAACCGGGTGCTGTCGCCCGTGGGGATCTCCGAGGCCGCCGAGCGCTGGTACCGCTCGAAGCAGGGCCCGGCGTCCGCCGGCGCCGTCGCGTCCGCCGAGCCGTGCATGACCTGCGGGTTCCTGGTGCCCCTGCAGGGCGCGCTGGGCACCGTGTTCGGCGTGTGCGTCAACGCGTGGTCCCCGGACGACGGCAAGGTCGTCGCGCTGGAGCACGGCTGCGGCGCGCACTCCGAGACCGACGTCGAGCCGCGGCCGTCCGAGTGGCCGGACGTGCCGGTCGCGCGGGAGCTGGACGTGCTGCCGACCGCCGAGGTCGTCGGGTCCGGGGCGGTCGACGCGCCGGCGCAGGACGCGCCGGTCGCGGAGGTGGCCGAGGACGAGGTCGCGACCGACGACGCGGCGCAGGACGCGCCGCCCGCGGAGGACGAGCCCCGGTCGTGACCGGCGACGTCTTCGGCACGCGCGCGCTGCGCGAGCGGGTGCTGGGGACGTGGCGCGCCGACCCGGCGCGCCTGCGCGAGGACGCGAACACCGAGGAGGACCACGCCCGCGGCTACTACCGCGACCGGGTGGTGGTCGAGCTCGCGCAGAACGCCGCCGACGCCGCGGTGCGCGCGGGGACGCCGGGGCGGCTGCTGCTGCGGCTGACGACGGCGGGCGCCGCGGAGGCGGGCGGCGACGGCCCGGGCGTCGCCGGGGGCGGCGCGGCGGCGCCGGGTGGCGCGGTCCTGGTCGCGGCGAACACCGGCGCCCCGCTGGACGCCGCCGGCGTGCACTCGATGGCGGCCATGCGCGCCTCGGCGAGCCGGGACTGGCCCGGCCACGACGGCGCCGGGGCCGGCGGCCCGGGCCTGGTCGGCCGGTTCGGCGTCGGCTTCGCGGCCGTGCGGGCGGTGTCGGACGACGTCCGGGTGCTGTCCACGTCCGGCGCGGTGCGGTTCTCGCTCGACGACACCCGCCGGGACCTCGCGCTCGCCGCCGGGGACGAGCCGCGGCTGGCCGACGAGGTCGCCCGCCGCGAGGGGTCGCTGCCCGCGCTCCGGCTGCCCCGGGAGGACGAGGGACGCCCGCCGGGCGGGTACGACACCGCCGTGGTGCTCGCGCTGCGCGACGACGCGGCGGTGGACGCCGTGCGGTCGATGCTCGCCCAGGTCGGCGACGCGCTGCTGCTGGCGCTGCCGGGGCTGACGGAGGTGGTGGTCGAGGACGACCTCGCCGGCCACCGCCGCCGGGTCGCCGACGTCGACCGCCGCTGGCGGCGCCTCACCGTCGAGGGCGAGCTCGACCCCGCGCTGGTCGCGGACCGCCCCGTCGAGGAGCGGTCCCGCCGCCGCTGGCGCGTGACGTGGGCGCTGCCGGTCCGCGGCGACGGGCCCGACGACCGCACCGGGGCCGCCGGGGACCTGTTCGCCGCGCTCACCGGGGCTGCCGGCGGCGAGGCGGCCTGGGCGCGGGTGCTGCACGCGCCCACGCCCACCGACGACGCCCTCGACCTGCCGGCGCTGCTCGTCGCGACCGTCCCGCTCGACCCGACCCGGCGGCGCGCCGCCCGCGGCCCCGCGACCGACGCGCTGCTCGACGTCGCCGCCGAGGCGTACGCCCGGCTCGCCGCCGCGTGCGCCGTCGACGGCGACGACGCCCTGCGGCTGGTCCCGCTCGGGCTGCCGGCGGGCGACCTGGACGCCGCGCTGCGGGGGCGGCTGGTCGAGGCGCTGTCCCGCACGCCGCTGCTGCCGCCCGCGCACGCCGCCGCCCCCGCCGGAGGCGCCCCGGCCGACGACGTGCCGGACCCCGACCGCGGGGACGACCGAGCGGCCCCGGACGACGACCGCCCTGCCGCGCCGGACGCCGCCGACCTCGTCGAGCCGCACCGCGCCGTCGCGCTCGCCGGCCCGCACGCGCCCGAGCTGACCCGCGCCCTCGCCCCGTGGTTCGCCGGCCTCGTCGTGCTGCCCGAGGGCCGCCTCGCCGCGGCCCGCGCCCTGGGCGTCGAGGTCCGGGAGGCCGCCGAGTACGTCGAGGAGCTGCCCGCCGCCTCCGGCCTGCCGCCCGCGCGGTGGCGCGCCCTGTACGCCGCGCTCGCCCCGGCCGCGGGCGACCCGCTCGCGCGCGAGGCCCTCGCGGCGCTGCCGGTCCCGCTGGCCGACGGCCGGGTGGTCCGGGGCGCCCGTGGCCTGCTGCTCCCGGTGGCGGGGGCGCTCGACGCCGCGGGCCCGGTGGCCGGCGCGCTGGCAGTCCTCGGCCGGTGGGGCGTGCGCCTGGTGCACCCGGCCGCCGCCCACGAGGTGCTGGAGCGGCTCGGTGCGGCGCCCGCCGACCCCGCGGCGCTGCTCGCGCACCCCGGCGTGCGGCAGGCCGTGCTCGACCAGGCCGACGAGGACGACGTCGCCGTGGCGGAGCAGGTCAGCGACGCGGTGCTCGCGCTGGTGCACGCGGCCGTGGCGGACGGGTCGGTCGCGCCGGACGGCGAGCCGGTCGCGCCCGGGCGGGCCGTCCTCGGGCTGCTCACCCTGCGCGCGGCGGACGACGAGCCGACGCCCGCGCACGGCCTGGTGCTGCCGGGCTCGCGCGCCGAGCGGCTGCTCGACCCGCGCGTGCTGGCCCCGGTCGCCGCGGACGCCGTCGAGCGGTGGGGCGCCGACGTCCTCGCCGCCGCGGGCGTCCGCGCGGACCTGGTGCCGCTGCTGCTCACCGACGTCGCGGCGGCGCCGGACGACCCGTACGCAGACGACGACGCCGACCTGGTCACCGAGGCCCTGGACGGCTGGGACGCCTGGATCGCCGAGGTCGCCGCGGTCGTCGGGGAGGGGGAGACGCTGCCCGAGGTCCTGGCGGTCGCCGACCTCGACGCCACGGACCCGGGCGCCTGGCCCGCCGTGCTCGCCCGGCTCGCCGAGCCCGGGCCGCTGCGCCGCGCGCTGCTCGACGAGGTGCGCGGCCCCGCCGGGCGCCGCGCCCCCGGGTACACCGCGTGGTGGCTGCGGCACCGGTCCGGGCTGCCGCTGGCGGCGCGGTTCGCGGTCGACGGGGCGGAGCCCGCGGTCGCCCGGCTGCTGCCGCCGCCGCCCGCGGAGGTCTCCGGGCTCGACCCCGCCGCGCAGGCGGCGCTGGGCGGTGTCACGACCCTGGCCGCGGTCCCGCCGGGCGCATGGGACGCGCTGCTGCGGGCCGCCGCGCCGGTGGGCGGGCGCGTCGACCTCGACCTCGCCGCGGCGGTGTGGTCCGCCTGGGCCGGGCTCGCGGCCGCGGACGCCGACGCGGACGCGCTGCCCGACCTCGACGTGCTGCCCGCCCTCGTCGCGCCCGACCGGGTCGTCCTGGTGCACGCGGAGGACGCCGCCGTCGCCCCGGCGCCGATGTGGTGGCAGCGCACCGACGTCGCCGCGATGGTGCCGGTGACCGGTCCGGCGGACCCGGAGGACCTGGCCGAGCTGCTCGGCGTCCCCGTGGCGGGCGACCTCGCGGACGGCGTCGTCGACGAGCGGGACGGCGACGACGCCGGCACCCTGTCCGCGACCCCCGACGCGGTGCGGGTGCTGCTGCCCGGGGCGCCGGACACCTGGATCGAGCACGAGCAGCTGCGGGTGGACGGCGTCCCGGTCGACTGGTGGGTGGACGGCTCCGGGCCGGACGCGATCGTGCACGCCACCCACCTGGCCGGCCTCGCGCGCGGGCTGGCGCAGGCGTGCGGCGCGTGGCGGCTCCGGCACGCCGCCGAGCTCGCCCTGGTGGAGCCGGCGCGGGCCGCCGAGCTCGCCGTGGAGCAGGTCGCCGACGACGGGGGCATGATGGACGGCCGATGAACCGCAGCCTGCTCACCTCGGCCTACCTGCCCGCCCTGCTCTACGAGACCGGCCTCGGTGCCGTCACCCCGGTCGTCGCCCTCGTGGCCGCGGGGATGGGGGCCCGGCTCGACCAGGCCGCGCTGATCGTGGCGCTGGTGGGCGTCGGCCAGATCCTCGGCGACGTGCCCGCGGGCGCCCTCGCCGCCCGGGTCGGCGACCGGCGGGCCATGCTCGTCGCCGCGCTGGTGGCCTGCGTCGCGCTCACGATCGGCGCGCTGGCCCCGACCCTGCCGGTGCTCGCGGTCGGCGTCCTGCTGACCGGTGCCGCGTCCGCGGTGTTCCACCTCGCCCGGCAGGCCTACCTGACCGAGGTGGTGCCGGTGGTGAACCGGGCGCGGGCGCTGTCCACCCTGGGCGGGGTGTCCCGGATCGGCGTGTTCCTCGGGCCGTTCCTCGGCGCGGCGGTCCTGCACGTGGCGGACCTGCGCGCGGTGTTCTGGCTCGCGGTCGGCACCACGGTCGCGGCCGCGGCGGTCGTGGGGCTGGCCCGGGACGTCGACGACCGGCACCCCGCCCCGCGGGGCCGGCCCCGGGTGTCGACCGCCGGGCTCGTGCGCCGGCACCGGCGGCTGCTCGCGACCCTCGGGCTCGCGGTCGTGCTGGTCGGTGCCGTGCGGGCCACCCGGCAGGTCGTCCTGCCGCTCTGGTCCGAGCACCTGGGCTTCGCCCCCGCGACCACGAGCCTCGTGTTCGGCATCTCGGGCGCCGTCGACATGCTGCTGTTCTACCCGGCGGGCAAGGTCATGGACCGGCGGGGTCGGCTGTGGGTCGCGGTGCCGTCGATGCTGGTGCTCGGCGGCGCGATCGCGGTGCTGCCGCTGACGTCGACGCTCGGGGGCCTGGCGGTCGTGGCGATGGTCATGGGGTTCGGCAACGGCATCGGATCCGGCATCCTCATGACGCTCGGTGCCGACGTCGCGCCGCCGGACGCCCGGGCGCAGTTCCTCGGGGTGTGGCGGGTGTTCCAGGACTCGGGGGCCGCGGCCGGTCCGCTGGTGGTGTCGGCGGTCGCCGCCGCGGGCAGCCTGGCGGCGGGGATCGTCACGATGGGCGCGGCCGGCCTGCTGGCGGCGGGCGCCCTCGCGGCGACCGTGCCGCGCTGGTCCGAGCACGCCACTGCCCGCACCCGGGCCCGCGCGGCCGCGGCCCGCGCAGCCGCCGCGCGCGCCGGGGCGACGGACCCGCCGAGCGGGCAGTAGACGTCGCTACCGCGGCCCGGGTGGGGACGTCGAGTGTCCGCTCGGCGGAGGAGGTGCCGGGTTCAGCGGCCCGGGCGACGGCGGGTCCAGGCGAGGCCCAGCCCGCCCAGCGCGGCGCCGGTGACGCACGCCCAGACGCCGTGCGGGCCTGCGGCGTCGGTCAGCCACAGCACGACGGCGACGACCAGGGCCACCAGCCACGCGGCGATGCCCACCAGGAACACCGGCCGCATGCTCACCGGCACCGGCTCCGGGGCGGGCTTGCGGCTCTCCGGGCGCAGGGCGAGGTGGATGAACGACGGCACGGCCACCACCCTATGCGCTCCGGTGGAGCCCGGAACCGGGCGGTTACTCGCCGAAGGCGAGGGCCGTCGCCGTCGCCAGGGCGCTCGGGACCGCGGCGAGGTACGCGTGCGCGACGTCCCACGGCTCCAGGCCGGTGGCCGCGACGGCCGCGGTGTCGTTCTCCTCGTGCGCGAGCACGGCGGCCAGCACCTGGCCCAGCCGGCCCTCGCGCCGCAGCAGCGCCGAGCTCAGCGCGTCGGAGACGCCCGTGCGCGCGACGAGCTCGGTGAGGTCGATGCCCTGCTGGGCGGCGACCGCGGACAGCAGTCCGACGGTGTACCCGGCGTCGTCCGCGGCGATCGTGTGGCAGGTCATGGCGCGGGTCAGGATCGACCACAGCGTGCCGACCGAGGCGGGCTTGGCGTCGATGAGCGACGCGATGGCGAGCGCGTGCAGCTGCCGCGGGCCGACCAGGACGACGGCCTGCAGCACCGAGTCGATCTCGCGCCGCAGCCCGAACGCCGAGGAGTTCACCAGGTGCAGCACCCGCATGGACAGCTCGGGGTCGGAGGCGACGGTGCGCACGACGGTCTGCTGGTCGACCTGCTCCTCGGACAGCACGCGCAGCAGCTCGAGGCACTGCAGCTCGCCCGCGGAGAACGACCGGCGGGTGACCGGGGGGTCGCGGTGGAACATCGGGCCCTGGAGCAGGTCGGCGCCGATGGACTGGGCGATCTCGAGCCGCTCGGTGGTGTCGGTGTGCTCGGCGACGACCGTCGCGCCGGCGGCGTGCGCGCGGGCGACCAGCTCGGCGCAGTGGTCGGCGCCGCGCTGCAGGTCGACCTTGACGATCTGCACCCGGTCCAGGAGCCGGTCCTGGGCGAGGGAGCCGTCGTAGTCGGCGAGCGCGAGCCGGCTGCCGCGGGCCGTGGCGGCGGCGAGCAGCTCGTCGACGTCGGGGCGCCGGGCGAGCGACGGGGTGATCTCGAGCATCAGCCGGTCGGCGTCGTACCAGACGGCCGCGGTGCCCGACAGCAGCCCGGCGGTCGCGCGGAGCAGCACGGGCTTGTCGCCCGCGAGGCCGGTCAGGTCGAGGCGCCGGTAGGCGGCCTCGACGGCCACCTCGGTGCTCTCGTCCGGCAGCGACGCGCCGGTCGGCCCGCTGACCAGGACCCGCACGGCGTAGCCGTACACGGAGCGGTCGTGGTGCACGACCGGCTGCCGCAGCACGGTGGTCTCGCCGCCGCCGATGGGGATCGGGCTGCCGCTCGCGGCGCGCGGGGACCCGGCGTCGGCACCGAGGGTCGAGGTCATCACGATCTCCAGGTCGGGTCGGGGCGAGGGGTCAGGCGGCCGGCGCGAGCGGTGCCCGCAGCGGCCAGTCCTCGGTGAGGACGGTCTGCACGGCGGCGCCCGTCACCGGGTCGACGACGAGGGGGGCCAGCAGGTTCGCGGTGGGCGGCTCGCCGCCGTCGGCCGGGCGCACGACGACCAGGCGCACGGCGTGCTCGCGGTCGGCGCCGATCGCGGCGAGGACGTCGCCGGCGATCGCCGGGGCGTACTCGGGGAAGAACGCGTCGGGGTCGACGACGAACAGCCGGACCGGGCGGGCGCCCGCGGGCTCGGCGCGCAGCGCGTACAGGACGCCGACGTCGTCCAGCGGGGTGAGCGTGAAGTCCTCGTACCCCGCGAGGCCCGGCATGGGCGCGCGCAGGTGGAGGTGCTCGGGCAGGTGGGTGCGACGCGGGGCGTCGGCGAGCTCAGCGGTCATCGGAGGAAGTCCAGGAGAGTCGGCTGGAGGACCTTGGCGCCCGCGGCGAGGGCGCCCTTGTAGGCGACCTCCTGCGCACCGAGGTCCAGGATGATCTGGGCGAGGTCGATGTCCTGCACCGCGCTGAGCCGCGTGGTCGCGGTCAGCGTGCTCTGCGAGATGAGGTCCTGGGCGGCGTCGATCTGGTTCTGCCGCGCGCCGACCGAGGCGACCTCGGTCGTCATCGCGTCGAGGTGGCCGTCGATCGCGTCCAGCTGGTCCGACGGGTCGCCGCCGGCGCGGAGCGTGGCCGCGATGGAGTCCAGCAGCGCGAACACGGAGTCCGTGCCCTCGCCGAACACGGCCGCCCCGGAGGAGTCGACCCGGATGTTCGTGCCGCTGGCGACCGTGCGGGTGACCGTGCCGTCGACGCCGGCGCCCGAGAACGTGTACGCGGGGTCCGGGGCGCCGACCGGCGTGGTGCCGTCGGTGAACGCGGTGCCCGCGGTCGTCCCCGCGAACACGGAGCGCCCGAGGTAGGTGGTGTTGGCCTGGGCCAGCAGGTTGTCCCGCAGGCCCTCGATCTCCTGGGCGAGCGCGACCCGCGAGTTGATGCCGAGCGCGCCGTTGCCGCCCTGGACCGTGAGGTCGCGGGCCTTGCGCAGCGTGGACAGCGAGGTGGTGAGCGCGTCGTTGATCGTCGTGAGCCACGCCTCGCCGTCGGAGGCGTTCCGGTCGTACTGCGCCAGCTGGCGCTGCTCGCCCTGCAGGCGGAGCACGTCCGCGGTGCCGGACGGGTCGTCGGACGCGGCGTTGATCTTCTTGCCGGAGGACATCTGCGCCTGCAGGTCCGCCATCCGCTGCAGGTTGCCCTGCACGTTGTTGAGCGTCGAGTTCCGCACCGTGAAGTGCGTGACGCGGCCGATCGTGGTCATCGGCCCACCACCCCCGTCCGGTTGATCAGCGTGTCGAGCATCTCGTCGACGGCCGTGAGCACGCGGGCCGCCCCCTCGTAGGCCCGCTGGAACGCGAGCATGTTGACGGTCTCCTCGTCGGTGTCGACGGAGGTCTGCGCGAGCTGCGCGGCGGACGCGGTGGACCGCGCCGCCTCGGCGACGGTGGCCCGCGAGGAGGCGCTGGCCGACTGGACGCCGAGGTCCACCACGAAGGCGGCCCAGGTGGCGTCGGCGCCGGAGGTGGACTTCGCCAGCGCGGCCAGCTCCCGGCCGACGCTGCTGTCGTGCGCGCCCTTGCCGGCCGCGGCGACCGCGACGCCGGCGGGGTCGGTGATGGCGACGGCCAGGCTGCGGGCGGGGTTCGTCGTGTCGTACGTGAAGAAGGCACCGCCCGTGGTCGGGCCGCCGTAGCCGTCGATCGTGTAGCCGGTCGTGTGGATCTTGTTGACCGAGTCGGCGAGGGTCTGGGCGACGGCGTCGACCTGCGCCGCGGCGCTGGTGAGCACGCCGCCCTCGCTCTGCGGGGCGAGCGTCGTCAGCAGGCCCGCGACACGCCCGCCCTCGATGCCGGCGGGGTTGTCGTTGCGGGCCCAGACGATCGACACGGGCTCGGCGCCGGCCTTCATCGCGTCGCCGAGCGACGCGGGGCTCTTGCCCGAGACGGCGAGCTGGTTGGCGGTGCTCCCGGAGACCAGGGCGTTGCCGGCGACCATGACGTCGACGGAGCCGTCGTCGCGGATCCGCGCGGAGGCCCCGACCAGGCCGGACAGCTGCGTGACGAGCTGGTCGCGCTGGTCCATCAGCTCGTTCGCCGAGCCGCCCGCGTTGGTGATCGCGAGGATGCGGGTGTTCAGGTCCGCGACGTTGGCCGCGGTGGTGTTGACCTGGGTCACGAGCGCCGAGGTGGTGGTCAGCGCCTGCTGCCACTGGGTGCCGATGTCCTGGTGCATCGTCGAGAGCCGGTCGGCGACGGCCTTGCCGCGCTGGAGCAGCACGGAGCGCGCGGAGTCGGAGGTCGGGTCGTTCACGACGTCGGACCAGGAGCTCCAGAAGGCCGACAGGTCCTTGGAGAAGCCCGTGGCGCTCGGCTCGCCGATCGTGGTCTCGAGCGTCTTGTACTCGGTGGCCACCGCGGCGAGCCGCGAGGCGCCGGACGTCTCGTTGCGGACGCGGGCGTCGAGGAACGCGTCCCCGAGCCGGTCGATGCCGGTCACGGCGGTGCCGATGCCGACGCCGTTGCTCGTCGAGAACATCGACGGCACGGTGGCGGCCGGCAGGGAGGCCATCGCGGCGCGCTGCCGGGTGTACCCGACGGTGTTCGCGTTCGCGATGTTCTGCCCCGACACCTCGAGCGCCTGGCGCTGCGCGATCAGGGAGCTGAGGGCGGTGCCCAGTCCGGAGAAGGTGCTCAACGGGTCCTCTTCCTCGGGTGTCTCAGGTCGGGTGGCCTAGGCGGCCGGGTCAGAAGGACCGGTCGAGCAGCTGCGCGCTGCGGTCGGCCTCGGCCGTGGTGTGGCCCTGGGGGTCGTACGTCTGCACCGACTCCTGCAGCGACATGAGCGTCTCCTGCGTGGCGCGGTGCGACATGGCGAGCAGCTCGCGGTTGCCGTCAGCCAGCTGGCCGATCTCGGTGGTGAGCTGCACGAAGGCGTCGCGGTGCGCCTGCAGCAGGTCGTCCCACGGGCTGGGGGCGTGCTCGGCGAGGGTCCGCAGCGTGGCGCCCGGCTCCAGGCCGAGCTCCAGGGCGACGGCGTCGGCCTCGACGGAGCGGCCGAGCTCGGCGTCCCGGATCTGCTCCAGGACCGTCTCGACCTCCCGCGTGGCGTGGGCCAGCCACCGCGTGCGCCCGCTGGTGAGCACGAGCTGCTCCTCCTCGAGCTTGAACAGCAGCAGCTCGAGCAGGCGGCGCTCGGTCCACAGGACGTCGGACAGCTGGCTCAGGGCCATCGGGCGTTCCCCCTTCGAAGCAGCGGTGGTGCGGTCGGGACGCCCGGCTCGGGGTGCCGGCCGCGGCGTGATGCCTCTCCTATCGGGACGGGGCGGGGGGTCCTGAGCGAAACCGGACACCTCGTGGTCACCCGCGCGTCGCCGCCCCGGCGGGCCGGGTTGAACCGACTGGTCAGTCCGTGTATCTGACAGGACAGCGATGTCCAGAGTGTGACGTGTGTCACAACTCCTCATCTGTGGCCGGAACTATGTCGGCGGATGTCCGATTTGTCTTTCCGGTACGTCCGAAATGGCCGCGGAAGTCGCATAGATCGGGTCCTCAGGAACTTCAGAACAAAGGCTCAAGCCGGGTTTCACCCCCGCCGAGAACCGGTTCGTGAACAGCTCTGCAGCCACCCCCGCCGCCGACGACCTCGTCGTCGCGCACATGCCGATCGTGGGGTACCACGTGAGCGAGGTCCTCTCCCGGGTCCCCGCCACCGTCAGCCGGGAGGACCTCGTGTCCGCCGGCCACCTCGCGCTGGTGCTCGCCGCCCGCGCGTACGACCCGGAGACGGGCGTCCCCTTCCCCCGGTACGCCGCGCTGCGCATCCGCGGCGCGCTGATCGACGAGCTGCGCTCGATGGACTGGGCGTCCCGCGGCGCCCGGCACCGCGCCCGCGAGCTGTCCGCGGCGAGCGACCGCCTCACCGCGACGCTGGGCCGGACCCCGACCCGCGAGGAGCTGGCGAGCGCGCTGGGCACCGACCTCGCCGCGGTGGACCAGGCCCGCCAGGACGCCGAGCGCCGCGTGCTGTCGATGGACGCCACCGTGCACCCGGTCGCGGACCTCGTCCGCGACGAGGCGCCCGGCCCGGAGGACAACGTGATCATCGGCGAGCGGCTGCGCTACCTGCGCGCCGCGGTCGACACGCTGCCCGACCGGCTGCGCACCGTCATCGAGGGCCTGTTCCTGCAGGACCGGTCGGTCGCGGAGCTGGCCGACGAGCTGGGCGTCACCCAGTCCCGGATCAGCCAGCTGCGCACCGAGGGCCTGGCCCTGATGCGCGACGGGCTGAACGCCAGCCTCGACCCCGAGCTGGTCCCGGTCGCCGAGCGCCCGGACGGTGTCGCCGAGCGTCGCCGCCGGACCTACTTCGCCGCGGTCGCCTCGCGCGCCGCCATGACCGCCGCCGGCCACCGCGCCGAGGAGGCCCGGACCGTCCCGACGCCGTTCGAGGGCTCCGACCGCATCACCACCGCCGCGGTCTGAGACCGCCCGCGCGCCGGGCCGCCGGCGCGCAGCAGCAGCAGCACGTTCACGCACGCCCGAGGGCGCCGTCCGCAGCACGCGGGCGGCGCCCTCGTCGCGTCCGGGGACCGCCGGGGCCGGGCGTGCCCCGTCCGAACGCTCAGGAGCCGCGTGACGGCGCCGATCGGCAGGGCAGTCACCCGACCGGAGGAACGTCATGCCTGCACGCCCCACCGTCTCCGCCGTCCTCATCGTCAAGGACGAGGAGGCCGTGCTGGACGAGTGCCTCGCGTCCGTCGCCTGGGCCGACGAGGTCGTCGTCTACGACACCGGCTCCTCGGACCGCACCGTCGAGATCGCCCGGCGGCACACCGGCGTCGTCGTCGAGGGCTACTGGGACGACGACTTCGGCGCCGCGCGCAACCGCGCGCTCGCGCACGCGACCGGCGACTGGGTGCTCTCCGTCGACGCGGACGAGGTGGTGACGGGCGACGCCGAGGCGTTCCGCGCCGCGCTCGGCCGGGACGGCGGGGTGGCGCACACCGTGCTGATCCGGAACCTGGCCGCGGGCCCCGCGCTGCCGCTCGGCCTGGGCGCGGCGGACACCGTGCTGGCCGGGTCCCGCGTGTTCCGGCGCGACCTGCACGCCTGGGCGGGCCGACTGCACGAGCAGCCCGTGCTGCTCGCGACGGGGCGCCCCGCCGACGTCCAGCGCCCCGCCGCCGGCATCGAGCTGCGGCACAGCGGCTACCGGCCTGACGTCGTCGCGGAGAAGGACAAGGGTGCCCGGAACGTCGAGCTCGCCCGCGCGCAGGTCGCCGCGGCGCGGGAGGCCGGCGACGCCGTCGCGCTCGAGCTGCACCGGGTCGACCTCGCGCGCTCGCTGCAGATGTCCGGGGACCACGCCGGTGCCCTGGCAGAGGCGGACGCGCTGCGCGCCGCGGGATTCGCCTCCCCGCGCAACGCGGTGCTCCTCGCGCGGTCGGTCTACCTGGCCGGTGTCGTGCTGGGCGACGACGCTGCCGCGGACCGCTGGCTCGGCGTCTGGGAGGCGAACGACGACAACCCGGCGTTCGCGCTCGCGACCCGCGCGCAGGTGCTGGCGGAGCGCGGGGACGCCGTCGGCGCGCTCGCCGCGCTCGAGCGGATCCCGACCACCACGGTCAACGGCCACGGCGAACGGGTCGACCGGGCGACTCTGGTGACGACCGAGCTGTGGGCGCGCACGGTCACGGGTGACCGCCGGCGCGCGGTCCTCGCGGCGCTGCACGCGATCCGGCGCGGCGTCGCCCCGGGCGCGGCCGGGGGGCTGGTGCGCGTGCTCACCCCGGACGAGTGCCGGTGCCTGCTGGCCGAGATGCCCGACGCGATGTGGCGGCAGTACGTGACATGGTGCGCCATGGACGCGACCGCCGAGGCCCGCACATTCCTCGGCTGGATGCAGGAGGTGCGGCCCGGCGACGCCGCCGTGGCGGCCGGCGCGGCGCACCTCGCGCCGACCATGCCGCTCGAGGAGGCGGCCGAGTGGTCCGCGGACCTGCGCGGCGCCGGCCGGGCCGAGGCGTGCCCGCTGGTGCTGATCGCGGCCGACCCGCAGGGGGACCCGCGCCAGCGCGCGCTGGCCGGCGCCCTGGCGTACAGCGCCTACGGCGACGAGCGCGGCCTCGCGGGCCTGGAGGACGCCCTCGCGCACGTGCGTGCCGAGGACGAGGCGGAGCTGCTGGCGGAGCTGCAGATCGTGGCCCCCGGCCTGGTCGGCGCCGCCGCCTGACGAACTTCGGATCCGTCGCGGAAAACTTCTCAGAGGTCCCGGCGGGCATCCGATGACCAGGGTGTGCCCACGGACGGGCCGCCCCTGAGCCCACTCACGGAGGAAGAACCATCATGGCTCTCTCGATCAACCAGAACATCGCGGCGCTGAACTCGTACCGCAACCTGTCCAACACGCAGAACGACCTGAGCAAGTCGCTCGAGAAGCTGTCGAGCGGCCTGCGCATCAACCGCGCGGCGGACGACGCTGCTGGTCTGGCGATCTCCGAGGGCCTGCGTGCCCAGATCGGCGGCACCAAGCAGGCCGTGCGCAACGCCCAGGACGGCATCTCCGTCGTCCAGACCGCTGAGGGCGCGCTCACCGAGACGCACTCGATCCTGCAGCGCATGCGGACCCTGTCCGTGCAGGCGGCGAACGACGGTGGCCTCTCCGAGACCGCCAAGGGCAACATCCAGGACGAGATGGACCAGCTCAAGACCGAGCTGACCCGCATCTCCGACACCACGCAGTTCAACGGCACCAAGCTGCTGGACGGCAACTACTCGGGCACGTTCCAGGTCGGCGCCAACACGTCCGACCAGGACAAGATCACCGTCGACCTCAAGCGCACCGGCGGCCTGTCCGCCACGGGCCTGGACGTCAACGGCATCGACGTGACCGCTGTCGCGACGGACGCGAGCTCGGCCGTCGTGACCAACGCGGTCGTCGGCACCGCCGGCTCGGTCGCCGTCACGGCCGACCCGACCGACCTGGAGGCCCTGAAGGCGCTGAACGGCACCGTGACGGTCGGCTCCAAGTCCTTCGACCTGGCCTCGGTGGACTACACCGGCGTCACGGACGCGGCCGGTGCGCTGACGAAGATCACCGCCGCGGCGGCCAAGGTGTTCGGCACCTCGGTCACGGTGGCGGCCGCCGGCACCACCGGCGTCTCCTTCACGGGCCAGACCCCGGCCACCGGGGCCACGGCCTCCGAGGTCGCGGCGGCGTCCCCGGTCTTCAGCCAGAAGTCCGGTGCGACCGAGGCCATCCAGAAGATCGACGCGGCCATCACCGACGTGTCGAAGGTGCGTTCGCAGCTCGGTGCGGTCCAGAACCGCTTCGACCACACCATCAACAACCTCAACGTGGCGGTCGAGAACCTGACCTCCTCGGAGAGCCGGATCCGCGACACCGACATGGCGTCCGAGATGGTCTCGTTCACCCGGGCGCAGATCCTCTCGCAGGCCGGCACGGCGATGCTCGCGCAGGCCAAGTCGATCCCGCAGAGCGTGCTCCAGCTCCTCCAGTGAGCCGTCCGGCTCCGGCCCGTCCACCCTCGCGGTGAGCGGGCCGGGGTCGGCGTCCCGCCGAGGGCGCACGTGAAGCAGGACCAGCACGACCGACCCGGGCGGTGGTGGACGCACCGTCCACCGCCGCCCGCGTCGCATCTCGGCCCCGATCCCCGGGGCACCCGCAGGACCCCGCACCAGGAGGACACCCCCCGATGGCCGGCATCACCTTCAGCACCGGGCTGATCAGCAACTTCCCCACGGCAGACCTGATCGACTCCACCATCGCGCTGGAGGCCAACCAGCAGACGCTGCTCTCGAAGAAGAAGAGCACGCTGTCGTCGCAGTCCACCGCGCTGCAGGCCCTCAACACCAAGGTCGCGTCGCTGACCGCCGCCGCCAAGGCCGCGGCGACCGCCTCGTCCTGGGAGGCCGTCAAGGCGAAGTCCTCCGCCGAGTCGGTCACCGCGACCACCACCTCCGACGCCCGCCCGTCGAGCGTCTCGTTCCGGGTCGACTCGGTCGCGGCGTCGCAGTCGACGCTGTACACGCTGCCGACGGCCTACTCCTCGGACACCCCGACCTTCACGCTGACCGGTGCCGACGGCGAGACCGTCTCGGTCAAGGCGCTGAGCAGCAACATCGGCGACATCGTCGCCGCCTTCAACGCCGAGGGCACCGGCGTCAAGGCGTCCGCCCTCAACGTCGGCACCGCCGCCGCGCCGGAGTACCGGCTGCAGCTGACCGGGACCGAGACGGGCAAGGGGAACACCTTCAGCATGACGGTGGACAACGCCGGGTCGGACACGACGTTCGAGGAGAAGACGATCCGCCCCGCCTCGGATGCCGAGATCGTCCTGTGGCCCGGCAGCGGCGCCGAGCAGAAGGTGAAGTCGTCCAAGAACGTCTTCGAGAACCTCGTCACCGGCGTCAACGTCACGGTGACCGCCAAGACGACCGACCCGGTGACCGTCGACGTGACCCGGGACGACTCCAAGCTGTCCGCGCTCGCGCAGGCACTGGTGAACAACCTCAACGCCGTGCTGGGCGACATCACGTCCTACACGACCAGCAAGACCGGGACGAACGACGAGGGCACCGCGATCGTCACCGCGGGTCTGTTCTCCGGGAACGCGACGGTGCGCGCCCTGCAGCAGTCGCTGCTGGCCGCCGGGTCGAACTCCGCGAGCAACACCTCGCTGGCCGGCATCGGCATCTCGCTCGGCAAGGACGGCACCTTCGCGTTCGACGCCACCGTGTTCCAGACGGCGCTCACGAACGACCCCGACGCGGTGAGCAAGGCCGTGCAGGGTGTCGCCGGCTCGCTGCAGAAGATCGGCGAGGTCGCGTCCGACTCCGCCAAGGGCACGCTGACCCTGCAGGTCCAGAGCTACGACAGCGAGGTCAAGGACCTCACCGACCGCATCGCCGACTGGGACATCCGGCTGGAGGCGCGACGCGCCTCGCTGACCCAGATGTACGCGGCGATGGAGGTCCAGCTGTCGAACCTGAACTCCCAGTCCGACTACCTGACCACCCAGCTGAAGCAGCTCTCGGGCTCCTCCGACTGACCCGAGCCCTGCAGGAAGGACCGCCGTGTACGACGCCCGGACCCGGTTCCTCGCCGACGCGGTCGCGACCGCGGGACCGGCGAAGCTCCTCACCATGCTGTACGACCGGCTGCTGCTCGATCTGGAGCGCGCGGAGGTCGCGCTCCGCGCGGGCGACCGCGCCACGGGGACGCAGCAGCTGGCCCACGCGCAGGAGATCGTCGCGGAGTTCATCGCGAACCTGAACGTGGCCGAGTGGGAGGGCGGCGACCGGCTGCTCTCGGTCTACACGTTCCTGCTCTCCGAGATGATCGGCGCGAGCATGGCCGGCGACGCCGACCGCGCCGCCGCGTGCCGCGGCCTGGTCGCGCCGCTGGCCGACGCCTGGCGCGAGGCCGCGCTCACGGTCGCGAACGACGTCCCGACGCAGCGTCGCGCCCCCGCCTTCGACACGGCCGAGACCGGCACCGGGGTGCTCGGTGTCGGCTGACACGGCGGTCGCGCCCGTCGAGCGCAGCACCGCCGGGACCGCCCTCGACGCCGACGGCCGGTCCGCGCAGCACGCGGCCGACCGCGAGGCGCCCGACCCCGGACGCGCCGGCCGCGAGGCCGCCTGGGTGGCGGCGCTCGCCGAGATGGAGCTCGAGGCCGAGCGCGCCGAGGTCCTGCTGGCCGGCGCCCAGAGCGCGGAGGCCCCCACGGAGGCCGACGTCGCCCTCACCGCGCCCTGGCGCACCCCCCGCGGGCTCGGCCCGCTGCCCGTCGCGCTCGCGCCGCGGGCCGCCGCGCTGGTCGAGCGCCAGCGCGACCTCGTGCGCCGGACCGCCGACCAGCTCGCCGAGCACCGCCGCCGGCTGCGCACCGCCGACGGGCTGCGCACGCGCCCGGCCCCGGCCCCGGCCTACCTCGACGTCGAGGGCTGAGACCGGCCCGCGGGCCTGGGTGCCAGCACCCACAAAGGCCGCCGGACATTCTCCGGCAAATTCGGACAACCCGTTCGAATCGCGTCCGCCGCGCGAGTGATCCGCGACATTTCTCGGGCGCACGCCTCAGCACGACCCGCGCCCCGCCGATGGGACGCGTGAGCACGGATCGCTCGCGCAGCAGGCCACGGATTAGGCCGACCAGGACCAACCTCGGGTGAGGGTGACCCTGCATGGGCATGTTCGACTCCGTCAGCTACGTCGCGATCAACAGCGCGCTCGACGGCCTGGCCGCGCGCCAGCGCGCCATCGCCGAGAACGTGGCGAACATCCAGACCCCTGGCTACCACGCCAAGAAGGTCCAGTTCGAGGACGCCCTCGCCCGCGCGGTCTCCGCCGGCACCGGCGCCGCGTCGGCCACCACGGCCCGCTCCCTCGAGCCCACCCGCCTCGACGGCAACAACGTCAACCTCGACGAGGAGACGCTGCTGAACGTCGACACCCAGCTGCGCTACCAGCTCGCGACCCAGGCCGTGGACGGCACGTTCTCCGGCGTCCGCACCGCGATGAGGACCTCCTGATGACGACGTTCGGGGCGATCGGCATCGCCAGCACCGGCATGACCGTGTACCGCAAGTGGATCGACGCGGTCAGCGACAACCTCGCCAACATGAACAACGCGACCGCCACCTCGGAGGCCGCCTACCAGGCCAAGTACGTCGTGGCGTCGGAGATCTCCTCCGCGAACGGCGGTGGCGCGCAGGTGTCCGGCATCGCGCTCGGCCCCGCCGAGGGCCGCGTGGTCTACGAGCCGACCAACCCGCTCGCGGACGAGGACGGCTACGTGCGGTACCCCGAGGTCGACATGGCCTCCCAGATGACGCAGCTGATCATGGCGCAGCGCGGCTACCAGGCGAACGCGGCGGTCGTGGACCGCGCGAAGTCGTCCTACGAGGCGGCGCTGCAGATCGGACGGAACTCGTGAGCATCCAGCCCGTCAGCGGGGTGTCCGGCGTGACCGGACCCTCCTCCCTCTCCGAGCTGTCGGACCTCGCCGGCCTGCAGGGCCTCGGCGCGACCGGCGCGACCGGCACCGCCGGGGCCGACGGCGGGTTCGCCGCGGCGCTCGGCGCCGTCGACCACGTCCAGCAGCTCCAGTCCACGAGCCAGGCGCTCGCCGTCCAGGCCGTCACCGGCGACCTCGACGACGTGCACGACTACACGATCGCGTCGTCCGAGGCGAAGCTCGCCCTCGAGCTCACCGCCGCCGTGCGCAACAAGGCCGTCGACGCGTTCACCGAGATCATGAGGATGCAGGCCTGATGCCCGCCCAGGTGAAGTCCCTGTTCGGCCGCATGAGCGGCGCGGTGAAGCAGTTCTCGCTCCCGCAGAAGACCTTCGCGATCATCGCTGTCGCCGCGATCCTGCTCGGCGGGTTCGCGATCTACTCGTGGGCCTCGAAGCCCACGCTGGCCCCGCTGTTCTCCGGGCTGTCCGCCACCGACGCGTCGGCCGTGGTCGACCAGCTGTCGGCCGAGGGCGTGTCCTACGAGCTGACCGACGGCGGCGGCACGGTCATGGTGCCGCAGGACAAGCTGTACTCGATGCGGCTCAAGCTCGCCGCCGCGGGGCTGCCCGCCAACGCCGAGGGCGACGGCTACTCGCTGCTCGACGGGATGTCGATGACGTCCAGCGAGTTCCAGCAGCAGACCACCTACACCCGCGCCCTGGAGGGCGAGCTCGCGAAGACGGTCGGCGCCATGTCCGGCGTCGAGGCCGCCACGGTCAAGCTCGCGCTGCCCGAGGACTCGGTGTTCGTCTCGCAGCAGCAGGACCCGACGGCGTCGGTGTTCGTGCGCACCAAGACCGGCACCCAGCTCAGCAACGACCAGGTCGAGGCGATCGTCCACCTGGTGTCGGCCGGCATCGAGGGCATGAAGGCCACCGACGTGGCCGTCGTCGACTCCACCGGCAAGGTGCTGTCCGAGGTCGGCACCGGGCTCACCGGCGGCACCGGCGACGAGGCCACCTCGGCCTACGAGCAGCGGGTCACCGGCGCCGTGCAGGCGCTGCTGGACCAGGTCGTCGGCGCGGGCAAGTCCGCCGTGACCGTCACCGCCTCGCTGAACCAGGACCAGACCCAGCGCACCTCCGAGGAGTTCTCGGCCACCGAGAACACCCCGCCGCTCGTGTCCTCGACGACGACCGAGGAGTACACGGGCTCGGGCTCCGGCACCGCCACCGGCGTGCTCGGCCCGGACAACATCGCGGTGCCCACGGGCGAGGGCGACGGCACCGGCTCCTACACGAACACCACCGAGGACGTCAGCAACGCGGTGAACAAGGTCACCGAGGTCACCACGGTGGCCCCGGGCACGGTCGAGAAGCAGTCGCTCGCGGTGCTGGTCGACCAGAACGCCGCGGCCGGCATCGACCTGAACCAGCTCACGGCGACCCTGACCGCCGCCGCGGGCATCGACACGACGCGCGGCGACACCATCGCGGTGCAGGCCATGGCCTTCGACACCACGGGCGCCGACGCCGCGGCGGAGGCCCTCGCGGCCGCCGACGCCCAGGCCGAGGCCGACCGCCGCGCGGACCTGCTCCGGCAGGCGGTGATCGCCGGCGCCCTGCTGCTGGTCGTGATCGTGGTCGCGATCGTGCTGGCCCGTCGCTCGCGGCGGAGCAAGCGCGAGGCGCTGGACATCGGCGAGCTCCCGCTGATGGACGGCCCCGACCCGGCCGCCGAGCTCGACGAGCTGCCCGAGATCCCGCCGGCCCTGCCCGGGCCCGCCGAGATCGACCCGGTCGCCGAGTCGCTCGCGGTCAAGCGCGCCGAGATCGCCGCGCTCGCCGACGAGCAGCCCGAGGAGGTCGCGGACCTCCTGCGCGGCTGGCTGACCCCCGCCGGGCGGCGCTGATGTCCACCGCCACGCTGACCGGCACCCAGAAGGCCGCCATGCTGCTGCTGCAGCTCGGCCGGGAGCGCGCCGCCAAGGTCATGGCCAAGCTCGAGACCGCCGAGATCGAGGAGCTCACCGCCGAGATCATGCGGCTGGAGCGCGTGGACGCGACGGTCGCGGACGAGGTCGTCGAGGAGTTCTACGCCGCGTCGGCCATCGGCCCGAGCGTCAACGGCGGCCTCGGCTACGCCACCCAGCTGCTGGAGGGCGCCCTCGGCCGCGACGAGGCCGCGGGCATGATCGAGCGCCTGCAGACCTCGATGGCCGGCCAGCCGTTCGAGTTCCTGCAGCACGCCGACGCCCGCCAGGTGCTGTCCCTGCTGAACGGCGAGCACCCGCAGGCCGTCGCGCTGGTGCTCGCGCACCTGCGCCCCGAGCACGCGTCCGCGATCCTGGCCGGCCTGCCGTCGGACCAGCAGTCCGAGGTCGCGCACCGCATCGCCCTGATGGAGCGCGCGTCCCCGGACGTCGTCGCGGTCATCGCCGAGTCGATGCAGCGCAAGGCCTCCACCGTGCTGACCCCGAACGAGCTGTCCGCCGTCGGCGGCGTGCAGCCGCTGGTCGAGATCATCAACCGCGCCGACCCGACCACCGAGAAGCTCATCCTCGAGGGGCTGCAGAGCCGCGACGAGGCGCTGGCCGACGAGGTGCGCAGCCGGATGTTCGTCTTCGGCGACATCGTGCTGCTCGAGGACCGCGCGATGCAGCTGGTGCTGCGCCAGGTCGAGACCAACGAGCTGTCGGTCGCCCTGAAGGGCGCGTCGCCCGAGGTGCGGGACAAGATCCTGCGCAACCTGTCCGAGCGCGCCCGGGAGAACCTCGAGGAGGAGATCGAGCTGCTCGGCCCGGTCCGCCTCTCGCAGGTGGAGGAGGCCCGTGCGGGCATCGTCCAGGCGATCCGCCGCCTCGAGGAGTCGGGCCAGATCGTGATCCGGCGCGAGGGCGAGGACGAGTATGTCTCCTGAGCCCCGCACCTTCACGCAGGCGTTCGGCGGCTCCGCGGCCGGGCTCGCGACGGCCGAGCCGTCGCGCGCCGAGGGCTACGCCGCGGGGTACGCGGCCGGCTACGCCGCGGGCGCCCGGGAGGCCGCCCGTGCCGCCGAGGCCCAGGCGGCCCGCGTGCAGCGCGAGCGCGCCGAGGCCGACGCGCGGCGCGCCGCCGAGCACGCCGACGCCCTCGCCGTGCTGGCCCGGAGCGCCCGGGCCGCGGCCGACCGCAGCGCGCCGGTGCTCGCGTCCGCCGAGCACGCGCTGCACGCGGCCGCGCTCGACCTGGCCGCGGCCCTGCTCGGCGCCGAGCTGTCGGACGCGCCGACGTCCGCCGCGGCGGCGCTCGCCCGGGTCCGCACGCTGGACCCGGCGCGGGAGGTGCACACCGTCCGGCTGCACCCGCGGGACCTCGCGGTGCTGCGCGCGGCGCTCGTGGGCGGGCTCCCGGAGGGCGAGGCCCCGGCCGGCGGCGACGTCCTGGCCGGGCTGCCCGACCTGACCGGCGTCGAGCTCGTCGCGGACCCGTCGCTCGCGCCCGGCGACGCCGTGGGCGAGTTCCCCGACGGCTACCTCGACGCGCGCCTCGGCGCGGCGCTCGACCGCGCCCGGGCGGCCCTCGCCGCCGGCGCCGGGGAGGCCGGAGCCGCATGAGCACGCCCACCGCCGCCGCCGTGCTGCCGACCCCGCGCGACGGGGCCGCCGCGCCCGCGGCCGCCGCGCCCGGGACCGCCGGCACCGCGCCGGTCGTCGCCCCGGCGCCCGCCGCGCACGACGCCGCGCTGCTGCGCACCCCCGCGTGGGGCGCGGCGCTCGGCGCCGCCCGGCCGGAGCGCGTCGGCACCGTCCGCGGCGTCGTCGGCCTGACGGTCGAGGTCGCCGGCACCGGTGCGGCCGTCGGCGAGCTCGTCGCCATCGACCCGGGCGACGGCACCGAGGTGCCCGCCGAGGTCGTCGCGACCGGCCACGGCTCCGCGCAGGCGATGCCGCTCGGCCCGACGCACGGCCTGCGTGCCGGGATGCCGGTGCGCCCGCGGGGCACCGCGCTGACGGCGCCGGTCGGCCCCGGCCTGCTCGGCCGGGTGCTCGACGGGCTCGGCCGGCCGATCGACGGCAAGGGCCCGCTGCTGGGCGTCGGCGCCGCCGAGGTGACGGGGCACGCCCCGCACCCGCTGGCCCGCGCCCGCGTCGCCCAGCCGCTCGACCTCGGCGTGCGGGTGCTCGACACCCTGGTCACCGCCGGCCGCGGTCAGCGCCTCGGCCTGTTCGCCGGCTCCGGCGTCGGCAAGTCGTCCCTGCTGTCGATGATCGCCCGCGGCACCGACGCGCAGGTCTCCGTGATCGCCCTGGTCGGCGAGCGCGGGCGCGAGGTGCGCGAGTTCCTCGAGGACGACCTCGGCCCCGAGGGCCTGGCCCGGTCGGTCGTCGTCGTGGCGACCTCCGACGAGCCGCCGCTCGTCCGGCTGCGCTCCGCGTTCGTCGCGACCCGGATCGCCGAGTGGTTCCGCGACCGCGGCGACGACGTCGTGCTGATGATGGACTCGCTGACCCGCGTCGCCATGGCGCAGCGCGAGATCGGTCTGTCCGTCGGCGAGCCCCCGGCCACCCGCGGCTACCCGCCGAGCACGTTCGCGCTGCTCGCCCAGCTGCTGGAGCGCGCGGGCACCGGTGCGACCGGCTCGGTCACCGGCCTGTACACCGTGCTGGTGGACGGCGACGACCACAACGAGCCGATCGCCGACGCCGCGCGGTCCATCCTCGACGGCCACGTCGTGCTGGAGCGGTCGCTCGCGGTCGCCGGGCACTTCCCGTCCGTCGACGCGCTGGCCTCGATCTCCCGCGTCGCCTCCCGCGTGACCGGCCCGGACCAGAAGGCCGCCGCCACCCGGCTCCGCCGCGTGATGGCCGCGCGCCGCCAGGCCCAGGACCTGCTCGACGTCGGCGCCTACGTCGCCGGGTCGAACCCGCTGGTGGACGCCGCCGTCGCGCACGGCGCGGACATCGACGCCTTCCTCCGGCAGGGCATGGACGAGCGCGCGCCGTCGGCCGACTCCTGGGCGCGGCTCGGTGCGCTCGTCGCCGCGATGGGGGACCTGCCGTGAGCCGCGCCTTCCGGCTGGCCGGGCTGCTGCGCCTCCGCGCGCTCGCCGAGGAGCAGGCCGCCGCCCAGCGCGCGACCAGTGCCCGCGGCCGCGACGCCGCCGTGGCGCGCGCCGCCGCGACCGAGGCCGCGCTCGGCTCCGCGGTGTTCCCGCAGGGCGCCGACCCCCGCGGCGTGCAGGCCGTCGTCGCCAGCCGGCTCGCGCTGTCCGCGCTGCTGGTCGACCGGCGCGCGCAGGTGCTCGTCGCGCAGGACGAGGTCGCCGCCGACGCGGCGTGGTCCGCCGCGCGCACGCAGACCCGCACGCTCGAGAAGCTGCAGGAGAAGCACGAGACGGTCGTCCGCGCCGAG
Source organism: Cellulomonas sp. Y8 (assembly GCF_008033115.1). Classification (NCBI taxonomy): domain Bacteria; kingdom Bacillati; phylum Actinomycetota; class Actinomycetes; order Micrococcales; family Cellulomonadaceae; genus Cellulomonas; species Cellulomonas sp. Y8. The sequence continues at coordinate 2,789,090 of NZ_CP041203.1, forward strand.
GAGCAGCGGGGCCGAGCAGGTCGTGCTGGACGAGGTCGCCGGCCGCCGCCGCGCCGCGGTGCCCGCCGGGGCCGACGCGGAGGGGGACCGGTGACCGGGGGAGTGGCGGCGGTGCAGGCCCGCATCGCGGAGATCCGCGCGTACGTGGAGCCGGCGGCAGTGGCGGTCGCGTCGACGTCCTCGACGGCGTCCTCGGCGACGTCGGCCTCCGGGTCCGTGACCGCCGGCACCGACTTCGCCACCGCGCTCGCGCAGCTCACCGGCGCCGCCGGCGCCGACCTCGGCACCGTGCCCAAGAACGCGCTGTCCACGACGGTCACCGGCCAGGACCTGGTCGAGGCCGCGAAGAAGTACCTCGGCACGCCCTACGTCTGGGGCGGCGAGTCGCTCGCGGAGGGCGGCCTGGACTGCTCCGGGCTGGTGCTCCGGTCGCTCGCCGACCTCGGCATCACCTCCGGGGTGCCCCGGGTCGCCCGCGACCAGGCGACCCTCGGGGAGTCGGTGCCGTCGCTCGACCAGGCGCTCCCCGGGGACCTGGTCGTGCTCAACGGCGGGAAGCACATCGGCATCTACGTCGGCGACGGGAAGATGATCGACGCCCCGAAGCCGGGGAAGTCGGTGACCATCCGCGACGTGTACGCCGAGCCGACCACGATCCGGCGGGTCCTGCCGCAGGCCGCCGCCACCCCGACGGCCGCCCCGGCCTCCGCCGCGCTGTCCTCCGCGCTCGCGAGCACCGCCGCCGGGCAGAACGCGCTGGCGCTGCTCACCGGCTCCGCCGGCTCGACCGCCGCGTCGGGCGCGACCGGCTCGCTCACCCAGGCGCTCGGCGCCCTCGGCTCCGGCTCGGCCGGCGCCGGCACCTCGACCTCGTCCCTGCTCACGTCCCTCTGGGGGGCCGCCTCGTGACCATCAGCACGCTTCCCGCCGCCCCGGCGCGCGCCGCCGGCGCCGCGTCGGCCGGCGCCGCCGGGCGCTCGGCCTCGACCGGGTTCGACGCCGTCCTGCAGGGTGCGCTCGCCGCCGGCCCGCAGGACCGGGCCGCGCAGCCGGACCGGTCGTCCGCCGACCGCCCCGCCGCCGACCGCACCGCCGCCGACCGCACCGCGGGCCGGCCCGCCGACCGCCCGGGCGCCGACCGCGCCGGGGCCGACCGGACGCGCGGCACGGACCGCGCCGGCCGCCCCGATCGCGGGCACGGCACGGACCGCGCCGACCGCGCCGGCACGGAGCCCGCGACGGACGCCGCCGCGGGACCCGACGCCGGCGCCGAGGCCGACCCGGCCGCCGCCGACGCCGCGACCGTCGTCGACCCCGCCGCCGCGACCGCCGCGCAGCCGGTCGTGCTGCCGGCCGCCGCGGCCCCGGCACCGGCCGCCGCGGTCGCCCCCGAGGTCGCCGCCGCGCTCGCCGCCCAGGCGCCCGCCGCCGCCCCCGCCGACGCCGAGGCCACGCCGGCGCCCGCGGCCACGGCAGGTACCGCGACCTCCGCGGGCCCGGCCCCGGTCGCGCAGGCCGCCGGCCCGGTCCCCGCGACCGCCCCCGCCGCACCCGCGGCCGCGACGTCCGCCGAGCCGGCCGCCGCCGACGCCGCCCCGGCGAGCCCGGCTCCCGCCGGTGCCCCGGCGGCCGCGCCCGCCGCGGCCCCCGTGACCCCGGCTCCCGCCGGCCGTCCCGCCGACGCCGCGGCCGCCGCGACGGCCACCGCGCCCGCCGCACCGGCCGTCGAGACCCCGGCGACCGCGTCGGCCGCCGAGCCCGCCCGCGCCGCCGCACCGGCGGACGACGCGGCCCCCGCGCCGGCGCCGACCGCCCCCGCGGCCGCCCCGGCGGCGCTGCAGGTCGGCACCGTCCAGCACCGGGTGGCCGCGGCCGCCGCCGCGCCGGCCCCGCTGTCGGACCAGCTGACCGCCAAGATCGGCGAGCAGCTCCCCGCGCTCCGCGCCGCGGGCAACGGCCAGCACGTGCTCACGCTCCACGTCGACCCGGAGCACTTCGGGCCGGTCAAGGTCGTCGCGCACATCACGGCCGAGGCCGTGCGCGTCGAGCTGGTCGGCGCGACGGACGCCGCCCGGGACGCGCTCAAGCAGTCGCTGCCCGACCTGCGCCGCGACCTCGCCGCCACCGGCCTGTCCTCGGACGTCCGGCTCGGCGCCGACGGCGCGGGCTCCGGCGCCGGCGACCGCGCCGGCACCGACGCCGCCGGCCGCCGCGCGGCGGGCCTGCCGGACGGCGCCCGCCCCGGCGCCCCGGCGGCCGACGTCCCCGCACCCACCCGCACGTCGGCGCACGCCGGCGGCCTCGACCTGCTCGTCTGACCGGAGGGATCCCCCGTGACCGCCATCCCCGTCTCGTACATCGGTGGCTCGACCGCCGACGCGACCGCGGCGACCACCAGCACCCCGAGCAAGACGCTCGACAAGGACACGTTCCTCAAGCTCCTGGTCGCGCAGCTGTCCAACCAGGACCCGAGCAGCCCGATGGACACCAGCGACATGATGGCGCAGACCACGCAGCTGTCGATGATGGAGTCCCTCTCGGAGATCCAGGCGTCGTCCCGCGAGCAGTTCGGGCTCCAGATGCGGATGGCCGCCGCCGACCTCGTCGGCCAGCAGGTCACCTGGAAGGACGCCGACGGGAAGACCCAGACCGGCGTCGTCTCCGGCGTCGACTACTCCGCCAGCGTGCCGACCCTGACCGTCGGGAAGACCCAGCTCCCGCTCGACGCCGTCGCGACCGTCACCCCGGCCGGCAGCACGCCGCCCGCCGCGGACGACGACGCGACCACCCCCACCGACTCCACGACCACCGCCTGACCGCGGTCCGGCCCACCCCACCCGAAGGGAACCACCATGCTCCGCTCCCTCTTCTCCGGCATCAGCGGTCTGCGCAGCCACCAGACGATGCTCGACGTCACCGGCAACAACATCGCCAACGTCAACACGACCGGCTTCAAGGCGTCCCAGATCCAGTTCCAGGACACCCTGAGCCAGATGCTCAACGCGGCCTCCGGCCCGCAGGACGGCGTCGGCGGCCAGAACCCCGCGCAGGTCGGCCTCGGCGTGCAGGTCGCGGGCATCACCACCAACTTCACGCAGGGCGCCGCGCAGCTCACCGGCCGCAGCACCGACATGATGATCTCCGGCGACGGCTTCTTCGTCGTCCGCCAGGGCACGCAGCAGTACTACACGCGCGCCGGCTCGTTCGACTTCGACTCGACCGGCCAGATGGTGCTGCCGGGCGACGGCGCGATGGTCCAGGGCTGGGCCGCGGACGCCAACGGCGTCATCGACACCTCCCGCGCGGTCGGCGACATCAAGGTCGGCGTCGGCACGGTCATGCCGGCCAAGGCCACCACCCGCACGCCGTTCTCCGGCAACCTGCAGGCGGACGCCGAGACGGGCAAGACCAAGACCGTCTCGGTCAAGGCGTACGACGCGCTGGGCAACGCCCGCGAGGTCGAGCTCGAGTTCGTCAAGGGCGCCACCGGCTGGACCATGACGGCGACCGACGGCACCGCGACCTACCCGGCGACGGGCTCCGTGGCGCTGACCTTCGACGCCGCGGGCAACCCGACGTTCGCCGACACCACGTTCGCGCTCGGCGGCGTGACCGTCGACCTCACCGGCATCACGGGCATGGCCGGCGTCGACACCATCGCGGCGGACAAGCAGGACGGCTACGCCGCCGGCATCCTCGAGTCGTTCACCCTCGGCTCGGACGGCACGATCAACGGCGCGTTCAGCAACGGCCTCAAGCAGGACCTCGGCCGGATCGCCATGGCGTCGTTCACCAACCCCTCCGGCCTGTCGAAGGCGGGCGGCTCGCTGTTCACCACCACGGTGAACTCGGGCGACCCGCAGATCGGCTCCGCCGGCACCGGCGGCCGCGGCACCATGTCGTCCGGCTCGCTCGAGATGAGCAACGTGGACCTGTCCACGGAGTTCACGCAGCTGATCATCGCGCAGCGCGGCTTCCAGGCGAACTCCCGCGTGATCACCACCTCGGACGAGGTGCTCCAGGAGCTCGTCAACCTCAAGCGCTGACGCGCACCGCCGCCCGTGCCCTGCCGACCCACGCGGTCGGCGGGGCCGGGAGCGTGCCTCCACCGCGGGCCGCACGGCCCCGGAATCCAGCCTCCGAACCGCGCAGAACCCCTCAGCGACCGGGCCCCGCGTCCGATGGGCAGGGGGAGCGGCACACGGACGGGCCGCGGCGGCGCCACGCCGCACACGCACCACCAGGGACGGGACACCGCTGTGATCATCGTGACGCGCCTCAACGGGGCCCAGTTCGGGGTCAACCCCGACCTGCTCCAGCGCGTCGACAGCGCGCCCGACACCATCCTGACCCTCATCGACGGGACGAAGTACATCGTCCGCGAGTCGATGGCCGAGGTCATCGCGCGGGTCAACGAGCACCGCGCCCAGCTCCTGGCCCGCGCCCAGGAGATCCAGGCCGCGCCGACGCCCACGGTCGAGCTGGTCCGCGACACCGCCGCCGGCGGCGCGCCGGGCCCCGCCGAGGACGACGGCGACGAGCCGCTCGCCGACCCCGTCCCCCTGCGACCGAGGAGCCGCTGACATGGATCCCGCCGGTTTCATCGGACTGGTCGTCGCCTTCGGCGCGATCTTCACCGCCCTCATCATGGAGGGGGCGGACCCGATGTCGATCTTCCTCCTGCCGCCGCTCATCCTGGTGTGGCTGGGCACCATCGGCGTCGGCATCGCCGGTCACACGCTGAAGGACGTCATCGAGTCCTACAAGGCGGTGCCGCGGTCCTTCCTGAAGAAGGTGCCGGACCCGACCACGACCGTGGACACCCTGGTCGACCTGGCCGACCGCGCCCGGCGCGAGGGCCTGCTCGCGCTCGAGGACGCCGCCAAGGACATCGACGACCCGTTCCTGCGCGGCGGCCTGCAGGCCGCGATCGACGGCACGGACCCCGACGACCTGCGGATGATCCTCGAGGACAAGATCGCGACGAAGCGGACCAAGGAGAAGGTCTGGTCCAAGTACTTCGCCGACATGGGCGGCTACGCGCCGACCATCGGCATCATCGGCACGGTCATCTCGCTGGTGCACGTGCTGGAGAACCTCTCGGACCCGGCCTCCCTCGGCCACTCGATCGCCGCGGCGTTCGTCGCCACCCTCTGGGGCATCCTGTCGGCCAACGTCGTCTGGCTGCCGATCGGCGCCCGCATCAAGCGGTTCTCCGACCTGGAGTGCGCGCAGATGGAGGTCACGCTGGAGGGCCTGCTGGCCGTCCAGGCCGGCGCCAACCCGCGCCTGGTGGGTGAGCGGCTGCGCAGCCTGCTGCCCGACGAGCCCGCGGCCAAGGAAGCCGCGTGAGCTCCGGCCACGGCGGCCGCGGCCGCGGCCGCCGCGGGGGGCACGAGGAGGAGCACGTCAACCACGAGCGCTGGCTCGTGTCCTACTCGGACATGATCACCGTGCTCATGGCGCTGTTCATCGTCCTGTTCGCCATCAGCCAGGTCGACCAGGAGAAGTACGTCGCCCTCAAGGCGTCGCTGGCGGCCGGGTTCGGCGACGGGTCGGTGAACCAGTCGGTCCTCGACGGCACGGACGGCACGCTGGACGGGCTCTCGATCACCGAGGACCAGCCCGACGCGGGCACCTCCGGGATCGTGGACGCCGACGAGGGCCTCGGCCTGCAGGCGTCCGACCCCGCGCCGCAGACCTCCGCCGACCCGACCCAGGTCGACCCGAGCGTGCTCGCGGCGGCCCAGGCCGAGGCGGCCCACCTCGACGAGGTGCGCGAGCACATCCTCCAGGCGCTGACCGGCGCCGGCCTGCAGGACCAGGTCCGGTTCCGGGTGGACGAGCGCGGTCTGGTGCTCGGGCTGGTCGCGGACGACGTGTTCTTCGCGCAGGGGTCGGCGACGCTGACCCCCACCGCGGGGCAGGTCCTGGACCTGGCGGCGCCCACGCTCGTGGCCCTCCAGGAGCAGATCTCGGTGGAGGGCCACGCGAACACCATCCCGATCTCGGGGCGCTACGCCACGAACTGGGAGCTCTCCTCCGACCGCGCCACCCAGGTGCTGCGGTACCTGGTGGAGCGCGACGGCATGCCGGGCACCCGCATCCAGGCGGTGGGCTACGGCGACACCCGGCCCCTGGTGCAGGGGACCGGCGAGGACGCGATGACCGCCAACCGGCGGGTCGACATGGTCATTCTCAGCGCGGCACCCGAGGCGGTGCGCGCCCTGCTGCCCGCGGTGGCAGCCGGAAGCACGACGGGAGGGTAGGGGCGATGCCCATCGAGCAGCGCGTGGTCGGCGGCGGTCAGAAGATCGGCGGTGGCCAGAAGATCGGCGGCGGGAGCCCGGCTCCGGCGCCCGCCGCGGAGCCGGAGAAGAAGAAGGGCGGCGGCAAGAAGAAGCTGCTCCTGATCATCGGGGCGGTCGTCCTGGTGGCGGCCGGGGCGGCGGCGTACCTGCTGCTGGGCCGCGGGAGCGGCGAACCCGCCGCGGAGCCCGAGCCCGAGCCCGGCGCGGTGGTCGCGGTCGAGCCCGTGAGCCTGAACCTGGCCGACGGCCACTACCTGCGGCTCGGCTTCGAGCTGCAGTTCACCGTCGAGGCCGCGGGCCACGGCGACCCGGAGACCGGCCCGGCCGTCGACGCCGCGATCGCCCTGTTCTCCGGCCGGAGCGTGTCCGAGGTCAGCGACCCCGCGAAGCGCGAGGAGCTGAAGGCGGAGTTCAAGACCCAGCTCGACGAGCTCTACCACGGGGAGGTGTACGACGTCTTCCTGACGAACTACGTCACCCAGTGACGGCGCGCGCGGCGACGCGCGCCCCGTCCGACCGGACCTTCCGGGGCCCCTGACCAGGGGCGTCACCCGATCCGGTGAACCACGGCGCCACGGAGGGCGCCACATCGCTCCGCAGCACGCCGGCCCACGACGGGCCGAGGGCGGAGAAAGTCCGGCCGCGACCTCTCACATCACCCGGTCGCGCGCCGATCAGGGTGGGCGTGACGGTCCACACCACGGGTCAGGCCCCCGCGCGCTCCAGGCGGCGCACGCACGTGCCCGAGCCCTACGACTTCCGCCGCCCCATGACGATGGCGCGCGAGCACGCCCGCGTGCTCGAGATGGCGTTCGAGACGTTCGCCCGCCAGTGGGGCAACCAGCTCACCGCCCGCCTCCGCGCGATGGCCCAGGTGACGCTCGACGGGCTGAGCCTGCAGACGTACGACGAGTACGTGCGCGGCCTCCCGGGCACCACGGCGATGATGCTGTGCACCATCGAGCAGACCCGGCAGACCGCCGTCGTGCAGGTCCCGGTCAGCGCCACGATGGTCTGGATCGACTACATGCTCGGCGGTCCCGGCACGGGCGACGTCCGCGAGGACCGCGAGCTCACCGAGATCGAGCTGACGCTGCTGCGCGGCGTCATGGGCGCGGCCCTCGGCGACCTCGGCTACGCCTTCTCCTCGCTGACGCCGCTCGACGTCACGCTGCGCTCCGTCCAGTACAACCCGCAGTTCGTGCAGGCGGTCCCCGCCTCCGACGCGGTGCTGGTCGCCACGTTCCTCATGCGGGTCGGGGAGCGCGAGGACGTCGCCTCCGTCATGTTCCCCGCCGAGGTGCTGCTCGCCGCCGTGCGGCAGGCCGACGGCGTCGGCAGCCGCTCCGTCGAGGACCAGCGGGCCCACGAGCTCGCGGTGCTCGACCTGGAGGCCGCCGTCGAGGACGTGCCCGTCGAGGTCGCCGTCCGGTTCGCGCCGGTCGTCGTCCGCCCCCGCGACGTCGTCGGCCTGGCCGTCGGCGACGTCGTCCCCCTGTCCCACCCGTCGTCCCAGCCGCTCGACGTGGTGGTGGACGGGGTCGTGCTCGCGCGAGCCGCCGCGGGGAACAACGGTTCCCGCCTCGCCTGCATGGTCGTCACCGTCGAGGAGAAGCACTGATGAACGCCGTCCCCACCGCCGAGACCACCGACGCCGCGGTCGCGCTCGCCGCGGCCACCGCCGCCGCCCGCCTGCTGCCGGCCGCCGCGCCGCTGGTGCCGGCCCCGGCCCCCGCCGGCGCCCGTCCGGACGCCGACGCGCTCGCCGTCGTCGCCTCGTTCGTCGGCCCGAACAGCGCCGACGTGGTGCTGGTCGCCGACGAGGCCGTGCGCGACGCGCTCGCCGCCGGCGCCCCCGACGGCAGCCCGCTCGACCTGGCCGCCGCGCTGCGCCCGGCCCTGGAGGCCGCGGTGGCCGAGCTCGGCGCCGGCGTGCTCGAGGCCGCCCGCACCGAGACGGTCGCCACCGCGCTGCCCGCCGACGCGCACCTCGTCGCGCTCGGCACCGACGAGGGCGTCCAGGCCTGGTTCGGCCTGCGCCTGCGCACCGAGCCGAGCGCGAAGGCGCCGGGCGTCCCGACCCAGCGCGCGAGCCTCAACGTGCTCTACGACGTCGAGATGACCCTGACCGCCGAGCTCGGCCGCACCAAGCTGCCGGTCCGCCAGGTCCTGGAGCTGACCCCGGGCGCCGTCCTGGAGCTCGACCGCGCCGCCGGCAGCCCGGCCGACGTCATGGTCAACGGCCGGCTCATCGCCCGCGGCGAGGTCGTCGTGATCGACGAGGAGTTCGGCATCCGCATCACCGAGATCGCGCGCGAGGACGGCACCATCTGATGGACACCCTCGTCCTGGGCCTGCGCGTCCTCCTGGCGCTCGCGTGCGTGATCGGCCTGATCTGGGTCCTCGCGCGCCGCGCCGGGTGGGGCAAGGGCCGTCGCCGGCCCGCGGGCCCGGCCGTCGAGGTGGTCGGGCGCCAGGCGCTCGGCCGCCACGCCGGGGTCGTCGTGGTCGCGGTCGGCGACCGCCGGCTGCTGCTCGGCTACGGCGAGCAGCACGTCACGATGCTCACCGAGCTCGACGCCGTCGCCGAGGAGGAGGCCTCCGACGAGGAGGCCGCCGCCCCGGCCGCGCCGCTCACGCTCGGGGCGCTCGCCGCCGCCGTGCTGCCGACGCCCCGGCGGACGCGGGCGGCCGAGCCGGCTGCCGCCCCGGCCGCGCCGGCGCCCGTGTTCGAGGACGCCCTCGCCGAGGCCGCCGCGGCCCCGGTCCCGGGTCTCGTGGGCCTCGAGGTCGCCGACGTGGACGCCGCCCGCCTCGAGCGCATGGCCGCGCCCGCCGCGCAGGGCGCGCTGCACGGCTCCGTGCTGGCGCCGTCCACCTGGAAGCAGGCCGTCGCGGTCCTGCGTGAGCGGACGGTGCGCCGGTGACCGCCGCCCTGACGGCGGGCCCCGCGCGTCCCGCGCGCCCCGCCACCGAGACCGCCGACGTGGACCTCGTCCTGTCCGGCCCCCGCGCCGAGGCCCTCGCGGCCGCCGACGCCGCCGACCGCCGCCGCTGGCTGCTCGTCGTCCTCGCCGTCCTCGGCCTGGTCGTCGCGCTCGTCGTGCTCGGCTCGGGCAGCGCGCACGCCGCGCCGGTCCCGCCGGAGGGCCCCGCCGCACCGACCGGCCCGGCCGACCCCGGCACCGGCGAGGTGTCGGTCGCGATCAACGGCGTGAACGGCACCCCGAGCAGCTCGATCGTCGTGCTCATCGGCATCACGCTGCTGTCGGTCGCGCCGTCGCTGCTGCTGATGATGACCGGCTTCACCAAGATCTTCGTGGTGCTGTCCCTCACCCGGAACGCCCTCGGCCTGACGACCGTGCCGCCGAACCAGGTGATCGCCGGCCTCGCGCTGTTCCTCAGCCTGTTCGTGATGGCCCCGGTGCTGTCCGACGTGAACACCGTCGCGGTGCAGCCCTACCTCGACGGCAGCATGGACTTCACCACGGCGCTCGACGCCGGCTCGGCCCCGCTGCGCGAGTACATGCTCGGGCACACCCGCGAGGCCGACCTGGCGCTCATCACCCGGGCGGCCGACCAGCCCAACCCGGAGGACCCGGCGTCGGTCCCGATGCTCACGCTCATCCCCGCGTTCATGCTCTCGGAGCTGCGGTCGGCGTTCATCATCGGGTTCGTCATCTTCATCCCGTTCCTCGTCATCGACCTGGTCGTGTCCTCGGTCCTGATGAGCATGGGCATGATGATGCTGCCGCCCGTCATGGTGTCGCTGCCGTTCAAGCTGCTGCTGTTCGTCCTCGTCGACGGATGGGGCCTGATCGTCACCGCCCTGGTCGGCGCCGCGTCGGGCGGGGGTGGCTGATGGACACCTCGGCCGTCCTCGACATCGGGCTGGACGCCCTGATCATCGCCGCCAAGCTCTCGGCGCCGGTGCTCATCACCGCCCTGGTCGTCGGGTTCTCCGTCTCGCTCGTGCAGTCGGTCACCCAGATCCAGGAGGTGACGCTGTCCTTCGTGCCGAAGGCCATCGCCGCCGCCGTGGCGCTGCTGGTCTGCGGGCACTGGATGATCGCGGAGCTGGTGACCTTCACGCACCAGCTGTTCGAGCGCATCCCCGCGCTGCTCGGGGGCTGACCGCGCGATGGACGTGACCCTCTCCCTGGCCGCCGTGCAGACCGCGATGCTCGCGGGCGTCCGGTTCGCCGCGTTCCTGATGATCGCGCCGCCGTTCGCGCACCGCGGGATCCCCGGCGCCGTCAAGGCGATGCTCGCGGTCGGGCTGGCGCTCGCCGTGCTGCCCCGCCTCGACCTCGTCGCGACGGAGTCGACGGGGGAGTTCGTCGGGGACCTGGTGCTGGAGGCCGTCGTCGGCGCCGCGCTCGGCTTCCTCGTGTCGCTGGTGTTCTCGGCCGTGCAGGCCGCGGGCAACCTCATCGACCTGTTCGGCGGCTTCCAGCTCGCGCAGGCGTTCGACCCGCAGAACATGACCTCCGGCGCCCAGTTCGCCCGGCTCTACAACATGACGTGCCTGGTCCTGCTGTTCGTCTCCGGCGCCTACCAGCTGCTCATCGGCGGCCTGGCCCGGTCGTTCGACGCCGTGCCGCCGGGTGCCGGGCTCGACCTCGCGGCGATGGCCCAGGTGGTCACCACCGGGCTGTCCGACATGTTCCTCGCGGCGCTGCAGATCGCCGGCCCGCTGCTGGTCGTGCTGTTCCTCACCGACGTGGGCCTCGGCCTGCTGACCCGGGTGTCGCCCGCGCTGAACGCATTCGCGATGGGCTTCCCGCTCAAGATCTTGATGACCGTGACGTTCGCCGGCTTCGCGTACCTGGCCCTGCCGGGTGTGGTCGACGACCTCGCGCGCCGGGCCGTCGAGGCCGTCCTCGGGGTCGCCTGATGGCCGGGGGAGGGGACGCCGGGGAGAAGACCGAGAAGGCCACAGCCCAGCGGATGAAGGAGGTCCACAAGGACGGGAAGCTCTCCCGGTCCCAGGACCTCACCGCGTGGGTCGGCCTGGCCGCCGCCGCCGTCATGCTGCCGAGCACCGCCACCCGCGCGGCCGACGCCGCCCGCGACCAGCTCGCCGCCGTCCGGGAGGCGATCGCCGCGCCCGACGCCGGCACGGTCGTCGACCTGCTCGGCGACGGCCTGTGGTCGACCGTGGCGACGCTGGGCCCGCTGATGGCCGTCGTCGCGGGCGTGATCATCGCGGTGGCCGTCGCCCAGGGCGGCGTGCACGTCAAGAAGTTCAAGCCGAACGTCAAGCAGTTCAACCCGGTGTCCGGGGTCAAGCGGCTGTTCGGCGCGAACGCCTGGTGGGAGGGCGCCAAGACGCTGCTCAAGACCGCCGTCGTCGGGCTCGTCCTCTACCTCGCCGTGCAGGCGCTCGTGCCGCAGCTCATGGGCACCGGCCGCATCCCGCTCGAGCACATGCTCGGCGTCGCGGGCGCGGGCGTGAAGCAGCTGATCGTCTGGGGCATCGGGGCCGGCGTGCTGCTCGCCGCGATCGACCTGCTCGTCGTCGTGCGCCGCAACCGCAAGCAGACGCGCATGTCCAAGCAGGAGATCAAGGAGGAGAACAAGCGCACCGAGGGCGACCCGCTCGTGAAGGGGCACATCCGGTCCAAGCAGATGGCGATGAGCCGGAACCGGATGATGGCCGCGGTCGCCGACGCGGACGTGGTGATCGTCAACCCGACCCACGTCGCCGTCGCGCTGAAGTACGTCGCCGGAACCGGCGCCCCGCGGCTCGTCGCCAAGGGCGCGGGCGCCGTCGCCGCGAAGATCCGCGAGCAGGCCACCGAGCACCGGGTCCCGATGGTCGAGGACATCCCGCTCGCCCGGTCGCTGCACGCCGCGTGCGCCGTCGACCAGGAGATCCCCGCCTACCTGTTCACCGCCGTCGCCCGGGTGCTGGCCTTCGTCATGCAGCTGAAGCGCCGCGGCGCGGCGATGGGCAGGCACACGATGCCGGGCGGCTCGGTCGCCCCGGACGACGCACCGACCACCGTGGCAGCCGCCCGGCGTCGAGCCCGGCAGGAGAAGGCCGCATGAACCCGACGCACCTGCCGATGACCAGAGCAGTACCGCACACCACTGACGAGGACCTCCGATGAAGAACCGGCAGATCTCCCAGCTCGCCGTCCCGGTGGGCGTCGTGGGCATCGTGCTGCTCCTGGTGGTGCCGCTGCCCGCGGCGCTGCTCGACGTGCTGATCGCCGTGAACATCACGGCCGCGCTCGTCATCCTGCTCACCAGCATGTACGTGCAGAAGCCGCTGGACTTCAGCGTGTTCCCGTCGCTGATCCTGGTGTTCACGCTGTTCCGGCTCGGCCTGAACGTCGCGTCCACCCGGCTGGTGCTGCGCGACGGCTACGCCGGCGCCGTGATCGACGCGTTCGGGCACTTCGTGGTCGGCGGGTCGCTGGTCATCGGCCTGGTGATCTTCCTGATCCTGGTCGTCATCCAGTTCGTCGTCATCACCAACGGCGCCGGCCGCGTGGCCGAGGTCGGCGCGCGGTTCACCCTCGACGCGATGCCCGGCAAGCAGATGGCCATCGACGCCGACCTGAACTCCGGCCTGATCGACGAGGACACCGCCCGCAAGCGGCGCGCGGAGGTCACCGCGGAGGCCGACTTCTACGGCGCCATGGACGGTGGCTCGAAGTTCGTCAAGGGCGACGCCATCGCCGGCATCATCATCACGCTGATCAACCTCATCGGCGGGTTCGTCATCGGCATGGTCCAGATGGGCCTGTCGGTCACCGAGTCGCTCGAGCGGTTCAGCCTGCTGACCATCGGCGACGGCCTGGTCACCCAGATCCCCGCGCTGCTGCTCTCGGTCTCCACCGGCATCGTCGTCACCCGGGCCACGGCCGAGGGCGACATGGGCACCGCGGCGTCGAAGCAGCTGTCCCAGTCCCGCACGGCCTTGCTGATCGCCGGCTGCGGCGCGCTCGCCCTGGCCCTGCTGCCCGGCATGCCGAAGCTGCCGTTCGTGCTGGTCGGCGCGTCGCTGCTGATCGTCGCGCAGCGGATCAAGGCCGCCGAGGCCAAGGAGGCCGCCGCCGCCGAGCTCGCCGCCGCGTCCACCGCGACCGCCGCGCCCACCAGCAACGACACCCCCGAGGCGCTCATCGAGCAGATGCGCGTGCACACCCTGGAGATCCTGCTGGCGCCCGACCTGGTCGACATGGTCGGCAACGGCCCGGACCAGGACCTGCTGCACCGCGTGCGCGGCCTGCGCCGCAAGATCGCCATGGAGCTCGGCATCGTCGTCCCGCCGGTGCGCACCCGCGACTCCGTCGACCTGCCCCGGTCCACCTACGTCGTGCGGATCGCCGGCGTCGAGGTCGGCCGCGGCGAGGTGCCGCCCGGGCGCATCCTGGCCCTCGGCGACGACCTCGCCGCGCTGCCCGGGCAGTCCGTCGTCGAGCCGGTGTTCGGCCTGCCGGGCAAGTGGGTCGCCGCCGAGCTCCGGCACGCCGCCGAGATGGCCGGCGCCACCGTCGTCGACCGGGTGTCCGTGCTCATCACGCACCTCGGCTCGATCATCACGCGGAACGCGCCCCGGCTGCTCGGCCGCGAGGACGTCCGCGTCCTCACCGAGGGCGTCAAGCAGGTCAACCCCTCCGTGGTCGAGGAGCTCGTGCCCGGGCTGCTCACGCTCGGCGAGGTGCAGCGGGTGCTGCAGGGGCTGCTGGCCGAGGAGGTGCCGATCCGCGACCTGGGCCGCATCTACGAGGCGCTCACCCTGCGCGCCAAGGTCAGCACCGACCCCGAGGGCCTGGTCGAGGCCGCGCGCGGCGCGCTCGGCCCCGCGCTGTCGGCGCAGTACGTGCAGGACGGCGCGCTGCGGGTGCTCACGCTCGACCCCGTCTTCGAGCAGTCCCTGGTCGAGGCCCTGCGGCCGTCGGAGTCGGGCACCCAGATCGTCACCGACCCGACCCGCCTGGAGGCGATGCTGGAGCGGCTGCGTGCGCAGGTCGCCGACGCCGAGGCCACCGGCCGGTCCGTCGTGCTCGTCTGCGCCCCGGCGCTGCGGCCCGCCCTGCGCAAGGTCGTCATCCTCGCGCTCGACCGGCTGCCCGTGCTGTCGTACGCCGAGGTCACCGGCGGCGGCGTCCGGATCGAGACCGTCGGGGTGGTGAGCGGTGCCCACGCGATTGCTGCTTGAGGGCGCCGACCTGGCCGAGCTCATGGTGCACGTGCGCGCCGAGTTCGGGCCGACCGCGCGGATCGTGCGGGCCGAGCGCGTGCGCACCGGCGGGCTCGCGGGGTTCTTCGCGCGCGAGCGGTACGAGCTGACGATCGACGTGCCGGACGCCCCGGCCGCGCCGACCACCGGGCTGCTGCGGCGCCGGGGCGTGCCGGTGCCGGCGGCCGGGGCCGGTGCGGGCGCCGGCGGGATCGACGCGCTGCTCGCGGCCGCCGACGCCGCGGACACCGGGCTGGACGGCTACGGGCCGCCCGGGTCCGACGTGCTCGCGCCGGCGCGCGGGGGCGCGGTGCCCGAGGCGCCGCCGCGGGTGTCGACCGGCGAGGAGGCGTTCGCCTCCGTGCTCGAGCAGATGCGGGCGATGACCGGGGCCGTGGCGCCGGACCACCAGCTGGAGGTGCCCGCCCCGGCGGCGCCGGCGGGGGTCCCGGCCCAGGCCCCCGGCGCCGCGGGGCGGGCGTTCGAGCCCGCCGCCCCGCCGGTGCTGCCCGCGCCCGCGCCGGCGCCGGCCGTGGAGCGGGTGCCCGCCGACGCGCGGCCCGCGACGGGCGGGGTGCCGCGCGACGCGCTCGCCGAGCTCGGCGTGCCCGCGCCGCTGCTGGCCGCGGTCGGGGACGGCCCGGTCGAGCTCGCGCGGCTGCTGGCCGCCGTGCCCGCTGCCCCGCCGGTCCCGAGGGACCCGGGGACGGTGCTGGTCGTGGCCGGTCCGCCGGAGGACGCCGCGCGGGTCGCGGAGCTGCTGGCGCTGCGATCGGGCTCGGGCCCGGTCGTGGTCGCCGGGGACGCGGAGGCGGGTGCCGGTGGCGGCGGTGTCGGCGGGGGTGGCGCGGCCGGTGCGGCCGGGCGCCGGCTGACGACCGCTTCGGCCGCCGCCCGGTGGCGCGCGGAGCTGGTCGCCGGCGACGGCGTCACCGTCGTCGCGCTCGGGGTCCGCCCGGGCCGCGCGCGCGAGGACGCCGCGGCCGAGCTGCTGGCCGCGCTGGCGCCCGACCAGGCGTGGGGCGTCGTCGACGCGCGCAGCAAGACCCGGGACTGCGCGCGGTGGATCGCGGGCGTCGGCGCGCGCCGGCCGCTCGACGCGCTCGCCGTCGGCGGGCTGTTCGACACCAGCGAGCCCGGCACCGTCCTGGGCCTCGGCGTCCCGGTCGCGTGGATCGACGGCGTCCCGGCCTCGCGCGTCGCCTGGGCCGCGGCCCTGGGCGAGCACCTCCCCGAGGGCACCGTCTGGGGCTGACCCCGGCCCGCGCGGGCTCGGCCCGTCCGAGGGTGGAAGGTTCTGCCCGACACGCCGGCGGCGTGTCGGGCAGAACCTTCCACTGCCGGGACGGTCGGGTGGATCCACCCAGCCGGAAGGGCCGCGCGGGTGGGCGGTGCACCGGCCGCTTGCGTGCGGAAGGTAGGGTCGGCGCCATGCTGGTGCTGAGCAGACGGGTCGGCGAGCGCCTCGTGATCGGGGACGACATCGTCGTGACCGTGATCGAGGTGCGCAGCGACGGCGTCCGCCTCGGCATCGACGCCCCGCGCTCCGTCGCCGTGCACCGCGCCGAGGTGCTGGAGGCCGTCACCGCGGCCAACCTCGCCGCCACCGACGCGGCGACCGACGCCGGAGACGACGCCGTCGAGTCCCTGCGCGGCCTCGTCGCGGGCCAGCCCGCCCCGGCCGCCGCGCCGGAGCCGACGCCCTCGGACGAGGACCGCCCCGGCCGCTGACGCGCCCGACCGCCCCGCCGGCGCCCGGACCGGCCGACCGGTCGCGGGTGGAGCGATCCGCCCGACGCGCCGGTGCGTGTCGGGCAGAGCGCTCCACCGCGCTCCGGCGACCGGCCCCGGCGGCCACCCGTCCGGGTGACGGCCGCGCCTTCACCCGGCGTACGGGCCCCGTCGCCCGCCAAAAGCCTCACGCCGCCCCCGGACCCGCCGATCCTCACCTCAGACGGGTCCGCACCCGGTAGGAGGCAGCAGTGGAGGACATGGACGAGATCGTCCGCGAGTTCCTCGTGGAGAGCCACGAGAACCTCGACCAGCTCGACCAGGACCTGGTGGCCCTGGAGAGCGAACCGGGGTCGCGCTCGCTCATCGCGAGCGTGTTCCGGACGATCCACACGATCAAGGGGACCAGTGGGTTC
The DNA here is from genome assembly GCF_008033115.1 of Cellulomonas sp. Y8. Taxonomy (NCBI): domain Bacteria; kingdom Bacillati; phylum Actinomycetota; class Actinomycetes; order Micrococcales; family Cellulomonadaceae; genus Cellulomonas; species Cellulomonas sp. Y8. Next base: position 2,805,745 of record NZ_CP041203.1, read on the forward strand.
CTCGCGTTCTCGCGCCTGGAGCGCGTGGCCCACGCGGGGGAGAACCTGCTGGTCGAGCTGCGCGACGGCCGCCGGTCGATGGACCAGGCGACCACCGACGTGCTGCTGCGGCTGGTGGACACGATCCGCGAGATCCTGCGGGCGATCGAGGTCGAGGGCGGCGAGGGCGGGGTCGAGATCGACGCGGTCATCGCCGCGATCGAGGCGATCCAGGCGACCGAGCCCGGCGCCGAGCCGGCCGCCGAGGCCGGCGCACCGGCAGCCGCGGCCCCCGCGCCCGCCGCCCCGGAGCCCGAGCCCGCGCCGGCCGCCCCCGTGGCCGCCGCGCCCGCGGCCGTGGTCCCGGCGCCCGCGCCGGCCCCCGCCGTCGAGGCCGTGGCCCCCGCCCCGGCGCCCGCCCCGGCCCCGGCCCCGGCCCCGGCCGCCGCCGCGCCCGCGGCCCCGACCGAGGAGCTCGGCTCGCTCCGCGGCGGTGCCGCCGACGCGTCGATCCGCGTGGACGTCGACCTGCTCGACGCCCTCATGCGCCAGGTCGGCGAGCTGGTCCTGGCCCGCAACCAGATCAGCCGCCTCGCGACGGGCACCGACGACGTCGACCTCGCCCGCTCCGCGCAGCGCCTCAACCTCATCGCCGGCGAGCTGCAGGAGGGGGTCATGAAGACCCGCATGCAGCCCATCGAGCACCTGTGGTCGAAGATGCCGCGCATGGTGCGGGACGTCGCGGCCGCGTGCCACCGCGAGGTGCAGCTGGAGCTGTCCGGCGGTGACACCGAGCTCGACCGCAGCCTGCTGGAGGCCGTGAAGGACCCGCTGACGCACCTGGTGCGCAACGCGGTCGACCACGGCATCGAGGCGTCGGCGGACCGCGTCGCGGCCGGCAAGGCGCCGAAGGGCGTCCTCGGCCTGCGCGCGTACCACGCGTCCGGCCAGGTGGTCGTGGAGGTCGCCGACGACGGCCGGGGCATCGACCCGGAGAAGATCGGCGCCAAGGCGGTCCAGAAGGGCCTGCGCACGGCCGACCAGGTCGCGTCGATGGGCCAGGCCGACCTGCTGCAGCTGCTGTTCCTGCCGGGCTTCTCGACGGCCGAGGTCGTGTCCAACGTCTCCGGCCGCGGCGTCGGCATGGACGTCGTCCGCACCAAGATCGAGTCGATCGGCGGCGCGGTCGAGGTCGACTCGGTCGTGGGCCGCGGCACGACGTGGCGGCTGCGCATCCCGCTGACGCTGGCGATCATGCCGGCGCTGACGGTGGAGTGCAGCGGCGACCTGTACGCGATCCCGCAGGTGAACCTGCTGGAGCTCGTGGCGCTCGACTCGCAGCGCTCGGAGTCCGGCATCGAGCACATCCACGAGGCGGCCGTGTACCGGCTGCGCGGGGAGCTGCTGCCGCTGGTGTCGCTCTCGGAGGTCCTCGAGGTCGGCGGCGAGCGCCCCGAGAACGCGGTCATCGCCGTCGTCCAGTCGGACCAGCAGCGGTTCGGCCTGCTGGTCGACCGGGTGCTGAACACCGAGGAGATCGTGGTCAAGCCGCTGTCCGCCCGCCTCAAGGCGATCGGCGCGTACTCCGGCGCGACCGTCCTCGGCGACGGCCACGTCGCGCTGATCCTCGACGTGCAGGCCATCGCCCGCCGCGCCCTGGCCGGCGAGCTCGACGTCGCCGCCCGCGACGCGCACGACAAGGCCGCGGCCACCGCGATCCGCGACACCCAGCAGGTCCTGGTGGTCGGGATCGGCGGCGGCCGCCAGGTCGCGATGCCGCTCGCGTCGGTCGCCCGCCTGGAGCACGTGCAGGCGGACCAGGTCGAGTACGTCGGCGGCCGGGAGGTCGTGCAGTACCGCGGCACGATCCTGCCGCTGGCCCGGCTCGACCGGATCCTCGGCGCCTACGGGTCCGAGGAGTCGTCCGAGCTGCTGCTGGTGGTCTACAGCCGGGCGGGCCGCAGCGTCGGCCTGGTGGTCAAGGAGATCGTGGACATCGTCGACGACGACTCGGCCCGGCACTCCGACATCGAGGACGCCGGCCTGGTCGGCTCCACGGTGCTCGGGGAGAAGGTCACGGAGCTGCTGGACGTGCGCCGCGCGATCCTCGCCGCGGACGCGGCGTTCTACGACGAGCGGCCCGAGCACCGCTCCACGTACGACGACCTCCCGACGCAGGTCGGCGGGTCCGAGCTGGTGGGAGCCACCCGATGAGCCAGTACGTCACGTTCAGCCTCGGCGGGAGCCTGTACGGGGTCGACGTCACCCGGGTCCAGGAGGCGCTGCGCTCGCACGTCCGCACCCGCGTGCCGCTGTCCCCGCCGGCCGTCGCCGGCCTGGTGAACCTCCGCGGCCAGGTCGTCCTGACGGTCGACCTGCGCCCCCGCCTCGGCCTGGAGCCGCTGGGCGAGGACGCGGAGCCGATGATGGTCGTCGTGCAGGTGGCGGGGGAGCCCGTGAGCCTGCTGGTCGACGAGATCGGCGACGTCATGGAGGTCGGCCCCGAGACGTTCGAGGCCCCGCCGGAGACGCTCGACGCCGCGCTGCGCCCGCTGATCCTCGGGGCGCACAAGCTCGACGGCCGGCTGCTGCTGGTCCTGGACGTCGACCAGGCCACCGCGGCCTGACCGACAGCACGACGGCCCTGCCGGGCACGCAGCACGCGTGCCCGGCAGGGCCGTCGTGCTGCCCGGCCGCGGTGGGCCGGCCCGTCCGCGTCCCCCGGTCGGCGCGGCTTCACCCGGGACGATGGTCATGCAGGTCAGCGGCCTGCCGATGGGAGGGGCGACCCGGCGACGCGCCCGGCCCGCGCGCAGTCGCGCGGGTCGCGTCGCCCCGCACGCGCCTGGAGCGTCCATGTCCCGAACCGCCACCGCCCCGTCCCGCGCCCGCGGGCTGCGGCTGTCCATCGCCGGCAAGGTGCTCGGCCTGCTCGCGGCCGCCGGCCTCGTGGCCGTGCTCGTCGTGGTCGCCGCGGCGACCAGCCTCGTGCAGCTGCGCGACGAGGTCGCCAAGGAGGGCGCGTACGTCGCCCAGCTCGGCCAGGTCAGCGACCTGCAGCGGGCGCTCCAGGCGGGCCGCGCGCGGATGGTCGAGTACCCGGCGGCGTCGACCGACGTGCGCGCCGACCTGCGCGACCAGCTCGCGGAGTACGTGACGAAGATCCAGGACCAGCAGGCCGCGTACGACGACCTCGCGGTGAACGACCAGGCGTGGTCCGACTTCGACTCGGGCTGGAACGAGATGGTCCGCCTGGCGCAGGACGAGCTGTTCCCGATGGCCGACGAGGGCGACGTGACCGGCGCGGCGGCGTTCTACCGCGCCGAGATCCTGCCGCAGACGACGATCGCCGCGGACGCGATCGCGCTCGAGAACCAGTCGGTGGCCGAGGTCGCCGACGCGAGCACCGACGAGGCGTCCGCCACGGTGACCCGCACCCTGGTCACCGTGGTCGTGCTGCTGGTCGTGGGCCTGGCGCTCGTCCTGGCGATCGGGTTCGCCGTGTCGCGGAGGCTCGCGCAGGGCGCCGGCCAGGTGCGGCACGCGCTCGAGGCGATGGCCGAGGGCGACCTCACCGTCCGCGCCGACGTGCGCACGGCCGACGAGCTGGGCGACATGGCCCGCTCGCTCGCCACCGCCCAGGAGAGCCTGCGCGGTGTCGTGTCCGGCGTCGTCGAGACGGCGCAGACCGTCGCCGCGGCGGCCGAGGAGCTGTCGGCGGCGTCGACCCAGGTGGTCGCCGGCTCCGACGAGACGAGCGCGCAGGCGGGCGTGGTCGCGGCGGCCGCGGAGCAGGTGTCGCGCAACGTGCAGACGGTGGCGGCGGGCGCGGAGCAGATGGGCGCCAGCATCCGGGAGATCGCGCAGAACGCCTCGCAGGCGGCCAAGGTCGCCGGGCAGGCCACCGACGCCGCGGCGGTCACGAACGACCAGGTCGCCCGCCTGGGCACCTCGTCCCAGGAGATCGGGAACGTCGTCAAGGTCATCACGAGCATCGCGGAGCAGACGAACCTGCTGGCGCTGAACGCCACCATCGAGGCGGCGCGCGCGGGTGAGGCGGGCAAGGGCTTCGCGGTCGTGGCCGGGGAGGTCAAGGAGCTGGCGCAGGAGACGGCGAAGGCGACCGAGGACATCGCGCGCCGGGTCGAGGCGATCCAGGCCGACACCAGCGGCGCGGTCGGCGCGATCGGCGAGATCTCGCACATCATCGCGAGCATCAACGACTACCAGCTGACGATCGCGTCGGCGGTCGAGGAGCAGACGGCGACGACCACGGAGATGTCCCGGTCGGTGGCCGAGGCCGCGACCGGCTCGGGCGAGATCGCCACCAACATCACCGGTGTCGCGTCGGCCGCGACGCAGTCCTCCCAGACCCTCAACCAGATGGGCGACTCGATCGGCGAGCTCGCCCGGCTGTCCGAGGACCTGCGCGGACGCGTGGCCCGCTTCACCTACTGAGCCCCCCGCCCCCGACCCGGCCGCGGCACCCCCGACGAGGGGGCGCCGCGGCCGGCGGTGGTTCAGGGGGCCTTCATCCCGGGTTCACCCCGGGCCGGGCCTCACGCGCGGCCCCCGCCGGACGATCGGAGGCGCAGCAGGGGACAACGCCCAGTTCTGAGGAGCCACCATGAGCGTCACCACGACGTCGAGGAAGCCGTCGACGGCCGCCCTCGACCGCGTGCCCACGCCGCGCGGCCCGGGCGGGTCCGTGCCCGCACGCACCGCCGGCACGCCGGCCTCGCCGGGTCGCCGTACCGGCCGCACCGCGGCCCTGTTCGTCGACCGGGGGGTGCGCACCAAGATCCTGCTGCTGCTGGCCCTCGTGGTCGCGGTGGTCGCCGGCACGGGCGCCTTCGCCTCCGTGCGCATGGGAGCCCTGGCGGACGAGACCGGGACCGTGCAGGGCGTGGCCTCCGACGTCATCGCGCCGCTGGCCCTGGTGCACCAGGAGGAGATCAAGGCGCGCATGGTCATCGCCGAGGCGGGCGCGGGCGAGTCGACCACCGAGGCCGACCAGCAGGAGGCCCTGGACGAGATCGCCGCGACGGACGCGGACCTGCAGGCCGCGGCGGACGCGTTCGAGGAGGGCCTCGGCGGCATCGAGGTGCCGGGGTGGGCCGACTTCCAGGCCGCGTGGGCGCAGTACCGGCAGATCCGGGACGAGCAGCTGGTGCCGGCGGCGTTCGCCGGCGACGACGCCGCGTTCGACGCCGTCAACGAGGGCGAGGCCCGGACCGCGGTCGACGCGATGATCGCCGGCCTCGACGCCGCCGAGAAGAGCGCGGACGACTTCCTGCGGCAGACCGCGGACAGCGCCGCGGCTCAGGCCACCTCGGGTGCCCGGGTGCTGCTGTTCGTGCTATCGGCCGGCGTCCTGCTGGTCGCCGCGGTGGGCCTCGTGATCGCCCAGGTGATCCGCCGCCAGGTGACCGAGGTGCAGCGCGCGGTCGAGGCGATGGCCGACGGCGACCTGACGGTCGTCCCCGCCGTCGACTCCGCCGACGAGCTCGGCCAGATGGCCCGGGCCGTGACCCGCGCCCAGGAGAACCTGCGCGCCACGGTGTCGGGCGTGGTCGAGACGGCGCAGACGGTCGCCGCCGCGGCCGAGGAGCTGTCCGCCGCGTCCCACCAGGTGGTCGCCGGCTCGGACGAGACCTCCGCGCAGGCGGGCGTCGTCGCCGCGGCGGCCGAGCAGGTGTCCCGCAACGTGCAGACCGTGGCCGCGGGCGCCGAGCAGATGGGTGCCTCGATCCGCGAGATCGCGCAGAACTCCACCCAGGCCGCGCGCATCGCCGGCCAGGCCACCGACGTCGCCCGGACGACCAACGACCAGGTCGCGCGCCTCGGGGTGTCCAGCCAGGAGATCGGCAACGTCGTCAAGGTCATCACGACCATCGCCGAGCAGACCAATCTGCTGGCGCTGAACGCCACGATCGAGGCGGCGCGCGCGGGGGAGGCCGGCAAGGGCTTCGCGGTCGTCGCCGGCGAGGTCAAGGAGCTCGCCCAGGAGACCGCCAAGGCCACGGAGGACATCGCCCGCCGCGTCGAGGCCATCCAGGGCGACACCACCGGCGCCGTGGCCGCGATCAGCGAGATCTCCCAGATCATCGCGTCGATCAACGACTACCAGCTGACGATCGCCAGCGCGGTCGAGGAGCAGACGGCGACCACCAACGAGATGTCGCGGTCCGTCGCGGAGGCGGCCACGGGCTCGGGGGAGATCGCCACCAACATCACCGGGGTCGCGGCCGCAGCCGCGGAGTCCTCGCAGACGCTCAACCAGATGGGCGGCTCGATCGGCGAGCTCGCCCGGATGTCCGAGGACCTGCGCGCCCGGGTGGCGGGCTTCCGCTACTGACCCCGCCCGGGCCCCGCCCGGTCCCTGCCCAGGCCCCGCGCCGAGCGAGCAGTCGACACGTCGAGCGAGCAGCCACCGGCTGCTCGCTCGACGTGTCGGTTGCCCCCTCGGCGTGCCAGGAGCGGACGGGTGACGCGCATTCCACCCGCTTGCTGAGCGGCAGAACCGCTCGCGCGCCCGCCGTCGCGGCCGATGGAGAGGACGAAGGTCCCCCTCTCGACGAAGGAACGACAGATGAGCGTGCAGCACGACGGCTCCCCGCGCCGGCTCTGGGCCGACCGCCCGGTGCTGGTCAAGATCCTCACCGCGGTGCTCGTGATGGTCGCGATGACCGCGGTCGTGACCGCCGTGGCGATCGGCTCGCTGCGCACGCTGCGTGCCGACGCGGCCGAGATGTACACGGGCAACGTGACGCCGCTGCAGCAGCTCACCGAGATCCAGCGCTCGTTCCAGGGCGACCGCGCCCGCGTCATCCAGTACGGCATCGCGGACGCCGAGACCCGCGCCACGCTCGCGGACGAGCTCACCGAGCGCCAGGGCGACCTGGCCGCGCTGATCGAGGAGTACCGGGCCAACGCGGTCAGCCAGGACGACGTCGACACGATGGTCGCGGCGCTGGACGACTACTACGCGGCGGCCGAGGACACGCTGTTCCCGATGGCCGACGCGGGGGACACCGAGGAGTTCGGCACGTACTTCAACGACACCGTGCGACCGCTGACCACCGCGGTGATGGACGCGATGCAGGTCGAGACCACGTCCCAGGGCGACCAGGCGGCTGCGCTCGCGAAGGAGACGGACGCCCTGGGCGCCCGGTCGGTGTGGATCACGGTGCTGGTCGCGCTGGTCGGCGCGCTCGCCGCGACCGCCCTGGCCTGGGTGGTCGCCCGCGGCATCGTCCGCCGGATCGGCGGCGTCTCGCACGCCCTCGCCGCGGCCGGCGACGGCGACCTGACCGTGCCGTCGGGCGTCACCGGGCGGGACGAGATCGGCACCCTCGCGGTCGACCTCGAGCGCACCCAGACCAGCCTCCGCGGCCTGGTGTCGGGCGTCGTCGAGACCGCCCAGACGGTGGCCGCGGCCGCCGAGGAGCTGTCCGTGGCCTCGCACCAGGTCGTCGCCGGCTCCGACGAGACCTCGGCGCAGGCCGGCGTCGTCGCGGCCGCCGCCGAGCAGGTGTCCCGCAACGTGCAGACCGTCGCGGCCGGCGCCGAGGAGATGGGCGCCTCCATCCGCGAGATCGCCCAGAACGCGTCGCAGGCGGCCAAGGTCGCCGGCCAGGCCACCGACGTCGCGGCCGCCACGAACGACCAGGTCACCCGGCTCGGCGAGTCCAGCCAGGAGATCGGCAACGTCGTCAAGGCCATCACCAGCATCGCCGAGCAGACCAACCTGCTGGCGCTGAACGCCACCATCGAGGCGGCCCGCGCGGGCGAGGCGGGCAAGGGCTTCGCCGTCGTCGCCGGCGAGGTCAAGGAGCTCGCCCAGGAGACCGCCAAGGCGACCGAGGACATCGTCCGGCGCGTCGAGGCGATCCAGGCCGACACCGGCGCCGCCGTGACCGCGATCGGCGAGATCTCGCACATCATCGCGAGCATCAACGACTACCAGCTGACCATCGCGTCGGCCGTCGAGGAGCAGACCGCGACCACCACGGAGATGTCCCGCTCGGTGGCCGAGGCCGCGACCGGCTCGGGCGAGATCGCCACCAACATCACCGGCGTCGCGTCCGCGACCGCGACGTCCTCGCAGACGCTCGGCCAGATGGGCGACTCGATCGGCGAGCTCGCGCGCATGTCCGAGGACCTGCGCGGCCGGGTGGCCCGCTTCACGTACTGACGCCACCGGGCCCGACCGGCCCGGCCCGCGCCGAGTGCACATCCGACACGTCGAGTGCCTGTCCACCGGACAGGCACTCGACGTGTCTCCTCCCCACTCGCGGGAGAGGTGCGGCGCCTTCGCGGGACGCCGGTGCCGGCGCCGGCCGGGCCGGACGCCGCGTGTTCACCCGGCGTTTCCCCCGGCGGGAGCGCTCACATCCGCGTGATCCCGGTCGATCCAGGGGGCACGGCGGCGCCAGGGGGCGCCCACGCCGGATCGGACGAGGGAGTCGAGATGAGGCACGGGAAGCGTCGCCGTGCGGGGAATGCGCTCGCCGCGTCCCTCGCCCTGGCGGCGGTGGTGACGGTCGCGGGCTGCGGGTCCGTGGACGCCGGGGGGAGCGCGGACGCGCGCCCGCTGGTCGGCGTGGCGATGCCCACGACGACGTCGGAGCGGTGGATCGCGGACGGCGAGAACGTCCAGGACCAGCTGCAGGCGCTCGGCTACGACGTCGACCTCGAGTACGCCGAGAACGACGTGCCCACCCAGGTGCAGCAGCTCGAGGACATGATCGCGGCCGGCGCGGACGCGCTGGTGATCGGCTCCATCGACGGCGTCGCGCTCAAGGACGTGCTCGCGGAGGCGGCCGCGGCGGACATCCCGGTGATCGCCTACGACCGCCTGATCCGCGAGTCCCCCGACGTCGCGTACTACGCCACGTTCGACAACGCCCGGGTCGGCGTCCTGCAGGCCACGCAGCTGCTCCAGGGCCTCGGCGTCCTGGACGCCGGCGGCGAGCCCACCGGCGCGACCGGCCCCTACAACGTCGAGCTGTTCGCCGGGTCGACCGACGACAACAACGCGTCGGTGTTCTACAGCGGGGCGATGCAGGTGCTGCAGCCGTACCTCGACGCCGGGGTGCTGGTCGTCCCGTCGCGCGAGACCGACTTCGAGACGATCGCCACCGCCGCGTGGGACCCGAAGAACGCCACCGCCCGGATGCAGACCCTGCTCCCGCGGTACGCGGACCGGCGGCTCGACGGCGTGCTGTCGCCGTACGACGGCATCTCGATCGCGATCCTCGACGCGGTGAAGGGCATCGGCTACGGCTCGGTCGACCAGCCGCTGCCGGTCGTGACCGGCCAGGACGCCGAGCTGGCCTCCGCCAAGTCGATCGCGGCGGGCGAGCAGTACGGCACGGTCTACAAGGACACCCGCCAGCTCGCGGAGGTCGCCGTCTCGATGGTGCGCGCGCTGCTGGACGGCGCCGAGCCCGAGACCAACGACAACGCCTCGTACGACAACGGCGTGAAGGTCGTCCCGTCGTACCTGCTGTCGCCGCAGGTGGTCACGTCGCAGAACTACCGCCAGGTCCTCGTGGACGGCGGCTACTACTCGCCGGAGGAGCTGGGCTGATGCGCACCACCGACCACACCCCGGACGCCCCGGCCGGCACCCGGCGCAGCCGCGCGTCCTGGTTCTGGGACCGCCCGATCGCGCTCAAGATCTCCGTCTCGCTGCTCGTCCTGGGCGGCACGTTCGCCCTCGTCGGTGGCGTCGGAGCCGTGGCGCTGTACCGTGCGGGCCAGCACCTGGAGGAGATGTCCGGCCTGACCGGCGACCTGCAGTCGGCGATGTCCGAGCTGCGCACCGCCCAGACCCGCAGCCACCTGCTGGTGCACCGCGCCGCCGAGGCGACCGACGACTCGGTGAAGGCGCAGCTGCTCGAGTCCTCGGCGTGGAACGACCGCGACGTCGCCGCGCAGATCGACGCCATCGACGCCTACCCGCAGTCCGACACCCGGCAGTGGGCCGACTTCGTGACCCGCTGGGACGCGTGGACCGCCTACCGCGACGGCACGCTGCTGCCGTTCGTGCAGGCGGGCGACCTGCCCGGCCTGCGCACCGCGCTCGCGGCCGACGCCTCGGCGGACCCCGACTGGGCGGGCCGCGCGCTGGCGCTGGCGCAGGGCCAGGTCGACGCCCAGGTGGACCAGATCCTCGCCGACAGCCGCGCGGAGGTGGACCGCACGATCCTCGCGCTGATCGCCGCGTTCGTCGTCGGCGCGGCCCTGTCCGGCCTGCTTGCCGTGCTCGTCATCCGCCGGATCACCCGGGCGGTGCGCAGCGTGCAGGGCTCGCTCGAGGCGATGGCCGACGGCGACCTCACCGTGACCACGGCGGTGCCGTGGCGGGACGAGACCGGTCGGATGGCCGAGGCGCTCGACCAGGCGCAGGAGTCGCTGCGCACGACGCTCGCGGGCGTGGTGGAGGCCGCCGGCTCGGTGGAGACCACCGCCGCCAGCCTCACCGCGTCGAACGGCGACGTGGTCGCGGGCTCCCAGGAGACCTCGGCCCAGGCGGGCGTCGTCGCCGCGGCGGCCGAGCAGGTGTCCCGCAACGTGCAGGCGGTCGCCGCCGGCGCGGAGCAGATGGGCGCCAGCATCCGGGAGATCGCGCAGAACGCCTCGCACGCCGCCAAGGTGGCCAGCCAGGCGACCGACGTCGCCGCCGCGACCAACGACCAGGTCGCCCGCCTGGGCGTGTCCAGCCAGGAGATCGGCAACGTCGTCAAGGTCATCACGAGCATCGCCGAGCAGACCAACCTGCTGGCGCTGAACGCGACGATCGAGGCGGCCCGGGCGGGGGAGGCCGGCAAGGGCTTCGCCGTCGTCGCCGGCGAGGTGAAGGAGCTCGCCCAGGAGACCGCCAAGGCCACGGAGGACATCGCCCGCCGGGTCGAGGCCATCCAGAACGACACCACGGCGGCCGTCACGGCGATCGGGGAGATCTCCCAGATCATCGCGTCGATCAACGACTACCAGCTGACGATCGCCAGCGCGGTGGAGGAGCAGACGGCCACCACGACCGAGATGTCGCGGTCCGTCCAGGAGGCCGCCACGGGGTCGGGTGAGATCGCCAGCAACATCACCGGCGTCGCGGGCGCCGCGGCGCGCTCCGCGGACGTCCTTGGAGGGGTGTCCTCGCAGGTCAACGACCTCGCGTCGCTGTCCGCCGACCTGCACGAGCGGGTCGCGCGTTTCACCTACTGACGGCACCCACCGGGCCGCCCCGGCGGCTCAGGAACCGGCCGCACCGACCGATCAGAACCACGAACCCGGCCGGTGCGGCCGGTCCGCATGTGAGGGGAACGACGTGACCAGGATCCGTGTGCTGGTGGTCGACGACTCGGTCGTCGTCCGCCGGCTGGTGACGGACTCGCTCTCGCGCGACCCCGACATCGAGGTGGTGGGCTTCGCCTCCAACGGGCGCATCGCGCTCGCGAAGGTCGACCAGCTGGCCCCCGACCTCGTCACCATGGACATCGAGATGCCGGAGATGAACGGCATCGAGGCGGTGCGCGCGCTGCGCCGCAACCGGCACACCATGCCGATCATCATGTTCTCCACGCTCACCGAGCGCGGCGCGTCCGCCACCCTGGACGCCCTCGTCGCCGGCGCGACGGACTACGTGACCAAGCCCGCGAACGTCGGCAGCGTCCAGGAGTCGCTGGACCGCGTCGCGAGCGAGCTCATCCCGAAGATCAAGGCGCTCGTGCCGCACCGGGCGGGGGCCGCAGGGGCGCTCCCGTCCGCCGCCGGCCCGGCCGGGGGCGCGGCACCGGCCGGTGCCCCCGCGCCGCGCGCCCGCCTCGCCGCGGGTGCCGCCCCGATCGCCTCCTCGGCGAACGCCCGCCGCCCGGTCGTCACCCGGCAGGCACCCGCGCCGCACCCGGTCAGCGCCGTGATCATCGGCTCGTCGACCGGCGGCCCCGAGGCGCTGTCGAAGGTCATCGGCGCCCTGTCGGCGCCGCCGTCGGTGCCCGTGCTCGTCGTGCAGCACATGCCGCCGGTGTTCACCCGCCAGCTCGCCGCCCGGCTCGACCGGCTCGGCCCGGCCACCGTCGTGGAGGCCGCCGACGGCGACCTGCTGCAGCCCGGCACCGTCTACATCGCCCCCGGCGACCACCACCTCGAGCTGAGCCGGTCCGCGGGCCAGCTCCGCGTGAAGCTCACCGACGGCCCGCCGGTCAACTTCTGCCGTCCCGCCGTCGACGTGCTGTTCCGGTCGGCGGTCCGCGAGCTCGGCGGCCAGCTGCTCGCCCTCGTGCTCACGGGCATGGGCGCGGACGGCCGCACCGGGTGCGAGGACGTCGTCGGCGCCGGCGGCACCGTCGTGGTGCAGGACGAGCCCACCAGCGTCGTCTGGGGCATGCCCGGTGCGGTCGCGACCGCCGGGTTCGCCCACCGCGTGCTCCCCCTGGGCGAGGTCGCCCCCACCCTCGAGTCCGTGCTGGCCCGCGCCGGCTCCGGACGCCCCGCAGCAGCCCCGATCGGAGGTCGGCCGTGAGCCTGACCCAGGACACCTTCGCCTTCGTCGCCGACGTCGTGCGGCGGCGCAGCGCCATCCAGCTGGAGGCAGGCAAGGAGTACCTCGTGGAGAGCCGGCTGCTGCCGCTCGCCCGCGACGGGGGCCACGCCGGCGTCGACGCCTACGTCCGCGAGGTGCGCGCCGCGCGCCGCGAGTCCGACCTGGCCGACATCGTCGAGGCGCTCACCACCAACGAGACCTCGTGGTTCCGGGACAACACGCCGTTCTCCGCGCTCCGGACGCACATCGTCCCGGGCCTGCGCGCCGAGCGCACGGTGCTGGACGGCCTGCGGGTGTGGTCCGCCGCCTGCTCCACCGGGCAGGAGCCGTACTCCATCGCGATGACCCTGACCGACGTGCTCGGCCCCGGCGCCCGGTTCGACATCACCGCCACCGACCTGTCCGACCAGGTGCTGGCGCAGGCCCGGTCCGGCCGGTACTCGCAGCTCGAGGTCAACCGGGGCCTTCCCGCGCCGATGATGGTCCGCTGGTTCCAGCGCAACGGCCACGACTGGCAGATCGCCGACGAGCTGCGCCGCACGATCGCGTTCACCAAGCACAACCTGCTCGACCCGGCGCCCCCCGGCCCGTTCGACATCGTGTTCCTGCGCAACGTGCTCATCTACTTCGACCTCGAGACCAAGCGCTCGATCCTCGGCCGGGTGCACCGCGCCCTCCGCCCCGGCGGGTACCTGGTGCTCGGCGCCGCGGAGACCACCATCGGCGTCGACGGCGACTGGGAGCGGGTCCCCGTCGAGCGCGGGTCCGTGTACCGCCCGGTGCAGGCCGGCGCCGTGCCGGCCCCCCGGCCGGCCCTCGGCACCCTCACCGGCGCCGCCGTCGCGGTCCCGGCGGCGGCACCCCGCGTGCCCGTCGCCGCGACCCCCACGACCACCTGGCCCGTCCAGCCCCGACCGGCCACCACCCTGCCCACCGCGCCGAGGCGCCCTGCCGGACCGGCATTCGAACAAGGAGTGACGCGATGAGAGCACTGGTCATCGACGACTCGCGGACGATGCGACGCATCGTCGCGGGCGCCCTGGAGGACCTGGGGTTCAGCACCGTCCAGGCCGGGGACGGGCAGCAGGCGCTGGACCTGCTCGAGTCCGGGGAGGAGGTCGACCTCGCCTGCATCGACTGGAACATGCCGGTCATGGACGGCCTCACGTTCGTCACGAAGGTCCGGGCCAACCCGGCCTGGCGCAACATCACGCTGATGATGGTCACCACCGAGAGCGAGCACGGGCAGATCGTGCGCGCGCTCGCGGCGGGCGCCCACGAGTACCTGATCAAGCCGTTCACCACCGATGCCATCCGCGACAAGCTCGACCTGCTCGGGCTCGTCCCCGCCGAGGAGCCCGTATGACCGCCGCCGCCGTGGAGCAGGACCAGGTGTTCGCGATCGCCGAGGAGGTGTTCGCGGCGATGATCGACGGGGAGCCCGGCTACCTCCGCCCCTGGGAGGGCGAGGTGCCCGCCCCCGCGGAGCCCCTGGCCGCCTGGGTGGACGTGCACGGCGAGCTCGCCGGGCGCGCCGCCGTCACCACCGACGTCCCCACCGCGCACGAGCTGACCCGCGCCCTGCTCGGCATGGGCGCGGACGAGCCCGTCGGCCCCGAGGACCTGCAGGACGCGTTCGGCGAGGTCGCCAACGTCGTCGGCGGGAACATCAAGGCGCTGCTCCCGACCCAGGGCACCCTCGGGCTGCCCCAGGTCGAGTCGGCGCTCCCCGCGGCTCCCGCCGGGTCGCTCACGCACGAGCTGCGCCTCGACTGGCGCGGCCGTCCGATCGTCGTCGTGGTCTCGCTGTTCCAGTGAGCCCCGGCACCACCCAGACCCCCGCGTCCACCGTCGCGGGACCCGCCACCGAAGGGAAGTGACGAGCATGATCCGCGTGCTCATCGCCGACGACAGCCGGGTGATGCGGCAGATCGTGATCCGCACGCTGCGCCAGGCCGGCTACGACTGGGACGTCCGCGAGGCGTCCGACGGCCAGGAGGCCCTCGAGGCCGTGCGGGCCGACGAGCCCGACGTCATCCTGTCCGACTGGAACATGCCGAACCTGACGGGCATCGACCTGCTGCGCGCCCTGCGCGCCGAGGGGTTCGGCACCCCGCTCGGGTTCGTGACCTCCGAGGGCTCCGAGGAGATGCGCACCACGGCCGAGGAGGCCGGCGCGCTGTTCCTCATCGCCAAGCCGTTCACCGCGGACACCTTCCGCGAGGCGATCGACCCGGTGCTGGCATGAGCGACGCCACGCCGCTGCCCGCGGCCATGGAGGTGCGCGAGCACTGGGAGGGCCTGGTCGGGCGGGACATCACCGTCACGACCGGCGGCCCGATGGTCGACCCGGTGCTGAACGGCGGGGCGCTGGTCGGCGTCTACGTCGACAAGCTCATGAAGCTGTCCGCGCTCGTGCTGTTCGACCTGCCGCTCGCCGCCCACCTGGGCGCGTCGATCGCGCTGGTCCCGGCCCGCACCGCGCAGACCGCCGTCGAGGAGGAGCAGCTGCCCTCGGCCCTGGCCGAGAACGCCGGCGAGATCCTCAACGTCACCGCCGCGCTGTTCAACGTCGGCGACGCCCCGCACCTCAAGCTGGACAAGTGGTACGCCCCGCGCGAGCCGCTGCCGGCCGACGTGGCGCAGTGGGTGCTGGCGTACGTGCGCCGGCTCGACCTGGAGGTCGAGGTGTCCGGCTACGGCAAGGGCACGGCGTCGGTGCTGGTCATCTGACACCTCCCGCCGCGACGCGGCCCGGGTCCGGCGACGGGCCCGGGCCGTCGCGTGTTCCGGGCCGGTGAACGCTTCCCGGACACCGGCGACCGAGGGGTCACCCGTCCGCCATACTTCCCCCCATGTCCACCACCTCCCCGCGGGCGACCGCTCCGGCGTCCGCCGCGCCGAAGAACGCGGTCGACCGGTTCTTCAAGATCTCCGAGCGCGGGTCGACCATCGGCACCGAGATCCGCGGCGGTCTCGTCACCTTCTTCACGATGAGCTACATCATCGTGCTGAACCCGCTCATCCTCGGGACCGTCCAGGACGGCTCCGGCAACTTCCTGGGCGGCGGCTCCGAGCCGAACATCCCGATGATCGCCGCGACCACCGCCCTGGTCGCAGGCGTCATGTCGATCCTCATGGGCGTCGTGGCCAACTTCCCGCTGGCGCTCGCCGCGGGCCTCGGCCTCAACGCCGTCGTCGCGTACTCGATCGCCTCGCTGCCCGACATGACCTGGGCCGACGCGATGGGCATCGTGGTGCTCGAGGGCCTGATCATCCTCGTCCTGGTGCTCACCGGGTTCCGGGAGGCCGTGTTCCGCGCGGTCCCCATGGAGCTCAAGACCGCGATCAGCGTCGGCATCGGCCTGTTCATCGCGTTCATCGGGCTGTTCGACGCCGGCTTCGTGCGCATCCCGTTCAGCCAGGCGACGCCGGTCGAGCTGGGCATCGGCGGCTCGCTGGGCTCCTGGCCGCTGCTGGTGTTCGTCGTCGGCCTGTTCCTCGCGATCATCCTGATGGCCCGCAAGGTGCACGGCGCGATCCTCATCGCCATCGCCACCTCGACGGTGCTGGCGATCGTCGTGGAGGCCGTCGGCAACCTCGGCGAGCGCTCGGCCGACAACCCCGACGGCTGGTCGCTGGCCGTCCCGGCCGTGCCGGACTCCGTCGTCGCCGCGCCGGACTTCTCGCTGCTGGGGCAGTTCTCGCTGTTCGGCTCGATCGAGAAGATCGGGGTCGTCGCGGTGATCCTGCTCGTGTTCTCGGTGATGATCGCCGACTTCTTCGACACGATGGGCACGATGGTCGCCGTCGGCGGCGAGGCGGGCCTGCTCGACAAGGAGGGCAACCCGCCCCGCACCCGGCAGATCCTGGTCGTGGACTCGATCGCCGCGGCCGCGGGCGGCGCCGCCTCGGTGTCGTCGAACACCTCGTACGTCGAGTCCGCCGCGGGCGTCGGCGACGGCGCGCGCACCGGCCTGGCGTCGGTCACGACCGGCGTCGCGTTCCTGCTCGCGACCTTCCTCGCGCCGCTGGTCGGCATGGTGCCGTTCGAGGCGGCCACCCCGGCGCTGGTCGTCGTCGGCTTCCTCATGGTCATGCAGGTGTCCGGGATCGACTGGAAGAACTTCGAGGTCGCGGTCCCGGCGTTCCTGACGATCGTCCTGATGCCGTTCTCGTACTCGATCACGGTCGGCATCGGCGCGGGCGTCATCTCGTTCGTCGTGCTGAAGCTGGCGCTCGGCAAGGTGCGCAAGGTGCACCCCCTCATGTGGGTCGCCGCGGCGCTGTTCGTCGTGTACTTCCTCATCGGCCCGATCAAGTCCTGGCTGGGCGTCTGACCAGCCGCGTCTCACCCTGACCGCGCCCGCCCGGACCTCGCGTCCGGGCGGGCGTCGTCGTGGGTGGGGGCTCGGTGGGGCCCGGCGGTAGGTGGCGGGCCGCGGTAGGTTCACACACGTCCTCCGCGATCTGACAAAGGGTTCCCCATGCGCGTCTCCGTCATCGGCTGCGGCTACCTCGGCGCGGTGCACGCCGCGAGCATGGCGAAGCTCGGGCACACCGTGGTCGGGGTCGACGTGGACGCCGCGAAGGTCGCCCTGCTCGCCTCGGGCACCGCGCCGTTCTTCGAGCCGGGCCTGCCGGAGCTGCTGGCCGAGGTCGGCGGCGACGGGCGCCTCGTGTTCGACACCGACATGGCCGCGGTCGCCGGCGCGACCGTGCACTTCCTGTGCGTCGGCACCCCGCAGAAGCACGGCGAGTTCCGCGCCGACCTCACCTACGTCGAGGACGCGTTCGCGGCGCTGCTGCCGCACCTGCAGCCGGGCGACCTGGTCGTCGGCAAGTCGACCGTCCCGGTGGGGACCGCCGAGGCGCTGGCGGAGCGGCTCGAGGGCACCGGCGCCACGCTGGTGTGGAACCCGGAGTTCCTGCGCGAGGGCTTCGCCGTGCAGGACACGCTGCACCCCGACCGCCTCGTCTACGGCCTGCCGGCCGACGAGGACGGCACCCCGACCGCCGAGGGCGAGCGGGCCCGTGGGGTCCTCGACGAGGTGTACGCCGCGCCGCTCGCGGACCACACGCCGCTCGTGGTCACCGACTACGCGACCGCCCAGCTGGTGAAGGTCGCGGCCAACAGCTTCCTGGCGACCAAGATCTCGTTCATCAACGCGATGGCCGAGCTGTGCGAGGCGACCGGTGCGGACGTCACCCGGCTCGCGGACGCCATCGGGTACGACGACCGGATCGGGCGGCGGTTCCTCAACGCGGGGCTCGGGTTCGGCGGCGGCTGCCTGCCCAAGGACATCCGGGCGTTCATGGCGCGCGCGGGCGAGCTCGGCGTCGACCAGGCCCTGTCCTTCCTCCGGGAGGTCGACGCGATCAACATGCGGCGGCGGGTGCGGATGGTGGACCTGGCCCGCGAGGTGTGCGACGGCTCGATCGTCGGCCGGCGGATCGCGGTGCTGGGCGCGGCGTTCAAGCCGGACTCGGACGACATCCGGGACTCGCCCGCGCTGTCGGTCGCCGCGCAGATGCAGCTGCAGGGCGCGCAGGTCGTGGTGACCGACCCGCAGGCGGTGGAGAACGCGCGGCGCGCGTGGCCCGGGCTCGCGTTCGCGGCGACGGTCGAGGAGGCGGTCGCGGGCGCGGACGTGGTGCTGCTGGCGACGGAGTGGGCGGAGTACCGCGCGCTGGACCCGGTGGCGCTGGGCGCCCTGGTCGCGCGCCGGGCCGTCCTGGACGGCCGCAACGTCCTCGACCCACGCGCGTGGCGCGCCGCGGGCTGGACCTACCGCGCCCTGGGCCGCCCCTGACCCGCGCGCTCCTCCGCGCCCGCCCCTGCTTGCCGCCTCCCGTTCGCCGAGATGGCAACTCTCGGCTCTGCGAGGACCCTCGGGTGCAGCCGAGAGTTGCCATCTCGGCGGGGGTCATCGGCGGAGGGCGCGACGGACCCACGTGACGGGTCGGTCGGGGTGGCGGAGCACGTCGTCGGCGGTGCAGCTGATCACGCGCCAGCCGAGCGACTCCAGCGCGGCGCGGCGCGTCCCGTCGCGCAACCACGTACGGCGGTCCGTCCGGTGGACGTCCCCGTCGTACTCGATCGCGACGCGCTCCTCCTCGTACGACAGGTCGGGCATCGCGACGACCTGTCCGTCGGTGTCGCGGACGAGGGCGTTGACTGACGGGGCAGGAAGGCCGCCGTCCGTCAGGGTCCAGCGCAGCCGCGTCTCCATGGACGAGTCCGTGCCGGCGCGTGCGTGGACGAGCGCATTGCGCAGCCGGCGGACACCGCGGGCGCCCGCCGGCAGGGCCGAGACGGCGCGCTCCAGGTGCTCGGGTCGGCACAGCGGGGTCCGGCGGCGCATGAGGGCGTCCGCGGCGACCACGAGCTCGCGCGGAGGGACCGCGGTCGCGAGCTGAATCCACGCGGCCTCGGGGAGCGTGACACGCACGCCGAGGGGCAACCGGAGGAAGGGGACACCGGTCGACGATCGGCGATGGCCGACCAGGCCTCGCCGACGAGGAAGCGACCGGCCCGGGCCCACCTCGACGTGGAGGTCGCCCGTCGCGTCGACGTCGAACGGCAGGTCGGCGCCGAGGAGGGCGAACGCGGTGCCGTGGCAGAACACCGCGTCCGGAGGGAGCACCGGCGCGAACTCCTGGCACCGCGCCAGGACGTCGCTCGCAGCGGGTGCGGGACCAGCAGCACGCACGGAGGGGGTGGGGACGCGAAGGCCGGCGCGGCGCAGCGCGTCCTCGGGAGTGCCGGCGGCGAGGCCGTCCGTGACCGTGAACGGCCCGCGACGCAGGACGGCCGGAAGCGTGCGCGGGGGACGGGGCATGTCAGCCACGGTGCCCTCTCGCGGACTGGCGCCGCACCCCTCGCCCGGCCGCCTGTGGACAGATGCCTGCCCCTCGCGCCCGACCCTTCGCCGAGATGGCAACTCTCGGCTGTGTCTGCGCCCCCTCGTGCAGCCGAGAGTTGCCATCTCGGCGAGGACGGCCCGGGCGAGGGGCGAGCCGGTTTTGTTAGCGAAGGTAATGACGTAAGGTAACTGTTATGACCAGCGACAGCCCCGGGGAGCTCGCGGGGGACCTGCGGGTCGCGCTCGCCAAGTCGACGCGACGGATCCGCTCGCGGCGCGGCGGCGCCGACCTGCCCGACCCGCAGTTCAACGTGCTCGCGATCCTGCTGCGGGAGGGCCCGCTCAGCCCGGGCGCGCTCGCCGACGCCGAGCACGTGCAGCCGCCCTCCATGACCCGCACCGTGAACGCGCTGGTGGAGCTGGGCTTCGTGCAGAAGTCCGAGCACCCGACCGACGGGCGCCAGGTCGTCGTGAGCCTGACCGCGCCGGGGGAGGCCGAGGTCCGCGAGACCCGCCGCCGCCGCGACGCGTGGCTCGCCGCCCAGCTCGACACCCTGACCGACGACGAACGCCGGACCCTCGCGCAGGCCGCCGTGCTGCTGCGCCGGATCGCGGCAGGATGAGGCCGCCCGCATGAACTCGACGTTCGCGTCGCTCCGCTACTTCAACTACCGGCTGTGGTTCGCCGGCGCGCTCGTCGCGAACGTCGGCACCTGGATGCAGCGCGTCGCCCAGGACTGGCTCGTCCTGACCGACCTGTCCGACGACTCCGGCCTCGCGGTCGGCATCACGACGGCCCTGCAGTTCGCCCCGACGCTGCTGCTGTCCGCGTGGGCGGGCGTGCTCGCCGACCGGGTCAACCGCCGCAAGCTGCTGATGATCACGCAGGGCGCCCAGGGCGTGCTCGCATTCGGGCTGGGTGCGCTGGTGCTGTCCGGGCACGCGCAGCTGTGGCACGTCTACCTGTTCGCGCTGGCGCTCGGGGCGGTCGCGGCGCTCGACCAGCCCGTGCGGCAGACGTTCGTGGCGGAGCTGGTGCCCGCGAACCGGCTGTCGAACGCGGTCGGCCTCAACAGCACGTCCTTCAACGCCGCCCGCCTGATCGGCCCGGGCGTCGCGGGTCTCGCGATCGCGGCGGTCGGCACCGGCTGGGTGTTCGTCATCAACGGGGTGTCGTTCGCGGCGACGATCCTGGCGCTGATGCTGATGCGGACCGGTGAGCTGCACACCATGCCGGTCGCCCCGCGCGCGAAGGGCCAGATCCGGGAGGGCATCCGGTACGTCCGGGGGCGCAGCGACATCCTCGTGATCATGGCGGTCATCGGCGTCGTCTCGACGTTCGGCCTGAACTTCCAGATGACCAGCGCGCTCATGGCCCGGGCGGAGTTCGGCAAGGGCGCGGGGGAGTACGGGATCCTCGGCTCGGTGCTGGCGATCGGCTCGCTGGCCGGCGCGCTGCTGGCGGCCCGGCGCGAGCGGCCCCGGGTGCGGCTGGTGATCGGCGCGGCGTTCGCGTTCGGGGTCGCGACGGGCGTCCAGGCGCTCATGCCGACCTACGTGTCCTGCGCGGTGGCGTGCATCCCGGTCGGCCTGGCCTCGCTGACGATGATGACGGCCGCGAACACGACCATCCAGATGTCGACCGACCCGGTGGTGCGCGGCCGGGTGATGTCGCTCTACATGATCGTCATGCTCGGGGCGACGCCCATCGGGTCGCCGATCGTCGGCTGGATCGGGGAGCACTTCGGCCCGCGCTGGTCGATCGGCATCGGCTCCATCACGGCGCTGCTGGTGTCGGTCGCGGCGGCGCTGTGGGCGCGGAAGCGCTGGCAGGTGCAGGTGCGGTACCGGCTCCTCAGCCGCCCGCACCTCGAGGTGCTGCACCCGGAGGTCCCGGCACCGCGGCGCGGGGTCGACCAGGTGGCGGCGCGCGAGGCGGCGGACGCGGCGCTGTAGCCGCCCGCGGCTCCGCGCCGTCCCGAGCGGGTGAACCCGCGCCCGACCCCTTGCCCGATTTGTCCGATATGTGACGATCGACGGATGGCAGTCCGACGACGGGTGCTCCTCGCGGTGGCGACGCTGCTCGCGGGCGCGCTCCTGCTCGGCGGCTGGCTGGCGTTCCGGGTCTACCAGGCGGGCACGGCCCTGCGGGACCTGCAGGCCGCGGCGGACGGCGCCCGCGGGGAGGCCGACGCGCTCGACGTGCCGGCGCTCGAGGCCCGGCTGCCCGGGGCGCAGGACGCCGCCGCCCGCGCCGCCGACGCGGTGGACGACCCGGTGTGGCGGCTCGCCGAGCACCTCCCGCTCCTCGGCGACGACCTCCGGGCCGTGGCCGTCGTGGCGACCGCCGCCGACCGGCTCGCCCACGACGCCGCGCCCGACCTGCTGACCGCCCTCGGCGCGGTGGTCGACACGGGCGCGCAGCCCGCGAAGGCCGTGCCCGCCGGCTGGGTCGACCTGGCCCCGGTCGCCACCGCCGCCCCGGCCGCCGCGCGGGCCGCGACGGTGGTCGACACGCTGCGCGCGGAGCTCGCGACGATCGACCCCGACCGGCTCGTCGGCCCGGTCGCGGGCCCGGTCGCGCAGCTGCAGGCCGCGCTCGACGGGGCGTCCGGGTCGTTGCAGGCGGTCGGCGAGGTCGCCGCCGTGCTGCCCGACCTGCTCGGCGCGGACGGCCCGCGCACCTACCTGCTGCTGTCGCTCAACCCGGCGGAGCTGCGGGCGCAGGGCGGCATCGTCGGCGCGGTCGCCGTGCTCCAGGTCGCGGACGGCGCGGTCGGGCTGGTCGGCCAGCGCAGCACCGTCGACCTGCCGGAGCTCGCCGCGCCCGCGCTGCCGCTGTCCGACGCCGAGGCCGCGCTGTACGGCGACCGGCCGGGGCGCTGGGTGCAGGACTCCGTGCTCGTCCCCGACTTCCCGCGGGCCGCGGCGCTCGCGGCCGCCTTCTGGCAGCGGTCGACGGGCCAGGTGGTCGACGGCGTCATCGCGACCGACCCGGTCGTGGTGGCCGACCTGCTGTCCGCGACCGGGCGCACGGTGCAGGCCGACGGCGAGGAGCTGGGTGGGGACACCCTGCTGCAGGCGCTGCTGCGCGACGCGTACCTGGCGTACGGCGACCCGCGGTGGGGCGACGCGTTCTACGCGCAGGTGGCGACGGCGGCGTTCGCGGTGCTGCGCGACGCGGCCGCCGACCCGGCGACCGCGCGGGTGGCGGGTCAGACCCTGCTCGACGCGGTGGACGAGCGCCGGGTGGCGCTGTGGACCGCCGATCCCGCGGACCAGACCGTCCTCGCGCGCACCCCGCTCGGCGGCGCGTTCCTCACCGGCGACGCCGCGACGCCCACGGGGCGGGTCGGCGGCGCGCTCGGGGTGTTCCTCGACGACGCCACCGCCGGCAAGCTCGACTACGACCTCACCACGACGGTCACCGTGACGATGGAGGGCTGCGGCACCGCCGAGCCGACGGCCCGGGTGGACCTCGCGCTCGACTACCGGCCGCCGGCCGACGTGGCGGGCTACCCGGCGCAGGTGCTGGGCGACGGCCGGTCGGGGGTGCCCGCGGGCTGGCTGGCGACCAACGTGTCGTTCTGGTCGCCGCGCGACGGCCGGGTGGGTCCCGTGTCCCGCGACGGGGTCGTGGTCGGCGGGCAGCAGGCGTCCGCCGCGCGGCGGGACGTGGCGGTGCTGACGTCCCGGCTCGCGCCCGGGTCCGCGGAGACGCACAGCGTGCGCGTCCCCCGCGCCCGGCGGGGCGCTGACGGTGTGGACGACGCCGACGCTCACAGGGCCGGGCGTGGTGACGGGGGAGTGCCCGGCCGGCTGACGCGCCCGGGGCCGAGGGGCGCGCGTCGTGCCGCGGTCGGCCCCCGCCATCGGTCCGCGGTGCGCTCGGTGCTGCGCTCGGCACCGCCCCGCGCCCGCCCGCGCCCGCCCCGCGCCGTCGCCCGTCGGCGTGATTTCACCCGCCGCCCTTTCGCCGCCCCGGCGGCACCCCGCGGCCCCGCCGTCCGGGCCTCCGCGCAGGTCAGGCCGCCCGTCGACGCGTCGAGCCGCCCCTGACCCCGCGACATCCGCGTGATGACGCGGAACTTCCACCCCCTGGCGGCCGCGCGGCCCCGCCCGACGCGTGCCTACCATGACCGAAATGTCCGATTTGTACGAATCGGGCCCGAGTCCGGCAACGACGCCGGGCGCCCGGTCCTTGGGGGAGCACATGGCACACCGGCGACGCATCCTGATCGGCCTGGTCGCGGCGGCCGCCGCCGTCCTGGGCCCGGTCGCCCCGGCGCTCGCGGCGCCCACGGCCCCCGCCGTCGCGGCCCCGGCCGCCCCGGTCCCCGCGGTGCCGATCGGCGACTGCGAGACCCCGACCGACGTCCCCGCCGACGGCTACGCCCCGCCCACCCGGTGCGAGCTCGGCATCGCCCGCGCGGAGGCGGTGTGCCTCGCGTCGGCGCCCGCGCTGTCCTACGCGGTCGAGCCCGTCGGCACGTCCAGCTCGACCGTGACGATCACCTGGCACAACCCCGGCGGCGAGGACCTGGTGCAGTCCGGGCTGCCGCTGAGCGGGCAGGTGTACTGGCCGGGGACCGTCGTCGTGGACGGCGTGGTCGTCGACTGGCCGGGCTGGACGCAGCTGCCGGACGGGTCGTGGACCGAGCACGACGCGTACGACTACAGCCGGCCGCAGATCGAGGTGACCTTCGAGGTCAACCCGAGCGCCTCGACGGTGGTCTCGTACCCGCCGGCCTCCGCGGTGTGCGCGAACCCGCCGCAGCAGCAGGTCGCGGGCGTGGTCGTCACGTCGGACGTGCTCGCCGCACCCGAGGACGTGCAGGCGGCCTCGGCGGTGCTCGCGGTCACCGGCGCGGACGCGACGCCGCTGCTGCTCGCGGCGGGCCTGCTCCTGCTGGTCGGCGGGGTGCTGGTCGCGATCCCGGTGCGCCGCCGGCACCACGAGGGCTGACGCGGGCGGGAGGGCGCCGGGGCCGGCCCGGCGCCCTCCGCCGCGGCCGGGTCAGACCAGGCGGTCGACCACGTGGTCGAGGCAGGCCGTGAGCGCGAGCACGTCGTCCGGCTCCACCGCGGGGAACATCGCGACCCGGAGCTGGTTCCGCCCGAGCTTCCGGTACGGCTCGACGTCGACGATGCCGTGCGCACGGAGGATCTTCGCGACGGTCGGTGCCTCGATCTCGGGGGCCAGGTCGATCGTGCCGACGACGGGCGAGCGCTGCTCCGGGTCGGCGACGAACGGCGACGCCCAGTCGCGGGCCTCGGCCCAGCCGTAGAGGTGGCCGGCGGAGGTCGCGGTCCGCTCGGCGCACCACGCCAGGCCGCCGTTCGCGAGCATCCAGTCGACCTGCTCGGCCAGCAGCACGAGCGTCGCGAGCGCCGGGGTGTTGAGCGTCTGGTCCGCGCGCGAGTTCTGCACGGCGGTCGTGAGCGACAGGAACTCCGGCACCCAGCGGCCCGACGACTCGACCCGGGCGGCGCGGTCCACGGCGGCGGGGGACAGCACCGCGAGCCACAGGCCGCCGTCGGAGGCGAACGACTTCTGCGGCGCGAAGTAGTACGCGTCCGTCTGCGACACGTCCACGGCGAGCCCGCCGGCGCCCGAGGTCGCGTCGACGAGCACCAGGGCGCCCTGGTCGGCCGAGCCCGGCACCCGGCGGACCGGGGCCACGGCGCCGGTCGACGTCTCGTTGTGCGGCCAGGCGTACGCGTCCACGCCCTCGGCGAGGGCCGGGACCGCCGACGTCCCCGGGGCGACCGACGTCAGCACCGGCTCGTC
The DNA here is from genome assembly GCF_008033115.1 of Cellulomonas sp. Y8. Classification (NCBI taxonomy): domain Bacteria; kingdom Bacillati; phylum Actinomycetota; class Actinomycetes; order Micrococcales; family Cellulomonadaceae; genus Cellulomonas; species Cellulomonas sp. Y8. Next base: position 2,830,931 of record NZ_CP041203.1, read on the forward strand.
GAGGAACGGCGCGCGCGCCGCGGCGGCGGCGAACTTCGAGCCGAACTCCCCGAACACCGCGTGCGCGGACCGGCGCTCGACCAGGCAGAGCGTCGCGAGGTCCCAGAAGGCCGTCGACCCGCCGTTGCCGAGCGCGACCTCGTAGCCGTCGGGCAGCGAGAACAGCTCGCCGAGCCCGGCGCGCACCCGGCCGACGAGGTGCTTCACCGGCGGCTGGCGGTGCGACGTGCCGAGCAGGGTGCGCCCGGCGGCGGCCAGCGCGCGCACCTGCGCGTCGCGCACCTTGGCGGGGCCGGAGCCGAACCGTCCGTCGGCGGGCAGCAGGTGGTCCGGGATGGTCACGGCGGGCGGCGTGGTCGCGGTCACGAGCCGCACGATACCCAGGCGCGTCCGCGCGGGGCCGGAGCCGACTAGCCTGTGGACGGACGTCCGCGCACGACAGGAGGGCACCGGCGTGAGTGACCTGATCGACACGACCGAGATGTATCTGAAGACGATCTACGAGCTCACCGAGGAGGGCATCACCCCGCTGCGCGCCCGCATCGCCGAGCGCCTCGGGCACAGCGGCCCCACGGTGTCGCAGACCGTCGCCCGGATGGAGCGCGACGGGCTCCTGGTCGTGTCCGGCGACCGGCACCTCGAGCTGACCGAGACCGGCCAGAGCAAGGCCATGCGGGTGATGCGCAAGCACCGCCTGGCCGAGCGCCTGCTGACCGACGTCATCGGGCTCGACTGGGAGTACGTGCACGAGGAGGCGTGCCGCTGGGAGCACGTCATGAGCGAGCGCGTGGAGCGGCGCCTGGCCGGGCTGCTCGACCACCCGCACTTCGACCCGTACGGCAACCCGATCCCGGGCCTCGACGAGATCGGCGAGGAGCGCACCCCCGTCGGGTTCCTCGACGGCGTCGCCCCGGTGGTCGCGGTGGCGGTCGAGGCCGGCGGCGCGACGAAGGGCGTCGTGGCCCGGATCGGCGAGCCGATCCAGACCGACGTCGAGCTGCTCGCGCGGCTGTCCCAGGCCGGCGTCCGGCCCGGGAACGAGATCGCGGTGGAGAAGACCGGCAACACCGTGACGGTCGGCGCCCCGGGCGCGGAGACCGTCCTGGACCTGCCGCAGGAGGTCGCGCGGCACGTGTCCCTCCGCACCTCCTGACCGACGTCCCCGAGGGCCCCGTGGGTTGTGGCGCACGCCACCCGCGGGGCCCTCGTGCGTCGGTGACCTGCTGGGCGATGTGAGCGTTCTCCCGGAGCCGGGAAACAGCCCGTGACCGGAACGTGACAATCGGCTCGGGGGTCGGGTACCTTCGGTCCTGCTCGTCGGAACCCTCCTCCGTGCGAGCCCTTGGACGGTACGCCGAGCCCTGCCGCCGCCCGAGGTTCCGTACACACTTCGCCGGCAGGGGCGGGGGAACCACATGCGGGCACCGGAGACGGTGTCCTTGGGGTGAAGCCGCGTGACGCGACCGGGTGACCGGGAGCGGATCGCGGCCGGGTATCTCCGACCCGAACCCGACAGCTCACCTCGTAGGCGCCAGGAGAGGCTGTACGTGACCGCTAGTGCTGTGCGCGCTCGACACCGTTCCGCGCGTCGCCCCGTCACCCCCCTGACCGATCTCGCCACCGCCGCCACGGGCACGCTCGCCCTGGCCGGTCGCCGCACCGCCGTCGTCGCGGCCACCACGGGGCTCATGGTCTCCGCGGTCGCCGTCCCGGCCGCCAGCGCCGCGACCGCCTCCGGCGACCAGGCCGCGCTGCCGTCGGTCGACACCGCCGCCCTGACGGCCTCGGCGAAGACGGTCCTCGAGACCGCGCCGGTCGTCACGGCCCCCGCGGACGCCGCGTGGTCGTTCGAGACCCCGGCCGTCACGGCCGTCGTCCCGGAGCCCGAGCCCGAGCCGGAGCCGGTGCGCACCACCACCTCCCGCTCGGCGCAGCGCGCCACGGTCGAGACCGCCGCCGCGACCGAGGTCGCCGCCGCCGCGGTCCCGCAGTCGGTCGCCGGCAACGCCGTGCTCGAGGTCGCCGCCCGCTACGTGGGCGTCCCGTACGTCTCCGGCGGCACCACCCCGGCCGGCTTCGACTGCTCCGGCTTCGTGTCCTACGTCTACGCGCAGCTCGGCATCTCCCTGCCGCGCACGTCGTCCGCGATCAAGGCGGCCGGCACCGTGATCTCCGCGTCCGAGGCCCAGCCCGGCGACCTGATCTGGAGCCCCGGCCACATCTCGATCTACGCCGGCGGCGACCAGCAGATCGACTCGCCCCGCCCGGGCAAGACGATCCAGTTCCGCAGCATCTGGCAGAGCAACCCGACGTTCATCCGCATCGGCTGACACGCTCCGCAGCCTCTCCCGACCCGACCCCCACGGCCCGCGCGGCCGTGGGGGTCGCGTCGTCCCCGGGCCGCGCGGCCGCGCCGGGCGCCGGGCCGGCGACGTGACGTGCGGCACAAACGATGGGGTCACTCCGGCCAGGTGCGCGTACCCTGCTCTTGCTTGCCTCCCCCAGCGGGCCCGCCAGCCAGGCGGGTCCCCGAGGACCCAGGAGTGACGCCGTGCTGCTGCTGCCCGCCCCACCCAGGACGCTGCTCCTGAACGCCAGCCTCGAGCCCCTCTGCGTCGTCGGCCTGCCCCGCGCCGTGACGCTCGTGATGTCCGGCAAGGCCACCGTGCTCGAGTCCGACGGCCGCGTGCTGCACTCCGAGCACGTCGCGGTGCCCCTGCCGGTCGTGCTGTCGCTGACCCGCTACGTGCACGTGCCGATGCGCCGACCGCTGCCGCCCACCCGCCGGACGGTGCTGCAGCGCGACGACCACCGGTGCGCGTACTGCGGCGCGCACGCCGACACGGTCGACCACGTGCACCCGCGCTCGCGCGGCGGGCGGCACGAGTGGGGCAACGTCGTCGCGGCCTGCCGCCGGTGCAACCACCGCAAGGCCGACCACCTCCTGCATGAGATCGGCTGGGAGCTCGCCTGGACGCCGTCCGCCCCCCGGGGCGCGACGGCGTTCCTGCACGGGGCGGCGGTCGACGAGCCGGCCTGGTCGCCCTACCTGGCCGCCTGACGCGCCGCGCCGCTCGCCCCGTCGCCCCAAGCCTCCGTCAAGCCCACGCCACGCCGGACCCCACGGCGAGTGCGGAACGGGCATGATCGGGGGCACACTGGGACGTGCACCGAAGGAGGTCGTGGCGATGAAGCGGGACGCGGAGATCCTGGTCGGCGTGGACGGGTCGGCGGCGAGCATGCACGCCCTCGACTGGGCCGCGGCGGAGGCCCGGACGCGGGGCCGGACGCTGCACGTCGTGTGCTCGTACACGCTGCCGTCGTTCACGGCGGCGTCGCTGGACGGCGGGTACGCCGCCCTGGACGACACCGCCATCCAGCAGGGCGCGCGCGCCGTGCTGTCCGAGGCGCGGCAGCGCGCGGAGGCGCCGGGCCTCGAGGTGGTCACGACCGTCGCGACCGGCGACGCCGCGGCCGTGCTCGTCGAGATGTCCCGGGACGCGTCGCTCGCCGTCGTCGGCACCCGGGGCAAGGGCGGGTTCGCCGACCGGCTGCTCGGCACCGTGTCCTCCACGCTGCCCGCGCACGCCTACTGCCCGACCGTGGTGGTCCCGCTGCGCGACCAGCGCCGCGGCGGGGTCGTCCCGGCCGACGAGTCGACCCCGGTCGTGCGGCCGGTGCGACGGATGATCGTGGGCGTCGACGGCAGCCCGCAGGCCGACCTCGCCCTGCGGCACGCGATCGACGAGGCGGAGGCGTGGGGCGCCGAGCTCACCGCGGTCGCCGGCGTGCCCGTCGGCAGCGGCTCCGGGGTCATGGCGTGGCTGCCGGCGACGATCGACCAGACCCAGGTGCTGGCGGACGTCACCGAGGGGCTGAACGTGGTCGTGGACCGCGCGCTGGCCGACCGGCCCGGGACGACCGTCAAGCGGGTCGTCCTCGACGGCACCGGCGCCGAGCTGCTGACCGAGTTCTCCACGGCCACCGACCTCATCGTCGTCGGGTCGCGCGGCCGCGGCGGGTTCGCCGGGCTGCTGCTCGGGTCCACCAGCCAGGCGGTGCTGCACCACGCCGCGTGCCCGGTGATGGTCGTGACGAACCGGTGCCAGGAGCGGATGGCCGCGGCGGGCGGCGGGTCGGCGGAGCAGGCCGCGGGCTGAGGTGCGGGGCCGGCCGGGCGCGGGGCCGGTCCGGGCGGGCACCCGGGCCGGGTCAGGCCGGGGGCGGGGGGACGTCCGGGCGGCGGACGAGCGCCGACAGGACGATGGTCGACCGCGTCCGCGCGACGAACGGCTCGGCCGCGAGGCGCTCGACCACCTGCTCGAGGTGCCGCATGTCCCGCGCGCGCACCTGGACCACGAGGTCGACGTCGCCGGTGACGGTGCTCGCCGCGACGACCTCGGGGTAGCGCTCGACGCCCGCCCGCATCGTCGCGGGGCTGGTCGAGCCGTGGCAGAACAGCTCGATGAACGCCTCCGTCTCCCAGCCGAGCGCGGCCGGGTCGAGCAGCACCGTGAACCCCCGCACGACGCCGCGCTCCCGCAACCGGTCGACCCGGCGCTTCACCGCGGGCGCGGACAGGGCGACCACGTGCCCGATGTCGGCGTACGACGCCCGGGCGTCGACGGCGAGCTCGCGGAGGATCGCCTCGTCGATGGGGTCGAGGTCGCCGGGACGGGTGGGGGGCACGGGCCCATCCTCGCGCACGGCGCGCGCCGCGGTGGGCACGTGCCGGCCCGGGGCGCGGCCGCGTCGCGGGGCCGGCGGGGGCGCGGGACCGGAGCCGCGACCGCCGCGGACGGGTCCCGGCGCGGATGAGCCCGGGGGCGGGCGGGTGACGGCCACCCGGGTGGCCGGTTCACCCGTGCGGGGGACCTGGAGCGCCTGACCTGCGGGTTCACGACGAGGCGGGGGTGAACGCCGAGGCCGGGCGTTCAGCGCCCCCCGCGGGGAGTCGATGGGAGCGGGGACAGGGGGGCCCAGCGACCGCACCGAGGAAGGACCAGTCATGCCGGTGACCGGCAGACGCCCGGACCCCACGACGCCGGACCCCACGACGCCGCCGCCCGCCCGCTCCGCCGCGGAGCCGCGCCCGCGCGACGAGGACCTGCGTCGTGAGGCCGCGCCCGGCACGATCCCGACGCAGCGCACGCGCGCGGCGGCGACCGCGCGCGCGGCGACCGCGGTGCTCGACGCGCCGCCCGCTCCGGCGGTCCCCGTGCTCGACGCCCCTCCCGCCGAGGTCCCTGCCGCCCGTGCGCCGTTCGCGCTCGGCGCGCCCGGTCGCCCCGCGGCCCGGACGGCCCGCGGTGCCCGCCCCGGCACCGCCCGCGGCCGCGCGGTCGCCGTCACCGCGCTCTCCCTCGCCCTGGTCGGCGGGGTCGCCGCCGGCGTGGTCCTGCAGCTGCGCGCCGACGCACGCGCCACCGCGTGGGCACATGCCCGGGAGCGCGTGGCGGTCGAGTACGCGGCGCAGCTCGCGGACGAGGCGTTCTTCGCCGATGCCCGCGCCGCGCAGGCGACGGCCCGGTACGACGCGCTCGTGGCGGACGCGGTGCGGGACGCGGGCGCCGTCGTGACCGCCGCGCGCACCGCGGCGGACGCGTCCCCGCACGCCGGCGACGCCGCCCTCGCCGCCCTGCGCACCGCGGCCGACGTCGCGCAGCGTGCCGCCGACGGCACCGGCACCGGCGTGAGCCCGGCCGCCCTCGCCGCGGCCACCGCCTCGGTCGCCGCGCCGCAGCAGGCCGCGGTCGACGCCGAGGCCGCCTGGCAGGCCGCGGAGGCCGCCCGGATCGCGGCCGAGCGCGCCGCGGCCGAGCGGGCCGCCGCGGAGGCCGCCCAGCGTGCCGCCGCCCAGCGGTCCGCGTCGCCGCGCTCCACCACCGCCCGGTCGAACCGGGCCGCCGCCCCGGCGTCCTCCGGAGGCGGGGCGTCCGCACCCGCCGCGGCCGCCCCCGCCGCGTCCGCCTGGGCGCCGGGCGTCTCCTCCTACGGGGTCGGCGGGCTCGGCGCGGCGCTCAACGCCGCCCGTGCCGCGAACGGGCTGCCGGCGCTCTCGGTGTCGGGCTCGTCGTCGCTGGCGAACCACGCGGCCGCGATGGCCGCGGCCGGCAGCATCTGGCACTCCGGCAGCGACCACATCGTGGGGTGGGTGCAGCCCGCGAGCGACAGCCAGATGATCGCGGCGTACATGAACTCGCCGAGCCACCGCGCGTGGATCCTCAAGGAGGGCAGGTCGTCGGTGTCGATCGGCGCCGTGACGATCGACGGCCGGCTCTACACCGCGATGCGGTTCTCCTGACCGCGGGCGCGCGCCCCGGCATCGGGGCGCGCCGCCCGGGTCAGCGCAGCGCCTGCGTCAGGCGGTCGAGCGCCAGGTCCAGGTCGTCGGCCTCCACCACGAGCGGTGGGGCCAGCCGGATCGTCGACCCGTGGGTGTCCTTGGCGAGCACGCCCAGGCCGAGCAGCCGCTCGCAGAGCTCCCGTCCGGTCATCCGGGCCGGGTCGACGTCGAGGCCGGCCCACAGGCCGACGCCCCGGCTGCCGACGAGCAGGCCCGTGTCGACCAGCGTCGCCAGCCGCTCGTGCAGGTGGGCGCCGAGCGTGCGGGCCCGTTCCTGGAACGTGCCGGGCCGCAGCAGGTCGACGACCGCGATCCCGACCGCGCACGCGAGCGGGTTCCCGCCGAAGGTCGACCCGTGGGTGCCGGCCGTCAGCACGCCCAGCACGTCCGGCCGCCCGACGACCGCGGACACGGGGAGCACCCCGCCGCCGAGCGCCTTGCCCAGCGTCACCAGGTCGGCGCGGACCCCCCAGAGCTCGAGCGCGAACGTCGTGCCGGTGCGGCCGAGCCCTGACTGGATCTCGTCGGCGATCAGCAGCACGTCGGCGTCGTCGCAGATCGCCCGCACGGCGGGCCAGTAGCCCGCGGGCGGCACGACGACGCCCTGCTCGCCCTGGATCGGCTCGAGCAGCACGGCGACCGTCGTCTCGTCGACCGCGTCCCGCAGCGCCTCGGCGTCTCCGAACGGCACGACCCGGAAGCCGGGGGTGTGCGGGGCGAACCCGTCGCGCGCCTCGGGGTCGGTGGAGAACGACACGATCGTCGTCGTGCGGCCGTGGAAGTTCCCGGCGGCCACGACGATCGTCGCGCGCTCCGGCGCCACGCCGCGGACGTCGTAGCCCCACTTCCGGGCGGCCTTGATCGCGGTCTCGACGGCCTCGGCGCCCGTGTTCATCGGCAGCACCATCGGCTGCGGGTGCGGCGCGCCGGCGACGCCCGCCACCACCGGCCGCGCCAGGTCGGACAGCGCCTCGGCGAACGGGTGCAGCAGGTCGTGGTCGAACGCCCGGGACGACAGCGTCAGCCGGTCGAGCTGCGCCTGGGCGGCCCCGATCAGCGCGGGGTGCCGGTGCCCGAAGTTCAGCGCCGAGTACCCGGCGAGCAGGTCGAGGTACGTCCGGCCCTCGGTGTCGCGGACCCACGCCCCCTCGCCGGTCGTCAGCGTGACGGGCAGCGGGTGGTAGTTCGGCGCGAGCGGGCCGGCGGCGGCGCGCTCGGCGTCCCGGCTGGGGATCGTGGCGGTCATGGCGGTCACCTTCCGGCCGGGGCGGGGCCGGCCGGGGGACCCCGGCCGGCCGAGGGGGGTCAGCGCGCGGGACGGATCTCCAGCGTGCAGCACTTGGCCCCGCCGCCGCCCTTGAGCAGCTCGCTGGTGTCGACGGGGATCGGGCGGAAGCCGCGGTCGGTCAGCTGGGCGGCCAGGGCGGTCGCGCCGGGGGCGACGACGACGTTCAGGCCGTCGCTCACCGCGTTGAGGCCGAGGCACGCGGCGTCGGCCTCGGAGGCGATGACGGCGTCGGGGTAGCGGCGCTCCAGCTCGGCGCGCGAGGCGTCCGAGAAGGCCGGCGGGTAGTAGGCGACCTGCTCGCGGCCGGCCGTCGAGTCGAGCACGGCCAGCGCGGTGTCCAGGTGGTAGTAGTGCGCGTCGACGAGCTCCAGCGTCACGACCTCGCGGCCGGTGACCTTCGCGAGCTCGTCGTGCGAGGCGCGGTCGGTGCGGAAGCCGGTGCCGGCCAGCAGCACGTCGCCGACGCCGAGGATGTCGCCCTCGCCCTCGTTGACCTGCTCGGCGGTGTGCGTGACGTAGCCGTGGTCGGCGAACCACTTCTCGTACGCCGGGCCCTCGGGCTGCCGCTCGGGGTACCGGAACTTCGCGGAGTACACGAGGCCGTCGACGATCGTCGCGCCGTTGGCGGCGTAGACCATGTCCGGCAGGCCCGGGATCGGGTCGATCGTCTCGACCGTGTGGCCGAGGGACTCGAAGGTGTCCTTGAGCACCGTCCACTGCTGCACCGCGAGGCCCGCGTCCGTGTACCGCGTCGAGTCCATCCACGGGTTGATCTCGTAGGAGACCGTGTAGAACGTCGGCTCGCACATCAGGTAGTGGCGGCGGGTCTGCTGCGGGGTCGCGGGCATGGTGCTCCTCGAGGTGTCCGGGGACGGCGTGGTCGGACGTCGGGCCGCCTCGTCGGGGCGCGTCCGGGCAAGCCTACGAGCCGCCCGAGCGGAGCATCATGGCGCGACGTTGCGCAGCCACCACCGGTTCGTTGCGCGATGAAGCCTTCAGGCGGCGGTTCGTTGCGTGCCACCCTCGGCCTCGCGCACGGCGCGGTCCAGGACGAGCCGCAGCATCGCGTCGACGAGCAGTGCGCCGAGCCAGCGCGTCGCCCCCGGCGGCAGACCGCGCAGGTGGACGGACTCGCTCCAGGTGACGCGGGCCGACGAGCCGGCCGCCTCGACCTCGATCCGCGCGGTGCCGAGCAGCACCGGGCCGAGCTTCTGGAACACCGCCACGCCGGGCACGGCGCCGAGCGGGCGCTCGTAGCGCTCGATCCGCATCCGGTCGACCAGGCCGGGCCCGCCGCGGCGCGCGGTCGGGCCGCTCACCGCGAGGATCTCGTCGCCGACCTCGGGGGCCGTGCGGCCGGGCCAGCGCTCCCAGCCGGGACCCGCGGCCTCGTCGCCCGGGCGCGTCAGGTCGACCCGGGTCAGCGGGACCCACCGGGTGTGGTGCCGGGCGTCGGCGACGAGGTCCCAGGCGCGCTCGGCGTCCAGGGGCAGCACGCGGGACGCGCGCGCCCACGGCGTGCGGTCCCGGTCTCGCGTGATCATCGTCGCCCTCGTCCCCGGTCGGTGCGTCGCGGACGGGGTGGGGCCACTCGCCCCGCGTCGGCCCCGGGCGCGTCCCGACATCGTCCCCTCTGGGATCGTCACCCGTCGCGGTGAACTGCGGTCCCGCGGGTCCGTGCTGGGTGCAGGCACCCAGGCGCGCCCGGGTGAAAGACCCGGGGTAGCCTCGGGGCCGTGCAGACGAGGACGCTGGGCAGGACAGGACGGGACGTCTCGGTCGTGGGGCTGGGCTGCTGGCAGCTCGGCGCCGACTGGGGCGAGGTGGCCGAGGACGACGCGCTGGCCGTGCTGGCGGCCGCGGCCGACGCGGGGGTGACGTTCTTCGACACCGCCGACGTCTACGGCGACGGCCGCAGCGAGACGCTGATCGGGCGGTTCCTGCGCGAGCGCCCCGCCGGCGCCGACCGGATCACGGTCGCCACGAAGATGGGCCGCCGCGCGGACCCGCACGTGGCCGGGGCCTACACGCTCGACGCGTTCCGCGCCTGGACCGACCGGTCCCGGGCGAACCTCGGGGTCGACACCCTCGACCTGGTGCAGCTGCACTGCCCGCCGAGCGAGGTGCTGGACCGCGACGCGACGTACGACGCGCTGGACACCCTGGTCGACGAGGGTCGGGTCGCCGCCTACGGCGTCTCGGTCGAGACCGTCGACGAGGCGCTGGCCGCGATCGCCCGCCCGCACGTCGCGACGATCCAGATCATCCTCAACGCCTTCCGTCGCAAGCCGCTCGAGCGCGTGCTGCCCGCGGCCGCGGAGGCCGGCGTCGGCATCATCGCCCGCGTCCCGCTCGCGTCCGGGCTGCTGTCCGGGAAGTACGACGAGCACACCGAGTTCGCCGCGACCGACCACCGGTCGTTCAACCGGCACGGCGAGGCGTTCGACGTCGGCGAGACGTTCTCCGGCGTGCCGTTCGAGGTCGGCGTGGCCGCCGCCCGCGAGGTGGCGGCGCTGACCCCGGCGGGTGCGACGACGGCCCAGCTCGCGCTGCGGTGGATCGTGGACCAGCCGGGCGTCTCGACGGTCATCCCGGGCGCCCGCAACGCCGAGCAGGCCCGGGGCAACGCGGACGCGGCCCGGATCCCGTCCCTCGACGACTGGACCCTGGACCGCTTCCGCGAGATCTACGACGAGCGCATCCGCCCCCACGTCCACGACCGCTGGTGACCCGCAGGCGCTGACGCGCGCCGCGCCCTCCCGTGCGCCGAGATGGCAGCTCTCGGCTGTCGTGCGACGTGCTCGGGCAGCCGAGAGTTGCCATCTCGGCGAGTCCGATGCCCGGCGGGGAAGCCCCTCGGCGCGGGGGGTCAGCGGTGCGGGAGCTGCTTGCGGGGGTGCTCGATCACGCGCGGGGTGCCCTCCGTGGCCTCGACCACGAGGACGCTGTCGCTCCAGCGGTCGGGCGCGGGGCCGAACGCCTTGCGCGCGCCCTGGATGACCGTGCGTCCCAGGGCCCGGCCGCCGGTGATGCCGATGACCGCGCCGACGCCGAACGGCACCATGCGGCCCAGCGCCAGGCCGCCCTGCCGCGCGAGCTGCTTGCGGAACAGCTGCCGGGTGAGCCGTGCGTTGACCCGCCGGATCGTGCCGGTCGGCATCCGGGTGAGCAGCGCCCGCGCGACGTTGAGCCCCCGCAGGCCGGTCAGCTCGCCGACGTCGGTGACCGCCTTGGCCCCGGACTCGCCGAGGATCGTCGCGAGCAGCAGCGCGCGGCGGCGCTCGGCGTCCTCGACGTCGATGCCGTGCACGCTCGCGACGGCCAGCGAGAACGCCGCGGACGCGCCGAAGAACGTCGCGACGTCGCCGATCGTCAGCGCCATGGCGACGCCGGTGCCGACCGCGGGCGCCGCCGCGGCCGCGCCGACCGCGCCGCCGGTGCCCTGGACGACCAGCAGGTACTCGCGCTCCAGCAGGCCGATGATCTCCGCGGGCGTGCCCTCGGGGTTGCGGCGCCGGACGGAGTCGACGTGGGCGTGGATCGTGGCGGACGGGATCGTCACGGCCCGGTCCAGGGCCGCGTCGACGATCGGGGTCCGGCGCAGCGCCATCACTCGCCCGTGATCTCGAGGTCGACGGTCGCCCCGGCCTTGAGCGTGTTGCCCACCGTGCAGTGCTGCTCGACGGCGCGGTGCACCACGCGCAGCAGCCGCTCCTTGGTGGCCTCGTCGAGCCCGGACAGGTCGACGACCATCCGCTCGTGCAGCTCGGGGTACCGGTCCTCGGGCTTGTAGTTGTCGCCGCTGACCTCGACGGTGACCTCGACGTCGTCGCCGAGCCGGTGGCTGAGCGCGGTGTCGGCGGACATGCCGGAGCAGCCGGCGAGCGCGACCTTCAGCAGCTCGCCCGGGGTGAAGACGGCGCCGGCCTCGGCCGGGCCCATCAGGACCTCGGCGCCGCGCTCGTTGCGCCCGGTGTAGGTGCGGGTGCCGGTGCGCTCGACCCAGAGCCGGGACGGCGGGGCGGCGGGGGAGGCGGGGGTGACGGGCACGTCGGTCTCCGGCGCGAGCCCGGTGTTCGGGGACTCCATGGGCCGATCCTGTCACGCGGCCCGCCGGTCGGCAGCGGGGATCAGCCGTGGGCGGACGGCGTGGCGCCCGCTCGCCCGGACGGGTGGTTCGGCGGGCGACGTCGCCCGTCCGGCGGGCGCACCGCGGGCGGCGCTCACTAGGCTGGCCGACGTCGTGCCGGGTCCAGCGGCGGGCCCGGCGGGGGCGAGCGGGGGCCGCATGAGCGTGGACGAGGACCGGGACGTGGCGCCGACGACGGGCGCGCCCGGCGAGCCGGGGGTGCGGCAGATCCTCGACCGGGTGCGCGAGCACCTCGGCATGGACATCGCGTTCCTCTCCGGCCTGACGACGTCGGCCGAGGTCGTCCTCGCCACCAGCACCGAGACCGGACCGATGCAGATGGCGGTCGGCGACGAGCACGACCTGGACGACACCTACTGCGTGCGCGTGCTGTCCGGGCTGATCCCGCCGGTGCTGCCGGACGCGCGCCGGCACCCCGTCGCCCGCGAGCTCGCGGTGACCGCGGAGCTCGGCATCGGCGCGTACCTCGGCGCCCCGCTCCGCGGCCCGGACGGCGAGCCCGTCGGGATGCTCTGCTGCCTGGCCCGGGGCGTGAACCCGCTGCTCGACGAGGACGCGCTGCGGGTGCTCGGCCTGGCGGCGGCGCTCGTCGAGGACCGGATGGGCGCGTTCGGGCTGCCGCACCGGCCCGCGGTCTCCGACCGGGTGCGCTGGATCCGGTCCGTGCTCGCGGAGCGCGCCGTCCGGACCGTGTTCCAGCCGGTCGTGCACCTGGGCACCGGCGAGGTGGTCGCCGTCGAGGCGCTGTCCCGGTTCGACCCCGAGCGGTTCCCGACCCCGGTGCACGCCTTCGCCGCCGCGGCGGCGGCCGGGAAGGCCGTCGAGCTGGAGCTGCTGGCCGCGGAGTGCGCGCTCGCCCGGCTCGGCGACCTGCCCCCGGGCGTGCGGATGTCGATCAACCTGTCGGCGGAGGCGCTCGCGGACCCGCGGACCACGGACCTGCTGCTCGCGCACGGCCCCGCGGTCGCGGTGGAGGTCACCGAGCACACGCCGGTGCACGACTACGAGGCCCTGACCTCCGTGACCGACCGGCTGCGCGCCGCGGGCCACCAGGTCGCGGTCGACGATGCCGGCGCCGGGTTCGCCAGCCTGCGGCACGTGCTGCAGCTCCGGCCGACCGCCATCAAGCTCGACCTGGCGCTGGTGCGCGGCTGCGACCTCGACCCGGTGCGGCGCGCGCTCATCCGGGCCGTCGCGGAGTTCGCGCGCGGCATCGACTCCTGGCTGGTCGCGGAGGGCGTGGAGACCGAGCACGAGCGGACCGCGCTGCGCGAGCTCGGGGTCGACTACGGGCAGGGGTACCTGCTGGGGCGGCCGGCGGCGCTGGCGGACGCGCTGCGCGGGGTCCCGCGCGGCTGAGGGCCGCGGCTCGGCGGTGCCCGGCGGACACCTCGGGCCCGGGTGGGTGCGCCTCCGCCGTGGGGTGGAGGAGGTCCAGCCCGACGGCCGATCCGGCCGCCGCGACCGCGACCCTACGCTCGACGACATGCCCGTCGACCCCGCGCCCGACCCCGCCCTGGCGCCTCCCCGTCTCGGACCGTGGTCCCGGACCTGGCGCTACCTGGTCGCCGTGGGCGCCGGCCTCGTGATCTGGGTGTTCGTCGCCTCCGACGTCACCGGCTCCCCGGTCGCCGACGAGGGCGTCGTCGGCGCGATGGTGCTGCTCGACCTCCTGCTCGGGCTGGTGGCGGTCGGGCTGCTCCCGATGCGGCGCCGGCGCCCGTTGCTGACCGCGGTCCTGATCGCGGCGCTCACCTCGCTGTCGTCGTTCGCGGTCGGGCCCGGCATGCTCGCGCTGGTCTCGCTCGCCACCCGCCGGCGGTGGCGCGAGGTCGCGGTCGCCGGTGCTGTCTGGGCGCTCGCCACCGTGGCGTACGAGCTCACCTACCAGGGCACCTCGGCGTCCGAGGACCTGGGGGTGCCGCTGCTGCTCCTCGCGATCGGCCTGAGCCTGCTGTTCCTCGGCCTGCTCGTCGCCACCGGGTTCTACATCGGCGCCCGCCGGGAGCTGCTGCAGACGCTGCGGCTGCGCGCCGAGGCCGCCGAGCGGGCCCAGGAGTCGCGGGCCGCCGAGGCGCGCCAGGCCGAGCGCACCCGGATCGCCCGCGAGATGCACGACGTGCTCGCGCACCGCATCTCGCTGGTCGCGATGCAGGCCGGCGGCCTCGCGTACCGGGAGGACCTGACCCGCGCGCAGATCACCGCCTCCGCCGAGACGATCCGCGACAGCGCGCACCGGGCGCTCGGCGAGCTCCGCGAGGTGCTCGGCGTGCTCCGCGCCGACGACGAGACCGTGGTCCCGACCGAGCACGAGGCGCCGCAGCCGACGCTCGCCGAGCTGCCGGCCCTGCTCGCCGACGCCGACGAGGCCGGGACGCCCGCCCGCCTCGACGTGTCCGGCCTGCCCGGCGGCGACCGCTCGGCGCTGGCCGCCCTGCCCGAGACCGCGTCCCGCACGGCGTTCCGGGTGCTGCAGGAGGCGCTGACGAACGCCCGCAAGCACGCACCGGGGCAGGAGGTCCGGGTGCGGCTGGCGGGGGCGCCGGGGGAGCGGCTGCTCGTCGAGGCGCGGAACGCCGTGCCCGTCGGTGTGGCGGCCGGGGTCACCGCCCCCGGGGCGGGGCTGGGGCTCATCGGCGCCGCCGAGCGCGCCGAGCTGCTCGGCGGGTCGCTGGAGCACGGGATCGAGCAGGACGGGCGGTTCGCCGTGAGAGTGTGGCTGCCGTGGCCGAGCTGACCCCGACCCCCGCCGACGTCGTGCGCGTGGTGGTCGTCGACGACGACGCCCTGGTCCGGGCGAGCCTGCGGATGATCCTCGGCGGCGACCCGCGCCTCGAGGTGGTCGCCGAGTGCGGTGACGGCGCGGAGGCCGTCACGGTCGTGCAGCGGCTGCGCCCCGACGTCGTGCTGATGGACGTCCGGATGCCGCGGGTGGACGGGCTGACCGCCCTGCGCTCGCTGGCGGCGGCCGGGTCGACGGCCCGGGTCATCGTGCTGACGACCTTCGACGCGGACGAGCTCGTGCTGCGCGCCCTGCGCGAGGGCGCCGCCGGGTTCCTGCTGAAGGACACCCCGCCGGCGCAGCTCGTCGACGGGATCCACCGGGTCGCGGCGGGGGAGCCCATCCTGTCGCCGACCGTCACCGCCCAGCTCATCGCGTCGGTCGCGAAGCCCGAGGACGCCGAGCGGCGCGCGGACGCGCTGCGGGCGCTGGAGGTGCTGACCCCGCGCGAGCGGGACGTGGCGGTCGCGGTGGCCGAGGGGCTGTCGAACCAGGAGATCGCCGAGCGCCTGTTCCTCGGCCTGGCGACGGTCAAGACCCACGTGGCGCACCTGTTCGCCAAGCTCGGCGTGGCGAACCGGGTGCAGATCGCGCGCCTGGTGCACGACGCGGGCCTGGGCTGACCGCGCGGGCGCGCGCCGCCGGCCAGCGAGGCGCGAGAGGGCAACCGACACGCCGACCGAGCAGTCGCGGACTACTCGCTCGGCGCGTCGGTTACCCGCTCGCGGGCTGATCACCCGGCGAAGTCAGCGGGGCCGTTCGGCTAGACGCCGATGCCGGCGCGGAGGGCCAGCGCGCGGTCCACCGCGGCCTCGCGGTCGGCGAGCGCGCGGGCCGTCGACCGGGCGCGGGCCGCGGCGTGCGGGTCGACCGCTGCCGGGACGGCCACCGCCCGGGCGACCGCGGCGGCGGCCCGGCGGCGGCGCACCGAGAGGTACGGGAGGCGGAGCGGCACCGCGCGGGTGCCGTAGCTGACGTCGAAGGTCACCGTGGTCATGGCTCAGTCCTCCTGCTGCGGTGCGGTCGGGGTGGCCTCGGCGTGGGGCTCGACGGCCATGTCGGGGTTGATCGCGGTGAACAGCCGCATCAGGCGGGCGCCACCGGGTCGGATCGCGGGGTCGACGGTCCGCCCGTCGAACCGCTTCATCAGCGCGTGCATGCCCTCGATCAGCTCCGCCGTCTCCTCCGGGGTGGCCCAGAACGCGGACGTGGTGAGCTGGGTCAGCGGGATGAGCCCGGGGTCGACGGCGCCGTCGTGGTCGACGTGCCGGAGGTGGTCGATGTAGCGCTCGGCCTCGCGGCGGACCGAGATCTCGCCGAGCTCCAGCACCGCGCGCCGCGAGGCCGGGTCCAGCGGGTCGGGCGTGATGTTGCGCTCGCGGGCGACGACGCGCCAGGGGCGTTCGCGGCCGCGGGGCTCGGCGGGCTCGATGTACCCGGCCTTCGCGAGGGTCCGCAGGTGGAACGAGCAGTTGGCGACGGTCTGGCCGAGGTGCGCGGCGCACTCCGTCGCGGTCGCCTCGCCGACGTCGTCGAGGAACGACAGCAGGTCCATCCGCACCGGGTGGGCGAGGGCCCGGACCCGCGTCGGGTCGGTGACCCGCAGGGTGGCGGGCCGGGTGGCCGGGTCCGGCGCAGTGCCGGCCTCGGAGGCGTCGTGCTCGGCGGTGCTCATGGCAGCAACCGTAGACGCACAACAGGTCTTGCGCAAGAGGTGTTGCGCAAGACCTGTTGTGCGTGAGTGGTCCACCCAGGCCCCGCCCTCGGTGGCATGAGTGCCCGCACTCACCGTGCACCGTGGAACGACGCCGCGGCAGGCCGCACCAAGTCGCTCTTGACACCGATGGCGGCACAGTTCGATGCTACTAAAACGCTTTAGTCCCCTGACCGTGATGCAACGACGCACACCGAAAGAGGTTCCTGATGAGGCGCACGATCGGCCTGGCCCTGGCGGCCGGGCTCCTGCTCTCCTCCTGCGCGCTGTCCGGCACGACGACCGAGACGCGCGATCCCGTCGACGCCGAGGGCGAGGTCACCGGCGAGGTCTCGCTGCAGACCTGGGCGCTCAAGCCCCGGTTCACCGAGTACGTCGAGGGGGTGATCGCCGCCTTCGAGGAGGAGTACCCCGGCACCTCGGTGACCTGGCTCGACCAGCCGGGCGAGGGCTACTCCGAGAAGGTGCTGTCGCAGGCGACGGCCGGCGAGCTCCCCGACGTCACCAACCTGCCCCCGGACATGGCGCTGCCGCTGGCGCGCGAGGGGGTGCTGCTCGACCTCGGCCAGGTCGAGGACGACCTGGCGGCGACGTACGTCGAGGGCGGTCTCGGCGCGTACGCGTTCGCGGGGCTCGACGGCACGTACGGCTACCCCTGGTACCTGACGACCGACCTGAACTACTGGAACGCGGACATGATGGCGGCCGGCGGGCTCGACGCGGCCGACCCGCCGACGAGCTTCGACGAGCTGGTCGAGCAGGCCCGGACGCTCAAGGACGCCACGGGCGCGTACCTCATGAGCCGCAAGCCCGGCATGAACGACCTGGTGTCGAACGGCATCCCGGTGCTGTCCGACGACGGCGAGGAGTTCGTGTTCAACAGCCCCGAGGCGGTCGCCCTGGTGGAGCGGTACGCCGAGGCCTACGCCGACGGGCTCATGCCCCAGGACGTGCTGACCGACGCCTACCTCGGCAACAGCGAGCTGTTCACCAAGGGCGAGGCCGCGTGGTCGACGGGCGGCGGGAACTTCATCGCCGGCGTCCTCGAGAACAACCCGTCGCTGGAGGGGACGATCGTGCCGTCGCCGTACATGGGGATCACCCCGATGTACGTCCAGGGCGTCTCGGTGCCCGCCGCGTCGAAGAACCTGCCCGCGGCGCTGGCGCTCGCGCGCTTCCTCACGAACGCCGAGAACCAGGAGGCGTTCGCCGAGCTGGTGCCCGGCATCTTCCCGTCCACGGTCGCGTCGCAGGACAACCCGTCGTTCTCCGAGAGCGACGGCACGGCCGAGGGCGACGCCAAGGTGATCGCGTTCACCGGCCTGCCGGACGCGGAGGTGCTCCAGCCGGTCGAGGTCACCGAGGCCATGTCCACGTACTTCGACCAGCAGGTCGCGGCGGCGATCGCGGGGCAGATCACGGCCCAGCAGGCCCTCGACGCCGCGGTCGCCAAGTGCAACCAGCTGCTGGCCGACTGACCGGTCCGCCATGACCACCGCACCCGAGGCGACCGCCGCCTCGGTCCCCGCGCCCGCCGGCCCTCGCGGCCGGCGGGTCCGGGCGACCGGGGCGACCCGCACCCACGCGTGGTTCGCGCCGTGGCTGCTCTGCCTGCCCGCCGTCGTGTTCCTGCTGGCGTTCAACCTCTGGCCGTCGATCAACGGCGTCATGCTCGCGTTCACCAACGTGAAGCCGCTCAGCGGCGGCGAGTTCGTCGGGTTCGCCAACTTCAGCCGGATGATCGGCGACGACCAGCTGACCACGGCGCTGCTCAACTCGATCGTCTACATGCTCGTCTGCGTGCCGTTCCTGCTGCTGGTGCCGCTGGCGCTGGCGCTGCTGGTCGAGAAGAAGATCCCCGGCATCTCGTTCTTCCGGACCGCCTTCTACACCCCGGTGGTGGCCTCGGCGGTCGTCGTCGCCCTCATGTGGGGCTGGATGCTCGACGACCGCGGCGTGATCAACGGGATGGCCAAGCAGCTCGGGATCATCACCGAGTCGATCCCGTTCCTCACGGACCGCTGGCTGATCCTGTTCAGCGCCATCAGCCTCACCATCTGGAAGGGGCTGGGCTACTACATGATCATCTACCTGTCCGCCCTGGGCGGGGTCGGCCGCGAGCTGCACGAGGCCGCCGCGGTGGACGGCGCGTCCGCCTGGCGCCGGTTCTGGAGCGTGACGGTCCCGGGCGTCCGGAACACCATGCTGCTGGTCTCCGTGCTCATCACGGTCTCGGCCCTGCGGGTGTTCTCCGAGCTGTTCATCCTCACCAACGGGACCGGCGGCATCGGCGGGGCGAACGTCTCCGTCGTGATGCTCATCCAGATGTACGCCCGCGGGTTCAACGGGAACCTCGGCTACGCCTCGGCGCTGTCGATCCTGCTGTTCCTCATCACCCTCGGGCCGCTGCTGCTCATCGCCCGCATCAACCGGAAGGCCGGGTGAGGGCGATGGCCGCACCGACCGTCAGCGCGCCCGCGCCGCGGGTCGCCACGCGCACGCCCGCGCCCCGCCGGCGCCGCGGCCGCGGGTTCTCCAGCATCGGCCGGCGCGAGCTGGTCGTCCGCTACCTGCTGCTCCTGCTCGTCCTCGTCATCACGGTGGGGCCGTTCCTCTGGCAGCTCTCGACGTCGCTCAAGGGCCCGGGCGAGGACATCTACACCGCCACCCCGGTCCTGATCCCGGCCGAGCCGACGCTCGGCAACTACGTCAAGGCGGCGCAGACCGTCCCGATCCTCGGCTTCATGCGGAACTCGCTGGTGGTCGCCGGGATCGTCGTGCTGGGCAACGCGATCGGCACCACGATGGCCGGCTACGCCCTGGCCCGGCTGCAGTTCCGCGGCCGCAAGCTGCTGCTCGGCGCGATGCTCGCGACGATGCTGCTGCCCGGCGAGGCGACGATCGTGGCGCAGTACCTGACGATCCGGCAGATCGGCCTGGCCGACTCCCTGCTGGGGGTGGCCCTGCCGGGCGCCGTCGGGATGCTCAACGTGCTGCTGATGCGGACCGCGTTCCTCGCGATCCCGAAGGAGCTCGACGAGGCCGCCATCGTCGACGGCGCGAACGTCTGGCAGCGGTTCTGGCGGATCGGCCTGCCGAACGCCAAGGGCATGCTCGCCGTCGTCACGATCTTCGCGTTCATCGGCGCCTGGGACGACTTCCTCTGGCCGCTGATCGTCCTCACCACGCCGGACAAGTTCACGCTCACCGTGGGCCTGCAGTACCTGTCCGGCACGTTCTCCGCCAACCCCCGCGTGATCGCCGCCGGGACCATGATCGCGTTCATCCCGATCGTGATCTTCTTCGCGGTCCTGCAGCGGTACTTCTTCCGCGGGGTCGACCAGGGCGCCATCAAGGGCTGACGCGCGCCGCCCCTCGCCCACCTCCACGATCCCGCACGCCCGCTCCACCCCGGAAGGACCACCCCAGTGCACGACGACCGCACCCTCGTCGAGGGGCGCCTCGAGCGCGTCCTCGCCCACCGTCTCCGCCCCGCCGTCTTCCGCACGGTCGGCCCCCTCGACGTCGAGGCCTGGCACGTCGCCGGCGGCCAGGGGGAGCCGGTCGAGCCGGCGCACGCCCTTCCCGGCCCGGGGCGCGGGGCCGACGTCGACTACCGCCCGTTCCGCGTCGGCGACCCGTGGGGGCCGGCGTGGGGCACCACCTGGTTCCACCTGACCGGCACCGTGCCCGCGGAGGCGGCCGGTCACCGGGTCGAGCTCGTGGTCGACCTCGGGTGGGAGGACCACTCGCCGGGCTTCCAGGCCGAGGGCCTGGTCTACCGCCCGGACGGGTCGGTGGTGAAGGGGCTCAACCCCCGCAACGTCTGGGTGCCGGTCGACGAGGACGCGGTCGACCTCTTCGTCGAGGCCGCGGCGAACCCGCTGATCCTCGGCTACGACCCGTTCCGGCCGACGACGCTGGGGGAGAAGGCGACCGCCGGTGACGCCCCGCTCTACCGGCTGGCGCGGGCCGACGTGTGCGTGGTCGAGCAGGACGTCTGGGAGCTGGTGCAGGACCTGGAGGTGCTGGACCAGCTGGCGCGCGAGCTCGCGGTCGGCGACCCGCGGCGGCACGAGGTGCTGCGCGCGCTGGAGCGGTCGCTGGACGCGCTGGACCTCGCCGACGTCGCCGGCACCGCGGCCGCGGCGCGCGGGGAGCTGGTGGAGGTGGCGTCCCGGCCGGCCGCCGCGTCCGCGCACCGGATCTCCGCGGTCGGGCACGCGCACATCGACTCCGCCTGGCTCTGGCCGGTGCGGGAGACGGTCCGCAAGGTGGCGCGCACCGCGTCGAACGTCGTGAACCTGCTGGACGAGGACCCGGACCTGGTGTTCGCGATGTCCTCGGCGCAGCAGTTCGCCTGGATCGAGGAGCACCGGCCCGAGGTGTTCGCGCGGGTCCGGGAGCACGTCGAGGGCGGCCGGTTCGTCCCGGTGGGCGGCATGTGGGTCGAGTCGGACACCAACATGCCGGGCTCGGAGGCGCTGGCGCGGCAGCTGGTGCACGGCAAGCGCTACTTCCTGGACACCTTCGGCATCGAGACCCGCGAGGTGTGGCTGCCGGACTCGTTCGGCTACTCGCCCGCGCTGCCGCAGCTCATCCACCTGTCGGGGTCCCGGTGGTTCCTCACCCAGAAGATCTCCTGGAACCAGGTCAACCCGTTCCCGCACCACACGTTCCGCTGGGAGGGGATCGACGGCAGCCGGGTGTTCACGCACTTCCCGCCGATCGACACCTACGCCGCCGAGCTGTCCGGCACCCAGCTCGCGCACGCGTCGCGGAACTTCCGGGACAAGGGTCGGGCGACCCGGTCGCTCGCCCCCTTCGGCTGGGGCGACGGCGGCGGCGGGCCGACGCGCGAGATGCTGGCCCGCGCCCGGCGCACCGCGGACCTCGAGGGGTCGCCGCGGGTCGCCGTCGAGGCGCCGACCGCGTTCTTCGAGGCCGCGGAGGCGGAGTACCCGGACGCCCCCGTCTGGGTCGGCGAGCTGTACCTGGAGCTGCACCGGGGCACGTTCACCTCGCAGGTCGCGACCAAGCAGGGAAACCGCCGGGGCGAGCACCTGCTGTTCGAGGCCGAGCTGTGGTCCGCCACCGCCGCGGCCCGCGGGCTGGTCGACTACCCGTACGAGGAGCTGGACGCGATCTGGAAGCAGCACCTGCTGCTGCAGTTCCACGACATCCTGCCGGGCACCTCGATCGGGTGGGTGCACCGGGAGGCGGCGGAGCAGTACGCGGCGATGCGGGACCGGCTGACGGCACTGGTGGACCGGGCGACCGGCGCGCTGGCGGCCGCGGCGGGGGCGGGCGACGCGCTCGCGTTCAACGCCGCGCCGCACGACCGCGCGGGCGTGCCCGCCCTCGGCGCCGGCCCCGCGGTCGAGCGGGGCGCCGTCGCGGTGGCGCCCGTGCCCGGCGGCGGCACCGTGCTCGACAACGGGCTGCTGCGGGTCGAGGTCGACGCCGACGGCCTGGTCGCGGGCCTGCGGGACCTGGTCGCGGACCGCGAGGTGCTGCCGCCCGGCGCCCGAGCCAACCTGCTCCAGGTGCACCCGGACTTCCCGGTGATGTGGGACGCGTGGGACGTCGACCGGTACTACCGGAACGTCGTCGAGGACCTGACGACGGCCGACGCGGTGGAGGTGCTCGACGGGCCGGACACGGCGACCGTGCGGGTGCGGCGGTCGTTCGGCGCCTCGACCGTCGTGCAGGACGTCACCCTGCGGTCGGGCGCGCGGCGGGTCGACCTGCGCACCGAGGTCGACTGGCAGGAGCGGGAGCGGCTGCTGAAGGTCGCCGTGCCGCTGGACGTGCACGCGCTCGACGCGGCGTTCGAGACCCAGTTCGGCCACCACCGCCGTGCGGTGCACGAGAACACCTCGTGGGACGCGATGCGGTTCGAGGTGGTCGCGCACCGGTTCGTGCACGTCGCGGAGCCGGGGTACGGCGTCGCGGTCGTCAACCGCGACACCTACGGCCACGACGTGCGGCGCGAGGCCCGGGACGGGGGCGGCACGACGACGACGGTCCGGCTGTCGCTCGTGCGGGGGCCTCAGTTCCCGCAGCCGGACACCGACCGGGGCCGGCACGAGTTCGCGTACGCGATCGCGCCGGGCGCCGAGGTCCGGGACGCGGTGCGCGAGGGGTGGGGGCTCAGCCTGCCGCTGCGCCCGGCGCCGGGCGCGGCTTCCGTCACCGCGGGGGCCGAGGGCGTGGTCGAGCCGCTGGCGCGCGTGGCGGAGGGGTCCGCCGTCCTGTCCGCGGTGAAGCTGGCCGACGACCGCTCCGGCGACGTGGTCGTCCGGCTCTACGAGGCCGAGGGGCGCCGCGGGGGCGCCCGGCTGGCGCTGCCGGCGGGCGTGGTCCGGGAGTGCGACCTGCTGGAGCGGCCGCTCGGCGAGCCGGCGGCGCTGCTGGGGCGGGACGGGACGGCCGGGCCGCTCGCCCTCGCGCTGCGGCCGTTCCAGGTCGTCACGTTGCGGGTGGCGGCGCCGTGACGGCGGGGAGCGCCGGCGCCGGGGGCCTGCGGTTCGGCGCGAACTACACCCCGAGCCGCGGCTGGTTCCACTCCTGGCACGACCTCGACCTGGACGAGGTGCGGCGGGACCTGGACTCGATCGCCGCGCTGGGCCTGGACCACGTCCGGGTGCTCCCGCTGTGGGAGGTCCTGCAGCCGAACCGGACGATGATCCGGGCGCGCGCGGTCGCCGACGTGGTCGCGGTCGTCGACGCGGCCGCCGCCGCGGGCCTCGACGCGAGCGTGGACGTGCTGCAGGGGCACCTGTCGTCGTACGACTTCCTGCCGGCCTGGCTGCTGTCCTGGCACCGGCGCGGGCTGTTCACGGACCCCGACGTGGTCGACGCGCAGGAACGGCTGGTCCGGGCGCTCGGCGGCGCGCTGGCCGGGCACCCGGCGTTCCTCGGGCTGACCGTCGGGAACGAGACGAACCAGTTCGCCAAGCGACGGCACCCCGATCCGCAGCCGCTCGACCCCGCGACCGCCGGGGCGTGGCTCGGCCGGCTGCTCGCCGCCGCCGCGGGCTCCGCGCCCGGCCGGATGCACGCGCACTCGTTCGACGACGACGTGTGGTTCGTGGACGACAGCGCGGTGACGCCCGCGCACGCCGTCGGGATCGGCGACGTCACCACCGTGCACTCCTGGGTGTTCACCGGGGTCGCCGCGCACTACCCGCCCGAGCACCCCGCGCACGACTGGTTCGCGCGGTACCTCCTGGAGCTCGCCGCCGCCTGGGGCCCGCCCGGTCGCGCGACCTGGCTCCAGGAGGTGGGGGCGCCCCTGCCGCACCTCGGGGCGGACCGGATCGCCGGGTTCGCCGAGCAGACCGTGCGGCGCGCCGCGGAGCACGACATGCTGTGGGGCGTGACGTGGTGGTGCTCGCACGACGTGGACCGGTCGCTCGCCGACTTCCCCGAGCTGGAGTACACCCTGGGCCTGCTCGACGCCGAGCGCCGGGTGAAGCCCCTCGGGCGGGCGGTCGCCGAGACCGTCGCGGGGCTGCGGGAGTCCGGGGTCCCGGCCGCGGCGCGCGCCCCCGCGGCGCGCGACGTGCTGACGGTGCCGAGCGTGGACGGCCTCGTGCGCCGCTCGGACACGGCACCGGGGTCGCCGTTCTTCGCGGCGTGGCTGGACGGTGCGGTCGCCGGGGTGCCGCCGCGGATCGCGGTGCCCGAGGGGGCCGTCGCGGTGGTCGAGGAAGGGCCGGCGTGACGGCGCGGACCGGGCTCGGGCCGGACCGTCCGGCCGCGCCGTGCGGCGACGCCGGGCACGGGTACGCGCTGGCGCGGGTGGACGCGGGGACGGACTTCGCCGCCGGGGACCCGCTGCCCGCAGACGAGGTCGTGCCCGGCGATGGGCTCCGCGTCGAGATCGGGCCGGGCCCGGCGCACGTCCCCGCGGGCCGGCCCGGCGTCGGCCTCACGGGGACCCGGGCGCTCCGGGTCGGCGTCGACGGCGGCGGGACCGCCGAGGCGCCGCGCCGGCGGGTGCTGCTCGACGGGCTCGACGTCGAGGTCGAGGCAGGCACCGAGCTGCGCTGGGCGGTCTGCCCCGTGCTCGACGCCGACCTCTCCTACCGGTCCACCGCCGTCGCCGTCGCCGCGCAGCTGGACGACGGGACCTGGTCCGACGTGCACCCGCTCACCGACCAGCACGGCGCTCCTGCGTCGGCGGGCGGTCAGGGGAGCGCCCGGATCCTGCTCCCGGACCACTGGAACCTGGTCCGCGTCGCGCTCGGTGCGCTCGCCGGACGGCGGGTCCGGGCGCTCGCGGTCACGGTGGCCGCGCACGGCCACGGTGCCGGCCCGGCCGAGGCGTGGCTCGACCACGTCGCCCTGGGCGTCCGGGCCGAGCCGGCGCGGCGCGGCCTCGTCGACGAGGTGGACACCCGGCGGGGCTCGCACTCCAGCGGCGCCTACTCGCGGGGCAACACCTTCCCGGCGACCTCGGTCCCGAACGGCTTCGTCTCCTGGACCCCGCTGACCGACGGCGCCACCGACCGGTGGCTCTACTCGTGGGCCGGGCACAACGGTCCCGACAACCGACCGCGCCTGCACGGCGTCGCGGTGTCGCACCAGCCGAGCCCCTGGATGGGCGACCGGAACCAGGTCGCGTTCCACCCGGTGGCCGGCGACCGGGAGCCGGACGCGTCGCTCCCCGCCCGGGCGGCGGCCTTCGACCACGACGACGAGCTCGCCCGCCCGCACCACTACGGCGTCGCGCTGGACGGCGGGCTCCGGGCGGACGTGACGCCGACCGACCACGGCGGCGTCCTGCGGTTCGCCTTCCCGCCCGGGTCGACGACGGGGCACGTGCTCCTCGACGCGGTGAGCACCGAGGGCGCCGGACCGGACGGGCCGCTCGACGTGGCGGTCGACCCGGACGGCGCCCTCACCGGCTGGGTCGAGACCGGCAGCGGGCTGTCCGTGGGCCGCAGCCGGATGTACGTCGTCGGCCGGTTCTCGCGCGCCCCGCGCACGGTGCGCCCGGCCGCGGGCGACCGGCCGCGCGCGCGGGCGGCGACGTTCGACCTCGGCGACGACCCCGTGGTGGAGCTCCGCGTGGCCACGTCGTTCATCGGCCTCGACCAGGCCTGGCACACGTGGGGGCTCGAGCTGGCCGACCGGACGTTCGCCGAGGTCGAGGAGGAGGCGCGGGCGGCGTGGGAGCGGCGGCTCGCGGTCGTGGAGGTCGAGGGTGCGACCGAGGCGCAGCGCGCGACGCTGTACGGCGGCCTGTACCGGCTCAACCTCTACCCGTCGTCGCAGTGGGAGGACGCGGGCCGACCCGGCGCGCCGGACCCGTGGCACGCGTCGCCGGTCGCCGTGCCCGCCGGGTCGTCGACCGCCGAGCACACCGGCGCCGCCGTCCTGCCCGGCCGGGTGTACGTCGACCACGGCTTCTGGGACACCTACCGCACCTGCTGGCCGGCGTACGCGCTGCTGCACCCGGAGATCGCGGCCGAGCTGGCCGACGGGTTCGTGCAGCAGCACCGGGAGGGCGGCTGGGTCGCCCGCTGGTCGTCCCCGGGGTACGCGGACCTGATGACCGGCACCTCCTCGGACGTCGCGTTCGCCGACCTGCACGCGCGCGGCGTCGGCCTGCGCGACCCGCTCGGCACCTACGACGCCGGGCTGCGGAACGCCACCGCGCTGCCCACCGGACCCGGGGTCGGCCGCAAGGGTCAGGCGCACGCGCTGGTGCACGGGTACGTGCCGGGCGACGTCGAGGAGAGCGTCTCCTGGCACCTGGAGGGCTGCGTGAACGACGCGGCGCTCGCGGGCATGGCGCGCCGCCTCGCCGAGGACCCGCGCACGCCTGCCGTTCGCCGTCGCGCGCTCGCCGACGAGGCGGCGTACCTCGCGCAGCGCGGCGCGGGCTACGTCCACCTGCTCGACCCGGCCACCGGCTTCTTCCGCGCTCGGGACCGGTCCGGGGCGTTCGCCGACCCGGCCGGCTTCGACCCCCGGGACTGGGGCGGCGACTACACCGAGTCCGACGCGTGGAACTTCGCGTTCCACGCCCCGCACGACCCGGCGGGCCTCGCGGCGGCGCACGGCGGCCCCGACGGGCTCGCCGCCGTGCTGGACCGGTTCTTCGCGACCCCCGAGCGCGCGGACCGCCCCGGGGGCTACGGTCAGACGATCCACGAGATGGTGGAGGCGCGCGACGTCCGGCTGGGGCAGCTCGGGCAGAGCAACCAGGTCTCGCACCACATCCCCTACGTGTGGCTCGCGGCGGGTCGGCCGGACCGGACGCAGGAGGTGGTGCGGGAGGTCCTGGACCGGCTGTGGACCGGCAGCGAGATCGGGCAGGGCTACCACGGCGACGAGGACAACGGCGAGATGTCCGCCTGGTACGTGCTGTCCGCGCTCGGGCTGTATCCGCTGCAGGCCGGCACCGACCGGTGGGCGATCGGGACGCCCCTGTTCCGCCGGGCCGTCGTGCACCACCCGTCGGGCGACCTCGTGGTCGAGGCACCGGACGCCGGGCGGCAGACCCCGTACGTGCACGGCCTGACGGTCGGGGGCCGGGCGGTGACGGAGCCGTGGGTCGCGCACGGCGACCTGCTCGGCGGGACGACCCTGCGGTTCACGACCGGTCCGGAGCCGACGCGCTGGGGTGCGGGGTGGCCCGGCGCCACCCGGGTGCCCGCGCCGTGGCGCGATGCGACGGCGCCGGCCGACGGCGGGGGGCCGTGGCGTGGTGCGGGTGGGGCGGTCCCCGGGCTGAGCGACGACGACCTCGGGTCGGCGGTCGACCTGGCCGCGGTGCTGGACGGGGAGGGTGCGCTGACGTGGTCGCCGGGGACCCCGGAGCAGGGGGACCCCCCGACCCCCGGGACCGGGCCGTCCGGGGTCTCCGCTGCCGCGAGCGGCGCGCCGCTGGTCGCCTACACGCTGACATCGGCGGCCGACGGCGCCCTCGCGCCGACGGCGTGGCGGCTGGAGGCCCGCGACGCGTCGTCCGGCACGTGGCGCGTGCTCGACGAGCGCACCGGGGAGGAGTTCCCGTGGCCGGGACAGCTCCGCCCGTTCGTGCTCGACTCCCCGACGCCGCTCGGCGAGGTCCGCCTGGTCGTCGTCGGACCGCCGGGCCACCTGGCCCAGCTGGAGCTCCTGGTGGCTCCGCACCGCTGACCCGACCGGGCCTGGCGGCCGCGGCGAGTCCGCCGCCACGCCTGCGGGCGCCGAGATCGGTGCCACGCCTGCGGGCGCCGAGATCGGTGCCTTCGCTCGAGATCGGTGCGTGCAACCACCGATCTCGGGGAGAAGCACCGATCTCGGCGAGGTCCGGCCGAGATCCGCGGGATCCGGCCGTCAGGCCGTTTCGGGGCGGCGGGCTCGGCGCAGGAGTGTCGTCCCCGCGGCGATCAGCGCGGCGGCGGCGCCGAGCCACGCACCCGCCGGGATGCCCGTGCGCGCGAGCCGACCGGCCGGGTCGGCGCCCGAGGCGGCGGGGCCGTCGCCGGGCGCGACGCCGGCACCGGCGGCCTCGCCGCCCGGGTCGAGCACGCCGTCACCCGGTCCGGGGACGCTGTCGCCCGGGTCGGGGTCCGGCACCGGGGCGGCGTACACGGTGTACGCGGCGCGCGCCGCGCCCCCGGCTCCGGTCGCGGTCACCGTGTACGCACCGGGCACGGCGTCGGCCGGGACCCCGTACCCGAGCCGGAACGCCCCGTCCGGGTCGGCGGTCACCGTCGCGAGGTCCGCCGGCGTGCCGTCGGACCCCGTGGCCTCCGCCCTCGTGCCGTCCGCCGCCGTACCGTCGGCAGCCGTGCCGTCGGCCGCCGTGCCACCCGCCCCGGCCCGGTCACCGTCAGCGCGACCTCCTCGCCGGGCACGAACCCCCGGCCCATAACGGCCTGCGCACCGCCCGGCGCGACGGTCCCGTGCTCGACGGCGATCGTCCCGGGCTCGACCGCCGCCGGCGCGCGGAGCACGTCGCGCACGTGCGAGAACCACGTCTCGCGTCCGCCGCCGCGGCACAAGAGACCGATGAGTCGCGCTCAGCGGGGTG
Organism: Cellulomonas sp. Y8; assembly: GCF_008033115.1. NCBI lineage: Bacteria > Bacillati > Actinomycetota > Actinomycetes > Micrococcales > Cellulomonadaceae > Cellulomonas > Cellulomonas sp. Y8. Next base: position 2,859,248 of record NZ_CP041203.1, read on the forward strand.
CCGCGGTGCTCGCCCGCGGCGTGAGCACCGGGCCGGGCGCGACCACCACTGGCGGGACCTCCCGGCCGGCGACGACGTCCAGCAGCGTGTCGGCGACCAGCATCCCGAGGGCGTGGGTGTCCCGGCTCAGCGCCGTGAGCGCCGGGTGCACGAGGCGGGCCAGCTCGGAGTCGTCGAACGACACGACCGACAGGTCGTCCGGCACCCGCACCCCGAGCGTCGACGCGACGCCGAGGCCGGCCAGCGCGGCGACGTCGGAGTCGTAGACGATCGCCGTCGGCGGCTCGGGGCGGTCCAGCAGCAGTCGGGTCGCGGCCGCGCTGGCGCGCTCCGAGTAGTCGGTGTCCTCGTGGTCGACCGTGATCCCGAGCCGGCCCGAGGCGTCGTGCAGGGCGGCGACCCGCCGGACCGAGTGCTCGTACGCCGGGATGCCGCCGACGTGCCCGATCCGCCGGTGGCCGAGGCCGGCGAGGTGCTCGGCGATCTGCGCCATCGCCGCGTAGTCGTCGACCCACACCGCGGGGAGCGGCCCGGGCTCGCCGGTCCCGCCGAGCACGACGGCGGGGACACCGAGGCCGCGGACTGCCTCGGGCCGGGGGTCGCCCTGCTCCAGGTCCACCAGCACGAGGCCGTCGACCCGCTGCTCCGCGGCCCACCGGTGGTACACCTCGAGCTCCGCGGCGACGTCCTCGACGACGAGCTGGTGCAGCGCCACCACGTGCGTCGACAGCCGGGCCTGCAGACCCGAGGTCAGCTGGGCGAAGAACGGCTCGATGCCGAGCGTGCGCGCCGGCCGGGCGACGACGAGGCCGACGGTGTCGGACCGCATCCCGGTCAGCGCGCGGGCCGCGATGCTCGGGCGCCAGTTCAGCTCGGCGACGGCGTCGAGGATGCGCTGCCGGGTCTCGTCGCTGAGGCCGGGGCGGTCGTTCAGGGCGAACGACACCGCGGTGGGGGAGACCCCGGCGTGCCGGGCGATGTCGGCGATCGTCGTCCGGGCAGGCCGGGTGCTCGGGCGCCGCGTCCTGGCCATCGGTGGTCCTCCCGCCGCAGTGGTGCTGTCTGCGGACTCTAGGGGGCGGCCGGCGGGACCGTCACGCCCGTCCGCGACGCGACCGGGCGAGGCCGCGGGCGCCGACGGCGGCGGCACCGGCGAGCAGCAGGCCCGCGGCGACGGCGAGCGCCGCGCCGGCCTCGGACCCCGTGCGCGGGAGGGTCCGGGCCGGGGCCGCGACGACCGGGGCCGTGACGGCCGTACCCGCCGGCGGGACGGCGGCGGGTACGCCGGGCACGACCGGAGCCCCGGGGAGCGGCACCGCGGGCACGGGCGTCCCGGGCGCGGCCGGCGCCTCGACGGCGAACGGCACCGACAGCGCCGCGGCGACCCCGGCGTTCCCCGCCAGGTCCGTCACCCCCGCCAGCGCCAGTCGGATCGTGGCCGCCCCCACCCGCGCGCCGGCGTCCGGCGTGTAGGTCGCGGTCCAGGTCAGCCCGCCGTCGGCGGTCGCCAGGCCGGACAGCGTGCCCGCGTCGGCGACCAGGTCGGTCAGCGCGAGGGTCGGCACGGGCTCCGAGAACGTGATCGTCAGCGTCGTCGGCCCGGTCACCCGGGTCGCCGCGAGCGCGAGCGTCGCCGTCGGCCGGACGGTGTCCACCGTGTACGCCCCCGACGTGGCCGTGCCCACCCCGGCGTCGCCGTCGTCGCTCACGAGCTGCGCGAGGTCGAGCGTGACCGCCGCGGGCCCGGACTCGGTGCCGGCCGCGCCCGTGAGCCGGCCGGTCCAGGTGACCCCGCCGTCGGACGAGGTCAGCACGGGCACGGAGGCGCCGGGCGTGCTGAGGGCCCGCCACAGGCCGACGGAGACCGGCTCCGAGAACGTCAGCGTGAGGACGGCGTCGGTGGTGGTGGTCAGCACCGGCTCGGAGACGGAGACGGTCGCGGTCGGGCGCGTCGTCCGCACGGTGAGCGACGGGCCGACCGCGCTCCCGGTGCCGGCGTTGCCCGCCACGTCGACGACCGTCGTCAGGTCCAGGACCAGGTCGGCGGTGGTGCGCGCGGCCGCGTCGGGCGTGAACGTCGCCGTCCAGGTCAGGCCCCCGTCCGAGGAGGTCGGCGCAGTGAGCGTGCCGCCGCCCGCGACCAGCGACAGCCCGGGGCCGGCGCCGCCCGCCCCGCGGACGGGCTCGGAGAACGTCATCGTCACGGTGGCCGTCTCGCCCGCGCGGACGACGGCCCGGTCGGCGCTGACGGTCCCGACCGGCCGCACGCTGTCGACCGTGTAGGCGGGCGAGTCGACGGTGCCCGAGCCGACGTTGCCCGCCTGGTCCATGACACCCGCCAGGTCGACGGTGACGACCTGGCCGCTGACGTTCGTCCCGGCGGCCGGGACGAACGTCGCGGTCCAGGTGATGTTGTCGGCCGTGGTCAGGGCGCCCACCGTGCCGCCGCGCACGGTGACGTCGCCGAGGTCGAACCCGAGGACCGGCTCGGAGAAGACCGTGGTGAGCGTCGCGGATCCGTCGATGCCCAGCGTCGTCGTGCTGAGGCCGACCGTCGCCGTCGGTCGGCGGGTGTCGACGGCGTAGGCCGCGGAGGACGCGGTCCCCTGGCCGGTGTTCCCCGCCGCGTCGTGGACGAGGGCCAGGTTCAGCGTCACCACGGCCCCGAACATCTCGGTGTCGCCGGCGGGGGTGAGCGTCGCGGTCCACGTCAGGCCGCCGTCGGTGCTGGCGAGCCAGGACACGGTGCCGGCATCGACCGTGAGAGCCGCGGTGGTCACGTCGATGACCGCCTCGGAGAACGTCAGGGTGACGGTTCCCGTGGTCCCGGAACGGAACGAGCTCTGGCTGACGGAGACCGTCGCGGTGGGTCGTGCGGTGTCGACGTCGAAGGTGTTCGACGTGGTGGTGCCGCTCCCCGGGGTGCCCTGGGTGTCGGTGACCCCGGCGTTGTCGAGCACCACGACGCCGGAGGACGTGACCCCGTCCTGGGGGGTGAGCACCGCGGTGAATACCTGGCCGTCCGAGGTGGTCGGGACGGAGAGCGTCCCCCGGGACACGGCCAGGTCGTCCCGGTCGAACCCCTCGACCGGCTCGGAGAACGTGAACGTCACGACCGACGTGTCACCGGCCTTCAGCCTCGTCGTCTCGACCCGGATCGTGGCGGTCGGCGGCGCGGCCGCGGCGGGGGAGGCGGCGAGGACGGGCGCGGCCACGAGGGCGAGCGCGAGGGTCACGGCGGCGGGGGTGCGGCGCATGCGGCGGGTCCCGTTCGGGGTCGTCGCAGGCCGCGGGTCGACCCGGGCGGGTCGCGGCGGCGTGCGGGGGTGCGGTCACCGTACGTCGGCGGGTGCACCCGTGAGCAGGGGCTTCCCCCTATCGGACGCAGGCGGCCCGCGCCAGGGACCTCGGTCACCCCTCGGCTAGCCCTGCCCTGCGTACCGGGTCAGGAACAGCGCCTCCGCCGTCGCCAGCCGCTCGATCTCCGCCGGATCCACGCTCTCGTTCGGCGCGTGGATGAGCGCCTGCGGCTCCTCGACCCCCATCAGCAGGATCTCCGCGTCCGGGTACGTCGACGCGAAGACCGTGCACAGCGGGATCGACCCGCCCTGCCCGAGCAGCACCATGTCCCGCCCGAACGCCTCCCGCATCGCCGAGCGCATCGCGTCGTACGCGGGCCCGTCGGTCGCGGCCCGGAACGGCGACCCCGTCGCCTCGACGTCCACCGACACCGCGACCCCCCACGGCGCCGCCTCGGTGATGTGCGCGGTGAGCGCCGCGAGCGCGTCGGCCGGCGCGGTCCCCGGCGGGATGCGCAGGTTCAGCCGGGCCGCGGCGCGCGGCACGATCGCGGCCGTCGACCCGACGACCGGCGGGCAGTCGATGCCGAGCACGGTCAGCGCGGGCCGGGCCCAGAGCATGTCCGAGACGGTCCCGGAGCCGAGCAGCGCCTCGCCCGGCCGGACCTGGGCGTCGGCGCGGAACGTGTCCGGGTCGTAGGGCGCGCCGCCCCAGGTCTGGGCGTGGTCGAGGCCCCGCACGGTGGTGTCGCCGTCCGGGGCGCGCAGGGACGCGAGGACGGCGACCAGCGCCGCCAGCGCGTCCGGCGCCGGACCGCCGAACATCCCCGAGTGCAGCTCGGTCGGCAGCGCGTCGACCCGCACCACGACGTTGACCATGCCGCGCAGGCTGACGGTCACGGCGGGCACCCCCACGGCGGCGTTCCCGGTGTCGCAGACCAGCACGGCGTCCGCGCGCAGCAGGTCGGCGTTCCCCGGGACGAAGTCCTCGAGCCCGCCGGTGCCCTGCTCCTCGGACCCCTCGACCACCAGCCGCAGGTTCACCGGGACGTCGTCGCCGAGCGCCCGGAGTGCCGCCAGGTGCATGAGGATGTTGCCCTTGCAGTCCGCGGCGCCGCGGCCGTACCAGCGCCCGCCGACCTCGGTCAGCTCGAACGGCGGCGTCCGCCAGGCGGCGTCGTCGAGCGGCGGCTGCACGTCGTAGTGGGCGTACAGCAGCACGGTCGGCGCACCCGGGTCCGCCGCCGGCCGCGAGCCGACGACGGCGTCGCTGCCGTCGGCGGTGCGGTGCAGCGCGACGTCCGCGAACCCGACCTCGCGGAACGCGTCCGCCACCCACCGCGCCGCCTCCGCGCACGCCTCGGGCGGGAACTGCCGCGGGTCGGCGACCGAGGGGATCGCCACCAGGGCGGCGAGCTCCTCTCGGACGCGCGGCATCTGCTCGGCCACCCGCTCGCTCAGGTCCACGTCGTGCTCCCCTCACTCCACGACGCGGAGCTCCCGCGTCGTCGTGTTCAGCCGCCGCACGCCGTCGGCGGTGACGGTCACGATGTCCTCGATCCGCACGCCGAACCGGCCCGGCAGGTAGACCCCGGGCTCGACGGAGAAGCACATCCCCGGGACGAGCGGCAGCTCCTCGCCCTCCACCATGTAGGGCGGCTCGTGCGTCGTGACCCCGATGCCGTGCCCGGTGCGGTGGATGAACCGCTCCCCGTACCCGGCGTCCGCGATCACGGCGCGCGCCGCCCGGTCGATCTCCTGGCACGCGACCCCCGGCCGCACCGCGTCGACCCCGGCCTGCTGCGCGAGCCGGACCAGCTCGTGCACCTCGCGGACCTCCGCGGACGGCTCGCCGACGCTGACGGTCCGGCTGGTGTCCGAGCCGTAGCCGGCGAGCAGCCCGCCGAAGTCGAGCACCACGCAGTCGCCGTCCTCGACGACCCGGGAGCCGGCCTCGTGGTGCGGGTTCGCCCCGTTGGGCCCGGACCCGACGACCGTGAAGTCGACCTGCTCGTGCCCGTGCTGCCGCAGCAGGTCGGCGAGGTCGGCGGCGACGTCCGTCTCCCGGCGGCCCGCGAACCGCACGTGCACGATCTCCTCGTAGGTCGCGTCCGCGGCGGCCCCCGCGGCGGCGAGGCGCGCGAGCTCGTCGGCGTCCTTGACCGCGCGCAGCATCGGCAGCCGTTCGGTGACGGCGTGGAAGCCGGTCCCGGGCAGCGCGGCCTGCAGCCCGAGCAGGTGCAGCGCCCACGCGCTGTCGGACACGGCGTACCGCGCGCCGGGGCGGAGCACGGCGCTCGCGGCCGCGTACGGGTCGCTGCCGTCCGACCAGTCGACGACCGCCGTGGCGGCCGTCCCCGCGGCGCCCTCCGCGTCGGGGCGCTCCAGGGCCGGCACCACCAGCGTCGGCTCGCGGTCGGCGGTGAGCGCGAGCAGGGTCAGCCGCTCGGTGATCGCGGTCGGCTGGTAGCCGGTGAGCCACACCAGGTCGGGGCCGGGGGTGACGAGCACGCCGTCCAGGCCGGCCGCGCCGGCGTCGGCGACGACCCGGGCCATGCGGGCGGCGTAGTCGTCGCGGGTGAACGGGGCGGGGTCGGTCACGAGGGGTCTCCCGGGGAGGTGGGCGCGGGGCGGTCGCCGACGGCGGGGCCGGCCGCGGGCCGGGACGCCGCCCCGGCGGCCGAGGTCGGGATGGTGATGAGGTGCGCCGCGGCGGCCGCTGCCGCGTCCTGCACGGTGCCCTGCGCCGCGCGGTGCCGCCGGATCGCGACGACCGCGAGCAGGATGCCGAGCGCGCTCAGCACCGCCATGACCCACGCCGCGGCGGCGAGACCGGACGCGAGCGCGTCGGAGGGCGACGCGCCGGCGGAGGTGCGGTCCGCTCCCACCGACGCGTACACGGTGGCCGCGATCGCGGTCGCCACCGCGGCGCCGACATACCGGGCCATGTTGGACACGCCGGACGCGGCGCCCACCTGCTCCTCGGGGACCACGGCGGTCGCGGCGGACGACGACGGCCCGTTCGACAGGCCCATGCCGACCGCGATCGCGAGCAGCGGCAGCAGGAACGCCCCGTACCCCCAGCCGGCCTGGACGAACCCGACGATCACGAACCCGGCCGTCGTCAGCAGGAACCCGACGCCGATCACCTGCCGGCCGCCGACCCGCTTCGTCATCCGGGGCACCAGCGGCGCGACGACCACGAGGCCCACGGTCGCGGGCAGGGTCGCGAGGCCGGCCTGGAAGGACGAGAACCCGAGCGCGGCCGGGTCCTGGAAGTACAGGCTGAGCAGGTACATCAGGCCGTTGATCGTGCCCGCGCCGATGAGGATCGCCAGCGTCGCGCCGACCAGGATCCGGTTCCGCAGCAGCGCCAGGTCGAGCAGCGGCACCGCCACCCGCTTCTCGACCACGACGAACAGCCAGCCGGCGACCACGCTGACCGCGAGGCAGCCGATCGTCGCCGCGGACAGCCAGCCCCAGTCGCCGCTCTTGCTCACGCCGAGGATCAGGGCTGCCAGCGTCAGCGCGATCAGGACGGTGCCGAGGTAGTCGATGGTGCGGGGGCGGTTCGGGTCCTTCGACTCGGCGACGGTGAGGTACGTCAGGACCATGCAGACGACGCCCACCCCCGCGTCGATCCAGGACAGCCCCTGCCACCCGGTCAGGTCGACCAGCACCCCGCCGAGCAGCGGCCCCGCGGCCGCCCCGACCGCCGCGGCGGCACCCCAGAGCGACACCGACCGCAGCTGGTCCTCGCCGTCGCTCGCCACCGACAGCAGGCTCAGCCCGCACGCCAGGATCGTCGACCCCGCGGCGCCCTGGATCAGCCGGCCGACGATCACCCCGGTGCCGTCCTGGGAGAGCGCGATGAGCACGCAGGACAGCACGAACAGCAGCAGGCCGAGCTGGAACACCCGCTTGCGCCCGAAGACGTCGCCCAGCGACCCGGCCGTGATGATGACGGCCGCGCCGACCAGCGAGTAGCCGGTGACGGCCCACTGCAGGGTGTCGACGGAGGTCCCGGTGTCGGCGCTGATCGCCGGGAGCAGGATGCTGACCGCCGAGGTGTTCGCGTTCACCACCAGCGTGGACAGGCAGGTCGCGATGAGCACGCTCCGCGCGCCCCGTGCCGTCGTGCCCGCCCCGGCGGTCCCCGCCGTCGCACCGCTCATCGTCGACCCCCACGTCCGGCGGGCCGCGCCCCTGCGGCGGCCCGGTGGCTCGCTGGCTCGACCGTAGGCCGCCGGACCCCGCCGCCGATCACCCCGCGGGGGTGAGCGCTCCACCGGCGGTCGTCGACATCCTGGTCAGGTGGCCGACCCGGGGCGTCGAGGGCTCGCACGGGCGAGGGCCGCCCTGGCCCGGCGCCTGTCGCCGCTGCCCGCCGAGGCGCCGCGGGTCCCCGAGCAGCCGCCCGAGGCCGTGCTCGACCTGCTGCGGCGGCTGGGCGTCGCGATGCAGCGGGCCGGCGACGCCGCGGACCGGGTGACCGCGATCCTCGACGACGTCGCGGCCGTCTACGCGGCGTCGGGGGTGCGGTTCTTCGTGCTCCCGACCGGCGTGTTCGTCCGGATCGTGGCCGGCGACTCCACCCGCGTCGACTTCGCGCCCGCACCCAACGCCTCGCTGCGGCTGGACCAGGTCGACGCGCTGTACCGGCTGATCGACGACATCCGGCACGCGAAGCTCGGCGTCGCTGAGGCCGTCGGTCGGCTGCAGGCGCTGCTCAGCACGCGCCCGCGGCTGCCGGCCTGGCTGCGGGTCGCCGGGACGAGCGTGATGGTGCTCGGCCTGGGGCTGCTGCTCAACCCCACGGCGTCGGCCCTGCCCGCGTACCTGGTGCTCGGCGTGCTGGTCGGTGTGCTGACGCTGTGGGGCGAGCGGTCGCACGCGGTCGCGGTCGTGCTGCCGATGCTGACCGCCGGCGTGGTCACCTGGCTGGTGTTCCGGCTCTCCGAGCCCGTGCTCGGGTCCGCGCCCCTCGACATCGTGATCCCGACTCTCGTGACGATGCTGCCCGGGGCCGCGCTGACGATGGCGACCATCGAGCTGGCGTCCGGGTCGATGCTGTCGGGCTCGGCGCGGCTGGTCTACGGGCTCGAGCGGCTGCTGCTGCTGACGTTCGGCATCGCGCTCGGGGTGGAGTTCGCCGGGCTGCCGGGGCCGCCGCCGCAGGCGGAGGCGCCGCTGGGGGCGTGGGCGCCGTGGGTCGGGGTGGCGGTGTTCGGGCTCGGGGTGTTCCTGTCGTCCGCGGTGCCGCCGCGCTCGCTGCCGTGGCTGCTGGCCGTGCTCGGCGTCGCGTACGGGGTGCAGGCCGGGGCAGGGCTGGTGCTGAACCCGCTCGGGGCGTCGTTCGCCGCCGGGGTCGTGGTGCTGCCGGTGGCGTACGCGATCCAGCAGCGGCCCAGCGGGCCACCGGTGCCGGTGACGTTCCTGCCGGCGTTCTGGCTGCTCGTGCCCGGGGCGCTGGGGCTGGAGGGGGTGACCGAGATCGTCGGGGCCGACGCCGCCGCCGGGCTGGGGGACTTCCTCAACGCGCTGCTGACGATCGTGGCGATCGCCGCGGGGGTGCTGGTGGGGAGTGCGGTGTCGGAGCGCGTCGGCCGGGCGACCGGGGGGTGGCGGGGGCTGTGACGGCGGGTGCCGGGTGCGGCGCGGGCCGGGTGCGGCAGCCGCAGCCGCCGCCCCCGGCCCGCACCACCGCGCCCGGCCCGAGCGGAGCTCAGTCCTCGTGCGCCTCGCGCACCGACCGGCGCCGCAGCGCCACACCGCCCGCGCCGAGCGCCAGCAGGGCGAGCGCGGCCGCGACGGCGGCGGACACCTCGGCGCCCGTGGTCGCGAGCGCCCCGCGGCCGCCGGCGGACGTGCTGCCGGTGCCGGTGCCGGTGCCGGTGCCGGTGCCGGTCCCGGCCCCCGCGCCCGTGCCGGCGCCGGTACCACCGCCGGTGCCGCCGCCGACCGGCGGGTCCACCGGGTCGGGCGCGCCCGGTGCCGGCGCCGCCGAGACGGCGAACGCCACGCCGACCGGCGCGGACTCGCGCGCGCCGAGCGCCTGCACGACGGAGCCGGCGTAGCGGCCCGCGGGCAGCGCCCCGGCGTACGCGAGCGTCCACCGGCCGTCCGCGCCGACCACGGTCTCGCCGGCGAGCGAGGCCGGCGCCGCGGCCGCCGCGGCCAGCGCGGCGGTCCGGAGCTCGGCGCCGCCCGCCGTCGCGACGTCGGCGACCCGCACCACGGCGCCGGGGAACCCGGTGCCGGACAGCGAGGTGACCTGCGCCCCGGCCGGGAGGTCGCCGGCGGGCGCGTCGGTGACGGCCAGGCCGGTGAGGTCGGCGCGCTGCGTCAGCCACTCCGCCGGGCCGGTGGGCCGGTCGATCACGCGGGTCTCGCCGATGCAGCCGTTCCAGCCGTTGCGCGCCGCGCCGTCGACCCAGTCCGACCCGAGCAGCCAGGGCATGTCCGCCTGGACCGAGTGGCCGAGCGTGTCGGTGGCGTTGCGCAGCACCGGCGCGCCGTCGATGTACATCGTGGTCGTGGACGACGCCGGGTCGTTGACGATCGCGACGTGCGACCAGCTGTCGACCATGATCTCGCCGGACCACGCGGTGCGGTCGCCCTTGGTCGTGGCGATCGGGACCTCGGTGAACTGGAACTCGCGCAGGTTCGAGATGCCGAGCGCGACCGGGGACGCGGTGTAGTCCCACTGCGACCAGGGCATGCCGGGGAGCTGCGAGCGGTCGCCCGAGCGGACGACGGCCTTCGACCAGCCGTTCACCCCCGCGTCCCAGGACGGGTCGAGCTGGAGGAACGTCTCGATCGTGTAGCCCTCCGGGAACGTCTCGGCGTTCACGGGCGCGTCGGAGGCCGTGGTCAGGTAGCTGAACCGGGCCGCCGACGAGTTCGCGAAGCACACCGCGGCGCCGTCGGACGAGTAGCCGTGCACGTCGTCCCGGACGATCGTCACGTCGCCGGCCTGCGCCGTCGCCGAGCCGGAGCCGGCGATCGTCGCGCGGGTCAGGTCGTTGCCCGCCGCGACGTCGGGGATCGTGCCGCCCTCGGGCAGCACGCCGGTGGGGAGGTCGTTCATGCGCCAGTGCGCGACGGTGCCCTCCGCCTCCGCGAAGTCGAGCGCGTTGCCGGGCAGCTCCGTGGTGACGGGGTCGGGGCCGACGAAGCCGTCGAGCAGCACGTCGCGCGCCCGCTGGGTCAGCGACGGCCAGACGCCCGCGCCGGGGCCGAAGTCGGGGTCGAAGCCGCCGAACCGCTCCGAGAAGTCGAGGTCGAGCGTGAACCGCTGGTTCGGACCGTCCAGGAACGGCTGGTCGTAGCTCGTCAGGGTCTCCTGCGGCTTGGCGGTGACCCACGGCGACGCCGTCTGCATCGTCACGGTGTCGTGCGCGAGGTCGAACTCGACCAGGCCGAGGTAGCCGTTCCCGCCCTCGTAGGCCATCTGGTAGTCGATCAGCACGTTCGTGACCGAGTGCCCGAAGTCGTTGGTGCGGGTCTGCTGGGTCGCGCCGTGGAAGTGGCCGTTGAACGTGAGGAAGATCTGGTCGCTGCTGCGGATCAGCTTGTCCCAGAGCTCCTCGCCGTACTCCGTGTCGCGCGGCGAGGTCTGGTCGGGGCCGATGTTGAGCAGCGAGTGCGTGGTCAGGATGACGGGGACGTCGGGGTGCGCCGCCATGGTGTCCTTCGCCCACTGCATCGTCTGGTCCGACACCCGCCAGGCGAGCGCGAGCACCATGAACTCCTGACCCTCGGCCTCGAAGACGTGGTACTGGCTCAGCCCGGTCGGGTCGCTGCCGCCGTAGGTCGCCTGGGTAGCCGCGCGCGCGGGACCGAAGTACTGCAGGAACGGCTCGTTCGCGGGGTCGTAGTCGGTGTCGTCCAGGGTGTCGTCCGAGTTCCGGACGTCGTGGTTCCCCGGGAGGATCGAGTAGGGCAGCCCGCCCTGCTCGAGCGTCCGCATCGCCGTGTCGGCCGCCTGCCACTCCCCGGTCTGCCCGACGCGGTCGACGACGTCGCCGAGGTGCGCCACGAACGGGATGTTGAGCTCGTCGGCGTGCTCCACGAGGAACCGCGTCTGCTCGCGGAACGGGTCCGTGCCGTAGCGGGGGAGGAACTGGTCCGCCGAGTACCGCGAGTAGAACTGCGTGTCCGGCAGCACGGCGAGCGTGAAGCGCGAGCCGGGCTCGTCCGACGCCGCGGCCGGGACGGCGGCGCTCGCGGCCGGCGGGGCGGCGGCGAGCAGGGTGCCGGCCACGGCTGCGGCGGCGAGCGTCGCGAGGGCGCGGGCAGGGGCGCGCCGCGACGCGCGCGGGGGCGTCGGGGCAGGGTGAGGTCGCACGGGAGGGTCTCCGGTGGGTGGGGGTGGGCGCGCCGGTCCGGCCGCGCCGCACCACCGTGGCCAGCGGTTCTGAACTCCGCGTGACGTCCGGCGGACCCGTGCGTGGCCCGCGGGTGAAACGGTGGCTGAGGGCGGGCTGTGCGCGGGGTGGGCGGCGGCGGTGCGCGGTCAGCCGCGACGGATCACGCGCTCGGGCAGGGGCGACGGCAGCGCGCCCCCGCCCGGGCCGCCCGCGCGGAGCCACGCCTCCAGGGCGGCGGTGTCGGCGTCGCCGCACAGCCGCTCGAACCACGCCGGACCCGCGCCCGCGCGCCGGGCCGCCCCGGTCGGGCGCGCGACGACCACGTCGCCGCGCTCGCACGCGTCGAGGCAGTCGACCTCGGTCAGCCGGGCGGCGCCGCGGGCCGCCAGCGCGCGCAGGCGGGCCAGCTGGCCGCCGGGCAGCGGGTCGTCGACGCCGAGCGTCTCGCCCGCGCACAGCCCGCAGGCCGTGAGCCCGGGGACGTCGCCGTCGGGGCCGGGCGCGTCGGGGGTCTCGGGCACCGGACGACGATAGCGGCGCGTCGATCCGGCCCGCGCTGCGCCCGGCCCGCGCGCGCTGCGCCCTCCGCCCGCGCAGCGCCCGCGCCGTCTCGAACCCGTCCTGAGCGCCCGAGCGCGGCCGTTCCCGTCGAGCGCGGGACTTCCTGCCACCGCCCTCGACGAGAACCACCGCGCTCGGCAGGAACCACCGCGCTCGACGCGGGCGGGGGAGCGGCCCGCGCCGGTCAGGGCAGGTCGTCGCCCTGCCACGGGTAGGACGGCTGCGCGCCGAGCCGGGTCACCGACGCCGCGGCCACCCGCGTCGCCAGCGCCGCCGCCTGCCGGACCGGCAGCCCGTCCGCGATCCCCGCGGCGAGTGCCCCGACGAACGCGTCGCCCGCGCCGGTCGTGTCGAGCGCGTCGACCCGCCGCGCCGGCAGCGACCACGCCTCGCCGTCCTCGATGCCGACGACCCCGCCCGCCCCGAGCGTCACGACGACCGACCGCACGCCCAGCGCCGCGAGCTCGGCGGCGGCGTCCGCGGGCTCCCGGTCGCGCCGGCCGAGCAGGATCGCCGCCTCGTGCTCGTTGACCACCAGCGGGTCGGCGGCGCGCACCGTCTCGGTCGGGAGCTCGGCGGCGGGGGCGACGTTCAGCAGCAGCCGGGTGCCGCCCGCGGCGGCGACCCGGGCGACGTGCGCGACGGTGGCGAGCGGGATCTCGGCCTGCACGACGCACACGCGCGCCCCGGCGATCAGGTCGGCCGCGGCGTCCACGAGCCGCGGGGAGACGGACGCGTTGGCACCCGGGACCACGACGATGGTGTTCTCCGCGTCGTCCGCCAGGGTCACGACGGCGAGGCCGGTGGGCGCGTCGACCGCGGTCACGTGGTCCAGGTCCACGCCCGCGTCGCGCAGACCGGCGAGGGCGATCCCGGCGTTCACGTCGTCGCCGACCGCGGCGACCAGCGCCACCTCGGCGCCGAGCCGCGCGGCCGCCACCGCTTGGTTGGCGCCCTTGCCGCCGGGCAGGACGCTCGAAGTGTGCCCGAGCAGGGTCTCCCCGGGGTGCGGGTGGCGCTCGACCTGCACGATGAGGTCCGCGTTGACCGACCCCACGACGACGACGTCTCGCGCCACGTCCGTCTCCCCCCACGCTGCGGTCCCGGGTGCCTGCCGCCCATCCTGCCCCTCCGCGCCCGCCCGTGGGCGGCGGACGGCCGGCGCCCCGCTCGGATCCCCCGCGGATTCTCGCGACGCCCCCCGATGGATCAGGGTGCGGCGCGAGAACCGGGTGGGAATCCGGACGGACGGCCGGGCCGGTCCCACCCCGGAGCTCCCCGCGCCCGCCCCGCGGAGGCCGATCACCCCGCGCGCCCGGAGCGCCACCGCGCCGCGCCCCGGTAAGGTGGGCGCGTCCGCCCCGTCGAACCGACGACGGGACGGCGGCCGGCCGGCCGGCCCGAGGGTCCCGGCGGCGCGCCTGTAGCTCAGTGGATAGAGCACCGCTCTCCTAAAGCGGGTGTCGGCAGTTCGAATCTGCCCAGGCGCACAACGGACGTCCGCGTGCGCCGCCAGCGGCCCGCGGTCGTCCGCCGAGGCACCCCGCCGTGACAAGGCGGGGACGCCCCACGGCGCGCCCGCAGCACCGGCGCCCGCCGCCCCCGGCGCGAGCCCGGGGCCCGCGGGCGGCGCACGCGGCGACGCGTCGCGCGCACCCGGCGTCCGCGCCGGACCCGCGCGGCGACGGCACCACGCCCGCGTGCCCTCGCCGCGGCACGCAGGCACGAAGGAGACGAAGTGGCACGAACCGGCCAGCGCCGACCCGCCCGCGGGGGCAGCAGCACCGCCCCCGGCGGGCAGCGCCGCCGCACCGCCCGCCCGAGCGAGCAGGGGCTGATCCCCGTCCTCGCCGGGGTGGTGCGCGAGATCGAGGGCGCCGTGCAGCGCCCGCCGGTGCGGCCGGCCGTCCGGACGAAGTTCCAGGTCGTGGCGCTGCTGGTCCGCGAGGAGCGCGCGCGGGCGATGGCCGACGGCGAGCTGTCGCAGGCCAAGCGCACCGAGCTGATGAAGCGACTCGACGGCGTGGCCACGCAGCTGGCCCGGATCGCCGCGCGGGACACCACGCTGCTGGCGCTGCTCGCCGACGACGCCAAGGTGTCGGACGCCGCCCGCGCCTACAAGGCGACCGTCCAGCGCGCGGCCGGCATGGACGTCCCGGCCGAGCCGGAGCCCGAGGAGGCGCCCGGCCCGGTCGCCCCCGCGCCGGGCGCCGACCGCCAGGTCGTCCCGCAGTCCGTGATCTCCCGCCGGCTCGCGAACCCCTTCCTGGCCCCCGATTTCGAGGCCGCCGCCGAGCGCGTCGCGGCGAAGCCCCGCCGGCTGGCCGGCTGGGAGCTGCTCGAGCCGCTGTTCCGGTCGTTCGAGCAGTCCGGCGACGGCGTGCCCGCCTGCATGCCGCTGCCCGAGCCGGCGCACGTGCCGACGCCGCCCGGCCGTGAGCTCATGCCGCACCAGGCGCAGGTCGTCACCGCGGCCGCCGAGGGCCACCGCACGTTCCTGCTCGCCGACGAGCCCGGCCTCGGCAAGACCGCGCAGGCCCTGCTCGCCGCGCGCACGGCCGGCGCGTACCCGCTGCTGGTCGTCGTCCCCAACGTCGTGAAGACGAACTGGGCGCACGAGGTCGGCCTGTGGACCCCCGAGCGCCGCGCGACGGTCGTGCACGGCGACGGGGAGCGGGTCGACGGGTTCGCCGACGTCGTGATCGTGAACTACGAGATCCTCGACCGACACGTCGGCTGGCTGGGGGAGCACGGCTTCCGCGGGATGGTCGTCGACGAGGCGCACTTCATCAAGAACAAGCGCTCCCAGCGCTCGCAGCACGTGCTGTCGATCGCCGAGAAGATCCGCGAGCGCGCGGCCCGCCCGCTGCTCATGGCGCTGACCGGCACCCCGCTGATCAACGACATCGAGGACTTCCGCGCGATCTGGCAGTACCTCGGCTGGATCGACGACGAGAAGCCGCTCGGCCGCCTGATGACCGCGCTGGACGAGATCGGCCTCACGCCCGCCGATCGTGGCTTCTCCGCCGCCGCGCGGCAGTGCGTCGTCGACATGGGCATCGTGCGCCGCCGCAAGGCCGACGTCGTCGCCGACATCCCGGCCCGCCGGGTCGCCGACCTGCTGGTCGAGCTCGACGGCGCCGCGGGCCGGTCGATCCGCGAGGCCGAGGCCGCCCTGGTCGAGCGGCTGATGCAGCGGTTCCGCAGCGCGGTCGAGGCGCGGGAGTCCGGCCTGGTCCTGGGGAACGACCACGAGATCGCCCGGCGCGTCGCCGCCGCGGAGCTGAAGGACTCCAGCGGCAAGACCAAGGGCGACAACGTGTTCGCGATGGTCCGCCGGATCGGGCAGGCCAAGGCCGCGCCCGCCGCCGACTACGCCGCCCAGCTGGCCCGGAACGTCGGCAAGGTGGTGTTCTTCGCCAAGCACGTCGACGTGATGGACCACGCCGAGCAGGCGTTCGCGGAGCGCGGGATCAAGTACGCGTCCATCCGCGGCGACCAGACCACCCGGCAGCGCGACAAGAACGTCAAGGCCTTCGTCGAGGACCCCGAGGTCCAGATCGTCGTCTGCTCGCTCACCGCCGCAGGCGTGGGGCTGAACCTGCAGGTCGCGTCGAACCTCGTGCTCGCCGAGCTGTCGTGGACCGACGCCGAGCAGACCCAGGCGATCGACCGCATCCACCGCATCGGGCAGTCCGAGCCGGTCACCGCGTGGCGGGTCATCGCGGCGCAGACCGTCGACTCGCGGATCGCCGAGCTGATCGACAGCAAGTCCGGCCTCGCGGCGCGGGCGCTGGACGGGGCCGACGTGGAGGACGGGGCGGCCGCGGACGTGCAGCTCGAGGCGCTGGTCGGGCTGCTGACCGACGCGCTGGCGGCGGAGGGCGGCGCCACAGCGGCCTGACGGCGGGGCTTCTGGAGTGGAACGTCGTGACCGACACGCCGTGGGCGTGTCGGTCACGACGTTCCAGTCGCCGCCTGGCCCGGGCGCGGGCCCGGGCACGGGGACCGGGTGATCCTGACCAGGTCTGTTGTTTTCGCACAGATCCCGGTGCTAGCGTCCCGCTCGGCTTGTCACTGCTCTTGCAGGCAACACCACCGCCGAGGCCAAAGAGGGCCCCGGTAGAGCAGGTCTGCAACGAAGGTGTACAGCGTGAAGGTGCGGCGCATCCTCAACAACAACGTCGTGTCCGCGGTCGACGCCGCCGGGCGCGACGTGATCGTGGTCGGGAAGGCCATCGGCTTCCAGGGCAAGCCCGGCGACACGATCGACGAGAAGCGCGTGGAGTCGGTCTTCCGGATCCGCGACGACGCCGTGGGCAACCACCTCGCCTCGATCGTGGGCACGGTGCC
The DNA here is from genome assembly GCF_008033115.1 of Cellulomonas sp. Y8. NCBI lineage: Bacteria > Bacillati > Actinomycetota > Actinomycetes > Micrococcales > Cellulomonadaceae > Cellulomonas > Cellulomonas sp. Y8. Next base: position 2,875,833 of record NZ_CP041203.1, read on the forward strand.
GCCGGAGATCCTCCAGGTCACGGCCGACATCGTCACGGTCGCCCGCCGGTCGCTGGGCCGTGAGTTCGGCGACGGCATCTTCGCGTCCCTGGCGGACCACCTCGTCTACGCCGTGCAGCGGGTGCGGGAGGGGATCTCCCTCGCGAACCCGCTGGCCGTCGAGGTCCGCACGATCCACCGCGAGGAGTACCTCTTCGCGCGGTCGGCCGTGATGATCCTCAACAAGCACCTCGGGGTGACCTTCACCGACGACGAGGCCGTGAACATCGCGCTGCACTTCGTGAACGCGACGGTCGGCGGCTCGTCGGAGAAGACCGCCCGGCTCATGGAGTTCATGCGCGACGTCCTCGGCGTCGTGCGCGAGGAGCTGGCCATCGCGGACGACGACGAGCGCCACGCCTACCTCCGGTTCGCGACCCACCTGCGCTTCCTCGCGCAGCGGGTCGTCGACGGCGAGGTCGAGGACGGCGGTGACCCCGCGCTGCACGCGTTCCTCGTGGAGCAGCAGCCCCGGGCGTTCGCGGTCGTCGACAAGGTGGCGGCGGTCGTCGAGGAGCGCCACGGACACGTCATGACGCTGCAGGAGCGGACCTACCTCGGTCTGCACCTGTCGAACCTGCTCTGACACCCCCTCCCACCCCGCGGCGCCCCTCCGGCGACCCGCGGGGACAGCTCAGGAGAGCACCGTGACATACGAGAAGGACGCTGCCGCGATCGTCGCGGCGGTCGGCGGCGAGGACAACATCACCTCGCTCTACCACTGCGTCACCCGCCTGCGGTTCGGCCTCGTCGACCGCGCGCGCGTCGACGAGGCCGCGGTCCGCGCCGTCGGCGCCGTGCAGGCGATCAACGACAGCGGGCAGCAGTTCCAGGTCATCATCGGCAACGACGTGCCGAAGGTGTTCGCCGCGGTCAAGGAGACCCACCCGGGCCTCGTGGCGAAGGTGAACGACCCGAACGCGGACGACGCGGACGCCGCGGGCGCCCCCGCCGCGTCGGGCGGCACCATCCGCGACCGGTTCTTCGGCTTCCTGTCGAAGACCTTCCCGCCGCTGCTGCCGGCCATCGCCGGCGCGGGCCTCATCAAGGGCCTCCTGGCGCTCGCCGTGTGGCTCGGCTGGATGTCGACGGAGACGCAGACCTACCAGCTGCTGTTCGCGCTCGGTGACGCGTTCTTCTTCTTCCTGCCGGTGATGATCGCGATCTCGGCTGCGCGCGTCTTCCAGACGAACGTGTTCGTGGCCGCGGCGCTCTCCGGGGCGCTGGTATACCCGAACCTGGCCGCGCTGCTCGCGGCGGGCGACCCCGTCACGTTCCTCGGCCTGCCGGTGACCGCGACGACCTACTCGTACACGGTGATCCCGGCGCTGCTCGCGGTGTGGGCGCTGTCCTGGGTGGAGCGCGGGCTCAAGAAGGTGCTGCCCGCGGCCCTGCACCTGAGCGTGGTCCCGCTGGTCAGCATGCTCGTCGTCGGCCCGGTCACGCTCGTGGCCCTCGGCCCGCTCGGCGCCATCATCGGCGACCAGATCTCCGGCGGCCTGAACTGGCTCCTCACCCACGGCGGCGTGTTCTCCGGCATCCTCCTCGGCGCCGTCATGTCGCTCATCATCATGACCGGCATGCACGCGGCCCTGGTGCCGTTCATCCTCGGCAACCTCGCGACGCTCGGCAACGACCCGTTCCTGCCGCTGACCTACGTGCAGATCTTCTCCGTCGCCGGCGCGCTGTTCGGCGTCGCGATCCGCGCCCGCTCGCGCCAGGTGCGCGCCACGTCGCTGTCGACCGGCTTCACCGCCCTCATGGGCGTGTCCGAGCCCGGCCTGTTCGGCCTGCTGCTCCCGATGCGCCGCGTGTTCCTCGCCAGCATGATCGGCGGCGCCGCGGGCGGCGCGATCGCGCTCGGGTTCGGCGCGAAGGCGTACGCCCTCGTGGGCAACTCCGGCCTGCCGGGCCTGCCCGGGCTCGCCGGCCCGGCGTTCGGCTGGTCCGTCGCCGCCATCGCGGTGTCGTTCGTCGGCGCGCTCGTGGCCGTGCTGGTGATCGGCTTCGACGAGTCGCCGCTGACCCGCGGCGCGGCCGCCGCCGGCTCGACCGGCGTGGCCGACCCGGCCCCCGCCGCCGCGACCGGCGCGGCCGTGGCCCTCGACGGCGGCCCGGTCGTCGCCTCCCCGGTCGCCGGCACCGTCGTCCCGCTGGCCGAGGTCGGCGACGGTGCGTTCGCCAGCGGCGCGATGGGCAAGGGCGTCGGCGTCCTGCCGACCGACGGCGAGGTCGTCGCCCCCGTGTCCGGCACCGTCGTCACGGTGTTCCCGACCAAGCACGTCGTGGGGCTGAAGTCCGACGAGGGCGTCGAGGTGCTGGTGCACGTCGGCGTCGACACCGTGAACCTCGGCGGGCGCGGCTTCACGGCCCACGTCGCCGACGGCGACCGCGTGTCCGTCGGCGACCGCCTGCTCACCGTCGACCTGCCCGCCGTGGCGGCCACCCACGACACGACCACCGTCGTCGTCGTCACCAACGCGACCGCGTACGCGGGCGTCGAGCCGATCGCCGCGGGCACCGTGGCCGCCGGCGCCGGCCTGCTCGCCGTCGAGACCCTCGAGCACGCACTGGAGACCACCCGATGACCTTCCCCGACGGGTTCCTCTGGGGCACCGCGTTCGCCGCCAACCAGGTCGAGGGCGGCTTCGACGCCGACGGCAAGGGGCTGTCCACCGCCGACGTCGTGCCGTTCCGCTCCCCGGAGGCGCGCAACTACACCGCGCTCGAGGCGCTCATGCGGGCCTCGGACGAGGAGATCGCCGTCGCCCGGACCGTCGAGGGCGGCCAGGGCTACCCGAAGCGGTACGGCGTCGACTTCTACCACCGGTACCGCGAGGACATCGCGCTGTTCGCCGAGCTCGGGATCAAGGCCCTGCGCATCTCGATCGCGTGGACCCGGATCTTCCCGAACGGCGACGACGCGGAGCCGAACCAGGCCGGGATCGACTACTACCGGGACCTGCTGACCCGGCTGCGGGACAACGGCATCGAGCCGATCGTCACGCTGTCGCACTACGAGATGCCGCTGGCGCTCGTGGCCGACGGCCGCGGCGGCTGGTCCGAGCGCGGCGTCATCGAGATGTACACCCGGTACGTCGAGACCGTCGTGCGCGAGCTGCACCCGCTGGTGACCTACTGGCTCACGTTCAACGAGATCAACACGACCCTGCTGGAGCCGTACACCGGCGGCGGCGTCGTCACCCGCGAGGGCGAGCACACCGAGGCCAAGGCCTGGCAGGCGCTGCACCACCAGTTCGTGGCCAGCGCGCGCGCCGTGCGGCTGATCAAGTCGATCGACCCGACGGCGCAGGTCGGCTGCATGCTCGCCCGGATGCTGCACTACCCGGCGACCAGCGCCCCCGACGACGTGCTGGAGGCGCTGGAGGCGAACGACCTCAACCTGCTGCACACCGACGTCCAGGTGCGCGGCGCGTACCCGACGTTCGTGCCGCGGCTGCTGGCCCGCAAGGGCATCACGGTGGCGATGGAGGAGGGCGACGCGGAGGAGCTGGCCGCGGGCACGGTCGACTTCCTGTCGTTCAGCTACTACATGTCGCTGGTGTCGGCGGCCGACCCGTCGAAGTACGGCATCACCGGCGGCAACATCTTCTCCAGCATCCGCAACCCGCACCTGGAGGTCACCGACTGGGGCGTGCACCACGACCCGGTCGGCATGCGGATCGCGCTGCGCGACATGTGGGACCGCTATCAGGTGCCGCTGTTCGTCGTCGAGAACGGCCTGGGCGCGAAGGACGAGGTCGGGCCCGACGGGCGGGTCGAGGACCCGTACCGGATCCACTACCTGCGCACGCACATCGAGCAGATCGGCGAGGCCATCGAGGACGGCGTCGAGGTGCTCGGGTACACCGCGTGGGGCGGGCTCGACATCATCGCGGCGTCGACGTCGCAGATGTCCAAGCGGTACGGCCTGATCCACGTGGACCAGGACGACGAGGGTCACGGGACGCTGGCCCGCACGCCGAAGGCGTCGTTCGACTGGTACCAGGAGGTCATCCGGACGAACGGGGAGTCGCTGCGCGGCTGACGCGCGGCCGCTGCTGCCCGTCCCAGGCCGCGAGCCCTACGGTTTCCGGCGAGCCCACCGCCTGTCGCGGGTGGCTCGGCCGGAGACCGTAGGGCTTCGTGCGTCGCGGGCCCCGGGCGCTCAGTACGACAGGCTCGGCGCGACCAGCCGGTACGTCACCGCGAACCACGCCACCACGCCCAGCGCGAGCAGCACCAGCACCCCGCCGGCCACCCGCCAGCCGCCGGCGCGGCGCCGCACGTCACCCACCACGCGGACCGTCGCCGGCACCAGCCCGAGGATCCCCACGCCCTGCAGCACCTGCAGCACGCGCAGGCCGCCCTCGGGCAGGTCGACCAGCCCCATGATCGTCGTGATCGCGACCGCCCAGCCGGCGACGGCGAGCACGGCGCTCGCCGCGGCGATCCGGGTCAGCACCCGGGCGGGACGCCCGGCCCGGTCGCGGGGCGCGCGGTGCCGGACGCGGCGGACCAGCGCGGCCACCGGCCCGGCGAGCGCGCCCACCAGCAGCACCACGGTGGCGACGCCCAGCGCCGGCAGCGTGACGCCGGTCGCCGCGCCCGCGGGCAGCAGCGTGAACGCGGAGTCGTAGCCGATCGCCGTGACCCGGCCGTCCTCGGCGCGCGCGGCGATGGTCCGCTGGCCGCCGACCTCCTGCCACACCCACGGCTCGACCTCCTCGTAGAGGACCGGGCGGTCCGTCAGCGGGCCGGGAGCGACCAGCACGCGGCCGTCGTCCTGGGCCGTGACCTGGGTGACCGCGAGCAGCTCGGTGGCGTGCAGGAACGTGCTGCGCATCGCCCGGGAGTCGGTGTACGCGCCGGCGAGGGCGGCGGCGTGCTCGCGGGCGGTGCCGGCGTCGACGGCGGTGGCGGTCGCGTCGGTGGCGGTCGCGTCGGCGGCGTCGGTCGGCGGGAAGTAGCGGTCCGCGAAGCCGTGCGTCAGCTGCTCGCGCAGCTCCATGCTGTCGAGCGCCCCTGCGCCCGAGCCGTTGACGCTGACGAAGACGCCCGTGCGCTCGTCCGGGTACAGCTGCAGGTGCGAGTGGAAGGCGTTGGTGTCGCCGCCGTGGCCGACGATCCGGTGCCCGTTCCGGTCCTCCTGGAAGAACCCGAGGCCCATCCGGGCGCCCCCGGCCAGCGTGCCCAGCTCGTCCTGGTCGAGGGCGGGCTCCTGCATGAGCGCGAGCGAGCCGGCGGCCAGCACCTGCTCGCCGGTCGCGGGCTCGCCGAGCAGCGCGAGCATGAACCGGGCCATGTCCGCGGCCGACGCCGACAGGGCACCGGCGGGCGGCACCCCGACGACCTCGAACCCCGTCGCAGGGCCGGACGCCGTGCCGTACCCGAGCGCGAGCCGGTCGCGCAGGTCCTCGGGCACCGGCTGGTCGAACGTCGCCGTCGTCATCCCGGCGGGCGCCAGGACGTGCTCCTGGACGTACTGCTCGAACGGTTCGCCGCTCACCCGCTCGACGACGTACCCGGCCAGCGCGTTGCCGTAGTTCGAGTACGCGGGCACGGTCCCGGGCCGGTACACCTGCTCCGGCGGGTCGGTGGCGAGCGCGGCGCGCAGGTCGACCGGCGTCCCCTCGGCGCCGATCAGCCCGCGGATCCGCTCCTCGAACCCGGCGGTGTGCGTGAGCAGGTGGCGCAGCGTGATCGGGTCGTCGAACGACCGGGGGACGTCGATGTCGAGGTACGCGCCGACGTCGGTGTCCAGGTCCACGTCGCCGGACTCCACCAGCTGCAGCACCGCGGTCGCGGTGACGAGCTTCGACACCGAGCCCGGGCGGAACAGCGTGCGGTCGGGGTCGACGGGGACGGCCTCGCCGGACTCCGTGCCGGTGTCGGCCCAGCCGTAGCCACGGGTGGTGACGACCTCGCCGTCGTGCACGACCGCGACGGCCGCGCCGGGGATGTCGGTGCGCTCCAGGGCGGCGGGCAGGAAGCCGTCGAGCCAGGCGTCGACGTCGGCGCGGGTGAGCGCGGGGGTCGCGGGGCTCTCGGGCGGGGCGCCGGCGTCCGCGGCGGGGTCTGCGGGGTCGGCAGGGGTCTCGGGCGCGGTGCCGGCGACCGGTGCCTCGGGCGCAGGGGCCGGGGTCGGCGCCGGGGCGGCCGGGGCGCACGCGGTGAGCCCCACGAGCAGCGCGGCACCGGCGAGAGCGGCGGCAGCGGTACGGCGGCGGGCCGGGCGCCGACGATCGGACGGTGCGGCGGTCTCGTCGCCGGGTGTGGTCGCGCGGTCGATGGTGCGCACGGCGGCCTCCTCGCGGCCGGGCGGTGTCCGGGAGGTCCCGGTGGCGGCACCCCTGGCCTGCACCTCCAGCCTCGTGAGCGGGCCGGCGCGGCACATCGGGCGCGGGGCGGGGTCCGCAGGTTGCGCCTTTGGACGCAACGCTGCGCCGGAGGAGGGACGTTCCGGTGGTCGCGGGGGAGCCCGTCGCCCGGCGGGCGCTCGGGCGCAGGGCGGGTTACGGTCGCCGCTCCCTCGAACGATCGGAGGCACGACATGGGATACGTCGGCAAGCTGCTGAAGAGCGCGGTCGTGGCCAAGGCGGCGCAGGTCGCGATCCGGGAGATGTCGAAGCCCGAGAACCAGCGCAAGGCCAAGGAGCTGCTGGGCCGGGTCACGAAGCGGGGCGGTGCCGCGGGCCGCGCCTGACGCGCCGACGGGGCGCCGCGCCCGCGGGGTCAGGCGTCGTACACGTGCGCGTCACCCTCGAACGGACGCAGCGTGTCCGGCGCCGGGAACGGCAGCGTCCAGGTCGGCGCGCCCGGCAGCACAGCGCCCCACTGCTCCGCGACGACCACCACCTGCTCCGGGCTGACCTCCGCGAACCGCACGCGCTGCTCGGTCCCGTCGTCGAGGATCAGCGACCACCGCTCCGCGAGCCACCGCAGCCCGCGCTCGTCGAGGGCCTCCTCGGCGGCGAGCCAGTCGACGGCGCCGGTGACCTCGCGCCCGAGCCGGTCGACCGCGACGAACTCCTCGCCCGCCGGGCGGATCCAGCCCAGCAGCTCGCGGTCGTCGGCGCGCCGGTGCTCGATCCAGTCCGCGGGCAGCATCGCGCCAGGCTAGCGGTGGCCGGTTGCCGCGGGCGGCGGCGAGTGCGCATGAGACACGTCGAGTGCCTATCCAGCGGATAGGCACTCGACGTGTCCGATAGGCACTCGGCGTCAGCCGCGGCGCGCGGCCGGCGGCGGCCGCCGTGCCGCGGGCGTCAGGCGCCCGCGCCGCGCAGGCGCAGGACCGACCAGGACACCGCCGGCAGCTCGACCGTCAGGACGCCGTCCTCCCCGAGAGCCGCGCTCGCGTTCGCCCGCGGCAGCACCGTCTCCGCGTCCTCCTGCGTCGCGCGCCAGTGCACGTCGTCGTGCGCGTAGGTCAGCGCCTCCACGACCTCGACCGCCCCGACGCCCCGCAGGTCCACCCGCAGCGTCGTCGGCCCGTCGACGGCCCGGTTCACCGCGAAGACCGCGACGTCCCCGGTCGACGCGTCGTACGTCGCCACCGCGTCGACGAGGGCCGACGAGCCGAACCGCGCGTTCTCGTACGTCGGCGCGTCCACCGCCACCCGCAGCACCTCGCCGCGCGCGTACCGCGACGTCAGCGCGAACGGGTGGAACGTCGTCTGCCGCCACGCCGGGCCGCCGGGCTCGGTCATGATCGGCGCGAGCGCGTTGACGAGCTGCGCCTGGCTCGCCGAGTGCACCCGGTCCGAGTTCCGCAGCAGCGAGATGAGCAGGTTCCCGACGACCACCGCGTCGGCGACGGTGTAGACGTCCTCCTCGAGCCGCGGGGCGACCGGCCAGTCCTCGCCCTTCGGGAGCTTGGACTCGTCCTCGTGGTACCAGACGTTCCACTCGTCGAACGAGATGTTGATCCGCTTGGCGGTCTTGCGCGCCGCGCCCACCGCGTCCGCCGTCGCGGCGACGGTCGCCACGAAGTGGTCCATGTCCTGCGCCGACGCGAGGAACGAGCCGAGGTCGCCGTCCTGCTCGCGGTAGTACGCGTGCGCCGAGATCAGGTCGACCTGGTCGTAGCACTCCTCGAGCACCTCGCGCTCCCAGGTGCCGAACGTCGGCATGCCGGAGGACGACGACCCGCAGGCGACCAGCGTCAGGTCGGGGACGATCTGCCGCATGCCGCGCGCGGTCTCGGCGGCGAGCCGGCCGTACTCGCGGGCGGTCTTGTGGCCGAGCTGCCAGGGGCCGTCCATCTCGTTGCCGAGGCACCAGAACGAGATGCCGAACGGCTCGTCGGCACCGTTGGCGCGGCGCTGCTCGGCGCGGGCGGTGCCGCGGCGCTGGTTCGCGTACTCCAGCAGCTCGATCGCCTCGGGCAGCCCGCGGGTGCCGAGGTTGACCGCCATCATCGGCTCGACGCCGGCCGCCTCGGTCCACTTCATGAACTCGTGCAGGCCGAACGCGTTGGTCTCGGTCGAGTGCCACGCGAGGTCGAGCCGCTCCGGGCGGTCGGAGACCGGGCCGACGCCGTCCTCCCAGTTGTAGCCGGACACGAAGTTGCCGCCGGGGTAGCGCACGGTCGAGACGCCCATCTCGCGGGCGAGCGCGAGCACGTCGCCGCGGAACCCGTCGGCGTCCGCGGTGGGGTGGCCGGGCTCGAAGATGCCCGTGTAGACGCACCGGCCCAGGTGCTCGACGAACGTGCCGAAGGTGCCGCGGCGGACCGGGGCGACCGTGAAGGCGGGGTCGATGACGACGGTGGCGGAGTGCATGGGGAGAGACCCTTCGTCGAGATGCGTTCAGCGTTGAACTACGGCGGCACCGGCGACTATAGTCCATCGTTGAACTAGCCCGGCCACCCTAGGTGCCGAGACAGCGCGACGACGCCGACCGCTGGCACACTGCGGAGGCGGATCGCACCGCAGCGACCCCACCCGACGAGGAGTGCCCGTGACCGACCACGTCACCGTCCGACCGCCCACCGGCGTCGTCCCCGCGCGGTTCCGGCCGCCGGCCGGCGCGTCCGACGCCCGCAGCGTGAGCCTGGACGGCCCCTGGCGGTTCCGGCTGCACCCGACCGCTCGCACCGGCGCCGACCCCAAGGACCCGGGCGACGACTGGGACACGATCGCGGTGCCGAGCCACTGGCAGCTCGCGCAGGCGCCGGACGCCTGGCCGTACGGGACGCCCGCGTACAGCAACAAGCTGTTCCCGTTCCCGATCGACCCGCCGTTCGTGCCGGACGAGAACCCGACGGGCGAGTACCGCCGGACGATCGAGCTCCCGGAGGACTGGCCGGTCGACGGCCGCACCTACCTGCGGTTCGAGGGCGTCGACTCCTGGTTCGAGGTCGCGGTGAACGGCACGGTCGTCGCGACGTCGCACGGCTCGCGCCTGCCGACCGAGATCGACCTCACCGACGCGTTGCAGCCCGGGCAGAACCTGCTCGCCGTGCGGGTCACCCAGTGGTCGGCGTACTCGTACGTCGAGGACCAGGACCAGTGGTGGCTGTCGGGCATCTTCCGCAGCGTGACCCTGGAGCACCGCCCGACCGCCGGGCTCGGCCACGTCGGGATCACGGCGGACTACGACCACGCGACCGGCACCGGCACGCTGCGCGTCGACGTCGAGGACGCCGCCCCCGGCACGCGGGTCACCGTCCCGGCGCTCGGGCTCGACCTGGCGCCGGGGGAGACCGCGACCGCCGCCGTCGAGCCGTGGAGCGCCGAGCGCCCGCACTTGTACGAGGTCGTCGTCCAGGCACCGGGGGAGCGGATCGTCCTGCACGCCGGCTTCCGGACCATCGCGATCGAGGGCGGCGTCTTCCTGGTCAACGGCGCGCCCGTGAAGCTGCGCGGGGTCAATCGGCACGAGTTCGACCCGCTGCGCGGCCGGTCCGTCGGCGCAGAGCTCATGGAGGCCGACGTGCTGCTCATGAAGCGGCACCACGTCAACGCCGTGCGGACCAGCCACTACCCGCCGCACCCGCACTTCCTCGACCTGTGCGACCGGCACGGCCTGTACGTCATCGACGAGAACGACCTCGAGACGCACGGGTTCGAGCAGGAGGACGGGCGCTGGCCGGGCAACCCGGTGGACGACCCGGCGTGGGAGGACGTGCTGGTCGACCGCGTGACCCGCATGGTCCGCCGCGACGCGCACCACCCGAGCATCATCCTGTGGTCGCTCGGCAACGAGGCGGGCGGCGGCTGCAACGTCGGCGCCATGGCCCGCGCGGTCCGGGCGCTCGACCCGACTCGGCCGATCCACTACGAGGGCGACTGGTCGTCCGACGAGGTCGACGTCTACTCCCGGATGTACGCGACGAGCGAGCACACCGAGCTCATCGGCCGCGGTGTGGACCCGCAGCTGGCCCGGCCCGAGGCCGACGCGCGCCGCCGGCTGATGCCGTTCGTGCAGTGCGAGTACGCCCACGCGATGGGCAACGGCCCGGGCGGGCTGTCGGACTACGACGACCTGTTCGACCGCTACCCGCGGCTCATGGGCGGGTTCATCTGGGAGTGGATCGACCACGGCCTGTCCCGGCGCGACGCCCGAGGGCCACGAGTTCGCGGCGTACGGCGGCGACTTCGGGGAGCTGTTCCACGACGGCACGTTCGTCGCGGACGGGCTGGTCCTGCCGGACCGGACCCCGTCGCCGTCGCTGCGCGAGGTCGCGGCGGTGTTCGCGCCGGTGCGGATCGACGCCGTCGACGGCGGCGACGCGCTGCTGGTGCGGAACCGGTACGCGTTCCGGCACACGGCGCACCTGGCGTTCGAGTGGACGCTGGCGCACGGAGCCGACGTCCTGGCGACGGGGGTGCTCGACCTGGGCGCGCTGGCCCCGGGGGAGTCGCGCGAGGTGCGGCCGCCGGTCGACCTTCCGCTCCCCGCCGCCGACCACACGCCGACCTCCTGGACCCTGCGCGCGGTCCAGCACGCGGCCGACGACCTCGACGCGTCCTGGTTCGAGGGCGGCCCGTGGACCGTCGCGACCGGGCAGGTGGCCGTCGTCCCGGCGGTGCCGCTCGCGGACGTGGCCCCGGGCGGCGCGCGGGAGGAGGCGGACGGCTCGTACGTCGTCGGGCCCGCGCGGTTCGACGAGGTCGGCAACCTGGTCGCCCTGCACGGCCGCCGGGTCGCCGAGCTGCGGGTCGACGCCTGGCGCGCGCCGACCGACAACGACCGCCGGTCGGGCATGTGGGTCGGGCCGTCGGACGAGGCGGTCTGGAAGGAGCACGGCCTGCACCTGCTCGCCGAGCGCAAGATCTCGGCGGCGCTCGACGCCGACGGGGCGCTCGTGGTCGAGGCGCGCACGGCCGGCCCGCGGACCCGGAACGGGTTCCGGACGACGTACGTGTGGTCGTCGGGGGCCGCCGGGTCGGTCGACCTGCGGGTGCGGATCGTGCCCGACGGGCGGTGGGACGGGTCGATCGCGCGGCTGGGCCTGCTGCTGACGCTGGACGAGGCGGCCGCGGAGGACGTGGCGGTCTCGTGGCTCGGGCTGGGTCCGGACGAGTCGTACGCCGACTCCGCGAAGGCCGCCGTGGCCGGCGCGTGGTCGCACACCGTGCGCGACCTGCAGACCCGGTACACGCACCCGCAGGAGAACGGCGCGCGCCGGGGCGTCACGCACGCGGCGCTGGCGTTCGCGGACGGCTCGTCGCTGACGCTCGACGCGGGCCCGACCGTCTACGGCGGGGTCCCGCGCGCGGGCGTCGAGCTGTCGCTGCGGCCGTGGTCCGACCGCGCGCTGGACGTGGCGGCGCACCCGCACGAGCTCACCCCGGACGGGAAGCTCTACGTGCACCTGGACGCCGCCCAGCACGGCCTGGGCTCGGCCGCGTGCGGCCCGGGCGTGCTCCCGAACGCGGTCCTGCGCCCGGCCCCGGCCGAGCTGACCTTGCGCCTGACCGCGGGCTGACGCCCCGCGCCCGTCCCGCGCCCCGCTCGCCGAGCGGGCAGTAGATGTCTTTTCCGCACCCCGGAAGGCGACATCAACTGCCCGCTCGGCGTTTGGGGCGTGTGCGGTCAGCGCTCCACGAGGCTGAACGGCGTCCCGATGTGCCCGCCCTCGCCCTTCCGTGCGCCGATCAGCAGGTCGAGGATCAGCCCGGTCGACGTCGCCAGGCCGGGGTCGATCGTCGTCAGCGGCGGGACCAGGAACCCGCCCTCCTCGATGTTGTCGTACCCGACGACGGCGACCTTGTCCGGCACTGCGACCCGGTGTACGCCGAGCGTGTAGAGCGCCCCGAACGCCAGCGAGTCGTTGAAGCAGAACACCCCGTCGAAGTCGATGCCGTCGGCCAGCAGCTGCTCGATCGCGGCGGAGCCCTCGGACCGGTGGTAGTCCTTGACCTCGACCAGCAGCGCCGGGTCGAGCGGGATCCCCGCGGCGGCGAGCGCGCGCCGGTAGCCCTCGAACCGCACGTGGCCGGTGGTGTCCTCGTCGCCCTGCTGCAGGCCGACCGCGGCGATCCGCGTGCGGCCCTGCTCGATCAGGTGGCGGGTCGCGACCTCGGCCGCCGCGGCGTTGTCCGGCCCGACGTGCGCGATGGCGTCGGACGCGAGCGCCTCGCCGTGCTCGCCGATCAGCACCAGGGGGATCGTCGACCGGCGCGCCTCGGTGTCCTCGCGGGTCAGCGTCAGCGGGCTGAACACCAGGCCGTCGATGGCCGGCAGATCCTCGTTCTCGAGCATCGCGAGCTCGACCTGCCGGTTGCCCTTCGACTGCGTGACGAGGACCGTCGACCCGCGCGCCTCCGCGGCGGACACGAACTCCGACGCGAACTCCGCGAAGTACGGCTCGCGCAGGCTCGGCACGCACAGGCCGATCAGCCCGCTGTGCCCGCTGCGCAGCTGCCGCGCGGCGAGGTTCGGCCGGTACCCGAGCTCGGCGATCGTGGCGAGGATCCGCTCGCGCACGGGCGCGCTCACCCAGCCGGTGCCGTTCACCACGTTCGACACCGTCTTGGTGCTGACGCCCACCCGCTCGGCGACGTCGGCGAGCCGCACTCGCGCCATCGAGAATCCCCTCGTCATCGTGCCCCTGCGCCCGATCGGTGCCGGTTCGTCCCGGTCTGCTCGACCAGTGGAACCACCCGGCGGCGGGCTCGTCGGGCTGATCGTACCTGTGCTACGGTCCCAACGTTCAACGTCGAACTACGACGTTGAACCACCCACCCTCCCGCGCCTCGGCCGGGAGGCCTTAGTTCAACGATGACCTAGGAGAACCGCGATGCGGCAGTTCGGCGGCCGATGGGCCCCCTACCTGTACGTGGCCCCGATCGTCGTGCTGGCCGGCGCGCTCCTGTACTACACGGTCGGCTTCGCCGTCTGGGCCAGCCTGACCGACTGGAACGGCCTGACCCGGATGGACTTCATCGGGCTCGAGAACTACGAGCGCCTGTTCCAGGACCGCACGTTCTACATCGCCCTGCGGAACACGCTCGTGTTCATGGTGGCGACCGTCTTCCTGCAGACCGTCCTCGGCCTGCTGATCGCGGTCATCGCCAAGGAGCGGATGCCCGGGGCCAACTTCTTCAAGGCGATCTTCTTCCTGCCGATCGCCATGGCCCCCGCGATCATCGCGACGGTCTTCAAGTACATGTTCGAGGCGAACTACGGCTCGCTGAACGAGACGCTGCGGGCGCTCGGCGTGCTGGGCGAGAACGACTCGATCCTGTGGCTCGGCGCCGACCTCGGCGTCTGGTCGATCGTCGTCATCAACGTGTTCGCCTGGATGGGCTTCTCGATGATGGTCTACTTCAGCGGCCTGATGTCGATCCCCGACGAGCTCTACGAGGCCTCGTCCCTCGACGGCGCCGGCTGGTGGCGGCGGCTGTTCTCGATCACCGTCCCGTCGCTCAAGGGCACGACCGGCGTGCTGATCCTGCTCGGCATCGTCGGCTCGCTGAAGACCTTCGACACGGTCTGGCTCACCACCCAGGGCGGCCCCGGCGTCTCGACGCACTTCCTCAGCACGTTCCTCTACCAGGAGCGGCTCAACCGGGACGCGGGCTACTCGTCGGCCATCGGGATCTTCATCCTCGTCGCCGCGTTCGTCCTGTCCCTGGTCCAGACCCGCCTGAGCAGCAGGGAGAAGTAGTCGTGCGCAACCAGAAGACCCTCATGTGGACGGTGATGTACGCCGTCCTGTGCGTCCTCGCCGCGATGTGGATCTACCCGATCGTCATCGCGTTCGTGGAGTCGTTCAAGGTCGGCGGCGCCGGCAACTACGAGGCGGTCCTGAACCACCCGCGGTTCGACTACTGGTCGGCGATCGGGAACAGCTTCCTGCTGGCCGGCGGCTCGACGGTGATCATCGTGATCATCTCCTCGCTCGCCGGGTTCGCGTTCGCGCGGATGCGGTTCCGCGGGCGGACGTTCCTGTACCGCGCGCTGCTCGCCTGCATGGCCATCCCCGTCGCGTCCGTGGTGACCCCGCTGTTCGCGACCATGAACGACCTCGGCCTGCGCGACTCCTACGTGGGCGTGATCATCCCGCTGGTCGCGTTCAACGTGCTCGTGATGCTGCTGCTGATGAAGAACCACTTCGACGGCATCCCGGCCGAGCTGGTCGAGGCGGCCACGATCGACGGCGCCCGGCCGTTCGGCGTGTTCACGAAGATCTTCCTGCCGCTCTCCGGACCGGTGCTCGCGAACGTCTCCGTGCTGTCGTTCGTGTACTGCTGGAACGAGTACCTGCTCCCGAACCTGCTGCTGTCCTCGGAGTCGAAGTTCCCGGTGACCGCGGCCGTCGCTCTCCTGCAGTACGAGCGGATGTCCCAGGAGCAGATCGGCCAGCTGTACGCCGGCCTCGTCCTCATGACGATCCCGTCCGTGATCGTCTACCTGTTCAGCCAGCGCTACCTGCAGTCGGGCCTCACGGCCGGCGCGGTGAAGAGCTGACGCTCCTTTCCTTTCCCAGCGCCGCACCCACGCGGCGCGCTGACCTGCAGTTCAACGTCGAACCCCTCAGGAGAACCGATGCGCACCACCCGCACCTCCCGGCGTTTCCTCCTCGCCGGGGCGGCCACCGCCTCCGCGGCCCTGCTCCTCGCCGGCTGCGGCTCGGGCGGCGACGACGGCGTGGCCGACGACGGCTCCGTCACCCTCGTCTACCGGTCGTGGATCCCGACCGTCGACCAGGCCGCCGACATCATCGACGCCTTCGAGGCCGAGAACCCCGACATCACCATCCAGTACGAGGGTGCCGAGGGCGCCGGCGACTACCTGGGCGAGCTCGACAACCTGATCCTGGCCGGCGAGGTGCCGGACATCTACGGCATCCAGGTCGGCTCGGCGTTCGACGACTACGCCGACTACGCGCTCGACACCGAGGAGTACGCGAGCGAGTGGATCGACGGCATCAAGCCCGAGCTGCTCGACTCGGTCACCACCTCCGACGGCGTCGTCGCCGCGGTGCCGATCCTCACCGCCGGCTCCGAGTTCTACCTCTACAACCAGACGCTGTTCGACGAGCTCGGCCTCGAGCTGCCGACCGACTACGAGTCGCTGCTCGCCGTGTCCGAGGCCGCCCGCGCCGCCGGCTACACGCCGTTCGCGATGGGGGCCGCCGACGCGTGGCACGCGGACGACTTCTTCGTCTGGCTGAGCACGCAGTTCGGCGACGGCGAGGCGATCTACGAGGCCGCGTCGGGCGAGGGCTCGTGGGACGCGGAGCCGCTGGTCGCCGCGGCCGAGCGCTGGGCGGAGCTCTTCAACAACGGCGTCTTCCAGGAGGGAGCGACGTCGACGACCATCTACCCGTCGGCCCGCGACGACTACCTGCTCGCCCGCAAGGCGCTCGCCATGCCGACCGGCTCGTGGCACGTGTCGGCCACCCTGTCCGGCAACGCCGAGACCCCGGGCTCCGCGGTCGCGGACGACGTGCTCGGCATGGCGCCGATGCCGACCCTCGGCGACAACGAGGCCAAGGCCGTCTCCGGCGTCGACTACTCCATCGCGCTGAGCGCCGAGCTCGAGGGCCCGAAGCTCGAGGCCGCGCAGAAGTTCGCGGAGTTCCTGGCCGTCGGCGAGGGCCAGCAGATCTGGGTCAACACGATGCAGGGCTTCCCGGCCGCGGAGGGTGTGTCCGCCGAGCTGTCGGCCGACGAGAACCCGGTCGCGCTGGAGTCCGTGCAGATCGTCACCGACGCGCTCGCCGACGCGGAGTTCCCGCGGAAGCTCACCTCGGAGAACGACGGCCTGGAGAACGACCTCGGGGTCGTGCTGCAGAACATCGCGAACGGCGCGGACCCGGCCACGGAGCTCGCGACGCTGAACATGTGAGCGCGTTCCGTGCGTGACGACGGCCCGGGGTCCCTGTGTGCTGGGGCCCCGGGCTGCCGTTTTGTCTGTCCTGTGAACCAGTGGAGGGAACTGCGATGAAGCACACCTGGCGATGGTTCGGCCCCGCCGACCCGATCACCCTGGCCGAGGTCCGGCAGACCGGCGCGACCGGGATCGTGACCGCGCTGCACCACATCCCGAACGGTTCCGTGTGGCCCGTTGACGAGATCCGCGCGCGGCAGGCCGAGATCGAGGCGGCCGGGCTGTCGTGGGACGTGGTGGAGAGCGTGCCGGTGCACGAGGACATCAAGACGGGCGGGCCGCTGGCTTCGGCGGCGGTGGAGGCGTACCAGGAGACGCTGCGGAACCTGGCCGCGTGCGGGCTCGACGTCGTCTGCTACAACTTCATGCCCGTCCTGGACTGGACGCGGACCGACCTGTCCTACGAGATGCCGGACGGGGCGCTGGCATTGCGGTTCGACGCGGTGGCGCTGGCGGCGTTCGACCTGTTCGACCTGGCGCGGCCGGGGGCTGCGGGGGACTGGACGGCGGCGCAGGCCGAGGCGGCTGCGCTTCTGTGGGACGGGCTCGACGATGGGGCGCGGGCGCGGCTGCGTTCGACGATCCTGGCCGGCCTGCCGGGGGCCGAGGAGCACTACGACCTCGGGCGGTTCCGGGAGGCGCTGGCGACGTACGACGACGTGCCGGCGTCGGTGCTGCGGGCGCGGCTGGGGTCGTTCCTCTCGGCGGTCATCCCGGTGGCCGAGGAGGTCGGCGTGCGGATGGCGATCCACCCGGACGACCCGCCGCGGCCGATGTTCGGGCTGCCGCGGGTGGTGTCGACGGCGTCGGATGCTGCTGCGGTGCTGGAGGCGGCGCCGTCGGAGTTCAACGGGCTGACGATGTGCGTCGGGTCGTACGGGTCACGGGCGGACAACGACGTCGTGGAGATGACGCTGCGGTTCGCGTCGCGGATCCACTTCGCGCACCTGCGGTCGGTGAGGCTGGACGCGGATGGGGCGTCGTTCACGGAGGCGGCGCACCTGGACGGGGACGCGGACATGGTGGCGGTGATCTCGGAGCTGGTGGCTGAGGAGGCTCGGCGGGGGCCTGGTGCCGCGCCGATCCCGATGCGGCCGGACCACGGGCACGTGCTGCTGGACGACCGGGCGCGGGTGACGAACCCGGGGTACTCGCTGTACGGGCGGATGCGGGGGCTGGCGGAGCTGCGGGGGGTGGAGCGGGCGGTGCGGACGGCGACTCGATGACCGAGCGGAGTCGGCTCCGGGCGACTTACCGTCCATACGGCGTATGGGGACCGACGAGGAGTCTTCTCGGCCTCGGTGCGCACTCGCCAGCGAGGTCGTAATGGATCCGGCCACGAGAACGGCTGGAACCGATACGATCCGGCCATGACGGTTTCACTCATCGAGCGGGTGCGGGACGACGTGGTGCGGTTTGCGGACCGTGGAACCGCAGTCGAGTACGCGACAACGGCCGAGGGTGTCGAGTTGTCATGGACTTTTCGTGATCGACGCCTCAAGGCAAACATCCTCGACGTCGATGAAGCGACGCCGGCCATCAGCTTCTGCGGCGACTTGCTGACGTACCAGCAGTTCCTTGCCCATCGGTACATGGGTAACCTGGAGAAGGTGGCACGCCAGATGCTTGGGGATTCTCCCGACCGATCTCGTGTGTTCGTCGATCCGCCCATTCGATCCACCGACGAAAATGGCCGACCGCAACTCCTTACCGGATCTCAGGCGATCTTGGAGCTCACGGAGCCGAGGGGCGATTCCACACGCCTTCTGTTCCTGATGGGCGATCCGGGTGTGGGGAAGAGCTACCTGTTGGAAGAGGTTGCTAGGCAAGCGGCCACTGACTTCCTCTCCGGCACCGCCGAGCATCTCTTCCTCATTGTCAGCGCAAAGGACCGAGCGCTCGTGCAGATGAGCGACGCGATCACGTCCGTTCTGGCCAATGACCTCGACGTCGGATATATCAATTATAGCCGACTCGTCGTATTGGTCCGCGCGCGCCTCATTCGCCTTGTGGTGGACGGATTTGACGAGATGGTCGGGGGGCAGGGGACGTACGCCGAAGCGTTCGGTTCGCTTGCTTCGCTGATCGATCAACTCGACGGCTCGGGATCCCTTGTGGCTGCTGCTCGGTCGTCATACTACGAGCAAAAGTTCATAGACGAGGTTGACCGGCTGGACTCCGAGAAGGTTGCTGCCACGCTGGCGTTCGAGCCAGCGGAGGTGATCGACTGGTCGTTCGACGACATCTCGATTTATCTCGATCGTGTCGTCGAAGCGGGTGTGATCCCGAGTCAACGCGCGGAGTCGCTCAAGCATTTCTACCGCGATCTGCCAGGCGAGCGTGAGGTGCTCAAGAAGCCGCTCTTTGTCAATCAGATGGCGCTTTCGGGTGACGCCCTCCCGCCACTAACTGGGCCTGACGATCCGATCGAATCGCTGGTTGATTCCTACATCCGTCGAGAAGTTGAAAGCAAGATTGCAGTCGGAGAGCGCGACAAGATTGGACTCGGCGAGTTCGCCGGGTTTCTTCAGGAGCTCGCACGGACGATGTGGACACAGGAGACGACATTCCTCTCCCAGACCGAAGTCGATGAGGTCGCGGAGATCTGGGCGGAGATGCTCGAGTTCACCGAAGAGGGGCGCGGGGCTTTCCGCGAAATTGCGGTCTCGCGGGCGTGCTTGCAGGCGGGACCGCGCCCCCACACGGTGGCGTTCGAGCACGAACTCTTCCAGAACGTGTTCTTGGGGCGCGAGGTTTCGGCGGTGCTCTTTCAAGATTCCGGGAGTGAGCTGTTCGGGATCCCGGAGCGTCGCATCCCGATCGACAGCGGAGCTGTTGCTGCGCGCCGTCTCCTCAAGACCATGTCACGACAGGACTTGGTCGACGGGATGGTCGATATGCCGCTTCCGCTGTTGCGTGCCTCGATCGTGTCGGAAGTGATGTGCGCGCGCCAACAATCTGATGAGTCTCGTCTCGACGTCCGCGATATCTACCTCGGCGATGTGGCAATGAAGCGACGATCCGTTGTCTCATGCGACATGCAGCGTGTCACATTTGATAGCACGGATCTGCAGGGCACGGTATTCGTTGACTGCACGGCGGAGGATGTCTCATTCACTTCCGTGACGCTTACCGAGTATACGCGTCTGGAGATACGAGGCGCAGAATGCGAGAATTTCGCTCGGCTTCGGTACATGCATCGAGACGGGCGCACGGTTCTGGAGCCGGGTACGAGTGACCAAGGTCGTCGGTTGCTTGCTGCGTGTGGCCTGCCTGCAGCGGCTGCGCCGGAGTTCGTGATCGAAGCCCCGCCAGTGGTAACGCGTGCCCTGCAATCTCTGAGGCGGCACTTCGACCGGTCCTCGATCCTCCACGGCGGCGTAGACAGCGAGTTGGATCGCCTTGGGCGTGGTGTGCGAGACGTCGTTGAGGCCTTGGACGACAACGGCCTAGTCGCGAGAGTAAACGTTTCGTCAGCGGGTACGTCTTCATTGGCTTTTCGGCCACAGGAAGGGCTAGCTGCTGCTCTCGCGCTCAGTGCCAATCTTGATCACCTTTCCAGCGACTTGCGTGGTCGTGTGATCGATTTTTGGGCGGCGATCGACGTCAACATCGTCGAGGTTGGCCGGTGAGTCCGCTGACCGCGCGCGAACTGCGGGGAATTCGTTTCGGTAAAGGGCTCACGGAAGCACAAGGGGTCGACGCGGACCCGGTTTCGTACTGGAACTCGGGCGCGGCCGTTGATGTTCTCGATGGTGAGTATCTCGTCGTAACAGGGTCTAAAGGCGTGGGCAAGTCCCGATTGCTTCTCGATCTCCAACAACAAGAGTTGGCTCGGGGTGCCACTGTGGTGACTATCGCAAACTCGGTTGAGTTCTCTGACCCCATTGTCCTCGAAGCCCTCGCCGGTTTGGAAGGGGCGGCCGCGCAAGCCGTATGGGAAATGCTGATTCTTGGCTGGTGTGTCCGCGATCTGAACATCACCGTCCCGAAAAAGCTGCAAGCCGATGGAGCCCGATTCGCCTCCCCGGTTGGAAGGCGAAGGAACTCGCTCGCGAGTCTCGTCAAAGCGCTCCGTGTCGAGATGCAATTCGACGATCAGGGGCAACCTGTTTTCGGGCTAGGAGCCGGTGATCTCTCGAATGACGATCCTTCTGAGGACGTTCTTTCCGGATTGATAGCTTACTGTGCTGAACTGAGGCGCCTGTTGTGTGATAGTGGTCGACTGGTCGTATTGCTCGATCGCCTCGACGCTCTCGGGTCGGACCTGCTCATATCGGTGCTTCCTGGCGCACTTCGTGCGATTATTGGTTTGCACCAAGCGGGAGTAGTGTCGACTTACGTACCAGTTCGCTCCGAGGTGCTCTACGCGTGTCGTCGTCAAGGGTGGCCAGAGGCATCACATGTGCTGCCCTACCTATACCCACTCGACTGGACCCCGAGTGAAGTGGAGGCTGTCTGCGAAATCCGCCTCGGGGACTCCTCGGATGCGTTCCGTGAACTGTGCCTGGGCGGCGTCTCGGTGGCCTCGATTGCCGACCAACATCTTGGAAATGGCAGCCTCGGTGTAAATCCTCGTGATGCGCTCCAGGTTTTGTCGCACGTGCAGCGCTTGACGCTCTCTGCGCACAGGGCCACCGGTAGATCCGCGGACGAGGCGCTCACACTGCCGCGCTCGGGGGTGCTGACGGCGGCGCTTCGCGCTTTCGCATCTGAGAAGTACGAAACCGCATTCGTGGCCGAAAATCCGAAAGTTGCTGGGCTCTTCGAAGACGTGCTTGCACGTTTTCCAACTCTGCCTCAGGGCGAACTCGCTCACGAAGCTGTGAGCGCGCTGAGGGAGGTTGACGAGAACTTGGTCCAGACGCTGTGCGAGTTGGGCGTGCTGCAGATTAGCGAAATGATGGTCTCGGTGACGCCAGTCTTCAGGCCTCACCTGTGCGCGAGATGAGGTATTTCGGCAGCTGAGGGGCGCCTCGATAAGATCTGTGGCGCGGATCGCGCGCCGCCCATGGTCGGCGGTGTTGTGCTTGACCGCGTCGGACACGAACTCGCACTCGCTCGTGGAGATTTCGGCTGAGGTAGCCGGGGAGGGTGCATGGGTTGCGCGCCGGCTGATGAGTGGGTTGCGTGTCTGCTTCCTCGTGTCCGAAGTGGGCCACGCGGTCGATGCTCGCACCGCAGCTCGCGTCTGCATTGCAGCGCAGGCGGTACAGGTGATCGTGCGTGCGTCAGTTCGCGCGTCCACGGCGCGTGGCAAGATCCGACTCGTGACGAGGCCCGCCGCACCGATCATGCGCCCCCGCGTCGCCCCCCTGCGCATCCGCATGACCGGCCGCGACCCCCCGCGAGGAACGCCGCGCCGCCACCCCGCTCGAGCTCCTCTTCGACCTCACCTTCGTCATCGCCTTCGGCCGCACCGCGGAGGAGCTGGCCGTCCTGGTGGCGGACGGCCACGTCGGCCCGGCGATCATCGGGTTCGCCTTCGCGACGTTCGCCGTGTCCTGGGCGTGGATCAACTTCACGTGGTTCGCCTCGGCCTACGACACCGACGACTGGCTGTTCCGGCTCACCACGATGGTGCAGATGGTCGGCGTGCTGATCCTCGCGCTGGGCGTCCCGCCGATGTTCGAGTCGCTGGCCGCCGGCGAGCACCTGGACAACCGGGTGCTGGTGCTCGGGTACGTCGTCATGCGTGTGCCGATGGTGCTGCAGTGGGCGCGCGCCGCGGTCGCCGACCCCGCCCGCCGGCCGAGTGTCGCCGTGTTCATCACGACCCTGCTCGCGGCGCAGGTGGGCTGGGTGACGCTCGCCCTTGCTCGATCTGCCGACCACGACGACGTTCGCCTTCGTCGTCCCGCTGGTGCTGCTGGAGCTCGTCGGGCCGGTCGTCGCCGAGCGCGTGCACGGTGGCACCCCGTGGCACCCGCACCACATCGCCGAGCGCTACGGCCTGGTCGTCATCATCGCCGTGGGCGAGGGGCTGACCGGCACGACGTTTGCGCTGGCGGCGCTCATCGAGGAGTCCGGCTGGACCGTCGAGACGGCGTTGCTCGGGCTGGCGGGCGTGGCGCTGACGTTCGGGCTGTGGTGGGGCGTACGACGTGATGCCGAGCGGCGAGCTGCTGGCCGCGCGCAGCCGGCGGTCGTTCACCTGGGGGTACGGGCACATCGTGCTGTTCGGGGCGATCATCGCGATCGGCGGCGGGCTGCACGCGGGGGCGTTCTACCTGCAGGGGGAGAGCTCGCTGTCCGCCGTGGGGACGGCGCTGACCGTCGCCGTGCCGGTGGCCGTGTACGTGGGGACGTTCTACGCGCTGTTCGCCGTGCTGAGCCGGGCGCACGCCCGGTTCCACGTGGTGCTCGTCGGGGTGTCGGCGGTGGTGGTGCTGGCGAGCGTGGCGCTGGCGGCCGCTGGGGTGGCGCTGGTGTGGTGCCTGCTGGTGCTCGCGGCGACGCCGTGGGTGACCGTCGTCGGGCACGGGCTGGCCGGCCGCCGCGAGAGCCAGGTGCTGGGCGCGACGTCCGTGACCGAGGCTGACGAGGGCGGCCGCTGATCGCGCAAACCCCGGATCTGGGTGGTCGCTGAGGACGAGCTCGTTCCCCGGCGTCGTCCGACGCGCAGCGCGGCACTCATCCTCCGTGTCCGGGACCACTCAGTTCCCCGGCCCCGTGACGCCGGGTCGCCCACTCAGCACCACCGACTCCACGCAACGGGCTCCTAGCGTCGGTCGGGCGTCGTCCGCAGAGGGACGGGCGCTGGAGCCGAGGTCGACCTGGCCTCGCGGTGATCCGCAGGGGAGGGCAGCTCGTGGCCGAGCTCGTGGTGGACCATGCCTCGCTCAGGACCGCCGGCAGCGGCATCCAGACGTGCGCGCAGTCGCTGCCCGGATCCGGCTGGGTCGCGACGTCCGATCCGGGGTCGCACCAGGTGGCCGTGACGATCGAGCACGCCGCGGCGCTGGTGTCGCGGCAGGTGCTGGGCGCCGCCGCTGAGATGTTCCGCGTCGGTCAGCGGGTGCTCGACGCCAGCGCCGAGTACGCCGCCGCCGACCGGGCGCTGGGGACGACGCGATGACGCAGTGGACGGTCGACGACCCGGGCGCCGGCGACCCCGACGGCCTGCGGGTCCAGGGCGCCCGGTTGGACAGCCTCACGCGGCAGCTGGCCGAGGCCTGCTCCGTCCTCCGCCGACACTGCGAGGCGCTCGGCCCCGACGTGTGGACGGGGAGCGCGGCTGACGCGCTCCGGAGCACCAGCGCGCGGCACCTCGCGGACCTCACCCGCCTCGTCGACACCGTCGGGCCGTGCGCCAGCGCGATGTACGTCTACGCGGGCGCCGTGCAGCGCATCGCCGAGGACGCCGTCCTGGCCCGTGCCCGGCGCGACGAGGCCGCGAGCGACCACGCAAGGGCCCTGCGCCTGATTTCGCAGTACACCTCCGTGCCCTCCGGCACGGTGTCGGACCGCAGCATCGCCGCGCAGCGGACCGCGCGCGACGCGGCCAAGGAGCGGCTGACGGCCGCCGGGCACACGCTGCAGGCGCTGGCGGACGAGCGTGCGAGTGCGGACGCGCGCCTGCTGTTCGACCTGCACGGGCTCGCCGAGATCTCGGACTGGTCCGCCGTCGGGGCGGGGCTCACCGCGGCCGGCGTGCACCGACCGAGCGACCTGAGCACGGCCGGTCTGCGCGACGCCCTGCTCGACCTCGCCCGTGACATCCTGCAGGGCGACTCCTCGGCCGCGACGCTCGCTGCTCTGCAGAGCCTGCTGGACGCCTGCGCCGACGAACCCGCACTGCTCGGCGCGTTCTTCCAGCGCCTGGGCGGCAAGGGCACCGCCGACCTGGTCTCCCGGATCGGGACCGCTGTGATCACCAGGAAGATCGACGATGCGGACGGGCTGCGGCTGGCCGTCACCCTGCAGTCGGCGCTGTCGGCCGCCTCGTCGCTGTGGACTGCGGGGCGGGCGCGGGTCTTCGCCCGCGACCTCGTCGGTGCCTCCGACGGCGCTGCGGTCGTCGGGTTCCTGTTCGGCAACCCGTGGACCGCCCCCATGGGCGAGCACTTCACGGTGGCGATGGCCGACCTCGTCGATCGGCGCGAACGGCTCGGAGAGGGGCAGTGGGGTGCCGCGCTCGCCTCCGGCGCCCTCACCCTCAGCAACCTGCAGTTCCCCGACCGGCCCGGGAGAGGAGCCGACCCCGCCGGGGCGGTCCTGCAGACTTTGGGGAACTACCCCGACGCCGCGCTGTCCTGGCTCACCGCCGGCGGTCCGGTCGCTGGTGCGGACCGTGCCGGTGCCTTCCCCCGGATCGCCTACTGGGTGGGCGAACGCGTCTGGCCCGAGGCGGACGGGTACACCGCGGTCACCGCGCTGTGGGCCGGCATGCAGCTGGCGACCGGCGGACCGAACGACCCGGCAGGCTGGAAGGACGACGCCTGGAAGGCCCTGGCGGAGGCGAACTCCGCGTTCACGGCGGCGTTCATCGGCAACCCGCACGTGCTGCCCGAGCACCTCTGCGACGAGGCGCGCATCAACCTCGTCGTGGCGATCACCCGGCAGCTGCCGCTGCTGTGCGAGGTGCCGCTGATGCGCTTGATCCGTGAGACGGAGGACCTGGCCGTCGCCGATTTCATGGTCGAGCACGACCGGAACATGGCGCTCGCGAACATCACCCGCGACGACCTCGCGGTTCTCTTCGGACTGGCTGGCGGGTCCGACGCGGGCGCTGACGCGCTGCGCCGCTCGACGTCGCTCATGCAGAGCGCGTTCCTCGGTGCTGCCTCCGACGGGAGCGGGTACAGCACGGACACGGCGTTCAGTGCCGTGGCAGCTCTGCAGGCGATGCTCGACGGAGCACTCAAGGGCTCGGCTGAGGGTGTCGCGCTGCGGCACGACGAGCGCGTCCAGTCGCTCATCGACGCAGCCGTCACGGCGGCGGGCCTCGTTCCCCTCCCGGGGGTGGGCAAGGCAGCGGAGGTACTGGCGCGGGAAGCCATGGGGCTGCGTCGGGGTGGCGTGGCTTCGTGGGCGGGTGGTGCCGCGGTCGACCTGGCGCGGGACAGGATCACTGACGGTCTCGCGAACCGGGCGAGCGACGCGTGGGCCAGCACCTACAGCGAGAGCACGGCGGACACGTCGGACAGGTCCGATCGCGAGGAGCAGCTACGCGACTCGCTGGAGAAATGGGTGGAGATCCTCGGGTCTGACCGCCTCGCGGAGCACGGCGGGCACACGGAGCAGTACGTCGATTCGCTGCTGGCCGATTACCGCTCGCTGTACAGGGACGCGGCGACTCAGGCTCGGGGATCGGAGTGACGGCTTCCGACCGTGGAGGCGCACGGATGCGCCCTCGCCTGAGATGGTTCGTCGCCGCGCTGGTCGTGGTTCTCGTGGTGGTTGGTACCGGTCTGTGGCGCCACCAGCGTGCCCGAGCACCGGTCACCGATCCACCGATCACCGGTGAGCTGCACGTGCCGTCCGTGTACTGGCCTGAAGGGCGGGGCACCGGTCGTTGGGACAGGGACCCGTGGGTGATCGCGCTGCGCCACGCTCAGGTGCTGCGTGCGGCCGCGAACAACCAGGGCGACTACTCCAGCGAGCTGTTGGCCGAGGCGTTCTCCGTCGAGCTCCTGAGGCGCGACGCCCGAGACACCGCGCAGTCAGCCGACCCGGCCTACTACATGCCCGGACCGAGACCTTTCGTCGTGCTCGAGGTCCGTTCTCACGCGGACACCGCGCATGTCAGGGTCTGCAGTGCCTGGTCGTGGACAACCACCGAGGAGGAGTACGTCTCACAGCTGGACGAGTTCCGGTCCGGGAGCGGGAGCGACGTGACCTGGGAACTCGAACGGCGGGCGGACGGCACCCGCCGCGTCGTCGACGTCACGTTCACGGGAGACATGTACGACCGCTGCCCGATCGCCGGTGCCGTGGTGGGGTACTTCGACCCTGCGCCGCCGTATGGTGAGCCGCTCGACGCCGTGCTCGGTCCGGACGGGCGGGTGGTCGAGCCGCGGTCGGTGCGGGAGCGTCTGCTCGACAGCTTCGCCCGGCCGTTGGAGGAGGAGCCGTGAACGGCGACTCCAGTGAGCGCCTGTCGGTGCGTTCACGCCGCCGGCGGCGCGCGATCACCCCTCCGCCGCGCCTCGGTCCACCAGCGTGAACACGCTGGCCGGGCTCGACGGGTCCGGGTCGAGCGCGAGCCCGCCCTCCTGGTCCGCCACCACGACGCCCGCGGCCGACGAGACGTTCACCTGCTCTGGCTGGTCCAGCGCCGTGACGTCGAGCTGCTGGTCCGGCGCCGCCGGGTCGCACGGCGCCACGGTGATGACGTCGTCGCCGGGCAGGCTCAGGCAGGACGGCTGCCCGTCGGTGGTGGCCGTGGTCCGCACCTGGAACGTCGTGCCGGTGGGCTGGAACACCCAGGTCGTCGGGACGCCGCCCGCCTCGGCGGGGTCGGCCACCGTGGTGACGCCGCCCTCGGCGGTCGTGGTGACCCACTCGCCGCCGTAGGCCTGGATGTCGACCTGGTGGGTGCCGTCCAGCAGGTCGCCGCCCACGGTGGCGTCGTCGCCGGCCCCGGCGTCGGCCGTCGTCGCGACCGGGTCCGGCGCGGGCGCGGTGTCGGTGGTGTCCTCGGCCTCCGCGGTGCCGCCGGTGCACGCCGACGTCCCGACGACGAGGGCGCCGGCCGCGAGGGCGAGCGCGAACGTCCGGGCGTGGGTGCGCGGGCGGCGGGTGGGGGTCGTGATCACGGTGGTCCTCCAGCGGGTCGGCCCGACCGCTGCTCGATCGGTGGTAGCCGCGAGGGGCGCTCGGCACGCCCCTCACCTCGAACGTAACGAGACCAGGGGCGGGTGCAACTGGGGCCGGGGCCCGCACCGCCCGAGCAGCCGCACCGTGCGCGGCGAAAGAGGCGTTGCCACTTCCCTTCCGCACCCGGTAGACATGTGGTCATGGAAGTGTCCGTCCGCGAGGCAGCCGACGCGCTCGGCGTCAGCGACCGCCGCGTGCGCCAGCTGGTCGCCTCGGGGCGCATCCGCGCCCGCCGCGTGGGATCGCAGTGGCTCGTCGACGGCGCCTCCCTCCCGATCGCGCCGCGCCGCAGCCGACCGCTCAGTCCGACCGAGGCGTGGCTCCTGCTCGCGGCGGACCAGGCGTCCGGCGCACGGCCCGGCAGGTGGCGCGACCGCCGCGACCGGCTCCGGACCGATCCGTCCCCGGAGACCCTCCTCGCGTCCTGGGCTGCGGCGCGCGGCGACCGGCTCCTGTTCGCCACCCGCGAGCCCGGCGGCCTGCTCGACGACCCGGCCGTCGTCCGCTCCGGCCTCTCCGACCCCCGTGCGGGCATCAGCGCCACCGACCTCGCCGAGGGCTACGTCCGCCGCGACGACCTCGACGCGGTCCGCCGGCGACACCTGCTGCGCCCCGCGACCGGCCGTCCCGACGTCGTCCTGCACGTCGTCGCGGTGCTCCCCGCCGACCCGGTCCCGCCGCTGGTGCTCGCCGCCGACCTCGCGGAGCACGACGGCCCGCGCGAGCTGGCCCGTGCGAGCGAGCTGATCGCCCAGGCGGTGCGGGCCGCGTGACCATCGCGCTGCCGCCCACGACCGTCGCGCAGACGGCCGGGTGGCACG
Source organism: Cellulomonas sp. Y8 (assembly GCF_008033115.1). Lineage (NCBI taxonomy): Bacteria > Bacillati > Actinomycetota > Actinomycetes > Micrococcales > Cellulomonadaceae > Cellulomonas > Cellulomonas sp. Y8. Next base: position 2,903,861 of record NZ_CP041203.1, read on the forward strand.
CGCTCCTGGAGGTGCACGACCGGCTGCCCGGCTGCTGGACGCTCGTCGGCGGCCAGATGGTGCACCTGCACTGCGCCGAGCGGGGCGCCGCCCCGGCGCGGCCCACCGACGACCTGGACGCGGTGCTGGACGTCCGGGCCGACGGCCGGATCCTGCACCGGTTCACCAGCGTGCTCGTCGCGCTGGGGTTCTCGTCGGCGGGGACGAGCCCGGCCGGGCACCAGCACCGCTGGACGCGCGGGCCGGCGCAGATCGATGTCCTCATCCCGCGCCGGGTGGGGGAGCGCGCGGCCGCGCGCCGCGGCGTGCACGGCGGGACGACGCTCGAGACGCCGGCCGCGCAGCAGGCGCTGGACCGGAGCGCCGCCGTCGCGGTAGAGGTGGCCGGCGTCTCCGGGCAGGTCCGGAGGCCGAGCCTCCTCGGCGCCCTCGTCGCGAAGGCGGCGGCGCACACCGTGGTCCTCGACCAGGCGCGGGCACGGCACCGCGCGGACTTCGCGGTCCTGACGACGCTGATCGCGCCGTCCGACCGGATCGACGAGGCAGGCCCGCGGGACCGCCGCTACCTCCGCGGCATGCTCGCGGCGCTCGCGGACGACCGGCGGACGGTGCTCCGGGTGGACGGCGCGGCGGAGGGCGTCGCCACGCTGCGAGACGTCCTCGACGCCTGACCCCGCACGCCCGGCGCCCCCCGCCCGCACGCCGCGAGGGGCGGACCCACCGCACGGGCCCGCCCCTCGCCTCGACCGCCGCCCTACCGGACGCCGACCCTCGTCACCCCTGCGTCAGCGGCGCCAGCGTGTCGTCGTCCTTGTACACGTCGGCCGCGTTCTCCTTCGTCACGATCACGGGCGTCAGCAGGAACGACGGCACGACCTTGACCCCGTTGTCGTACGACTCGGTGTCGTTGATCTCCGGCTCCTCGCCCTTCTGCAGCGCCTGGATCTCCTTGATCGTCTGCGCCACGAGCTCGCGGGTGTCCTTGTAGATCGTCGAGTACTGCTCGCCGGCCATGATCGACTTCACCGACTCGACCTCGGAGTCCTGGCCGGTGACGACCGGGGTCTCCTTGCCGGCCTGCGACACGGACGTGAGCGCCGCGCGGCCGAGGGTGTCGTTCGGCGACAGGACGCCGTCGAGCTCCTCGGAGCCGTACGAGCCGGCGAGGATCGTGTCCATGCGCTTCTGCGCGTTCTCGGCCTTCCAGCCCTGCGTCGCGACCTGCTCGAACGACGTCTGGCCGGAGACGACGACCAGGGTGCCGTCGTCGATCTTCGGCTGCAGGACGCTCATCGCGCCCTCGAAGAACGGCGTGGAGTTGGCGTCGTCGGGGGAGCCGGCGATGAGCTCGATGTTGTACGGGCCCTCGCCCTTGCGCTCGGCGAGGCCCTCGAGCAGCGCCTGCCCCTGCAGGACGCCGACCTGGTAGTTGTCGAACGCCACGTACATGTCGACGGCGTCGGTGTTCTTCACCAGGCGGTCGTAGGCGATGACGTGGGCGCCGGAGTCGACCGCCGCCTCGAGCTGGGAGCCCAGCTGCGAGCCGTCGATGGCGCCGACGACGATCACGCTGGCGCCCTGCTCGGTCATGGCCTGGATCTGGTTCTGCTGCTCGGTGACGCCGCTGTTCGCGAACTGCACGATCGGGTTGTACCCGGCCTCGGTCAGCCCGTCCTTGAACAGCTGCTCGGCGAGCACCCAGTTCTCCGACGTCTTCTGCGGCAGGGCGACGCCGATGGTGGCGTCGGCCGCGAAGCCGCCGCCGCTCTCGGACGACCCGGCGGTCTCCTCGGTGGACGACCCGCCACGCTCGGACGAGCAGCCGGACAGGAGCAGTGCTCCGGCGGCCCCGGCGGCGACCAGCGCCGCAGTCAGCTTCTTCATGGGTGGTGTCACTCTTCCTGGTTGGGCACCCGTCGTTGGGTGCGGTCGAGCGTCGTGCCGGGGGTCGGCACGATGGGGTACAGGTGTGGGTTTAGGGGTCGGCGCCGGCGGCGCCCGCTCAGCTCCGCGCCAGCGTCTCGTTCTGCGACACCGGCACCGCGCCGGTTCCCGCGTTGCTGTCGTCGGGCCCGGGTCCCTCGGGTCGGCCGCGCCGGGCGCCCTTCATCAGCAGCCCGACGATGGACGGCCGGCCCTGGACCTTGTTGTAGACGTCGAAGGCGACCGCGGCGAGCAGCACCAGGCCCTTGATCATCTGGGTGCTGTCGGAGCCGACACCCATGAGCTGCAGGCCGTTGTTCAGCACCGCCATGACCAGGCCGCCGATGAGCGACCCGACGACGGTGCCGACGCCGCCCGAGACCGCCGCGCCGCCGATGAACACCGCGGCGATCGCGTCGAGCTCCCAGTTGGTGCCGTCGAACGGCCCCGAGGCGGTCGACCGACCGATGAAGACGATGCCCGCCAGCGCCGCCAGCACGGACATGTTCATCATCACGAAGAAGTTGGTGCGGCGGATGTTGACGCCGGACAGCGCCGCCGCGACCTTGTTGCCGCCGACCGCGTACACGTGCCGACCGGTGATCGTGCGGCTCGAGACGAAGCCGTACAGCAGGACCAGGACCCCGAGGATGACGCCGGAGACCGGGAACGAGGTGCCGACGCGGCCGCTGCCGAACAGGACGGTGGCGTAGGCGATGACGGCGCCGAGGGCGACCATCCGCGTGATCGACACCCACAGCGGGACCGGGGTGCCGCCGAGGCGGCGGGCGGACCGGCGCTTGCGGAGCTCGCCGTAGACGACGCCCGCGACGGCGAGGATGCCGAGCAGCAGCGTCCAGTTGTTCAGGCCGGTGTTCGGGCCCCACTCGGGCAGGTAGCCGGCGCCGAGCGTCTGGATCTCCTCGGGGACCGGGACGGTGTTCGACTTGCCGATGTACTGGTTCGCGCCGCGGAAGAACATCATCCCGGCGAGCGTGGTGATGAAGCCCGGGATGCCGACGTAGGCGACCCAGAACCCCTGCCAGGCGCCGATCACCGCGCCGACGGCCAGGCCGAGCAGGATGCCCGCCCACCAGGGGATGCCCCAGTCGCGGATCGCCAGCGCCACGATGATGCCGACCACCGCGGCCACCGACCCGACCGACAGGTCGATGTGCCCGGCGATGATCACCAGCACCATGCCGATCGCCAGGATCAGCACGTACGAGTTGCCGTTGATGATGTTCTGCGCGTTGGTCGGCGTGAGCACCTTCCCGCCGGTGGCGATCTGGAAGATGATCACCAGCGCGATCAGCGCGAACACCATGCCGAACTGGCGGGCGCCGCCGCCGAACAGCTGCTTGAGAGACGTCATCGTCCGGTAGTCCTTCGTCGGGTTCCGCTGGATCAGTTCGTGAGCGCCGGGCTGGTGCCGGTCATGAGCCGCATCAGGGCCTCCTGGTCGGCCTGCTCCCGGTCGAGGACGCCGGTGACCCGGCCCTCGAAGATCGTGTAGATCCGGTCGCACAGGCCGAGCAGCTCCGGCAGCTCGGAGGAGATGACGACGACGCCCTTGCCCGCGTCGGCGAGGCGCTGCACGAGGCCGTAGATCTCGTACTTCGCGCCGACGTCCACGCCGCGGGTCGGCTCGTCGAGGATGAGCAGGTCCGGCTCCGGGAACATCCACTTCCCGAGCAGCGCCTTCTGCTGGTTGCCGCCCGACAGCTTGGCGACGCCCTGCCGGACCGACGGCGTCCGGATGTTCAGCGACTTCCGGTAGTGCTCGGAGGCCAGGAACGCCAGGTCGGTGTCGAGGACCCGGCGCTTGGTGATCCGCCGCAGGTCGGCCGACACGATGGTGTCGAGGATGCTGTCCAGCAGGTTGAGGCCCTGGACCTTCCGGTCCTCCGGGACGTACGCGATCTTGTGGTCGATGGCCTGCTGGACGGTGTGCAGCTCGACCGGCTTCCCGTCGATGAGGATCTCCCCGCCGCGGAACCGCCCGTACGACCGGCCGAAGATCGACCGCGCGAGCTCGGTGCGGCCGGCGCCCATGATCCCGGCGAAGCCGACGATCTCCCCGTGCCGGACCTCGAACGCCGACCCCTTGCAGACCATCCGGTCCGCGACCGTCGGGTGCTCGACCCACCAGTCCCGCACCTCGAAGAACGTCTCGCCGATGTTCGGCGTGTGGTCCGGGAACCGGTGGTCGAGCGACCGGCCGACCATGCCGCGGATGATCCGGTCCTCGTCGACCTCGCCCGCGCCGGCGTCCAGCGTCTCGACGGTCTTGCCGTCCCGGATGATCGTGATCGAGTCGGCGATGGCGGCGATCTCGTTGAGCTTGTGGCTGATCATGATGCTGGTCATGCCCTTCGCGCGGAGGTCGCGCAGCAGGTCCAGCAGGTGCGCGGAGTCCTCCTCGTTCAACGCCGACGTCGGCTCGTCGAGGATGAGCAGCTTGACGTCCTTGGCGAGCGCCCGGGCGATCTCCACGAGCTGCTGCTGGCCGACGCCGATGTTCTTGACCTGCTCGTCGGGGGAGATGTTCAGGTCGACCCGGGCCAGGAGCTCCGCCGCCTTCTCGCGGGTGGCGTCCCAGTCGATGCCGAGCGGCCCGGCGACCTCGTTGCCGAGGAAGATGTTCTCCGCGATCGACAGCTCGGGGATGAGCGCCAGCTCCTGGTGGATGATCACGATGCCGGCCCGCTCGCTGGACTTGATGTCCTTGAACCGGACCTCCTCGCCCCGGTAGACGATCTCGCCCTCGTAGGTCCCGTGCGGGTACACCCCGGACAGGATCTTCATCAGCGTCGACTTGCCGGCGCCGTTCTCGCCGCAGATCGCGTGGATCTCGCGCTCGCGCACCGTCATCCGGACCTGGTCCAGCGCCTTCACGCCGGGGAAGGTCTTGGTGATCGACCTCATCTCGAGGACGACGGGGGTGTCCAGCATCGTGCCTGCTCTCTGTGCCGCGCTGCACGGCCGGCGTCGGTGCCGGTCTGTCGAGCTCGGGTGGACGCTAGGACCGCCGAGGCCTACGCGTCAACCTCTGAAGGCAACGCCGCGCCTTGGCGTGACCAAACCGCAACCGAATGCGGTTCGGGTGGTCGGGATGCGGGCGAACCGGGGCGGCTCGGGCGTGGTCGCGGGCCCGGCTGGGCGATTGCCGACAACCTCTGAAGGCAATTTGGTGTTGTGATTGAAGCCTGGCTAGCGCGTCGCCCACGCCGGGCGGACGGCCCGGGTCGCCCCGGCGATGGCCCCGATGATCTCCTCCGGCGCCGACGTCGCCGCGTCGAACGACCCGTTGTTCCGGCCGTGCCGCAGCACCTCGATCCGGTCGGACACCGCCCGCAGGTCGGCCAGGTTGTGGCTGATGATGACGACGCCGAGGCCCATCTCGCGCAGCCGCTCGACCAGCATCAGCACCTCGGCGGTCTGCACGACGGACAGCGCGGCGGTCGGCTCGTCGAGCACGAGGATCCGCGGCCGCGTGGTCAGCGTCCGGGCGATCGCGACAGCCTGCCGCTGCCCGCCCGACAGCTCGCGTACCGGCGTCCGAACCGACGGCACCGTGATCGTCAGGTCCCGGAGGATCTGCGCGGACGCCAGCTCCATGCCGTCGATGTCCATCGGGCTGCGCTTGGAGGCGCGCAGCTCGCGGCCGAGGAAGATGTTCGCCGCGACGCTGAGGTTCTCGCACAGGGCGAGGTCCTGGAACACCGTCGAGATGCCGAGGGCGTGCGCGCTGGCGGGGTTGGGGATGGCGACGGGGTCGCCGTCGATCTCGATGGTGCCGCTGTCGGGCTGCAGCACGCCGGAGATGATCTGGGCGAGCGTCGACTTCCCGGCGCCGTTGTCGCCGACCAGCGCGACGACCTCGTGCGCGTGCACGGTGAGGTCGGCGTCGGTCAGCGCCTCGACGGCGCCGAACCGCTTGGTGACCGTGCGCAGGGCGAGCAGGGGCGGGCCGCCGGGCTTCGATCGGCCCTGCTGCTGCGTCGTCGTCCACTCCACGTCGAGTGCCACGGTCTCAGTCTCCGTCCGGCCGGGCGTATGTGGCGAGGGTGGTGCGGGTGTTTTCCAGCGCGAGCAGCACCGCGCCCATGGCCTCGGCGTTCGGGCCGAGCTCCGCGGCGACCACCTCGAGCGGCGCGATGTGGTTGAGCGGCACCCGGCGGCGGATCGCCTCGCGCATCGGGCCGATCAGCAGCTCGCCGGTCTCCGCGAGCTCGCCGCCGACCACGACGCACTGCGGGTTCACGGCGATGGCCAGGCCCGCGACCACCGCGCCGATGGTGGCGCCGGCGTCCTCGACGACCTGGCGGCAGCCGGGGTCGCCGTCGTTGGCGAGGGCGACGATGTCGCGGAGGGTGAGACTGCCGCGGCTGGCCCGGAGGACTTCGATGAGCGCCGGGGCGCCGACGACGGTGTTGAGGCAGCCGCGGCTCCCGCAGAGGCAGACCTGGCCCTGGGCGTCGACCTGGACGTGGCCGATCTCGCCCGCGGTGCCTGCGAAGCCGCGGTGCAGGTTCTGGTGCAGGGAGATGCCGGCGCCGGTGCCGTGGGAGGCGCGGACGTAGACGGAGTCCTGGAAGTGCCGGCTCGCGCCGAGGCGGCTCTCGGCGAGGGCGCCGAGGTTGGCGTCGTTGTCGACGAACACCGGGACGCCGAGGCGCTTCGACATCACCTGGGCGACGGGGGCGTCGTCCCAACCGCGGAGGATGCCGGGGACCGAGACGGTGCCGGTGGCGGCGTCGACCGGGGCGGGCAGGCCGATGCCGATGCCGAGCAGCTCGTCGAGGCCGGAGCCGACGCGCTCGAGGATCTCGACGATGAGCAGGGCGGCGCGGTCGAGGCTGGTGTCGGCGCGGTGCTCGTGGGGGAGGGGGAGGGCCTGCTCGACGAGGACCTGGTGGGCCGAGTCGGTGAGGGTGATGCTCATGTGGCGGGTGCCGACGTGCACGCCCGCCGCGAGGCCCGTGCGGTGGACCATCGTGACGAGCATGGCGCGGCGGCCGTTGTGGATCGTGGCGCGGACGTCGACCTCGCCCGCCTGCTGGAGCTCGCGGACGATGTTGCTGACCGTCGCGGCGCTCAGGCCCGTGGTGGAGGCGAGCTCGACCTGGGTGAGGCCGCCGTAGCGGCGGATCGTGTCGACGACTGTGGCGCGGTTGGCCTCGCGCAGGGCTGTCTGGGAGCCGGCCATGTGGGTGTGGGCCCTCCCGTCCTGCTGCGCCGTCGCTGTGTGCTGGGGGGAGGGTACTCCAGGCACGATTCGGGATCTGGGGTCGACGCCTGCGACCGTCCAGTCATCCTACGTACGGCCCGGGGCGCGTCCGGACGCGAAAGGACGGAGCCGCAAGGAGGGTCGAAGTGATGCGCCGGCCATCCGGTCGCTTGGCTTCAGCAAACTACGCCGAAGCACTCAAGAAGCAATCGATGACTGGCGCGGCCTGTGGAACCACCGAGTCACTCATCAAGACCAGCCTCAAGCGATCGAGAACGACTCCCTCTTCGCTCGAATGAAGGAGATACAGCACCCTCGCGTCAACATGGTGAGGGACAGCGAGAAAGCGCTGGGGCAGCAGGCGCTCCTGGAGGTAATCTCGCCAGATCGCGGACTTAGGCTCTCCGAGCTTGGCCGCCCAGGTCCCAGTTTGGCCACAAGTTACCTGACCGATGAACACCCAGTGACCCGGCCGACCATCCCGCCAAACCTGCCCCGCCAGCGTGTCAACACCCGCGTCCTTCGCTTTCACCCGGATCGGCGTTGGGTTCGGGGTCGCAGTAAGTCCGAGCGCAGAAGCGCTCTCCCTCAGATTTTCCTTGAACGTCTTTCCGTTGCGGTCGGCTGTCCCCATGCTCACAGCTGGCACCAGGGTGGTGAGTGCATCCCTTACAACAAACTCGAGGACCTCGGTTGGCTTGGCCTCTCCCGAGTCGAGTTTCCACGCGTGTGCCATCGTGATCGCCAGAAGCTGAATATAGGAGCTTTCTCGCACGTCGAACAGCGCGCGAACGTACAGTCGGCCAGATCGAAACTCAAACGGATAGCGCTCCTGAAGAACGTCCAGACGCTCCGCAAGGAGGCCGAACGCCTGCTCCGCCATGCTGTCTGGGTCATCGCCTTCATCGTCAGGCGTCGTGATGATCTGACGAAGTGGCCGCGAGCTCCAACCCATGTCCTTGACGAGGTCGGCGAGATCGGCAACGGAGTTGTGGACCCCATTCAGCGCGCGAAATTCCACGAAGTCAGCTAGCGCCCCGGACCTGCCGTCACCTCCGTAGATGTCGATGCGTGGATCGATCCGCTGCTCCAGGACGGTCATGCATCGCCGCCGTCGTCGTCGGACACCTCGGCCTGCACTAGGACGTTTAAGCCGCGAGCGCTTTTCGCGAGTTCAGCAGTTATTCGTGCCGACTCGGGCGTGACTGTAACTCCCGACAATACTTCTTGAGTGGCTACTTGCACCATCTCGAGGATCCGCTGAACACGGTTGTCGAAATCGGATCCGTTTGCAGCCTCTGCAGCTATGTCTAGGCGCCCGTATTGCCGCATTACCTCAAGGGCCGAGGGGTTGGCGAGAACTGCCGAGTAGTCGGTTACATCGCGGCTGTCGTGCAGCAATGCCCTCTTAGAGCCTTCGACAGGCGTTAGGTCCTGCAGGACTTCGCGAAGACGATTGACGTCGATCCCGTCAGTGCTACTTGATACCTCGGAATATGTGTTCGCGGCAGGCCTGATACCAACGTATTTGGAGACGTTCGCGGTGCCGAGAAGACGCGTCCATACGCCGAAGCGTTCGTTGAGGACGTGACTCGCGAGCCCTCTCAAACCGAGATGGTCACGCGCGACTCGGAGGACGTTGTATGCAAAGTACGCATTGCGAACGCCGAGAGCGTTGCTTCCGACGCGCCGTCCGATCACATAGAATGGGTCGGTGACGCCTTGTGCGTGAGCCTTCTCCACCTCCGAGTAGAGGTAGCGGGCCTTCGCTTCAGGAGCCCAAGTCTTCAAGCCGCTAATATGGCGGAAGCCGAGATAGGATGATAGCTCATCGCGGTCTTCTACCTCGATGGCAGGCACGCTCCTGAGCGAAGCAATCAGGGCCGGATCCGGTGCTGGATCAACCTGGTGCTCGGGAAGTTTGCCTTCAACGGCCGTCGCGTCTCGAGTTAGGTACTTGAGCGCGCCGAGCCGACGGTTGCCCTCGACGACGACTCGAATTCCGCGATCGTCCGGCGGAAGTACGAGGAGGGCCTCATTCGCGAAGAACCCGTTAATTAGGTAGCTCTCCGCGAGTTCGGTCAGAACGTCGTGCTCGAATAAGTAGGCGAGTATTTCGGCCTGCGGTGCGCCCTGGACCTCTTCCGGCAACCGGGGGTTTTCAGGGTCGAGTTCGAGTTCGACAAGCGGCACTTCGCCCAGTCCGATCACGCGACTAGACTGTCACGTTCACGGCTGTGGCGGCGCTCCCGTCACTCGGATGGGCGCAGGTGCCGGGACGGTCCCGCACCTGCTCCGGGGTGCGCAGCCTTTGACCCGACCTGCGACCTCCACCTGTCGGGAAGCGCGGTTGGTGGTGTCGGAGCTGGTGGACCGCTGCGCCGCTTCGGAGCGAGCGTCGGGCGGATCTCATCGGGCGAAGGCGCGAGTGCTGGACTCTCCAGCTTTGCGAGGATGTAGCGCCCCATGGACTCGGCGAGCGGGGAGGGTGTCGCGTTGCCGGTGAGCTTTACCGCATCACGGTGTGTGCCGGCGAGCTTCCAGGTGTGAGGCATCCCTTGCAGAGCCAGGCGTTCCTCGATGGCGAGGGGCCGATTGTCCCAATGAAACGGTCCAGTGGACGGGCCCGGGCTGGCCGGAAGAGTCCACGCAGGAGCGTCGCGCCGAAGCTTGAGCAGGAACGACCAGTATCGCGTCCGATACCCGAAAAGTTCAACTTCGGGTCCCCCGCCGCGCGCCGTGAGGTACTGATAGTTCGCGCCCTCCGGGATGGATGGAAGCAAGTCAGAATAGCCACCTTCCGCGGCGGGCACTTCCGAAGGACGAAGGTGCCCGATGGCGTCCCAAGCGGTCAGATGAGCGCCCTCGAATGGGCCGATAGGGGCAGGAATCGCGTCGCTCTCGTCTAGGTCGCGGAACGCTACCCCGATCGCCCGCCTTCTGTTCTGGGGCACCCCAAAGTCGGCCGCGTTCAGGACCCAGTGGTTAAGGCGGTAGTGCGTGCCGTGCGCCACGTTGATTCGATCGAGGTGATCTGAAATGATCGTTGCCGCGGAATTCCTGCCCTGGAGGAAGCCGGTGACATTCTCGATGAGGATCGCTTGTGGCAAGAAGCGCTCCGCGATTTTGAGCATACCACCGACAGTCTTGCCGCGGTCGTCGTCGATTCCCCGCTTTGGCTGGCTCCACTGCGCAGCCATGCTGAAAGGTTGGCACGGCGGGCCGCCTGCGAGCACGGTGAGTTCCCGCGGTTCCATGCCGAGGTCGGCCGGCATGAGCACTTCGCCAGCCTCAACTACGTCATGAAGGTCCAGAATCGGCCATTCGGGCCGATTTGCCGCTAGAGTCTGTCGGGCAAGATGATCGAGTTCGATTGCGCCAACGGAAGTAAAGCCTGCTGCTTCAAGCCCGATGTCCATGCCGCCAGCTCCGCTGAAGCAGGAAAGGGCGAGGTGGGTCATGCGATCCTTCGTTCGTGATGACGCTGAGGGGAGACCGTCAACCAACTGGGCGATCGGCGGACATCTTAGACCATCAGTCGGCCGATCCAGGAGTCCGGCTGCAGGTCGAGATCTTGCCTATCGAGGCTGCCGCGAAGCGTCACCACTTTGTGAGTCGATCGGTGCAGATCGACGTCATAGATAACGACGAGCATGAATCGGTCGCCCAGCAGTTCCGAGTGGCGCCTTTGCCCCTCGGAAAGATGGAAAACGGGACTTGGTAGGACCGTCCCCTTAACCTCTACGTGCAATACGGACGGGCCGGATTTGACGGCAATGTCGTACCCCGGGTTCCCCGGGGGCATTTCTTCCACGCTATCGCGCCCGAACTCTGTCGCGAGCATCTGAAGGGCAACATTCACCGAATATCTTTCAAGCCTCGAGGCGTGGTCTGGGGTGGCTTTGGATCGAATGGCGTCGGGCTGCGAATTCGATGTCCTCGCGATGAGATATCGGTAAGTGCCTGAATCTATTTTTCGGACGCCATTCGCCCAGTTCGTTCCTTTGGATGTTCCAGTCTCGATATAGGTTCCATCACGGTTCTTTGCGGCTATAGGGGTGTCAAATAGTCTGACGTCGGCCAGGTGGGCGATCATGGTGTCCGAGGTTGCGTCAGGCTCTTCAATAAAGGAGACGACGCCGTCTCCGAAATATTGAGGTTCTCCGAGCCTGGTCCCGCGCCGACCGCGATAATAGACGAACGGCGTCCCGGTGACGACAAGGTGTCGATACCGAATTGGGAACTCGTACTGCTTCCCGACAATATCGCGATATGTGCGACCGGACGCCGTGGGAGCTCCGGTGGTCAGCACGATGGGCATAGCGCTCCGTTCGGGCAGCCGGATTGGTGCCGCGCCTGTCTCACAGGCGCGCGTGCCCGGTTTGAGAGGTTTGAGATGTTGGAGCACTCTACTGGCTCCGCAGGCGCCGGCCTCCCATCAAGGCGGGACTGTCTGGTCACCACGCCGCGGAGGAGGCGATGGATACCTGCGGGGCGTGCCCGCGAGTGGCTGTCGTTGACGGTGAGGGACGTGGGTCCCTAGCGTCGATCCCGACCGCACCGCCCCTCCGGGCGCCCGACCCCATCCACGTCACGCGCCAGGGTCGCCGCGCCGCGGGACACCGACGTCCCAGGGGGCGGCGCCGGCCGACGTGGACAGGGGGAGTCACATGCGCATGCGTCAACTCCGTCGCGGCCTCGTGGGCGTGGTAGCCCCGCTCGCGGTCGCCGCACTGCTCGTCTCGGGCGGTCCCGCCGCACTGGGGGCCGACGACACCACCGACCGCTGGGGCGGTGACAAGGGCGGCGGCCACCACGACACCGCCACCATCACCTCCGAGCCGTGGGGCGCCACCGAGGACGGCACAGCCGTCGAGCGGTACACGCTCAGCAACCGCGGCATGACCGTCCGGATCCTCACCTACGGCGGCATCATCCAGTCGCTCGAGGTCCCGAACGGGCGCAAGGACCCGGTCAACGTCGTCCTCGGCTTCGCCGACCTGCAGGGCTACCTCGACAACAACAACCCGGGCCCGTACATCGGCGCGCTCATCGGCCGGTACGGCAACCGCATCGCGAACGGCCAGTTCGAGCTCGACGGCGCCACCTACCAGCTGCCCATCAACAACGACCCGAACAGCCTCCACGGCGGGTTCAACGGCTTCGACACGAAGGTCTGGACCGCGACACCGATCCAGAACAATGGCACCGTCGGGCTCCAGCTCAACTACCTGAGCCCCGACGGCGAGGAGGGCTACCCGGGCAACCTCGACGTCCAGGTCACCTACACGCTGACCCGCGACCAGAAGCTCGAGATCCACTACACCGCGACGACGGACGCGCCGACGGTCGTGAACCTGACGAACCACACGTACTGGAACCTCCAGGGCGAGGGCACGTCGTCGATCCTCGACCACGAGCTCACGCTGCCGGCCAGCGGCTACACGCCGGTCGACTCGACGCTGATCCCGACCGGCGAGATCGCCGACGTATCGGGCACGCCGATGGACTTCCGGTCGGCGACGCCGATCGGCGAGCGCATCCGCGAGCCGTTCGAGCAGCTGCTGTTCGGGCAGGGCTACGACCACAATTGGGTGCTCGACCGGCCCGACGACGGCAGCCTCCAGCTGGCGGCGAAGCTCCGTGACCCGGACTCCGGGCGGACGCTGAAGATGTGGACGACCGAGCCGGGCATCCAGTTCTACTCGGGCAACTTCCTGGACGCGACGCTCGTCGGCACCGGCGGGCACGTGTACCGGCAGTCGGACGGGCTGGCGCTCGAGACGCAGCACTTCCCGGACTCGCCGAACCAGCCGCAGTTCCCGAGCACGACGCTGCGGCCGGGGGAGACGTACGACACGACGACCGTGTTCGACCTGTCGCGCGGGCGGCGGTAGGCAGGCTCATCTCCGGCTCCCGGGGTCATCCGTTACGAATCGGATGACCCCGGGAGCCCCTCCGAGGTGATCGGGCCGGGCCACTTGTCGATCACCCAGGCGTGAGCACTCGGATGTGTCGGTGGGGGCACGTACGATCATCGCCATGACCGGCATCCCCATGATCGACCTCTTCGCTGGCTGCGGCGGCATGACTCAGGGGTTCGTCGATGAGGGGTTCGAACCGCTGCTCGCCGTCGAGTGGGACAGAGCAGCTGCGGCCACGTATGCGGCGAACTTCGGCGAGGATCACGTGATCGCTGGCGACATCGCCCAGGTACCCACCGCGCAGATCCCGGAGGCGCGAGTCGTCATCGGCGGCCCGCCCTGCCAAGGGTTCAGCAATCTCGGGCTGAAGGATCTCAACGACCCGCGGAACCAGCTCTGGCGCGAGTACATGCGCTTCGTGGCTGCCGCGAATCCTGAGGTGTTCGTGATCGAGAACGTCGATCGCTTCTCCAAGAGCCCCGAGTTCCAGATGCTGCTCGCCGAGCAGGACCACGGTGCGCTCCAGGGCTACGAGCTGACCCACGCCGTGCTCAACGCAGCGGACTACGGCGTCGCGCAGAGGCGGAAGCGAACGATCGTCATCGGATCCCGAGTCGGCAAGATCGAGATGCCGACCCCGACTCACGCGCAGAAGCCGGTCGACGGCAGCGGCCTCGCTCCGTGGAGGACGCTTCGTGACGTGATCGGTGGGCTCCCCGTGGACCCGGCGTCGACCGAGCTGCCCGCGTCGACGACGACGTTCTTCGGCGAGTCGATGCCTGGCACCTTCAAGGCGCGCGACATCCACATCAAGCGCAACCCGCTTCCCAAGAGTCGAGAGCGCTATTCGTACGTTCCGCCCGGTGGGGGACGCTTCGACGTACCGACGGATCTGCTCCCGCGCTGCTGGAGGGAGAAGCCGACGGGAACCACCGATGTCATGGGGCGCGGGCGCTGGGACGCTCCGTCAGTCACCATCAGGACCGAGTTCTTCAAGCCGGAGAAGGGTCAGTACCTCCACCCGCAGTGGGAGCCGGCTGCGGTGCAGGACCCCGAATCACGGTGGATCAAGGGCGACGTGTCCCGCAGCGTCGACCGCGTGATCACCCACTACGAGGCGTCACTGATCCAGGACTTCCCCAAGGATTACCAGTGGGTGGGGACGAAGATCCAGATCGCGCGGCAGATCGGCAACGCCGTGCCTGGCGGCCTTGCCCGAGCGATCGCTCGGCAGGTCAAGCCCTATCTGATGTAGGCCCCGCTCGAGGGCGACAGGCGTGAGGGCCACCCACGCATCCCCGGAGATGTCGAAGCCACGAGCAGACGCTGTCTCGACATCTTGCTTCCAGGTGCCACAAAGCAACGTGAGGCCATGCCGCTGTGCCACGAGTGGCTTCGCCTGACGCGCTCGGCGCATGGGATCGCGGTTGCCCGCGCAGACCGTCTCGATTGAGGACCGCGGGATGACGACATTGGGCAGGAACCCGAACAGCTCAGTGAGGCGCTCGGTTTGACCAACTCGCGGCGCGAAGACGACGTCTCGCTGCGAACGAGTGAGCTGTTTGAGCGGCTCTGGTGGAAGCGGTGTCCAATCGAGCAGCCGTATGGCGTATCGCGCGAGGGCGGCACTCATGATGCCGCGCTTGCCATCCTTGTTCGCTCCTTCGCGAAGCCATGCCCTATGGGTGCGCATAAGGAAGGCCCTATGTCTGGCCTCCCGTGCGTCGACCTGGAGCAGCAGGCAGATTTCGCATTGCCCCTCGGTCGGAATCATCCAACTGGAGCCGACGGTGGCCTTCAACTCAACCGGGACGCCCATGATCGTGGTGTCCAGCGGTGGTTCCTTAATGAGACTCAGCTCGTTGAGCACGCGATACTGGAGCTTCGTACCCACGGAAGCGCGCTCGTCCGAGTCCACGTCAGGGCTCATCAGATCGAATCGACCGGTTCGAGATCCATCGAGCACGTACTTGACCGCGTCATCCACCGCTCGAGTGAACGCATCCTCGAGCGGAGACGGGGCGAGCCAGGAGAGTACGCGTTGCAGCTCGAGATCTTCCCCAGGAGCCGAGATCGAGTGCGCTTCGCGCTCGCGTCCCGGGCGCGGGTCCGGCGTGCAGACATGGCCCGGCGCAGCCGGTGGCACCCTTGAGGTCGATGGGAGGGTCACGAGTGGACCGTATCTGACGGAGCCGCGGGGCGATGGGACCATGAAGACAGACCAGGCGACCAGTGCCCGGATGGCGCGAGTTCGAAACCGCGACACGGCTCCGGAGATGGCGATCCGCCGTGAGCTGCATCGCCGCGGACGTCGCTTCTTCGTCCAGCGAGCTGTACTCCCGGGCCGCCGTAGGCCCGACCTCGTCTTCCCGCGCCTCCGCGTCGTCGTGTTCGTGGACGGCTGCTTCTGGCACTCGTGCCCACAGCATGCTTCCACGCCGAAGACGAACGCCGAGTGGTGGGCGCAGAAGCTAGCTCGGAACGTCGCCCGCGACCGTCAAACTGACGCGGATCTCCACCATGCCGGGTGGCGCGTTGTGCGTGTGTGGGAGCACGAGGGTGTGGCGTCCGCTTGCGACCGCGTAGAGGCTGAGTTGACCCGAGCCAAGCAGGAGCTGCAGACGGCATGTTCGTGTTGCGGTGGGTCGTGAAGCGTCGAAAGCGTCATGCGCCCGCGCCCGCCGAGGTTGACGGTGGTTCTCGAGACGCATAGCAAGCCCCGACGAGTTTCGGCGCTTGGCGGTAAGCGGCGCATCCGTCGCCAGGACGAGCTGTTGGGTCGACGGAGGGCGGTGTGACCGGCGCGCAGAGCTGCGCGCGAGCAGGTGTATCCGGCCGGTTCACCCGCCCGAGGCCGACGGTGTGTCAGCGGCATCTGCCAGAGTCGGTGGTCGAGGAGCGTTCGTGCTGGAGGGCCCGCAATCGAAGCGTGGGCAAGGCGCCCTCTAGTACGGCAGTCGGATGGGAGAGCTGTGGACAAAGCCGCATGGGCCCCGGACCGCGGGCTGATGGAGTATCTCCGTGGCCAGATGGAGGGCACCCTCAGGTCGTACCATGCGAAGCCCGACCTGATCACCGAGCACGCGAATCACGAGGAGTCCATCCGCGTCGGCGGGTACGCCAACCGGACGCTCCTAGAGTTGGTCCAGAACGCCGCCGATGCGATTGCGGGAAGCGACGACGGCGGTCCGCACGCGGGGCGCGTCGAGATCGTGCTCGACATCGACCGCGGCGTCCTCTACTGCGCCAACGCCGGACGGCCGTTCTCCAAGGACGGCCTTCGGTCGATTACGATGGCGCACATCAGCGGCAAGCGCGGGGACGAGATCGGAAGGTTCGGCCTCGGGTTCAAGTCTGTCCTCGCGGTGTCCGACCGACCCCAGGTGTTCAGCCGTTCCGTTTCGTTCGAATTCAACAGCCCTTCGGCGCAGGCGGAGCTTGCGCAGGCCACACCGGGCGCTCGCCGCTACCCGCTCCTGCGGACAGCCGTCCCGGTTGACGCGAACCAGGAGTTCTCCGACGACGAGGTTCTCGCGGAACTTGGCGAGTGGGCATCCACGGTTGTCCGACTCCCGGAAGCAAAGAACCTCGAGCGACTCCGGCACGAGATCGAGAACTTCGCTACGGAGTTCCTGCTCTTCGTGAGTGCGGTCCGCGAAGTGCGGCTCCGGGTCCTCGGGTCGGATGGGCTCACGATCACCCACGTCTCGCGCGATCTCGGCAACGGCTTGCTCCGGATCGAGCGTCCGGACGGCGACGGGGACGAGTGGATCGTCCGGGACCGGATGCACGCTCCTTCCGCGCATGCGCGGAAGGGAGGTCGGCGAGGCGGTATCCCGCTCGGAGGTGAAGGTCACCGTCGCGTTGCCGCGCCAGCAGTCGAGGCTCCGAATCGGACAGTTCTGGTCGTACTTTCCGTTACAGGACCGAACGTCGGCTTCAGCTCTGTTCAACGCTCCCTGGAGCGTGAACGACGACCGGACGACCCTGCTCCGCAACGACTACAACCGTGAAATCCTCCAGACGATCGCCGATACCTTCGTCGACTTGCTGCCCCGGGTGATCACGGGTGACGATCCGGCGGCCCACCTCGACTACATGCCAGCACGTGGCCGGGAGAGTCTTGGGTTCGGCGACGAGACCATGATCGCCCACGTTCGCGCAGCCGTCTCCCGGCGCCCTTTGATTCCCGACGCCAGCGGATCGCTGTGCTTCGGCCTCGACCTGCGCCCGCTGGACTTCGCCGTGAAGTTCGCGCCCAAAGTTCACGAGGGATGGGCGCTGTCGCCCAACACGGGGAGGGACGTGCCGCACTGGCGCTGCTACTCGACGGACACCAGAGCGACCCGCCTCCGCGATCTGTTCGTTGCCGGCATGGAGGACGACTTCGCGGTCGAGGGCTCGCGCGATCAGTTGCGGGCTCTCGAGAGGCTGCCCAAGCGAGGGCTTCTCGCCTGGCTGCGCGAATGGGCCGAGGGCACAGACCCTGTCTCCGCCGCCAATGCTCTGAAGACCGTGATGGGTCACAGGTCGCTCGAGTCGATCGAGCAGGCGAAGGTCATCCTGACGACCGACGGGCCCCGAGCGATCACCGACAAGGACCTCGTCTTCCTGCATCAAGAGGGCGACGTGCACCTCGACGGAGCGGTGTTCGTCGACCCCGAGTTCCTGTCGCAGCCCGGGGTGGAGGCTCTGCTCAAGCAGGCGGGCTTCCGTGACATGGACCCCGAGACGGTTCTCAACGCGCGTGTGGCGGCGCTGCCGGATGCGCCGTCGCCGGCCGAGCTCCAGACACTGTGGGAGGCGGTCCTCGACGTTCCCGTGCACGCCGCAGCCAAGATCCTCGAGCGGCATAGCACCAAGGTGAAGGTGCCCACTAAAGACGGAGCGTGGGCCGGGCCAGTGGGCGTTTTCGACATCCCGGAAGCCCTCGGAGGCGAGCTGGCATCGAGGCTTCTCGACCGCGAACGCTGCCTTCCGGAGGTTGCCCACCGCATCGGGGTAATCCAGGAGCCGGTCGCGAACTTCCTGGAGGAGCAAGAGCCGCTCCGCGATGACTACCGGGACTGGATGCGGGCCCACCTCAACTCGAAGCTGGGGCCGGGTGACCGGGCCATCGAACGGATAGACCTCGAACCGGGCGAGGGCCCCGGTCCGTTCTCGGTCCTCCTCATGCTCCAGAGGGCCGAGGCGTCGCCTGCATTGCGGGAGCACTGGACGGTGGGCCTCATGGAGCTCGGCGACCGCCCGTGGATCTGTGAGGACGTCGACTCAGGCCGGACCTATGAGGTGCAGTCCCCGGCGCGCTGGGCGGTGGAGCACGCGGGCCTGGTGAGGACCACCCGGGGCTTCGCGGCACCCGGACAAGCCGCGCACCCGTCCCTCCTCCGGTTCGAAGCACTGCTTCCTCTGTTCCGCGGCTACGGTCGGATTGCCGACGCGCTCGGGCTCCCTTCCGAGCTCGAGCGGGTTGCACCAGAGGTTCTCAGGGCCTCCCTGGAGGCACCGGTCTTCGCGGACACGATCGCTGACGCAACCCTCGTCGAGTTCATCCTCACCGCCGTACGCGTGGCTTTCCCAGACGGTGGGCGGCCGGTCAGCATCCCGGCGCGCGTCGGCCGTGCGGTTGAGCCTCGTTCGCCGGAGACGGTCTACGTCGCCTCTTCGGAGGACGAGCGCAAGTACCTTGCGACGCGGGGACGGCCTTACCTGTTCGCCGAGGGAGCCCAAGTCGAGGCGCTCGTCGCCACGGTCGGCTGCAGGCGGTTCGAGGACAGCTTCGCCTTCTCGATGGTGATCGACGGTCTTCAGGCCGGCCAGCCGATCAAGGACGTCTTCACGGGCCTTCGCTCCGTTCACGTCGCCGAGACCGTCGCCCACGCATCGATCGCGCGTGCCATGCAGATCGCCAAACGGGTCACGACGGAGGACGGCGTCGAGGACCAGCCGCTTGAGTGGTGGCTGGAGGGCAACGACCTCGTCATCAGGGATGACCTGCCCGAAGCCCGTGCGCTTGCGATCGTCAACGAGGCCTTCGGCCTCTGCCTGGACCACGCTGAGCTGGGCCGGGTCCAGATGGTCGGCCTCGGCCACCGGCTCGAGGGACTCCGGGCGGAGGCCAAGGCGGCAGCGACTGACGCCGAGCGTCTCGAGGTCTATCTCGGGCCCGACACTCTGCGCGAGGCGCTCCCCAAGGGACTCTGGGGGGCCCTGGAGTCACAGAGGCTCGTCAACGACGACACCTCCCTAGGGGAGCTCTTCCTCACGGTCTACGGCACGGACTCGATCCACATGTTGGAGGATGCGTTCCGTGAAGAGGGCTTCCCTGACGTACCCACCAGGTGGGCCGGGGGGGACGCGACGATCTCCTGGCTCCGCAAGATGGGATTCGGTACCTCATTCGCGGGACGGCGCGCCGAGCCGCAGGAAGACGAGTTCGTGGTCCCGGGAGCCGTTCGACTCAGCCCACTGCACGACTTCCAGACCGCGATCAGCGACGAGTTGCGCACGGTGCTCATCCAACGTGAAGCGGACGGCCGCGCTGGTAAGGCGATGGTCGAGCTCCCGACGGGGGCCGGCAAGACCCGCGTCGCCTCCGAGACGACGTTGCGGCTCTTCACGGAAGGAGCGCTTCGAGGCCCGGTGCTGTGGATCGCCCAGTCCCAGGAACTCTGCGAGCAGGCCGTCCAGACCTGGAGTGCGGTGTGGCGAGGGCTGCGCGACGAGCGTCCTCTCGGCATCGGGCGGCTCTGGGAGAACCACACGGTCCACGAACCCGAGACGGACTTCAGCGTGATCGTCGCCACGGACGCCAAGCTGGACCTCGTCCGGACTAGTCGGGACTACGACTGGTTGGCGAACGCGACTGCCGTCTTCGTCGACGAAGCCCACCGTGCCGGAGACTCGGAGCGATACACCCGAATCCTGAGCTGGCTCGGTGTGGCGGGCCGGGAGTGGGCCAGGCCGCTCGTCGGTCTTTCGGCGACGCCGTTCAAGGGCGGAAGCAGCGGGACCGACTCGCTCGCGGCCCGGTTCGGGAGGCGCAAGCTCGCCGCCTTCGACGAGGACCCCTACCGACAGCTCGCCGAGCGAAAGGTACTCGCCCGCGTGGAGCACCAGGTGCTCCGGGGGATCGACGTGGCGCTGAGCCGTTCCGAGATCCATGACGCCAGGACCTTCAGGAAAGTCAGCGACACCGTCATGACGCGGATCGCCGAAGACCAAGCGCGAATGGCCGCACTGGTGGACCACATCACCCGCCAGGATGAGGACTGGCCGATCCTGGTCTTCACGCCGACGGTGCTCTCCGCGCAGGTGCTCGCTGCGACGCTTCGGTACCGCGGGCGGAATGCGGCGGCGGTGTCCGGAGAGACAGGGCGCCAGCGGCGACGCGAGGTGATCGCTGAGTTCAAGGCCGGCCGGATCCAAGTCCTGACCAACTGCGACCTCCTCACCCAGGGCTTCGACGCCCCTGGCGTCCGGGCCCTGTACATCGCCCGACCTACCTTCAGCCCCGGCGCCTACATCCAGATGGCGGGGCGCGGACTTCGTGGGCCGGCCAACGGCGGCAAGGAGGAGTGCCTGATCGTCGATCTCGTTGACAACTTCGGTGAAGTCAACGACTTTCTCGGGTACCGCGAGTACGAGACGTTCTGGCAGGAGCACCGCAGTTGATCCTCTCCCCCGACCTCGTCGACATCGAGCGCACAGCCACGAGCGACGCGGAGCGCCGCGTGGCCCGCCTGCTCCGGGGCGTTGACGGCGATCCGGATGCCGTCGCCTTCCACTCGGTCAAGCTGCGCTCCCACGCCTACAAGCAACAGGCAGAGGCCGACTTCGTCGTCCTCTGGCGTGGAGTCGTCGTCGTCGTGGAAGTCAAGGGCGGTGGGGTGCGCAAACACGACGGCACCTGGTACTCGATCGACCGGCGTGACGAGTGGCATCGCCTGCCGAGTTCGCCGATGGAGCAAGCCAGGTCGGCCGCCTATGCGCTCCGCGACATCCTCACCGAGGAGGGGGTCGGCTGGTACGCGCACGAGGCGGTGGTCATCACGCCCGACGTCGAGCCGCCGCCGCACTCGACGGAGTGGGCACCCACCCATTGGCTCGCGAAGGACGAGATGAGCACCGACGCCCTTTGCGCCGCTCTCGACACCGTCGCCGCCGGTGCGCGCCGGCCACCGACGGGCCGCAGACTCGCGCGGGCCGATGACCTGCGCGTCCGGCTCTTCGGAGAGTTCACCCGGATCCCTGTCATCGACGCACTCCGCGGGGCGGTCCTCGACGAGCAGAACCGCGCGACCGAGGCGCAGGCAAGGGTGCTCGCCACCCTCGCACGCAATCCCAGAGTGCTCGTGACGGGTGGTGCTGGGACGGGCAAGTCCGTGGTCCTCGCCGAGGCCGCCAAGCAGGACGCCGACCTCGGCCGTGCCACACTGATCACCTACAGGTCGCCAGGCCTGTCCGCGTTCTTCGCACAGCGGGTCGCGGGCCGCGACATTCATCTCGTCGCCTTCGAGGACCTGCCCGACGACCGCACGTTCGACTCCGTGTTCGTCGACGAGGCGCAGGACCTCATGAACGCCCAGGGGATGGACCGACTCGACGGCCTGATCCGCGGCGGCCGGTCCTCCGGCCGATGGCGGATGTTCCTCGACCCGAACAACCAGGCCCACGTGGACGGGGAGTTCGATGAGGACGTGCTCGCGCTGGTCGCGGACGAGGCGACGACCGTCGACCTGGACCTCAACGTCCGCAACACCAAGGCGATCGTCCACGTCGTGCAGGAGTACCTCGGCGCCGACATCGGCGACCCCGGCATCGTGCACGGCGAGAACGTTCATTGGGTGGCCTCCACGAACGGCGGCCTGACGGAAGCCGGTGAGCTAGCGAGCAGGTTGGTGGCGGACGGGGTGAGGCGCGACAACATCTGGATCGTCGACGTAGGGTCCGCCGCCCCTCTCCGCAATGAGCGTGGCGTGCTCGTCACCAACCCCAGGCATGCCAAGGGCCTCGAGGCGGAGCACGTCATCGTGTGCGGACTGCCCGAGGTCTTCGATGCCCGGGGCACGGCGGCGCTCTACGTCGCGGTCACGAGGGCTCGCGTGGCCCTGCACGTCGTTGCGTCGGACCTGGAGATGGCGCGGCTCAAGGATCTCGTCCGACGGAGGATGGTGGCGGAGTGACGCTCACGGCGCAACAAGCGGCGGCACTGACCCATCTGCGTGGCGCGTACGTCGGCCCCGAGGGAGGGCCGGCGGAGGTCGTGGAGAACCCGCCTAACCTGCGGTACTCCGTCGGAATCCTCTTCCCCCGGGAGGTGCCGGATCATCCGGACACGAGCCCGGAACCCGACGTCGATGCGGACGTGTCCGAGTCCGACGTTGAGGAGGACAGTGCGGGAGTCCCCCTCGCCGAGGACTGGCGCCCGTCGTCGGTGGCGATCTCGTTCGTCACGGACGGCACATCCGTCCTGTGCGATCTGACCGGAGCCACCTACGAGGACGTCCGTGGCGACGGGCCTCCGGCTTGGCGGCGACACCCATTCGAGATCCGAGCCCTCGAACTCTCCGACACCCGCCCGCCCGAGACGCTCACGGTAGGCGGTGTGCCCGTCGAGATCGGCGCCCGGTGGCGGAGCTACCGGTCGGGGCGCCTCGTGACAGTTCATGCCAGGGTCCTCTCGACCTCGCTCGGAGACGACCGTCTCGACGTGCCCCTGACCTTGTTCCAGGTTGCACTGTCGGTCACGGCCGCGCCCGGCCACCGCTTCCTCGAGTACGATGTGAGGCGCTCGCTGGACGTCGACGAGGAGTCGGCGGAGCTGCGCGTCCGGTACCGCAACCGGAAGGTCTATGCGGTCGGCCACGGGATGGCCGCAGATTGGGAACTCATAGGGTCCGACTGCTCGAAGGTGTTCCTCGACCCGATGCCGGCGTTCGTCGTACCGGCGGTCGAAGTGACAGGGTTCCGCTCGGGCACCTCCGAAGACCAGGCCCTCGAACTGAAACACCTGGCTCAGATCGACACCGAGCCGGGCGCAGTCCTCCCTTCCCTGGACGCCTTCCTGCACGCCTTCGAGAAGTGGGTCGAGGCAGAAGTACTGCGGGCCATGGCCCTTGCCGACGACGCACCTGTCGCCCGCACGATCGCCGATCGCGCGCGGACGACCGCCAGCCGGATGAGTGAGGGGGTCGAGCTACTGCGCGCACCCGAGAATGCTCTCCATCGCACGGCGTTCGCCCTCGGCATGGCGGCGATGCGCCTGCAGATGCTCCAGGCGATGGCGCAACGTGGCGACGAACCTCGCGAGCCCCGCTGGCGGCCCTTCCAATTGGGGTTCCTGCTGGTCGCGCTCGCCTCGACCCTCGGCGACGACCACGATGACCGCGAACTCGTGGACCTCATCTGGTTCCCCACCGGTGGCGGGAAGACCGAGGCCTACCTCGCCCTCGCCGCCACGGAGGTCTTTCGGCGGCGACTCGAGCACGGGACGGCTGGCGCGGGCACCGCCGTGATAACCCGATACACCCTCCGGTTGCTCACTGCACAACAGTTCCAGCGGACCGCGGCACTCGTCTGCGCGATGGAGCTCCTCAGACGGCCAGGCCGGTTGCACGACACGCGAGTCAAGGGAATGCCGCGCTTCACCATCGGCCTATGGGTCGGCAACCAGGTGACGCCTGGGACCCGCGCCGAGGCCAAGGGCGCACTGGCCAGACTGCACAAGGCGGCGCGGCCCGACGAAGCGAACCAGTTCCAGATCGAGAGTTGCCCCTGGTGCGGCGCCCCGCTCCTGCCGCCGAAGCACTCGACCGATCGAACCCTCTACGGGCTGCGCCTCGACGGCCACGACACCGTCATTTACTGCACGGACCAGGCGTGCCCGTTCGCCGATGAGCTACCCGTCGCGGTTGTGGACCAGGTCATCTACGACGACCCGCCGACGATCGTTCTCGCCACTGTGGACAAGTTCGCGCGCCTCCAGTTCCGACCGGAGGCCGGGCGCATTCTCGGCATCGGGACGCCCTACCGCCAGCCTTCCCTGGTCATCCAGGACGAGCTGCACCTTCTCTCCGGGCCGCTCGGCACCACCGTGGCTGTCTTCGACTCCGTCATCCAGGTACTCCTCTCCCGCGGCGGCGCGAGGCCGAAGATCGTCGCCTCGACCGCCACCATCCGGTCGTCCGCGGAGCAGGTCTCCGGGCTCTACGGGCGACCCGTCAGCCTCTATCCTCCAGCCGGTATCGACGACGACCGGACCTTCTTCTCCCGACCCGTCGCCACTGGTGAGGGGAGGCTCTACGTGGGCCTCATGCCGCAGTCGACGTCGCAGGCTTCGGCCCTGGTGGCGGCTGCCTCACCCCTCCTCGAGCTCCCCGGAGCGTTGTCACGCACGGCCGGTACAAGCAGCTCCAAGGACGCCTACTGGACGGCCGTTCTCTACCACAACAGCCTCCGAGAACTCGGCCGCTCCGGGGCCCTTGTCGCCGATGACGTGAACGCACGGCTCGAGGCACGCGCCGGGCGACTCGGGCTGGAACCGCGGGCCGTCAGAGCGGACCGAGTGGTCGAGCTCACCAGCCGACAAGAGGCGGAAGAGCTTCCCAAGCACCTGCGTGCGCTCAGCCGGAGCGCCGACGAGTCGGACTCGGCCGTGGACGTGGTCCTGTCCTCCAACATGCTGTCCGTCGGAATCGACGTGCCTCGCTTGAGCCTCATGCTGATGGTGGGCCAGCCGAAGACGACGGCCGAGTACATCCAGGCGACCAGCCGGGTCGGACGCGGCGCCGTGCGCGGTCTCGTCGTCACCCTGTTCAGATCCAACCGCGCGCGCGACCGTTCCCACTTCGAGACGTTCCGCGCCTACCACGAGGCCCTCTACCGGAGCGTCGAGCCGACGAGCGTGACTCCATGGTCGGTGTCCTCCCGCGCCCGGTCACTCGGAGGTGCCATCGTCGCGGCGCTTCGACAGTCGGTCCCCGCTCTCGCTGCGAACGACGCGGCCAGCAGGTTCGACCTCAGCGACGTCCACCTTCAGCCGGCAATCAACGCCGTGCTCGATCCATTGCTCGATCTCGTCCGACGCGCCGACCCCAGCGAGGCGGAGGAAACCGAGGACGAGTTGCGATCACTCATTCGCGATTGGGACAGACGCGCCGCCGCGTCCCGTGAGTCCGGGACGCCCCTGCTGTACGACCGGCGGAAGGCTGACGATCTGGGATTGCTCAAACGCTTCGGCCAACAGGGCGAAGGTTGGCTGGTCGCCGACTCGATGCGTTCGGTCGACCCGAATGTCGCGATCGAGGTTCACGAGCCGATGGAGGAGGTCCCCGGTGGAACGCATTCGGCATGAGCTGCGCCTGTCGGAGACCGTCTCACCCTTCGGTGTCGGGGCGATCGTGGATGTGCGGGGCGAGTCCCTCATCGCTCCCGATACGTCGTGGTGGCACAAGAAGTCCGCACCCGAGATCAGCTGCCCCCGGCTCGTCGACCGCCTCGGCGGCGGGGTGCTCCGGCAAGCCCCTGCCCACGCCGACCGGGCCGGCAAGGAGGCCCCCAGCCTCCTCTACTGGCGCTTCCCGGCGTGGCGGTTCTGCGAGCGGTGCGGCGGGCTCTCCAAGTTGACCGGGAAGGACAAGGGTCGCTGGCGTAACCGTTGCGACTGCGGCGGCGGGCTCGTCCCCATGCGGTATGTGGCTGTGTGCACCCAAGGCAGCCACATCCAGGACATCCCCTGGTTTATGTGGGCGCACCGCGGTCACGACGACGGCGTGACCGAGGCGGTCCGCTTCTGTCGGGCCTACAAGGAACTCCGCTTCGTGCGCTCGACCAAGCACGGTGAAGGGCTCGCCTCACTCCGGGTCGTCTGCGGAGGCTGCAAGCGCTCGCGCGCTCTCTCCCAACTCCTCGGTCGGGACGCGCTCCTGCGGGACGGCATCAAGTGCGACGGCAGGCAGCCGTGGCAGGAAGAGCACGAGGGATCGGCTTGTGAGCACCGGCTCGTCGCCACCCAGCGCGGCGCGACGGGCAACTACATCGCCGAGCGGCTCGCCGCACTGGACATCCCTGAGGAACGTCCACAGTCGGAGGAGCTGGCAGCGCGTATCCGCAACCACGCGTTCTTCGCGAAGGTCGTGTCGGACAACGGAGGACCGCAGGCCGAGTTGGTGGCCAGCTGGATCGCGGCCGACCTGGGCACCATCCCCGAGGAGGTGCTCCGCGTCGCCTCCACCGCTGACGAGGAGAGCCCGCCTCTGCTCGACCTGAAGGACGGCGAGTGGGCGGCATTCCAGAAGAAGCTCGGATCAGGAAGGGATAGGAGCGCGGGAGACTTCGTCGTCGACGGGTGGAGCGTCGAACCGCTGCCGGCAGTCCCGAGCTCGCTCACCGCGCGGCTGACCGGCGTCGGACAGGTTCGCCGAGTTCGGGAGGTACGTGCGCTCCGGGGCTTCCGGCGGCACGATGCTGCGGCCGACTTCGTTCCGGCGGACCTGGACCGTGCACCCCATCACAGACCCGTGTACCCGACGGTCGAACTGTTCGGGGAGGGCATCTTCCTCCGGTTCGACGAGGCCGAGATCTCGGCCTGGGAAGCTCTCCCCGAAGTTCGCCAGCGCGCAGCAATCCTCATGGATCGGCGTGCCGCCAGTCCCTGGGCCCAGCGGCTCGACACACCCGAGCCGCGCTTCGTCGCGTTGCACACGCTCGCCCACCTGCTGATCAGGAGGCTCGCGTTCGAGAGCGGGTATGCGTCGGCCGCGCTACAGGAGCGCATCTACGCCAACTCCGAGCGGAGCGACAAGACAGCTGGCGTGCTCATCTACACCGCGGCCGGAGACGCCCAAGGGACGCTGGGAGGGCTGGTCCGGCTCGGCCACCCGCAGAAGCTCCTGCCTCTGGTCCTGGCTGCACTCGATGACGCCGACGTCTGCTCCAACGACCCGGTGTGCATCGAGAGCGACCGACAGGGCTCCTCACAGCTGAACCTCTCCGCCTGCCACGGGTGCAGCCTCGTGAGCGAGACTTCGTGCGAGACCTCGAACCGACTTCTCGATCGGCAGCTGCTGATAGGCGGTTCTGCGGTCCCCGGATTTCTGGAGCCTGTGCTGCGGAGCCTTCGGGACGGGGGCGAATAGTGAACGGCGCGCAGCGTGGTCGGTCGGCTTCTCGCCCGAGCCAGCCGATCGCGGAACGTCGAACGATGTCGCGACTGCTGCGTGCGCGGCCCTCCGGATGGCAAGCAGTGTGCGTTGCGGATCGCCGCGCGACGACGGTGCCAGCGGGGCTCACGGCTTATGGTTGCCCGTGGCCGTCGGGATCCCCGGCCCGTGAGGCACTCATCCGCGGGACGCCGTCCCCGTGATGGACGAACCCGTGCCCCCACAGCCGGATGAACGGCGCGATCAGGACGGTCATCCCGGCGAGCCCGAGGTGGACGAACCCCATGACCACGGTCGGCGGGATATCCGTCCACTAGAGGACGGCGAAGCACACCCCTTGGGCGACCAGGACGAGCACGAGGGTCTCGCGGCGCGCGACGGACCCGGGCCCGCGCAGCATGCGCACCGCGAGCACGACGCCGAGCGCAGCCCCGACGCATGCGGCCGCCGGCACCGCCACGCCGGGGTGAGGGACGCCGAACAGGCGGAGGCCCACGACGAACGTCAGCACCGCCGTGGGCACCGGCCCGAGGACGACGCTGACGACGCGGGCGGCCGGAAGCCCGCGGGGCGGGGGAGCAACGATCGCCTCGGACACAGACCGCACCTCCAGGCGTCACCTGCCGTGCCAGCCCGGGGGAGCCGGATCGCACCATGATCGAGGCGCCGACGGCCACCCAAGGACCGGCCCACACGACGATGAGTGGTGGATCCCGCGCCTCATGAGTGGCACCTCGCGCCACAGCCTTCTCACAGCCCCCACCCACCGCTAGCGTCGACAGAGGACACGCACCCGCGCGTCCCTGCACCGCAGCACCCCGCCCGCCGCAGCCGGGGCTGCCGCGGTTCCGCGGCCATGGGGGGCCTCGGGAGAACGGCGACGCGACCCGGTTCGAGGGTCACGGAGCCCGATCGGTATGGCGCGGATCGTCCGCCACACCGCGGCGCCCAGCGCGCACGGCGCACCGGACGGGCAGACGTCTCCGACCCCAGGAGCACGCCATGCACCCGCACCCCGCCCGCCGACGCCCGCGGTCACCGCTCGCCGTCGCGGTCGTCCTCGCTCTGCTCAGCACGGGCACGATCGCCGCGACCACCCCACCGACCCCGGACCCGAACCCCACGGCCGCGACGGCCATCACCGATAAAGACCCGGACCACCAGCTCGTCCTCCCACCCGACAAGGGCCCCGGCGACGCGATCACCGACCCGACCCCCGACGACGACCCCACCCAGACCCAGCCGACCGGCCTCGAGCAGTCCGGCCGCTCCGCCACCGACGTCGCCGCCCAGATCGACCGCGAATGCACCAAGACCTCCGCCGAGATCCTCAGTACCCTCCAGAACCTCGGCGGCCGCCAGCAGTTCACGACGGTCCGCCACCGCGGCGACTTCGACGCCCGCACCCCGGAGAACAGCCTCCCGGCCTTCGAGCAGTCGTACCTGCGCTGCCGCGCCGGGGTCGAGACCGACCTGCGCCGCACCGCCGACGGCACGCTCGTGATGTTCCACGACACCCACCTCGGCAAGATGCTCGAGCCGACCTACAACCCCGAGCAGAACACCGGCCCGAACCCCGCGCTCGCCAGCACGACCTGGGCGCAGCTCCAGCAGAAGGACCTGCTGAACATCGCGCGCCAGCCGCAGCCGGGCGTCAAGGTCCCGAGCTTCGAGCAGTTCCTCGACCACTACCGCCGCGTCGGCGGCCGGTCCCTGCTGTACGTCGAGATCAAGAACACCTCGACCAACGTGGTGCAGTCGCAGAACGAGATCCTCGCCGCGGTCGAGGAGCTGACGAGGTTCCACCACCGGTACCCCGAGGCGAACATGTTCGACCGCGTCGTGTTCAAGTTCCGGATGTCGGCGTGGACGTCGTTCCACGACTGGCAGACCCGCGCCCTCCGCGTCACCGGCATCCCCAAGCTCCCGCTGAGCCAGGTGATGACCTCGCGGCAGATCGCCCGGCAGCTCGGCGGCGACGGCGCCTACAAGGACGCGATCGTCGCCGGGTGGGCGCGGACGACGGCGGCGGACCGGGTTCTCTCCGTCGAGGTGACGATGAAGGACTCCACCGCCTACAGCCACCTCACGCTCAAGGAGGGCCCGGCGCAGACGCCGACGTTCAGCAACCTGCAGTACTACGCGCCGGTGGGCAACGCCACGGCCCCGCCCGGGACGATGGCCAGCGCGACCGAGATCGTGAAGCGGCACGGCAAGCCGCTCGGCCAGTTCGTCCCGATCCCGGACTGGGTCATGTTCCGCGACCCGCGGACGTTCTCCTGGGACCAGGTGCTGCGCAACGCCGACGCTGGCATGAGCACCGTGCCGGTGACACCGCGGGAGGCGTACTTCAACAACGACTCCCGGTGCTGCTACGCGCTGCGCGACCGGATCGACGGCTCGACGACCCAGGACCGCGACCCCGAGCAGAACGACCAGCGGATCCTGCTGCCCTGGCTGGAGGACATCGGCGCGACGTTCCTGACGGCCGACGACACCGACAGCATCGACGCCTACTTCTCGACGCGAGGCAAGAAGCTCGACACTGGCGACAACCGGGTCCGCCCGAACCGGCCCGACCTGAAGATGAACTCGCTCATCCACCCGGAGTCGCGGCAGATCCCGTCGCTGCTCAAGTACGTGCAGGTGACGGTTCGGCCGGTGAGCGAGAGCAGCCGCTGGCATGTCACCGGAACGGTCCGGTACACGGAGCAGCTGCGGGGCGGCGTCCCGGCCACGATGCGCGACCACCTGGTGGGGCTCGACTCGCGATTCACCCCGTTCCGCGAGGGCGCGGCCGTCTACGGCCGGGCCCTCCTCGACGTCCAGGCCTCCTGGCGGTACAGCACTGGACCTAGCGACAACTTCGACCCGGCCGGCGTGACCATCGAGCTGCCCGAGCACGTCCGCGACGGTCGGCACACGCAGGAGCTGCGCCTCGCCGACGGCACCCGGCTGAACGTCCAGTACACGGTGTCCCGGCAGTGGGCCGTCGCCAGGGACGTCACCGCGACGCTGCTGAGCAACGACACCTGGCAGCTGTACGGCGGCATCTGCGGGTTCTCGTCCGGCCCGCCGCGAACGGGGTCGAGCTGCGACACCGGCGACCTGTCCGAGACCCGCGGGTTCTTCGACCTGGGCCGGTCCGACCGGATCTCGGTCGCACCGAACGCGAGCATCCCGCTGGCGAGCCACGTCGTCGCCGGCGCCCGGCCGCTGTCCATCCGCACCGACGTCTGGGGCCGCCGGGTCCTGCCCGACATGTCGCTGTCGGCCGGGACCCTGCCGCTCGACGACTGGGGGTCCGAGTTCGGCGTCCGACAGACACGGACGATCGGCGGGACCAGCCCGCACGCGGTCCGCATCGGCTACGTCCTCGACGCGGGCAGCAACCGCGCCGCCCCCTGACCCCGACGGGCTCCCGGCCGACCCGACCTAGACCGACCCCACCGACCCCCGGTCCACGAGCTCGCCGCGCAGCGACTCGTGGACCGGGTCCGCCGGCGCCTCCCGCATCAGCTCGACCAGGTGCCCCACCACCCGCGTCGCCAGCTCCTCCACCGGCAGCCGCACGCTCGTCAGCCCGATCAGGTCCAGCCCCGGCAGCACCCCGTCGCACCCGGTCACCGACACGTCCCCGGGCACCGACAGCCCCCGCGCCTGCGCCGCCCGCAGCACCTCCAGCGCCCGCAGGTCCGTCGGGCACAGCACCGCCGTTACCTCGCCGGCCTCGACGAGCCCGAGCGCCTCGGCGATCCCGTCCGAGTTCCGGTGCACCGACACGGCCGACACCGTCGCCCCGCCGGCCAGCGCGAGCCGCGCCATCGCCGTGGCCCGCACGGACTCCGGCAGCGACACCTCCCGCGACGGCGTCAGCACGGCCACGCTCCGGTGCCCGCGCCCGAGCACGTGCGACACGACCAGCGCCGCGTGGTGCTCCTCGTCGTAGGTGACGGCGTGGATTTCCGGGTCGGACTCCGGCCGCCCGGCGCGGATCATCGGCACCGCCTCCCGGAACGGCAGCAGCCGCTCCGACGGCACGTCGCCGGTCGCGACGATCAGCCCGCTCACCCGCATCCCGAGCAGCCGCGTCAGCCCGGCGATCTGCCGGGACGCCCCGACGTCGCCGGTCGCGGTGACGGTCAGGATCTCGATGCCGACCCGGTGCGCCTCGGACTGGAGACGCGCGTGCAGCAGGCCGTAGGCCGGGTTGTACGAGTCGCGCAGCAGCAGCCCGACGGTGCGGGTGCGGCCGGCGGCGAGCTCGCTGGCCATCACGTTGGGCACGTAGCCCATGCGCTCGGCCATCTCGAGCACGCGCCGGCGGGTGGGGAGCGAGACGCGGCCGGTGCCGTGCAGCGCGCGGGACACCGTCGCCCGGGAGACGCCGAGCCGGACCGCGAGGTCGGCCTCGGTGAACGGGCGGCGCGCGGCCGGCCCGCCCGAGGTGCTGCTCACGGCGCCCATGCTAGGGCGCGGTCACCGGCGGGGGACCCGCACCGGCCGGCACTCAGCGCCGCGGGTCGGCGAGCCGCCAGGTGCGCAGGTGGCGCCAGGTCAGCGTCTCCCACCAGTGCCCGGTCCAGCCGGCGGAGCGGAACTCGTACAGCCCGACGAGCGAGGCCGGGAACGACGCCGGGACGCTCGGCGCGGGCACGGCGCGGACGAAGGCCTCGACCTGGTCCGCGAGGTCCGGCTGGGTGTTCATCTCGTGCGACGCGAGCGAGATGTGCGCGCGGAACAGGCCGGGCCGGAACGGCGACACGAGCAGCGCGTCGATGGCGTGCGCCAGGGGCGTCAGCGCGGCGTTGACGTCGGCCGCGAGGTCGGCGAGCGCCAGGTTCCGGGTGCCGTCGGGCAGCCGGTCGACGTCGTAGGTGACGGCGGCGCCGTGCCGGACGATCCCGGAGTGGTGCACCGCGAACCCGGGCCGGTCGCGCAGGACCGGGTCGAGCGCGGCGACGATGTCCGGCACCGCGGCCCGGATCGGCACGGACCCGGCGAGCGTCGCGTGCGGCGGGAACCGGCCGGCGGAGACGAAGCCGAACTGCCGCTCGACGCTCAGGGTGATGCTGGTGACGGCCGCGGAGGTCGCCGGGTCGGGGATCAGGAAGACGCCGTAGACGGGCTCGGTCATGGGTGCTCGCTTCGCTCTCGCAGGGGGTGGGGCCGTGGGCCCGGGCCGGGGGAGTCGGACGCCCGGGCCCACGGCGGTCAGGTGGTCGGGTGGTCAGCCGAGCCGGTCGAGGTAGTCGGCGATGGCGGCGTTGCCGCGGGCCTCCGCGTCCTCCCAGGTGGCCCGGACGTCGGCACCGCCGACGACCGCCTCGACGGCGCTCTTCACCGCTTCCCGGGCCTCGTTCATCGCGCCGGTGTGGCAGCCGGCGCTGGGGACGGAGTCGGTGGTGCGGGCGAGCTGGTCGAGCGCGACCTGCTGCACGTCCGTGACCTCGCCCTGCAGCGAGTCGAGCGCCTCCTGCGAGGTCGGCAGGTAGCCGGTCTCGACGAAGATCCGCGCCTGGATCTCGGGCGACGCCAGGTACTGGACGAACGTCGCCGCGGCGGCGAGCTGGTCGGCGGACCGGCCCTCGTCGATCAGCCACACGGAGTTGCCGCCGGGGACGGCCCCGCCGTCGGGGCTGCCGACCGGGAGCGGCCAGGTGCCGAACTCGAACTCCGCGGCCCGCTCGGCGTCGCCGAAGATCCGCGAGGACTGGATCATGATCGCGGCCTGCTCGGACGCGAACGCGGTGAGCGACGCGCTGCCGTCCGTGCCGGTGTTGAGCATCGCGCCGCTCGCGACCAGGGACTGCAGGTGCTCCCAGATGCCGATCTGGGTATCGCTGGTGAGGACGAACGCGTCCGCCGGGTCGGAGCCCACGCCGTTGTCGGGCGTGCAGTACGTCAGCCCTTCCGAGGCGCTGAACTGCTCGGACCACCACGGGTCGAGGAACACCGTGAGCCCGGCGGTACCGGTCTCGGCATGCACCTCGGCGGCGACGTCGAACAGGTCGGTGATGCTCGACGGCACCTGCGCCGGGTCGACGCCCGCCTCCTCCAGCAGGGCGGCGTTGTAGAGCACCACCGGCTGGGAGACCATGATCGGCACCGAGGACAGCACGCCGTCGAACGTGTAGTAGTTCGCGAGCACCGGCACCAGGTCCTCGCCGTCGAACACCGTCCCGTCGACGGCCGCGACCTCGCCGGGCGCGATCGTGAGCCCGGTGTCGTGCAGGTAGGTCGAGAACGTGTCGCCGCCCTGGATGACGTCCGGCAGGTCGCCGGACTGCACCGCGTTGGTCAGCTTGGCCATCGAGTCGACGTAGCTGCCCTGGAAGACGGCGTTCACGGTGATGTCGTCGTGGGCGTCGTTGAACTCGTCGACGAGCGCGGTCAGGGTGTCGGCCGGCACGCCCGACACCGAGTACCAGAAGTCGAGGGTCACCGCCTCGCCGCTGCCGGTGTCCCCGGTGGGGTCGGACGTCGACGGCTCGTCGGACGACCCGCACGCGGACAGCGCCAGGGCGCCCACCGCGAGGGCACCGACGACCCCGCGCTTCCTGATTTCTCGCATTGTGGTGAATTCCTTCCTCATTTGACGGCGCCCTGCGTGAGGCCCTTGGCCAGGAATCGTTGGCCCAGGAGCACGAGGACGATGGTGGGAATGGCGGCGATGGTCACACCGGCGAGCGACGCACCGAGGTCGGTGCCGGATTCGTCGGTGAGGATCTTGATGCCGACCTGCACGGTTCTCGACGCCGGGGTCTCGGACACCACGAGCGGCCACAGGTAGCCGTTCCACGCCGCGATCGCGGCCATGAGCGTCACGGTGACGACGGTCGGCCGGCAGAGCGGCACGAGGAACCCGAACAGGAACCGCATCGGGCGGACGCCGTCGACGACGGCGGCCTCCTCGATCTCCTTCGGGAACGACAGGAACGTCTGCCGGAGCAGGAAGACGTTGTACGCGGAGACCAGGAACGGCAGGAACACCGCGACGACGGTGTCGAACAGCCCGAGCGACCGGATCGTCAAGTAGTTCGCGACGAGGATGGTCTCGCCCGGGATCATCATCGTGAGCAGGATGAACGCGAACACGAGGTTGGGGCGGCGCAGCCGGCCGAACACCAGCGCGTACGCCGCGAGCAGCGCGGTGAGCACCTGCGCGGCGGTCTGCGCGAGCGTGACGACGCCCGAGTTCACCATCTGCCGCAGGATCGGCGCCCGGCCGAGCGCGGCGGTGAAGTTCTCCAGCGAGAATCCGGTCGGCAGCACGTCCCGGAACGTGCCGGTGAGCGCCTGCCCCGGGCGGAGCGCGGCGAACACGACGTAGAGGACCGGGAGCGCCACGAGCAGGGCGGCGACGGCGAGGTAGGCGATGACGGCCCCGCGGGCCAGGTGGGCGCGCATCAGTAGTTCACCCGCCGCTCGAGGACCCCGAACTGCACGGCGGTGAGGACCGCGATGACGACGAGCAGGATGATCCCGCGCGCCGACGCCGCGCCGTAGTCGGCGGTGCCGCCGAACGCCTTGGCCCAGATGTCGAAGACCAGCGTCTGCGTCGCACGCGCAGGTCCGCCGCCCGTGACCACCTGGATGATCGTGAACTCGCGCATCGCCTGGACCGACTGCGTGACGACGATGAAGAACAGCGTCGGCGTGATCAGCGGGACCGTGACCGACCGCAGCAGTCGCATCCGGCCGGCGCCGTCGAGCGCGGCCGCCTCCTCGACGTCGACCGGGATCGCGTCGATCGCGGCGATGAGCAGCAGGGTCACGAACCCGATCGAGATCCACACGTCGACGACCACGATCGACACCAGGGCCATCGTCGGCTCGGTGAGCCAGCCCGCCGGCCGACCGGTCAGCGCGATCGCGATCTGGTCGAGCAGGCCGTAGGTCGGGCTCATCAGCGCGCGGAACGCGAGGCCGGCGACCGCCGCGGACACGGCCATCGGGATCAGCACCGTCGCGCGGGAGAACGCCGTGCCGCGCAGCCGCCGGGAGAGCGGCACGGCGAGCGCCAGGCCGACGAGCAGCTTGCCCGCGACCGTCAGCAGGACGAACAGGGACGTGACGAGCAGCGTGCGCCGGAAGTCCGGCGAGCCGAGCATGCTCGCGTAGTTGTCCGCGCCGACGAAGCCCGACGGCCGGCCGAACAGGTCGGAGCTCTGGAACGACAGCACGGTCGTCCGCAGGAGCGGCCAGTAGTTGAACGCGAGCAGCGCCACGACGGTGGGCGCGAGCGCCCAGTACGCCCAGGCCCGCGGTCTGCTGCGTGACCCGGCGCGCCCCCTGGGGGGCCGGGTCGCGACGACGTGCTGCATGGATCCTCCGAGTCGTCCCGTCTCCGCGGCAATGCGGAGTTACAAATGCTTTGCGGTCCACCCAAACGGGGTCGAAGTGGACATCCGGGCAATCGACGATAAACGCCGGTGCATTCGGATCGGCTTGCTCCGGACCGTACACTGATGAGTAGCATGTGACAACAGTCGAGAGCGCTCCGGTGACGTTTGCGAGAGCGCGTACGCAAATGTCACGGGGAGGTCACGGTGCAGGCAGCGCTGCTGGTCGCAGCGGGCGTGCTCGCGCTCGTCTACGGCTCCAACGCGGGCGCGACGATCGCGGCGACGAGCCTGCGCGTGCACGGCGGCCGGCCCTGGCTGGCGCTCGTCGCACTGGGGTCGGCGGTCGCCGTCGCGCCCCTGGTGCTGGGCACCGCGGTGGCGAGCACGGTCGCGCACGAGCTCGTCCCGTCGAGCGGCGACCCGCACGCGGACCGCGTGGTGTTCCTGGCCGCGGTCGTCGCCGCGCTGGTGGTGACCGGGGTGCTGAGCCGCTGGGGCCAGCCGACCAGCCTGACGCTCGCGCTGATCGCCGGGATCGCGGGCGGCGGGCTCGGCGCGGGGCAGGCGATGGGGTGGTCCGCGATCGGGCGGGTGCTGGCGCTGGTGGCGGTCGCGCCGTTCGTCGGCCTGGCGTTCGCGGCCGCGCTGCACCGGCTGTCGGCCGCCTGGCGGGTGTCGCCCGGTGCCGTGCGGCGCTGGCACGTCGGGTCCTACGGCCTGCTGTGCGTCGCCTTCGGGTCGAACGACGCGCAGAAGCTGCTGGCGATCGTGGCGGTGGCGTCCGCTCCGGGCGCGGCCACGGTCGACCCGGTGCTGTGGCAGCTGCTGCTCTGCGGCGGGCTGTTCACGCTCGGCGCGGCTGTCGGGCTCGGGCGGATGGAGCGCACCGTCAACCGCGGCATCCTCGCCGTCCGCGGCCTCGACGCCGTGACCACGCAGACGACGACGGCCGTCGTGATGCTCGCCAGCTCCGGGGTCGGCAGCCCCGTCGGCATGGCGCAGACGCTCTCCGGCTCCCTCGTGGGCGCCGGGCTCGCACGAGGGAGAGGGAAGGTCCGATGGGAGTACGCCGGGAGGGTCGCACTGGCCTGGGCGCTGACGGTGCCCGCGAGCGTCGTGGTGGCGGGCTGCGTCGCGTGGGGCGCCGGGCTCGTCGCCGGATGAGGCGGTTGGCACGCGGCATCTCGGGCGCGGCGCGGGACGACCTGGTCGACGGGCTCGTCGGGCAGCTGCGCGCGACCGAGGAGGCGTGCGACGTGGCGCTGCGGCTGGCGCGGGGATCGGTGTCGGCGGGCGCCGCGCGCGAGGAGGTGGCGGCCGTCGAGCACGAGGGCGACGCGTGGCGGGCGCACGTCGTCGAGTCGCTGACCCGCGCGCTGACGTCGTACCTCGACCGGGAGGACCTGTTCACGTACTCGCGGGCGGTCGACGACGTGCTCGACAACCTGCGGGACTTCGTGCGGGAGGTGGACCTGTACGGGGTGACGCCGGGGCCCGACTGGGTGCTGGTCCTCGAGCGGATCCGGGACGGGGCGCGGGCGCTGCGCGCGGCGACCGAGTGGCTGCGGCGGGACGTGGGGCGGGTGTCGGTGGCGGCGCTCGCGGCCAAGAAGGCGCCGGTGCGGACGCAGTACCAGCTGGCGATGGCGCGGCTTCTGGCGGAGCCGCTGACGTCGGAGACGCTGCGGCGGCGGGAGGTGCTGCGGCGGCTGGACATCGTGGGGCTGCGGTTGTCGGAGGCGGCCGATCACCTCGCGACCGCGGCGATCAAGCGGGGGACGTAGCGCAACAGGTTCACCGCACAGGCCGGAGCGCGCACCCGTCAGGGGACGCGAACGGTCTAACCGGGTCTGGGTGAGTGCGCCGGATGGGTGGCGTTCCTCGAATCACCCACGGGTGCCTCATCGCCTCTGGTTTGTTCGCCTCGGCCCTGACCGCGGGGCGGCGAAGCTAGTTCGAGGCAGGGGACACGATGCTCGCGAGGTTCACGACGATCGCCACGACGGCGGTGCTGGCGGTGACGCTCGCGGCACCGACCGCGACGGCGGACCAGCCCCCGGCCGGAACGGGTGGTAGGTCGTCTGAGGGGTCTCCTTTCGTCCAGAGCGTGATCCGGGCGGGGGAGCAGGCGCCGGTGGCGCGCTCCGCCGACACTCGGGCGGTCGAGGCCCCATCGCTGGTGACGATCACGTTCTCGGAGTTCCCCTCGGGGACGTACGTCACGAACCAGTACCGCGAGTGGGGGATCGACTTCGGCGGTGACGATCCGTTCATCACCGGAGACGGCTCGAATCCGACCAGCCCGGTGCTGTCGGGTACCCCGACCTACCAGGGTGAGATCGAGGGCTACTTCAGGACGCCCTCCGGTGCCGTTCGCACGGTTGATCACCTCCAACTCGACGTCGGCTACATCGACGATCCCGGCAGCGTCGAGGTCACGACCTATGGCCAGGACGGTGGGGAGCTCCTCACCGTCGCGGCGGACGAGCTGGGCATCGCCCGCATCGTGATCGACCAGCCCGGCATGGCGGCGTTCCGCGTGTACGCGGTCGAGAACGAGACAGCCGGCTTTGCCGTCGACAACGTGACGTTCCCGGTCGACGGCGACGTCCCGGGGATCACGCGGCCCGTCGGCGAGACGTTCGGGTCGGCGCCCCACTTCTCGTTCGCCGCCGACCCGGTCAACACCGCGACGGGCAACTTCGTGCTGCCGGTGACGGACCTGCGGATGCCCGCGTCGCCGCTCCTCACATGGGAGCGGACGTACAACGCGCTCGACGTGCGGGCCGGCGCTCTGGGCCAGGGGTGGGCGGTCGCGCAGCTGAGTCGGCTCGAGGTTGCAGACGGCGGTGGCGGACCGGTTCCGACGCGCGCGGCGGCTGGCGAGGTCGTCTACGTCGACCCGGCGGGTGCGAGATGGAGCATCGTGCAGGACGGCAACGGCTGGTCGGTCCCCATCGGCCTCCACGCAGAGCTCGTCCAGCTGGAGGACGGTTGGGCGCTGACTTTCCGCGACGGCACATCGATCCGGTACGACGCCGACGGGCGCCAGATCGAGGTGCACGCCGACGCGGAGATGGCGACATACACCTACGACGAGAGTGGGCGCCTGGTCACCGTCGACGCGCAGAACGGCGACTCCCTCAACCTGCGCTACGACGAGGTGTGGGCGGACCAGGTCGCGGCCGTCGCGACGTCGGACGGTCGCGAGGTGCTCTACGCGTACGACGATGCCGGCCTGCTGACCCGCACGACCGACGCCGTGGGAGCCGTCACGGAGTTCTCGCACGGCGCGGACGGTCGTATCGCGACCATCACCGACCCGGACGGGTACGTGGCGCTCAGCACGAGGTACGACGCCGACGGGCGCGTCGACACGCAGGAGCTCGCCAACGGGAACACGCTCCGCTTCGTCTACGACACGGAGAACCGGGTCACCACGGTCGTCGAGGGCGACGGCAGCGAGGTGGTCTACACGCACGACCAGGACGGCCGTGCGGTCCGGGTGGAGGGTCCTGACGGCGCCGCGGTCGAGCGGGAGTGGGACGACGCAGACCGCCTGGTGGGCGGCACGCAACGTGACGGGACCGAGTTCTCGCAGACCGTCGACGCCGCAGGCAACGTGGTCGAGAGCACCCTGGCGGGTGCCACGACGCGGTGGACCTACGACGACCTGAACCGGGTCACATCCGAGACTGACGCGCTCGCCAACACCACCACCTACGCGTACGACGGCGACAACCGTCAGCCGAGCACGGTCACCGACCCTCTGGGCGCGGTCACAACGTACGAGCTGGCGAACGGAGTCGTGGTCGCGTCGACCGACCCGGACGGGTATCGGACTGCCCTCGAGGTCGACGCGCGAGGGCTACCCGTAGCATCCGTCGAGCCCGGCGGCGCGCGCACCACGTGGCTCTACGACGAGGCGGGGCGCCTGCTCAGCACGACCGACCCGATGGGGGGTGTGACCTCGACGACCTACGACGCCGCGGGGCGCGTCCTCTCGACCACGGACGCGGTCGGCGCCACGACGACGAACACGTACTCGGCTGCCGGGCGGCTGCTGTCGACCACCGACCCGACGGGCGCGCGGCAGGAGTGGGAGTACGACGCCGCGGGACAGGTCGTCTCCACCACGGACCGGAGCGGTCGCACCACCACGTACGCGTACAGCCCTCAGGGCGACCTGCTGTCGGTCGAGGGGCCGGCGGGCGAGAGCTCCCTCGAGTACGACGCCTACGGGCGTGTGGTCGCGTCGACGACCTCCGACGGGACGCGGTCCGAGACCGCTTACGACGTGGAGGGGCGCGCGACCAGCAGCAGCACCGGCGACGCCGCGACAGCGCTCCAGTACGACGCCCGGGGCAACGTGACCGCCTCCACCGATGCTGACGGTGCCGTCACCCGTTACGGGTACGACCTGCTGGACCGGGAGATCGAGAACGTCGCCCCCGACGGCACGACGACGTCGACAGCCTACGACGCCGCTGGTCGCGCGGTGACCGTGACCACCCCGGACGGGACGACGACGAGCATCTACTCGCCGGGCGGGCGCCTGCTGAGCAGCACCGCGTCCGACGGCGGGGTTACGGTCTACGGATACGACGAGGCCGGGGACCAGACCAGCGTCACGTCGCCCTCCGGCCGGGTGACGCGGACCGAGCACGATGCCGTGCACCGACCGGTCGCGGTGACCTCGCCGAGTGGACTCCAGTCGCGCACGGAGTACGACGCGGTCGGACGCGTCGTCGCCACGGTCGACGCCGCCGGGCGCCGAACGGCGCAGTCGTACGACCTGCGCGGTGACCTCGTCGCGATCACTGCCGCAGACGGGGGTGAGCGGCACTTCAGCTATACGCCGGACGGGAGCCTCGCGACGTCGACGGACGCGAACGGGGCGACGACGAGCTACGCATTCGACGACGCCGGACATGTCCAGGCCGTCACCGACCCGCTCGGGCGGACCACGATGTACGAGGTCGACTCGGCTGGGCGCGAGACCGCCGTGGTCGATCCGTTGGGCCGCCGGACCGAGCACCGCTACGACGCTCGTGGGAACCGCGTGCAGACGACACTGCCCGACGGGACGGTGCAGGACCGTACGTTCAGCGCGAACGACCAGGTGCTCTCCGTCGAGGCGAGCGACGGGACCTCGGTGAGCCACACGTACGACGAGGCGGGCCGTGTCGCGACGAGCACCTCGTCGGCGGGCACCACGTCCTACGCCTACGAGAACGGTCGGCTGGCGTCGGCGACGCAGGACGACGGATCCGCAGTGTCGTACCAGTACGACGCGGCGGGGCGTCGCACGAGCATCACCTACCCCGACGGCGGCGTCGCGCAGTACGCGTACGACGCCGACGGGCTCCTGACCTCCGTCGTCGACGAGAACGGCGAGCGCACGCAGTACGAGCTCGACGCGGACGGCAGTGTCGTCCGAGCGCTTTTCCCCGGAGGCGTCGAGCGCCGCTACGCGTACGTCGCGGGGGAGCTCACCCAGTACACCGAGGTCCGGGACGGGCGGGCCCGCACGACGACCATCGTGCGAGACGCGGCCGGCCGCGTCGCTTCGGAGTCGACCGGCCTCATCACGCGGCGCTACACCTACGACAAGGCCGGACAGCTGGTGGCCGGGTCCGGTGTCCTGGGCGAGCCGATCCGGTTCAGCTACGACGCCGCGGGCAACCGCACCTCGATCGGCCGGCTGCTGCTGATTACGCGCCTGACCTACGACGACGCCGACCAGCTCGTGCGGTCGCAGACCGGGCTTCTGACCGTGCGCTACGCCTACGACGCACAGGGCAACATGGTGTCGACGAGCGGCGCCGGCGTCGCCCAGCAGGTCGCGTACGACGGCCTGGGTCAGCCGGTCTCGACGACGATCGGCGCAGGTTCGGCGGCGGTGCGCTACACCGCGAGCTACACCGGCAACGGGCTGCTCGCCGACCTCACCCGCACCGTCGGTCGATCGGCGACGAGCACCGACTACACGTGGTCCGCCGACGCCGTCCCCCAGCTGCTCGCGCAGAGCGGACCGGACGCCGCCGATTTCACCTACGGCTACGACCGCATCAGCGCGAGCAGCGACGGGGCCACTGCTGTCTTCAGCGTGGACGCCTCCGGGTCGCCGCTCCAGACGGCGCAGACCCGGGACTGGGTCCAGGGCGTGACGTACGACGTGCTCGGCGCCGGCATCGGCGTCCCGACCACGGCCCAGCCGACCTTCGGCTACCGCGGCGAGCTCGTCCTCGGGACGACCGTGTACCTGCGCGACCGGTCCTACGACGCGACGACCGGTCGGTTCACGACCCGCGACCCGCTGGACGGCATCGCCGGGACCGCGGGCGCCAACAACGGGTACGTCTACGGCTTCAACGACCCCGTCAACCACGTCGACCCTCTAGGGCAGCGCGCGGTCTCCGACGCGGCGTACTCGCTCCCGGCGCTCGGCGGCCAGGCAGGGTGCACGCAGGCGTCGGGCTACAAGCGTCAGTGGGGCTGCTTCCAGGGCCGCAACCTCCGCACCCGTGGCTACCTCGCGCTTCCGGACGCGATCGGGCGTGACTACGCGCTCGCGAGCATCGCGTGGCAGGCGTACTGGAAGTCGAGCCGGCCCGAGCGCGCCGCGCAGATGTTCACGGTCCGCGAGCTCAACGACCGCCGTCTGTCTTTCTGGCAGCGCGTCTTCGGCGGCAACCGCGCGGTCGCCGACGGGATGGACTGGGAGGTGGGCCCGGCTGGTGGGTGGCGCATCGACATCGTCACAGACGAGTCGGGGATCTTCGAGGTCAAGCGATGGGCCGGTGGGGCCAACAGTGCGGCGGTCAGGACGCAGCTGGCTGGGTACGTCGCCGGGGGAGGGGCTCTCGGTGTCGCCTTCGCACCTTCGTACGAGCTGGCCGACTGGGCCAACATGTTCTACGTGTACCAGAACATGGTCGACTTCACGCCTGACCAGGTCGTGGTCTGGGGTGACCCCAGCACCCCCGGCGCCGTCTGGTTCGACACCGCCGACAAGGTGAGCCGCGACGTCCGCACCAAGGCGCAGCTGAAGTACAACGCCGAGGAACTCGGTCGCTTCTTGGGGATCCCGCTCCCGGTGCCGCTCCCCGTGACTGTCCCGGTGCCCGTGTGACCGCCCAGATCACCCCCGCCGCCCGCGCGCTCCTCCGTGCGGGCGGCGCCGTCACGCTTTCGATCACGACGGCCGACACGCCCGCAGCCCGGGTGGCGCTCGACGAAACCCGGCGCCGTCTGTACGCGCTGAACGACGGTGACGTCGGTGATGGCGAGGGAGTCGGTCCGTCGTTCGTCGCGGACCCGGTCGCGGTGCCGGGAGGTTTCCTGCTGGCTGTGGACCTCGGCGGAGTTCCGCCGCGGGGCCGCAGAGCACTGCCCAGTCTGCTGGCCGAGGCGTGGGACGGGGCCGGAGCCGGCGTCCGCATCGACGCTCCGCCGCGGATGCCGGAGTCGCCGTTCCTCGTGCTCATGCATCGCGAGACTCTGGTCGGTGAACTCGTGGCTTACGCACGACAGCGACGCTTTCCGTTCACCGCCCGTGAGTGTGCGTCTTGGGGCGCGCTGCTGGATATCGGTCTCGCCTGGCTGACCGGAGGTGCGGGCGAGCGCGTCGCCGCAGGTGTCGTGGGACCCGGAGGGCCGTTCGCCATCGACCTTGATGGTGCTGACCTTGCAGCCGCGGTCGGCGCCGTCCTCGGCACCGGCGGAGCCGTCGAGCTCGCGAGGCGGACCCCGGACGGGGACCGGTACCTGCGGCTGGAGGCGGTGCTGCACGCGGCGCTGTCAGCGGCGTGGCTGCCTAGCGAGCAGAGCGTCGCCGCGGTCGCCGCCGGTCTCGATCCCCTGATCGCGCTGCTGGAGCGGCAGGCGGACGGAGTGCTGTGGGCGGGGGCCGATCTCAAGGACAGCACGCGTTCGGGGTACGCGCTGCCCTACGCCGACGGCCCGATCGCGACGGACGACCGGCCGCGGCCGGTCCCGCTGGGCCCGCGCATCGACGTCGTGACTGCCGCCTACCCCTGGCAGATCCTGTCTCCCGCGGTTCGGACCCGGCTGCCTGAGCGCGTGCCGGGCGCCGAGGAGCGGCCGTTGCCGGGAGGTGGCGCCGTCGTGCGCTTCGGCACATGGCAGGAGTGGGCGCCCGGCGACGGTCGGGCGGCGGCTCGGGCCATCGCGTGGTCCGCGCTCGAGCCG
Organism: Cellulomonas sp. Y8; assembly: GCF_008033115.1. Lineage (NCBI taxonomy): Bacteria > Bacillati > Actinomycetota > Actinomycetes > Micrococcales > Cellulomonadaceae > Cellulomonas > Cellulomonas sp. Y8. Next base: position 2,947,665 of record NZ_CP041203.1, read on the forward strand.
GTGATCGCCGACGACCTCTCGCGGCGCCACGGGTAGCCCGTGGCCACGCCCCACCCTTGCGGGTGCCAGTCTGAGCGCCGCGGCGTCCCCGGGCCGCCGCACGGCGCCACCCCCACGAGTGGTCCTGGCCGCTCGCCCTAGTCCGCCCGGTGAATCCCGCCCGGACGACCCCACGGCGGTGAGAGGATCGCCCCGGCAAGCTGGATGAGCAGGTGGGGGCAGGGGTGTCAGGCACGGTGCGGGTCGAGCTCGCCGATCTCCGGGTGGGCGCCGACCGCCTCGCCGACGCCGGTCGGCGGTGCGACCGCATCTACCTCGACGCGCTCCCTCGCGACACCGGCACGTACGGGTTCGACGTCCTCACCGCCGCCGTGCGGGCGTTCGCGTCCGAGGTGGACGAGCGCACCGCCGCGCTCGCCCGCGACGTCACCGACGCCGGGACTGCCCTGCGTGCCACCGCCGACGCCTACGCCGCGGTGGACGAGCGCACCGCCACGACGCTGAGCCGGCTCTCAACCCACCTGCGCGCGGTCGCCCGGTGACGGGCGTCCCCGGGGACCCGGGCCGGGTGGCGGCCGCGGCCGACACGCTCACCTCGACCGCGGGTGCCGTGCGCGCCGTCGGCGACGACCTCGACCGCACCCGGGACCGCGACTGGGACGGCACCGCCGCCGACCGGTACCGCGAGCGGGTGCGGGACCTGTCCGACCGGGCCCGCGAGCTCGGGTCCACGATGGAGCGCGGAGCCCGGGTGCTCTCCGGCTACGCCGCCGTCCTCGAGGGGCAGGAGGCCGCCGCCGCCACGGCCCGCACCGCGCTCGCTTCGGCCCGGCGACGCGTCGCCGCCGCTCCGCTCGACCTGCTGGCCCGCGTCGACTGCCTGCGCGCGATGCGCGACCAGAACGACGCCGTCGCCACCGCCCAGCGCGCCGCGGCCGAGGCCGCCGCCGCGCTCGGTGCGGTGCTCGACGGGCCGGGGAGCTGGTGGGACCCGTTCGGCTGGTTCGACGACGACTCCACGGAGCCCGACCGGCGCGTCGGCCCCGACCTGCTCGACCGGGCGTCCTGGGACCCCGAGGACATCCAGCAGGGCTCGATGGGCGACTGCTACCTGCTGGCGGCGCTCATGGGCGTGCTCAACACCGACGACGGTGACGCCTGGGTCCGGGACCACATCCGGTGGGACGCCGACCGCGCGGGCTACTGGATCACGATCTACCCGGCCGGCGGCACGCCGAGGGAGGTCTTCGTCGACCACGTCTTCGACCACGGGGCCACCGAGGAGGACTGGCGCGTCGGGCCGTTCTCGGGCAACCGACCCGGCATCGCGGCGCTCTACGAGGCCGCCGCCTACCAGGAGCTCGGCTACCGGGAGCTCGCGAACGGCGGCACGCCGGAGGAGGCGATGCGGCTGCTCACCGGGCAGCGTCCGACGGTGTACGAGCCGACGAGCGGTGCCGGCTACGCGGGCGACCTGAGCGCGCTGCGCACCGCGGTGGACGGCGGGCGGTCCGTCGTCGCAGCCTCGCAGGAGTATGCCTTCGAGGTGGGCAGCAGCGTGCACGAGGTCCCGGTGACGCGACGCACCGAGAGCGGCGGCACGGAGACGGTCGACGGTGCCATCGCGACGCACCACGCCTACATGGTGGACGCGGTCGACCCCGACGGCGGCGTCTGGCTGCGCAACCCGTGGGGCCCCGGGAACAGCCTGGACGACGGCCAGCCCTTCAAGGTCTCCGCGGAGGACTTCGCCTCGGTGTTCTACAACGTCACGGTCTCGGAGGGACGATGAGCACCACCCGGTTCGTGCTGGTGCACGGTGGGCAGCGTCGCCTGCCCGGAGCCCTGCTGTCCGTCGCCCACGTGGGGGTCGATGCCGACGGTGCGCCCGCCGCGACCGTCGGCGTCGCGACGCCCGAGGCGCGGTCGCGGCACGCGCTCTACCCCGGTGGCTCCCTCGACGTGCCCGGCCTGGGGCGCCTGACGGTCCGGGACGTGCTGCTCGGATCGACCGGCGGCCGCGGCCGGGTCGCGCTCGAGGTGGAGTCCCTGTGACCGCCGCCGCACCGGCGCGGCGCCGCCGCCGGTGGTGGCTGCGCGTTGCCGCCCCCGTGGTCGTCGTCCTGGCGATCGCCGCGCTCGCCGTCGCCGCGTCTGACGACTGGTCGTTCTGGGGCGAGGAGCGCACGGTCCGCAGCGGGGTCGACAACCGCGTGAACGGCGCGCGCGTGCACGTCGCCGGGTCCGACGGCGAGACCGTGGTGCTGGGGGTGCGCCGGGGCGAAGCCGAGGCCGTCGCCACGCTCGCCCCGGGCGAGTCCGTGCGCCTGGCGTGGTGGGGCAGCCTCACCGTCGAGCGGATCAACGTCGACGGGGCGCCCGGCGACGTCGGGGGCACCGTGCAGGTCCGGGTGCGCGTCGGGCCCTGACGCGCCCGACCGCCGAGCCGGCATTCCCCGACGACGTCACGCGGCTCGAGCGGCGAGCGGACGCCCTGCTGTGGGCGGGTGCGACCTCGTGGACAGCACGCGCTCGGGGTACGCGCTGCCGTACGGCGACGGCCCGATCACGACCGGCGACCGGCCGCAGCCGGTCGCGCTGGGCCCACGCGTCGACGTCGTGACCGCCGCCTACCCCCGGCAGCTCCTGTCGCCGGTGGTCCGGACCCGGCTGCTCGAGCGCGTTCCGGACGCCGAGGAGCGGCGGCAGCCAGGAGATGGTTCCGTGCTGCGTTTCGGCTCGTGGCAGGAATGGGCGCCGGGTGACCGTCGAGCCACGATGCCGGCCGCCGCGTGGTCTGCGCTCGAGCTGGTGATCGCCGCCGATCTGTCCCCGCGCCGCGGATGACCCCGGCGGTCGGTGCTCCGCCCCGCCGGTCCTGCCCAGCTCACCCCGCCCCCTCCACCAACCGCGCCACATGCAGCGCCAGATACACCTCCTCCTCCCCACCCACTCCCCACCCGAACCGCCCCCGCAGCAGCCCGGCGATCGCCACCGCCGAGTCGAACGCCCGCGGATGCTCCCCCCGCACCGCCTCCCGCAGCGCCGCCCCCGACCCCCCACCCGACACCGCCTCCCCCCGCGCCTGCCGCACGAACAGGTACCGCAGGTGCGTCACGAATCGCGCCACCTCCAGCGACTCCTCGTCCAGCACGCACCCGTGCAGCGCCCGCACGATCCCGAGCGCCGCCGCGAACGCCTCGGTCATCTCGAACGTCCGCGCCATCTCCCCGCCGTCCCCGCCCCCGAGCTGCGCGTTCACGAAGTGCAGCGCCAACGGCACCGCCTCCAGGTCGGGCAGTCGGACGCCGGTCGCGGACGCCACCTCCGCGAGGCACCGCCGCGCGAACGCCACCTCCCGCGGGTACAGGTGCAGCACCTCCCACTGCAGCGGGTAGGCGATCTCTGTCCCCGCGCGCGCCCGGCGCAGCGCGTACGAGAGGTGGTCCGCGAGCGGCATCAGCACGTGCGCGGTGATGTGCGGCCCGAGCTCGGCTCGCGCCTCGTCGACGATCCGCTGCGCCAGGTCGAGGTCCGACGGGGGGATGTCCTCGAGCAGTGCCGCGATGTGCTCGGGCGTGGTCGAGCCTCCGGCGACGAACGTGCGCTCGACGTCGTCCTCCCGCACGGCGTCGCCGGGCCGGGCCTGGAACCCGATGCCGCGGCCCATCAGCACGACCTCCGCGCCGGTGCCGTCGTCGGCCAGCAGGACGTTGTTGTTGAAGACCCGCACCACGCGCATGCGTCCTCCTCGACGCGGTCCGTCCTCGGGAGGCCCGGGTGGCGGCGCACCACCGCCACCCGGGCCGTCGACTCGTCGGCTCATCCGATCCGCAGCAACGCGTCGGCCTCGCCGACCGAGCCGTGGCCGGCCACCGTCACGGCGACCCCGTCCGGCGATCTGGTCACCACGACGACCGTGCTGGGGTCGTAGCCGGCAGCGACCACAGCGGCGAGGTCGAACTCGCCCAGCAGCTCACCGGCGACCACCTGCGACCCGGGCGTGACCGCCGGGGCGAACCCCTCGCCCGCCATCCGGACGGTGTCGAGGCCGACGTGCACGAGCACCTCGACGCCGTCGACGGTCTGCAGGCCGTACGCGTGCGGGAGGACGGTGATCACCTCGCCGTCGACCGGCGCGACCACGCGTCCTGCGGACGGCACCACGGCGGCGCCCGGCCCGAGCGCGCCGGACGAGAACACCGCGTCCGGCACAGCGTCGAGCGCGATGACCCGCCCGGCGACGGGTGCCAGCACGACCCGCGTCCGGAGCGCCGTCGCGACGCCGCCGCCGGCCGCCCCCGACGGCTTCGGAGCCTCGGCGGCGGGCGGGTTCGGGATGTCGGTGAACCCGAGCGTCATCGTCAGCGCGAACGCGATGACGATCGCCAGCCCGGTGCCGATCAGCTGCATCGTGAAGTTGCCGATGCCCATCGTCGCGGTCACCGTGATCGCGCCCGGGAGGATGAAGCCCTCGGCCGCGGACCCGCCCGCCGCAGCGATCGAGCCGCCGACGGCGCCGCCGATGCAGGCGTAGATGAACGGCTTCTTCAGTCGCAGCGTGACGCCGTAGATCGCGGGCTCGGTGATCCCGGCGAGGAACGCCGAGATCGTCGCGGGTCCGGCCACGCCCTTGAGGTCGCGGTTACGCGTCTTGATCAGGACGGCGGCCGCGGCGCCCGCCTGGGCGAGGACGGCGGGGAACAGCGGTCCGGTCAGCAGCGAGTACCCCTGCGTGACCATGTCCTGCAGCATCACCGGCGTCAGGCCCCAGTGGACCCCGAAGATGACGAACACCTGCCACAGCGCGCCCATGAGCGCGCCGCCCACCGCCGGGCTCAGGTCCCACATCGTGTTGATGCCGCTCGACAGCCCGCGGCCGACGATGTCGGACACCGGTCCGATCGCGAGGAACGTGACCGGGACGATCACGGCCAGCGTGATCATCGGGGTGACGAAGTTCCGCAGCGCGTCGGGCGCGAACCGGGCGAGCAGCCGCTCCAGGTGGGACTGGGCGTAGACCGCGAGGATCGTCGGGATGACCGCGGACAGGTAGCTGATCATGACGACCGGGACGCCGAGGAACGTGAGCTCGCCGCCACCCGCCGCGAAGGCGTCGAGCGTCACCTCGGCGCCGTCGGTGCCGGGGATCACCGGGAGCGTCGCCGAGTAGATGAGCGCGCAGGCGATCGCGACCGACGTGTAGAGGTTCGCCTTGAACCGCTTGGCCGCGGTCATCGCGAGCAGGATCGGCAGGAACTGGAAGATCGCGTCGGCCGCGGTGAACCAGATCGCGTACGTCGACGACTCGCCCCACTCGGGGGAGATCCGCGCGCCGACGGCGAGGAACGCCTTGATCAGGCCCGTCCCGGCGAGCACCCAGAGGAACGGCGTGAAGATGCTCGTCACGAGGTCGATGGCCCGCGCGAGGAACCCGCCGGAGGACGCCGCCTCCGTCGCGACGCCGCTGGCGGCGACCGCCTCGAACACGCTGTTGACCGTGTTGCCGATGACCACCTGGAACTGCCCGCCGGCCTCGACGACGGTGATGACGCCGCGGGTCGCCTCGACCGCGGCCTTGTCGGCGCGCTCGCGGTCTCTGAGGCGGAACCTCAGCCGGGTGGCGCAGTGCGTCACGGAGACGACGTTCTCGACTCCGCCCACCGCGCGCAGGACGTCGTCCGCGATCGTCTGGTACTTGCTGGCCGTTGCCACGATTCCTCCTCGAACCGGTCGCAGCGCGCAGCGTCGGAGCGATTCCGGGCACGAAAAAACCCGAGCCGGTGGCAGGCGGAAACAATGCTCCGGTCAGCCTCGGCTCGGGTTTTGCCTGTCGCCAGTAACAACCCCGGACCTGCACGAGCCGCCGTCGAGCGGCGACTGCGGCGAACCTAGCAGCGCGGCTTGAGCGCCTGTCAACACCGGGTGTCCACAGGCTGATGAGTAGCGACGGCGGCCGGGCGAAGAGGGGCTTGACGGCCCCTCGGGTCGACGGTAGGAATGGCGACGTCGACCAGGATTGTGACTGACCAGATCAGGCAAGACCTGCCGCGTCCGAGGCCTTCTGCGCCCGGTTCGCGCAGGTCTTTTTTCATGCCCGAGGACGGTCCATCCGCGACGTCAGCCGCGCCCCCTTCCCCCATCGCAGAGAGGCGCCATCGTGACCACCACCGACACCCACTTCCCGCCCGGGTTCCTCTGGGGCGGGGCCACCGCCGCCAACCAGTGCGAGGGCGCGTACGACGAGGGCGGCAAGGGCCTGTCCATCCAGGACGTCATGCCCCGCGGCATCATGGGCCCGCCCACCGACGAGCCGACGCCGGACAACCTCAAGCTGCAGGGCATCGACTTCTACCACCGGTACGCCGAGGACATCGCGCTGCTCGCGGAGATGGGCTTCCGGACGTTCCGGTTCTCGATCGCGTGGGCGCGGATCTTCCCGAACGGCGACGAGGCCGAGCCGAACGAGGAGGGCCTGGCGTTCTACGACCGGGTGCTCGACGAGTGCGAGAAGCACGGCATGGAGCCGCTGGTCACCATCTCCCACTACGAGACCCCGCTGGCGCTGGCGCGGAGGTACGACGGCTGGGTCAGCCGGGAGATGATCGGCCACTTCGCGACGTACGCGCGGACGCTGTTCGAGCGGTACGGGTCGCGCGTGACGTACTGGCTGACGTTCAACGAGATCAACGCCGTGCTGCACGCCCCGCTGCTGAGCGGCGCCATCCTCACGCCCAAGGACGAGCTGTCGCCGGCCGACCTCTACCAGGCGATCCACCACGAGCTCGTGGCCAGCGCCCTCGCCACGAAGATCGCCCACGAGGTCGCCCCGGACGCGCAGGTCGGCTGCATGCTCATCGCGGTGCCGGCGTACCCGCTGACGCCGTCGCCGGCCGACGCGCTCGCCGTGATGCGGGCGCAGCACCAGACGCTGGCGTTCGGGGACGTGCACTGCCGGGGCGAGTACCCCGGGTACCTGCTGCGGCACCTCCGTGAGCTCGGCGTCGAGCTCGACATCACCGACGACGACCGAGAGACGCTGAAGCACACGGTCGACTTCGTGTCGTTCTCCTACTACTCGAGCATCTGCGAGACGGCCGACCCGGGGGCGCTCGAAGGGCAGAGCAACATGATGGGCGGCGTGCCGAACCCGACGCTGGTCGCCAGCGAGTGGGGCTGGCAGATCGACCCTGTCGGCCTGCGCATCGTGATGAACCAGTTCTGGGACCGGTGGCGCAAGCCGCTGTTCATCGTCGAAAACGGGCTCGGGGCCGTCGACGAGCTGGTCGAGGTGGACGGGGTGCGGACCGTGGTCGACGACTACCGGATCGCGTACCTCAACGAGCACCTCGTGCAGGTGGAGGAGGCGCTGCGCGACGGGGTCGACGTGCTCGGCTACACGACGTGGGGCTGCATCGACCTGGTGTCGGCGGGGACGGCGCAGATGAGCAAGCGGTACGGGTTCGTCTACGTCGACCGGCACGACGACGGCTCAGGGACGCTGGAGCGGTACCGGAAGAAGTCGTTCGACTGGTACGCCGAGGTGATCCGGACGAACGGGGGGAGCCTGGAGCGGTAGCGCGCCGTGCGCGGTGCGCTCGGGCGAGGAGCGGCCCCTTTGTGGCGAAGGGGCCCGCTCCTCGGCGTCCCGACTTCGCTGCGCTGGGCTTGACGCGCAGCTAGCAGGTGCCCCAGAGGCCGAGTCCGGCTGCAGAGGCGTCGTCCTGGGCCGACGCGAGTGCCATCTGGTGCACGCCGGGGACGCCGTAGGTGTACTCGTAGGCGAACCCCTCAGCGACGAGCAGCAGGTTCACCAGCGTCGACTCGTCTAGCCAGGCGTACGCCAAGGTCCGACCGTACTGGTCGACGCTGTCCTGCGTGGGGTCGCTCTCGAGCCAGACCGACCGACCGGTCAACAGCTCCGCCGTGCGCGCGGAGGCCTCGGGGCCGAAGCACTCGACGGGGCTGTCGGGCTTGACGCTCTCCGGGGTGTCGATGCCGAGCAGCCGCACTCGTTCCTCGGCTCCGTCGCGGAGCACGATGATCGTGTCCCCGTCGACGACCCGCTCCACCGGCACCGGACCGGCGGCGGACGGCGGTCGTACGGGGGCGCCAGGTGCGCTCTCGGTGTCAGCGGGGTCGATCGGGCCGAGGCGTGGCAGGGCCCACCAGACCGCGCCCACCGCCGCCAGGATCACCACCACGACCCCGAGTCCACGGCGCCGACGGTGGGATGTCGCACTCGCGCCGGTGCGTACCGCGCTCATGCTCCGGAGTGTTCGACCGAATTCCCGGTCTCGGTCGCGTCCGCGGCACGCTTCCGGCGGAACATCGAACCGACCGCGCCGGCCGCGTCGGCCGCAGCACCCTTGACCGCGGACCCCGCCCCCTTGACCGCGGACCCGGCGCCCTTCACCGCGGTGAGCGCGCGCGCCTCGTCCGGGACGCCGTCGCCATCCAGGTCGACCGACCGGAAGACGTCGGCCGCCCGCGTCACGGTTCCCCAGACGTCCTCACCAAAGTCGGAGACGCTGTCGGCGGCGCTCTGCAACGCAGCGGCGGCGCGCGACGGGGCGACGGACTCAGGCTCAGTCCTCACGAACTCCACGAGCGCCGCGGGAAACTCCGTCAGCGGCTGGGGGAACGCAACCCGAGCGGACTTCACGACGTCGCGGCCGAAGGTGAAGCTGCCGACCCCGCCAATCAGGGCACCGACTCCGAAGGGAATGGCCTTGCCGAGGGTGCCGGCGCCGATCTTCGCGCCGTTCTTGAGCGCCTCGCGCGCGAGGATGGTGAGTACGGGTGCCAGCGCGGAGTCGGGGAGCTGCTGGGTGAGCACCTCGCCCCAGCCGTTCGGCATCGCCTTGCCGACCACCCCGGCCGCGACGGTGCGAGCGTCGCCGGCGTCGAGGCCGGGGATGGAGCCGAGGACGATCTTGGTCACCTGGCTCTGCGACTTCTCGCCGAGCAGCATCCCGAAGACGAGCGGCTGAGCCCGTGCCGCGTCGTCGACCTCGATGCCGTTGAGCTCCGCGACGGCGAGGACGTAGAGCGCGCTCGTCTCGTAGAAGAACAGCAGGTCGGCGACACCGAGTCCCAGCGCGACGGGGATGCCCACGCCCGGGATCGCGGCCGAGAGGCCGACGCCCGTGCTGGTGGTCGTGACGGTCGCGACGTAGCGGCGGTCCAGCTCCTTGAGGAGCTCGGCCGGGGACGCGTCCGGCTTGTCCCGGCGCAACGACCGCAGGTACTCGAGCACCACCGGCCGCTGGACCGAGATCGCCTTGTAGATCTGCGCCTGGAAGCCGTCGGTCTGGGCGGCCTGCTTGGCCGACGCGACGAACTCCGCCGGTGCCGTGGTCGCGGTGTCCCGTGTCAGCGTCAGCTCAGGCTCGTTCATCGGGCACCTTTCGTCTCCACCTATCGTCAGCCTGCCGAGGCTAGAGCCGAGGAATCGATCGCGGGGCGCGAAACCGGCCGCGCCCGTGCGAATTCAGCCACTTGGCCGGTCTGACGAATCCCAGCCCTCAGTCCTCACCTCAGCCCTCGAGCGCGGTCCGGCCCTCGCACGACGTGGCCTGGCGACGCGTCGGCGTTTGCACGCGTCCGATCGGGCGACCCGGGTGCAGACGCCCTTGTCGCCGGCCGGCAAACTGCCGATAGCCTCCGGCAACGACCCGACCCCCGACCGAGGACGACGCATGGGCATGTGGGACTGGCTGCGGCCACGGAAGCGCACGGACGAGCCCACAGCGGCGCAGCTGCTCGACCAGGTCGGGCCTCCCGCGCCGACGACGCGCGCCGCGACGCCGGTGGCGGTCCCCTCGCCGCCCCTCACGTCGGCTCCGCGCGCCGTCTTCGCCGTCCTCGACGTCGAGACGACCGGCCTCGCGGCCGCCCGCGACCGGGTCCTCGAGCTCAGCGTCGTCCGCTGCGACGCCGCGGGCCGGCCGATCGACGAGTGGTCGTCGCGGTTCAACCCGCAGGGCCCGGTCGGCGCCACGCACATCCACGGCATCACCGCCGCGGACGTCGCGGACGCGCCGCTGTTCGCGGCCGAGGTCGCCACGCTGGCGGGCCGGCTGTCCGGGCTCGTGCTCGTCGCCCACAACGCACGGTTCGACCTCGGGTTCCTCCGGGCCGAGTTCGCTCGCGCCGGGTGGGCGATGCCGTGGGCTCCGTCGCTGTGCACGCTCGAGGAGAGCCGCCGCCACCTGCCGTCCCTCGCCCGCCGTCGGCTCCCCGACTGCTGCGCCGCTGCGGGCGTCCGGCACGAGGGTGCGCACTCGGCGCTCGGCGACGCCCGCGCGGCGGCCGGTCTGCTCGAGGCCTACCTGGGCACACGGCGGGGCGGGGCGGCTCTGTATGACGCGCTGGTCGCCGAGGCGGCCGCAGTGGCGTGGCCAGACGGTCCGACCGGGACCGTGGTGCCCGCGGCGCCCGTCCGCGTCGTCCGCGAGGACCGTCGGATCCGCGAGCAGCCCCGGGAGCACCGCCGCCTCGTGCAGCTGCTCGACGACCTCGCGGTGGCGGACGCCGTCCCGACCGGTGCGCCGGAAGGCACGGCCTCGTACGTCGAGCTGCTCGCGGAGGTCCTGGAGGACGGCGTCCTCACCGACGACGAGGCCGGCGCGCTCGCGGACATCGCGCAGCTGTGGGAGCTGCCGCCGGAGGCGGTCACGGCCGCGCACGAGGCGTTCCTGCTCGCGCTCGCGGGCAAGGCGGTCGCCGATGCCCGGGTGACTCAGGCGGAGCGCGCCGAGCTGTACGAGGTGGCCGAGCTGCTGGGTGTGGACCGGAGCCGGGTGCTGGCGTCGCTGGACGCCGCCGCGGCCCGGCGCGACGCCCGGCAGAGCGAAGGGCTGGCGCCGCTGCCCGAGGGTTGGGCACACGGAGAGCCGCTGCGGGTCGGTGAGTCGGTGGTGTTCACCGGGTGCGACGAGGACGTGCGGACGGTGCTTGAGGCGCGGGCCAAGGCCGCAGGCGTGCGGGTCTCAGGGAACGTCTCGGGTCGCACGGCCATGCTCGTGAGCGACGGCAGCTTCGCGGGCACCAAGCTGGCGGACGCGCAGCGCCTCGGCACCCGCATCGTCGCGCCGGAGCTGTTCGGGGTCCTGCTCGACCACGTCCAGCCCGCGGCCGCGCCGACGGTCACCGCGACCAGGCACGGGCGGGCGACCCCGTCGGCCCCGGCGCCTGCGGTCGAGCGCGTGGTGGCGGCGCGCGCCGACGTCGCGCCGGCGGTGATCCGCGAGTGGGCGCGCGGCCAGGGCATCGTGGTGAGCGACCGAGGTCGCCTGTCGGCGGACGTCGTCGCCCGGTACCACGACGCGCACCCGGTGGAGGTGACGCCGTGAGCGAGGGCTTCGAGGTTCCGCGTGCGCTCGCTGGCCTGGTCGATGCACACGTGAAGGAGCCGCAGAAGCCGGTCCTGATCCGGCCCCGGTCCTGGCGATCGGCTCTGCCCGACGTCGAGCCGGGCGTCCTGGCGGTGCTCGACGACGACGCGGTGTCGCGCCCGAGCCAGAGCACGCCGGGGGACCGGCTGGTCGATCGCGAGGGCGTCCGCGGTCTGCTCGACCGCACCGACCTCGCGGACGAGGTGTCACTGCTCCGAGCGTTCCTCGCGGTTCAGGCCTGGGGCGCCGGGGTGACCGGCACGCGGACGCTCCGGCACACCGCGCGGGCCTTCGCCCACCGGGAGCAGCTCCTGAGCGCACTGCGGACGAGCGCCGAGCGGCTCCGGGACGCGGACGGCACGGCGGCGCTCGCCGAGGCGTACGACGGCTGGCGGTGCCCTGGCGTCGGTCCGTCGTTCTTCACGAAATGGTTCGCCTACGCCGGCTGGCGGGCCGACCGGGACTGGCAGCCGCTGATCCTGGACGACAGGGTCTACCGCGCGCTGAACACGACGCTCGACGTGCGGCTCGTCGACCTCGCCGGCAGCCGCTCCCGCGCGGCGAGGTACCGCGCGTACGTCGAGGCGGTCCACGACTGGGGTCGGATGCTCGGCGTGCCTGCGGAGCGGCTCGAGTGGGTGCTGTTCCGGGACAACGGTCGCGCCTCGAGCGTGCCCAGCCGGTGAGCCCGCGCCCCTCACGCCGGAGCAGTACCGGACGATCGCACCGGTAGGCCGCCCGATCAGCCCCAGAACCCCGGGGGCATGGCGGTAAGCCGCGGGTACATGTCCGTCGACCCCGACCACCGGGCGACCGGCTCGACCTGGTCCGACCCGGGGACGAGCCGCGTGAGCGTCATCGTCGTCGCGCGGTGGGTCACCGTGAAGAGCCGCTCCTCGTCGGCGTAACCGAGTACACGGTGGTGGCCGTTCCCCGGAGGCTCAGGCCTCCTCGTCTCCGAGCCTGCGCCGGGCAACGGAGGGAGCGGGCGCTCGCCCCCGGTGTCCAGACGGTGCTCGACGATCCGGCCACGGCGATCGAGCAGCAGGCGCCCGCTGTCCGGGTGCCACGCGAGCGACCCGACCAGTCGCGCTCCGTCGATGGTGTGCCGGGGGTCGCCGGTGCTCGCGTCGATGACCACGGTCATCGGAACCCCCGGGACCGCGGACATGGTGGACAGCGCGATCAGGGCCCCGTCCGGCGACCAGTGCACGGGGCGGTCCTCGGAGGACCCGGGCATCGCCGTCGGTTGCGTGAGGATCGCGGTGGACGTACCGGCGCGGACGTCGACGAGGTGCAGGGCGAACCACCTCGGGATGCCGGCGGTCGCGCGGACCCGCTCCAGGAACCGGCCCGGGCCGAACTGCCGGCTGATGTCGTAGAACTCGTCGGGCCGCCACTCCTCCGCGACCGCGACCATCGCCCCGTCCGGGGACGCAGCGAGTTCGTGACACCACTCCCACCCGTCGTGTGGCTCGAACGGGAGGCGCGCGGTCGAGAGATCGGAGAGGTCGAGCCGGAAGATGCCCTCGCTGAACCGCCTCTCGAGCATCGGGGTGCCGTCGTCCGTCAGCAACGCCTCCACCTCGATCAGCACCGCGCCTCCGCCCGCGACGACGAGAGGGGCGACCGCGTCCGACCCGCGGCCCAGCCGGGGGAGCGCCCGGAGCTGGCCCGACTCGGGGACCCAGGCCCAGTGACGTCCGTCGGCCGCGATGAGCGCGACCACCCCGCCGTCGGTGGGGCCGAGCGGATCCGCCACCATGGCCGCGTGCCACCGGGGCGCGGAAGCCGACGACGTCGGACGTTCGGACACGGGCCGGACCCTACCGCTCTTGCGAGGAGGCCGGGCGGCGCCCGCCGCGATGCTCGGCCTCGCGTCAGTCGTCATCCCACGCTCTCGTCGCAGGATCGTGCGCCGGACGGGTGATGTCCGGAGGATCCCCGGCGGTGCTGCACCCACCTCTGCTTCGCTCACGCGACATGGGGAACACTCGGCAGCGTGCTCGGCCCGTCCTGGCCCTGGTCGTCGGCGTCGGTGTGACGGCGGCTGCGACGACCGGATGCGTGATCGACCACAACCGTCCCCGACTCACCTATGTGAACGACGCCACCTCGACTGTCGTCGTGACGGTGGAGCTGCCCGGCGAGAAGTCGACCAGAGCGCGAGAGGTGCCCGCGGGAGACGCGACGGACCTGTCGCTCTCCGAGTGCGAGGACGAGGCGCGTCTGAGAGTGACGACGCCCGGCGGGGAAGTGGTCGGGACGATCGACGGTCCGATCTGCCCGGGCGACACCTTGACGATCACGAGCGATCTGACGCTGGAGTACGGCGGCAACGAGTGAACCGCGTGCGCAGCCATGGCCGTTAACGTCTCGAGCAGCGCGAGCGAGCATGGGGCCGCGTTCCTCGAAGGGGCGGACGAGCGGGAATCCGACTTCCGTGGAACGAGTGCTACGAGGGCTTCCCGCCGGAGACACGCCCCGCCCGCGCCCGGCGGCTCCACTCGAGTTCCGGCCTGCGCGCACACCGCGTACGCACCTTCAGGACGTCGTCCGCCTCCGCCGAGGAAGGCCGCATCCCCAGTTCTGCCCCTCGTCTACGCGCGCACTGCCCGGCTGCCACGCCGTGAGAGCCACACGGTCATCAGCGTGACGCTGGCGATCGAACCGACGAGGGAGATCAGGGCCGCGGGCCATACGACGGCTCCTGCGGGGCCCGGGTCCTGCCCCGCATCGCTACGATCGAAAGCGATCGAGAACGAGACGGTGTACACGATCACCGCTGCCAGCGTCGCAGCCGCTGCGACGACGAACCACCGCTTCACACGACCTTCTGCCATCGTTGCCCCCTTCGGCTGCGAATGTAGCCCTCGCGGCCGTGCGCGCGCGGCGGTTCGCGCGAGACCTCCACAACGAGGTCGCGGCGTCCTCACGCTCCACGTGTCTGCCCTGGACGTGACGGCCCCGCGGCGGCCTGGCCGGCGCCTCCACCGCGTACGCACGCTCAGGACGCCGTTCGGCTCCGCTGAGGTACGCCGCGTACCCCGGACTCAGTACACGACCCGCCCCGACGCGTCCTTCACCCCGGACTTCCGCCAGAAGTAGCTCCGCACCTGGTCCCGCCACTCCACGGCCGACGCCCGCTGCGCCTCCAGCCGCTCCCGCACCCGCGCGTCGAAACGGGTCGGCACCGCCCCGCCCACGAGGTCCGCCAACGAGTCCCACGAAGCCTCGACCGCGTCGAGCGCCTCGACCGCGTCAGAACGCGAGTCGTAGATGTGCTGGATCACCGTCTTCCCCGACCGGAGCACGTGCGCGTACGGGACGTGGTGGAAGAACAGCAGCAGCTCGTCCGGGCAGGTCTCGACCGACTCGTACGTCTCCCGCCACGGCGACGGGAACTGCCCCGCGAACCCGGTCCCGGTCGCCACGGTGCGGTCGACCCCGATCCCGTCGCGGTCGGCGAAGTGGTACGTCCCCCAGCGCGAGTACTCGTACCCGTCGACGGACGGCCCGCCGTGGGTGCCGGGGTCGACCATGAACCCGACGCCGAGCGGCGCGGTGTACCCCTCGTACCGGGCCCACGAGCCGTCCATGACCTCGTGCAGCACCGACCGGATCCGCGCCAGGTCGTCGGCATCGGCCGAGGCGAACGTCAACGCGATCCACTCGTCCAGCACGTCCTCGGCCGTGAGCGTCGAGTCCCACGCCAGCCGCCCGAACGCGTACAGGTTCGCCTGGGCCAGCGGGTGCCCGGTCCAGAACGCGTCGTCCCCGACGTTCGACACCGCGGCGACCCCACCCGCAGGCGACGACGCCCCCGATCCACCGACGATCGACGCCACCGCCCGCGCACCGTCCAGCGGGAACCGCAGGTACTCCCGCCAGGCCGGCGCGAGGTAGCAGACGTGCCGCTGCTGCCCGGTGTACTCCTGCGTCACCTGGAGCTCGATCGCCAGCCGGGTGCGCGGCATCGCGGCCAGCACGGGGGAGAGCGGCTCGCGCACCTGGAAGTCCATCGGCCCGTGCTTGACCTGCAGGACGACGTTGTCGGCGAACGTCCCGTCGAGGGGTGCGAAGTGGTCGTACGACGCCCGCGCGCGGTCGGTGGTGCGGTCCCGCCAGTCCTGGTGGTGGTTGTAGACGAACGCCCGCCACAGGACGGTGCCGCCGTGCGGGCGGAGGGCCGCGGCGAGTATGTTCGCGCCGTCGGCGTGGCTGCGGCCGTACGCGAACGGGCCGGGCTGGCCCTCGGAGTCGGCCTTGATGAGGAAGCCGCCGAAGTCCGGGACCGCCGCGTAGACGCGGTCCGCGGTCGACGCCCACCACGCGGCCACCCCGGGGTCCAGGGGGTCCGACGTCGCCAGGCCGCCCAGCCGCTGCGGCGACCCGAACGACACCGACAGGAAGATCCGGATCCCGAACGCCCGGAAGACGTCGGCGATGCGGGCGACGTCCGGCAGGCCGTCGGTCAGCAACCGGGCCTCGTGGGCGTGCACGTTGACGTTGTTGATGCCGACCGCCTCGACGCCGGTCGCGGCGAGCAGCCGGGCGTAGTCGCGGACCCGGCCCAGGTCGGCGCGGACCTCGCCGTCGACGTAGAAGATCGAGCCGCCGGCGTACCCGCGCTCGATCTGGCCCATCACCGGGTGCACGGTCATGTTGTCCCAGTGGTCGAGCATGCGGAGCGGCTGCTCGGGTGCGCTCGACGTCGTCCCGGGCACCGCGTCGCGGCCGAGCATCCGACCCACCGCCTCCTCGCGGGCCAGCGCGTACAGCCCGCGCAGCGTGGCCGGGCCGTCGGCGCCGAGCAGCACCGTGCGGTCGGCGGTCCGGACGATCGCGTGGCCCCCGGCGGGGACCTCCGGGAGGGCGTCGAGGCCGATCGACGACGGCGACGCGACCGCCTCGACCGGCGCGACGACCAGCCGCGCCTCGGCGGCGGCCGGGCCCGAGGAGCCGGTCGACAGCTCCGAGCGGACCGTGTCGAGGCACGGCCCGGCGCCGAGGACGGCGGACGGCTGCGCGCGCAGCGGGGCCAGGGCCGCGTCGGGCAGCCAGGCGGGGTGGACGGTGACGGCGACGGCGTTGTCGGGGGTCATGGCTCCGGTGGGGGTCGAGCGGTCAGGACGGTCCCCGCGCCGGTGCGGCGACCAGCGGCGGGACGAGGAGCGTGGCGAGCGTGGGCTCCCACAGCGGGGCGGTGTGCCAGCGGGCGGACAGCGCGCCGTCGGGGGCGCGGGTGACCAGCAGCCGGTGCGGGGACGCGGTCGCGACGAGGTGGACGCGCACGGTTCCGTCGGGCAGCCGCTCGGCGCGGGCCGCGACGGGGACGACGCCGTCCGGGACGGGGTCGCTGGGGGCGCCCGACGCGACGTCGCCGGGGCGGAGCGCGAGGGAACCACGGCTCCACGCGTCCGGGCGCAGGGCGACGACGCCGCCGGGCAGGCCGTCGCGGGCCGCGATCGCCAACCGCCACGCGTCGGGACCGGCGTCGTCCAGCGTCCACCCCACGACGTCGAGCGCCGGGGCGTCGGACGCGACGTACCGGTCGCGCGCCGCCCACGAGTCCCGCTCCGCAACGCCGCCGAGCAGCGCCCCGGCCGGCGAGACCTCCCCGCCCGACGCGTCGCGCGCACCCGCACCCGCCGCCCCGGCCGGCCACGACGCAGCCGCCGCCACCAGCCCCCACAGCACGTCGAGCACCCGCTGCGTGTCCATCGCGGACCCCTGGTACGCCACGACGACCCCGGACTCCGGCACGACGAGCGTGAACTGCCCGTACGCCCCGTCCATCCGGTACCCGTGCCGGCTGCGCCAGACCCCGTACCCGTACCCGAGCGCCCAGTCGTCGTGCGCGGTGTCGGGCTCGGGGCCTCGGTGGTCCTCGACGAACGTGTCGGCCGTCGGCACGAACGTCGTCGTCATCGCCTCGACCACGGACTCGGGCAGCACCCGCGTCCCGTCCGGAGCGACGCCCCCGGCCGCCAGCGCCGTCCCGAGCCGGGCCTGGTCGTCGACGGTGAGGTGCAGCCCGGAGAAGCCCTGCTCCACCCCGGCGAGCGGCCGCCACCACCGCGGCCCGATGCCGAGCGGGTCGAGCAGCCGCGGCCGGAGGTACGCGGTCGGCTGCTCCCCGGCGACGGCGTGCACGACGCGGCCGAGGGTGCAGGTCGCGGGGGAGGAGTACGCGAACCGCGTCCCGACGGGGAACTCGGGCGGCGTCGTCAGCAGGACGGCCGGGTCCGCCGGCATCACGGACGTCTGCTCGCGGCTGTGCCCGGTGGACATGGTGAGCAGGTGCCGCAGCGTGAACCCGTGCGGGTTCGGCAGGTCGAGGTGCCGGTCGACCGGGTCGGACAGCGCCAGCCGCCCCTCCGACTCGAGCAGCAGCACGGCCATGGCGGTGACCGACTTGGACACCGAGTAGACGAGCCCGGCGTGCTCCGCGTCGTACGGCGCCCAGGTCGCGCGGGCCAGAACGGTCCCGTGACGGGCGACGACGAGCGCGTGCGGGTCGAGCCCGTCCAGCGCGTCGAGCGCCGCGTCCCACGCGCCCCCGGTCACGCGCGACCCCCGACGGCAGGCGCCGCGGTCGACGCCCGGATCACCAGCTCCGTCACCAGCTCCACCCGCGTCGACGGCGGCTGCCCGCCCGCGGCGAGCGTCAGCAGCATGCGGGTCGCCATGGACGCCATCTCCCGCAGCGGCTGGTGCACGGTGGTCAGCCCGGGGTCGATCCACTGGCTGATCGGCAGGTCGTCGTACCCGACGACGGACAGGTCCTCCGGGACGCGGAGGCCGAGCTCGCGGGCGGCGCGCAGGACGCCGAGCGCCTGGTAGTCCGACCCGGCGAACACGGCGGTGGGCCGGTCGGGGCGGTTGAGCAGGTCGAGCCCGTGCCGGTAGCCGCTCTCGGCGTCGAACGCGCCCCACCGGATCAGCGCGGGGTCCCACGGCACGCCGACCTCGTCGTGCGCGCTGCGGAAGCCGTCGACGCGGGCGCGGGAGCACAGCATGTCGTCCGGGCCGGAGATCGCGGCGATCCGGCGGTGCCCGAGCGCGAGCAGGTGCCGGGTGCCGGACAGGCCGCCGTTCCAGTTGTTGGAGCCGACGGTCGGCACGCCGGCGGGCGGCTCGCCCTGGGTGTCGACGACGGCGAACGGGATGTTCCGCGACTCGAGCTGGTGCCGCTGCTTGGCGTCGAGCCCGGACAGCACGAGCAGGACGCCGAGCGGCCGGCGGGCCATGACGTCGTCGATCCACTCCTGCGGCGGGCGGTGCGAGCCGCCGAGCTCGGACAGCACGACGCCGACCCGCTCGGGGCCGCAGACCTGCTCGACGCCCTTGATGATCTCCTGCGCCCACAGGTTGTCGGCGGCGTGGAACACGAGGTCGAGCAGTCGGACGCCGTGGCCGGAGCCGCGGGTGGCGACGGGCTTGCGGTAGTCGTGCCGCTCGAGCGCCGCCTCGACGCGGGCGCGGGTCGTCTCCGAGACGTCGGTGCGGCCGTTCAGCACCTTCGACACGGTCGGGATCGACACGCCCACCTCGCTCGCGATGTCGGCGATCGTCGTGCGGCCTCTCGGCATGGTTCCCCTTCGAAACTGTCGCTGTCGAGCAGCTGGCCCCGACTGTAGCGCACGGGCCTGCAGCAGTGGCAGTACCACCGGCGTGGTTGACGGACGTCGCCTGTCGCCCCTACGGTGCGGGTGAAACGGTATCGGTCAGCATCGCGCAACTTTCGAAACGCGAGGCTGACCGAACCCACGACGAAGTGGATGCCACATGAGCGACGCACCGCCTCCAGCCCGACGCCACCCGCGCCGGCCGGTCGTGGTCCCTGGCGCGGTGAGCGCATGACCGTCCAGGGCCCCGAGATCACCACGCCGGCACCCGTGCCCGCGGGGCCGGCCGGCCCGGCCGCGGAGATCACCCCGGCCGCCGACCCCGACGCCCGTGCCCGCCGCGGCCGCACCAGCCGCCGGACCCGCCGCGGCCGGATGGACGGCAAGATCCCCTGGCGCACGGCGCTGCGCAAGGACTGGCAGCTCTACTCGCTGGTCGTGCTGCCGCTGATCTTCTTCGCGGTGTTCCGGTACACGCCGATGCTCGGCAACGTCATCGCGTTCCGGAAGTTCCGCGCCGGCGGCAACATCTTCGGCGAGGAGTGGGTGGGCTTCCGCTACGTCGAGATGTTCCTGTCCGACCCGACGTTCTGGATGGTCTTCCGGAACACGCTGGTCATCGGGGCGCTCACGCTGCTGTTCTGCTTCCCGCTGCCGATCGTGCTGGCGCTGCTGCTGAACGAGCTGCGGTCGCGGGTGTTCAAGCGGTTCGTGCAGTCGGTGTCCTACCTGCCGCACTTCCTGTCGATCGTGATCATCGCCGGCATGCTGTTCCAGCTGCTCTCGCTGGAGGGCACGGTGAACCAGGTCGTCACGGCGCTCGGCGGGGACGCGGTGCCGTTCCTGCAGCGCCCCGAGTGGTTCCGCGCGGTGTACGTGTCGAGCGAGGTCTGGCAGACGGTCGGCTGGGGCACGATCCTCTACCTCGCGGCGCTGACCACGGTCGACGAGAGCCTCTACGAGGCGGCGCGGATCGACGGCGCGAACCGGTGGAAGCAGACCTGGCACATCACGCTGCCGGGCATCCGGCCGACGATGGTCACGCTGCTCATCCTCAACATCGGCACCTTCATGGCGGTCGGGTTCGAGAAGGTCCTGCTGCTCTACAACCCGCTGACCTATCCCACGGCCGACGTCATCTCGACGTACCTGTACCGGGTCGGCCTGGTGTCCAACAACTTCTCGTACGCGGCGGCCATCGGGCTGTTCGAGTCGATCATCGGCCTGACGCTGATCCTCTCCGCGAACGCGATCTCGAAGCGAGCGGTGGGAGCGAGCCTGTGGTGACGACCGTCGAGACCTCCGCGGGCCCGCTGCCCGCGCGCACCGGCAGCCTGCTGCGGGAGACCCGCGGGTACAGGGTGTTCCGGGCGTTCAACGTGGTGGCGCTGCTGGGTGTCGTCGCCGTGACGCTCTACCCCTTCCTCATGATCATCGCGCGGTCGTTCAGCTCGGACACCGCGATCCGGTCGGGGCAGGTGAACATCTGGCCGGTCGGGTTCAACCTCACGACGTACCAGCTCGTGATGAACGACGCGATGTTCTGGACGAACTACAAGAACACCGTGATCTACACCGTCGTCGCGACGGCGATCGCCCTGGTGCTCACCACCTGCTACGCCTACGTCATCTCGAAGCACCACCTGCGCGGGCGCTCGGTGCTCATCGGCATCGCGGTGTTCACGATGTTCTTCAACGGCGGCCTGATCCCGAACTACGTGCTCATCACGAGCCTCGGGCTGAAGAACTCGCTGTGGGCGATCGTGCTGCCGAACGCCATCAGCGTCTTCAACCTGCTGGTGATGAAGGCGTTCTTCGAGAACCTCCCGCTGGAGCTCGAGGAGGCCGCGCAGATCGACGGCCTCGGCACCTACCGGATCCTGTGGAAGATCGTCATCCCGCTGTCCAAGGCGGTGATCGCGACGATGCTGCTGTTCTACGCGGTCAGCTTCTGGAACTCCTGGTTCGCGGCGTTCCTCTACATGGACAAGTCCGAGCTGTTCCCGGTCACGGTCTACCTGCGGAACCTCATCGCCGGGTCGTCGACCGCCCAGTCCACGGGCGCCGCGGCCGCGGACGTCGCGCAGGTCTCCGCGAACATCCAGTCCGTGACGATGGTGCTCACCGTCCTCCCGATCCTCTGCGTCTACCCGTTCGTCCAGAGGTACTTCGTCTCGGGGGTGATGCTCGGCTCCGTCAAGGGCTGACCCCCGCTCTTTCCCTCCCGCGACCAACGACGATGTTCGTCACGAAAGGAATGCCATGTCCCAGCGCACGCGGGCACGCGGCCTCGCCGCCGCAGCCGCCCTCGCCCTGGCCCTGACCGCCTGCTCCGGCGGCTCCGACGGCGACGAGGAGACCTCCGGCCTCGACAACCGCACGGGGGCGATGGAGGACTACGCCGCCGGCGACCAGTTCACCGCGACCGAGCCGCTCACGTTCTCCATGCTGTTCTCCGACCACCCGAACTACCCGTCGCAGGACGACTGGCTGCTGTGGTCCGAGATCACCGACCGCACGAACGTCACGCTCGACCCGACGCTCGTGCCGATGTCCGACTACGAGCAGAAGCGCAGCCTGCTGATCGGCGCCGGCGACGCCCCGTCGATCATCGCGAAGACCTACCCGGGCCAGGAGGACGCGTTCGTGTCCTCCGGAGCGATCCTCGCGGTGTCCGACTACGTCGACCTGATGCCGAACTACCAGCAGAAGGTCGCCGACTGGGGCCTCGAGGAGAACATCGACCAGCTCCGGCAGGCCGACGGCAAGTACTACGTGCTGCCCGGCCTGCACGAGGCGCCGTGGCAGGACTACACGATCGCGATGCGCACGGACGTGCTCGCCGACCTCGGCCTCGACGCCCCGACCTCGTGGGACGAGTTCCGCACCACGCTCGAGGCGATCCAGGAGGCCCGCCCGGGCGAGTACCCGTTCTCCGACCGGTTCTCCGAGACCTACCCGGGCGGCAACCTGCTCAACATGGCGGCGCTCGGCTTCGGCACCTCCGCCGGCTGGGGCTACAACAACGCGACCTGGGACGGCGACGCCGAGGAGTTCGTCGCCACCGCCGCGATGCCGGAGTACAAGGAGATGGTCGAGTACTTCCACGACCTCGTCGCCGACGGCCTGATGGACCCCGAGAGCTTCACCCAGGACGACGACAGCGCGATCCAGAAGTTCGTCACCGGGAAGTCGGTGGCGATCGGCACCAACGCGCAGAGCGTCGTGAACGAGTACGAGCCCGGCCTCGCGACCAACGACCCGGACGCGACCGTCGCGAAGATCCCGTTCCCCTGCGGCCCGGTCGGCTGCGTGCTGAACCCGGTCACCCAGACCGAGAACGGCATCATGATCAACGCCGACGCGGCGGACTCGCCCAACTTCGTCGCGATGATGCAGTTCATCGACTGGCTGTTCTACTCGGACGAGGGCCAGGAGTTCACCAAGTGGGGCGTCGAGGGCACCACCTTCGACAAGGCCGCCGACGGCACCCGCACCCTCGCCGCCGACGTCGACTACGTCGGGCTGAACCCGGGGGCGCCGAAGCACCTGCAGAAGGACTTCGGGTTCGCGGGCGGCAACTTCGCCTACGGCGGCGCGACCGAGCTGCTGTGGTCGACGTTCTCCGACGCCGAGGTCGCGTTCCAGGAGTCGATCGCCGACTACGACATGATCGACCTCGCGCCGCCGGCTCCGCTGGACGAGGCCGAGAACGAGCAGCTGACGCTGATCGACACCACGCTCCGGGACGCGGTCTCGCAGGGCACGATCCAGTTCATCCTCGGCCAGCGCGACCTGTCCGAGTGGGACGCGTTCGTCGCCGACCTGGAGGGCAAGGGCGCGACGCAGTACGTCGACGTCGTCAACGGCGCGCGCGACCGCTACGTGTCCGACAACGGCTGAGCCCTCGCCGTCGTCCCGGGCGCCACTGCCCTCGCGCCCGGGACGGCGGCGAGCTTCGTCCCCACCCCCGACCGGAGAGCCACCATGACCAGCACCGGCGCACTCGCCGCCGTCGTCGTCCCGTCCGAGCCCGTCGGCACCCTGCCGCCCGCCTGGCGCGCCTGCGTCGGCACCGGCCGCACCCGCGAGGTGCTGCACGCCGACTACCGCGACTCGCTCGCGGTGGTGCAGGACGAGATCGGGTTCGGGGCCACCCGGGCGCACGGCATCCTGCACGACGACATGGGGCTGGTGCAGCCCTGGTCGCACGAGGGCCGGTCGGGGACCCGGTACGGGTTCGCGTACCTCGACCTGGTGGTGGACACCTGGCTGGAGGCGGGCATGGCGCCGTTCCTCGAGCTCGGGTTCATGCCGGCCGCGCTCGCGTCCGGCGACCAGACGCAGTTCTGGTGGCGCGGCAACGTGACGCCGCCGCGGGACCACGACGCGTGGGCCGACCTGGTGCGCGCGCTGCTGCGGCACCTGATCGACCGGTACGGGATCGAGACCGTCCGCACCTGGCCGGTCGAGGTGTGGAACGAGCCCAACCTGCCGTTCTTCTGGCAGGGCGCCGACGAGGCCGCGTACTACCGGCTGTACGACGCGACCGCGCGCGCCGTGAAGGACGTCGACGCGGACATCCCCGTCGGCGGGCCGGCGGTGTCGCCAGGCGCCGACGACTGGCTGCCGCGGTTCGCCGAGCACGTCGCCGACGCCGGGGTGCCGTGCGACTTCGTCAGCAAGCACGCGTACACCTCGGGGCCGGCGCAGCACGTGCCGTTCGGGACCTACCAGACGCTGCGGCCGCCGCAGGACCTCCTCGACCAGTTCGCCACGCCGCGGTCGCTGCTGGCCGGGACCGCGCTGGCCGGCCTGCCGGTGCACATCACGGAGTTCTCCTCGTCGTACCGGCCGGACAACCCGATCCACGACACCGCCTACCAGGCCGCCTACCTCGCGCCGGTGCTCGCCGGTGGCGGCGACCTGGTCGACTCGTTCTCCTACTGGACGCTCTGCGACGTGTTCGAGGAGGTCGGCATCCCGACGGCGCCCCTGCACGGCGGGTTCGGGCTGCTCGGGCACCGCCAGCTGCGCAAGCCGGTGTTCCACCTGTACGCCTTCATGGCCCGGCTCGGGTCGGCGGTGCTGGCGCGTGGGTCCGACCACCTCGTCACGCGGCACCCCGACGGGCGCGTCACGGCGCTGCTGTGGCAGCCGCTCGACGGCGCCGCCCCCGCCGAGGCGGGGCACCGGGTCCGGCTCGACCTGCCGGGCGCCGGCCCCGCGGTCGTCACCGAGCGGCACGTCGACGCCGAGCGCGGGAACGTGCGCACCGCCTGGCAGGCGATGGGCAGCCCGCTCGCGCCGGACCACCGGGCGCTCGCGGACCTGCACGACGCGTCGACGCCGGCGCTGGCCGTGCGTCGGGTCGCGGCCGACGCGGGGCGGTGGGTCGTGGACGTCGCGCTCGGGCGGCACGGGATCGCGCTGGTCGAGGTCGCCGGGGCGCCGGACCAGGCGCCGGCGTGGACGGACGACGGGCGGATGCTGGGCGGTGCGCGGTGAGCGCCGCCCGGGCCTGGACCGACGACGAGGTCGGGCGCGGCCCGCTGTCCCGCGGGGCCGCCGCCGTCTACCGGGTGCTCGTCCTCGAGGCGCTGCTCGTCCTCACCACGGTGCCGACCGCCGTGCTCGTCGTGCTGCTCGACCGGTCCGCCGCCAACCTGCCGCTGTTCGCCGCCGCGCTGCTGCCGGTCGGGCCCGCGGTGGTCGCGGGGCTCGCCGCCGCGCGCGCCTGGGAGGTCGACCCGGACCTGTCGCCCGCGCGCGGGTTCTGGCGGGCGTACCGGCGCGACGCCCTCGGCACCCTCGCCTGGTGGGCGCCGCTGCTGGCCGTCCTCGCCGTGCTGGCCGTGAACGCCGCGCACGCCGAGGTCGTGCCCGGGGGCGCCGCGCTGCGCCCGGCGGGCCTGGTGCTCGCGGCGCTGCTCGTCGTCGTCGGCGGGCACCTCGCCGTGCTGCAGGCGCGGTTCGCGTTCCGGCTGCGGGACGCCGTGCGGATCGCGCTCGCCGAGGTGGTGCCGCAGTGGCGGTTCAGCCTCGGCGTGCTCAGCCTGCTCCTGGTCGGCGCCGCGGTCACCGTGCTGGCGTTCGACGTGGTCACCGTGCTGCTCGCCTGGGCCGGCGTGCTGCTGCTGCACGCCATGGCCCGCCCGCTCGTCGCCGACGTCACCGAGAGGTTCACCGTCCATGTCTGACGCCACGCCGCTGCGCACCCCCGCGCCCGCACCGACCCCGGCGCGGCTGCCGCGCACCGACTCGATCGCCTACGGCGGCGACTACAACCCGGAGCAGTGGGGCAAGGACGTCTGGGACGCCGACTACGCCGCGTTCGACGCCGCCCGGATCACCACCGTGACCCTCGGCGTGTTCAGCTGGTCGCTGACCCAGCCCGCCGAGGACGTCTTCGACTTCACCGTGCTCGACGAGATCGTGCAGCGCGCCGCCGACGAGGGCCGCCAGGTCTGCCTCGCGACCGGCACCGGTGCGCTGTCGCCGTGGATCGCCCGGGCGTACCCGGAGGTGACGCGCGTCGACTTCGAGGGGCGCAAGCACCGGTACGGCCAGCGGCACAACGCGTGCTGGTCGTCGCCGGCGTTTCGGCGCCTGGCCGCGGGCATCGCGGGCCGGGTCGCCGAGCGGTACGCCGACCACCCCGCCGTGATCGCCTGGCACGTCGGCAACGAGTACGGCGGCGACGGCGGGGCCTGCTACTGCGACCTGTGCGCCGCCGAGTTCCGGCTCTGGCTGCGCGCCCGGTACGGGACGCT
This sequence comes from Cellulomonas sp. Y8, assembly GCF_008033115.1. Classification (NCBI taxonomy): domain Bacteria; kingdom Bacillati; phylum Actinomycetota; class Actinomycetes; order Micrococcales; family Cellulomonadaceae; genus Cellulomonas; species Cellulomonas sp. Y8. The sequence continues at coordinate 2,973,468 of NZ_CP041203.1, forward strand.
CGACGCGCTGAACGAGGCGTGGAACGCGACGTTCTGGTCGCACCGGTTCACCGACTGGGACGAGATCGAACCGCCCAGCGCGCTCACCGAGCACTGGAAGGGCCGCGGGTACACGGCGTTCCAGGGCATCACGCTCGACTACTACCGGTTCAGCACCGACAACGCGATCCGCCAGTTCACCGAGGAGAAGGCCGCCATCCGCGCGCACTCGGACCTGCCGGTGACCACCAACTTCATGGGGTTCTTCCAGCCGCTCGACTACCACCGCTGGGCCCCGCACCTCGACTTCGCGTCCTGGGACAACTACCCACCGCGCAGCGACGAGCCCTGGCGCACCGCCCTGACCCACGACCTGATGCGCGGGCTCAAGGACGGCGCGCCGTTCTGGCTGATGGAGCAGACCCCGACGGTCACCGCGTCCCGGGACGTCAACCCGGTCCGCCGGCCGGGGATCATGCGGCTGTGGTCCTGGCAGGCCGTCGCGCACGGGGCCGACTCGGTGCTGTTCTTCCAGATGCGCGCGTCCCGCGGTGCGTGCGAGATGACCCACGGCGCCGTGCTCGACCACTCCGGCCGGCTCGACACCCGGGCGTTCCGCGAGGTCGCGGGGCTGGGGGAGGAGCTGGAGCGGCTGGGGGACACGCTGCTCGGCGCCTGGACGCCCGCGCGCACGGCGCTGCTGGTCGACTGGGACTCGTGGTGGGCGGTCGAGATGGCCGACGGGCCGAACCGGCTCGTGAAGTACCTGCCGACGCTGCTCGAGTGGGGCCGGGCGTTCTGGGACGCCGGCGCGCAGGTGGACGTCGTCCCGGTGACCGCCGACCTGTCGGGGTACGACGTGGTGGCCGCGCCGCTGCTGCACCTGGTGAAGGGCGACGTGGCGTCGCGGCTCGCGGAGGTGGCGGGGCGCGGCGGGACCGTGCTGACCGGGTACCTGTCCGGGCGGGTCGACGAGGACGACCGGCGGTTCCTCGCCGACGTCCCCGGGCCGCTGGCGGGGCTCGCGGGGGTGCGGGTCGCGGAGACGGACGCGGCGGAGCCGGAGGTGGTGAACCCGGTGGCGTTCGCCGGGGCGGGGGCGCCGACCGTCGACGGGCGGATGGTCTTCGAGGTCCTCGTCCCCGAGGGCGCCGAGGTCATGGCCCGGTACGGCGCCGACTTCTACGCGGGCGAGCCGGCGGTGACCCGGAACCGGGTGCCGGCGGTGGGCGTCGGGGCGGGCGGCGCCGAGGGCCACGTCTGGTACCTCGGCACCGAGCTCGCGCAGGAGGGCCTGGCGCACGTCGTCCGCACCGCGCTCGCCCGGCACGACCTGCTCGGCCCGTACGCCGACGTCCCGGGCCTGGAGCTCGCGACCCGCATCACGACGACCGGCGACCGCGTCGACCTGCTCCTGCACCACGGCACCGAGCCGGTGACGGTCGAGGCGCACGCCGACGGCACGGACCTCCTGACGGACCGCACGTGGACGGCGGGCGAGCGCGTGACGCTCGCCCCGGCGGACGTCGTCGTCCTCCGCCGGGCCTGACCCGGCGAAGGCGGGCGCGCTGCGCCCGCCTTCCCTCCGCTCCCAGCCGCCAGGTCCCCTTCCGCCGAGATGGCAACTCTCGGCTGTGCGAGACCGTCGCCACACAGCCGAGAGTTGCCATCTCGGCGAGGGGGCGCGCGGGCGAGGGGGCGCGCGGGCGAGGGGGCGCGCGGGCGTGGGCGCGGAGGTGCGTGGCGAGGGGGCGTGGGCGCGGGGTGCGTGCTCGAGGTGCGCGGGGCGGCGCTCGGCGGCGCCACGTGCCGCGCGCGTCAGGCGGCCAGGAACTCCAGGGCACGGGCCTGGTCCAGGACCGCCGCGACCAGGGGCTCGTGGGCGCCCATACCCGCGTCCAGGCGGTCCAGGACGGCCCGCACGGAGGTCGCGAGGTCGCCGTCGGCCAGGCCCACCACCCGCTCCGGCCGCGCCTCCGCCACCGGGCCGCCCTGCCCGCGCAGGTGCAGCGCCCACGCCGCGACCGTCGTCGCCGCCCCGGCGGGCACCCGCCCCGCCCGGCACTCGGCGACCAGCACCGGCGCCACCCGGACCGGCAGCTTCTCCGAGCCGTCGGCGGCGATCTGGCTGAGCAGGTGCTCGATGCGCGGGTTGCCGAACCGGTCGAGCAGCGCGCGCCGGTACGCCCCGACCTCGTCGGCGGGCAGGTCCAGGTGCCGGGCGGCCTCGTGCCACCACGCCTCGACCCAGCCGCGCAGCCGGCGGTCCGCGATCGCGTCCGCCACCGTCCGGTACCCGAGCGCGCCGCCCGCGTAGGCCAGCAGCGAGTGGGCGCCGTTGAGCAGCCACAGCTTGCGCTGCTCGAACGGCAGCACGTCCTCGACGAGCTGCGCGCCCGCGTCGTCCCACGCCGGCCGCCCGGCGGGGAACTCCCCGGCGACGACCCACTCCGAGAACGGCTCGGTCACGACGGGCGCGGCGTCGGCGAGCCCGGTCGCGGCGCGCACGGCCTCGCGCCCGGCGTCGGTCGTGGCGGGCGTGATCCGGTCGACCATCGTGGTGCCGAACGCGACGTTGTCCCCGACCCACTCGGCGAGCCCCGGGTCCACGAGGTCGGCGAGCTCCAGCACCACCCGGCGCAGCGCGGCGCCGTTCTCGGGCAGGTTGTCGCAGGGCAGCAGCGTCATCGGCCCCGCCCCGGTCGCCCGGCGCAGCCGCAGGCCCGCGACCACCCGGCCCGGGACCGTCCGCACCGGCCCGTGCCGGTCGGCGCGCAGCGCGGCCACGTCGGCGCGCACGTCGCCGCGGTCGGTGTCGAGCGCGCCGGACGCGGTCCGGACGTAGCCGGCCTCGGTCACGGTGAAGGTCGCGACCGCGACGGCGCGGTCCGCCCAGTAGCCCAGCCAGGCGTCGTGCTCGTCGCCGCCGTGCGCGGCCGACACGCTCGACACGACGCGGAACCGCTCGCCGTCGGCGGCCCGCGTGACCAGCGTGTACAGCCCGTCCTGCGGGGCCAGCGCCTCGGCCAGCGTGCGGGAGCGACCGGTGAAGGCGGCGATGCCCCAGCCCGCGGCGTCGGGGGCGTTGTCGGTGTACCAGGCCTGGTGGGCACGGAAGAAGCCGCCCAGCCCCAGGTGCACGACGCGCACGGGCGCCGCGGGGCGGCCGTGGCCGGCGGCGCGGGACAGCCGCAGGCCGGTGGGGGTGGTCAGGCGGTGCTCGGGGAGGGTGATCACAGCCGGAACGCCTCTCTCGGGATGGTGGTGACGAGGTCGACGGCGGTCTCGTGCGCCTCGTCGAGGGTCAGCCGGTGGTCGGTGACGAGCCGCGCCAGGTACGCGGCGTCCGCGCGCCGGCTCGCGTCGTGCCGGGCGGGGATGGACAGGTAGGCGCGGGTGTCGTCGACGAACCCGGAGGTCTTGGCGAACCCGGCGGTCTCGGTGACGGCCGCCCGGTACCGCTCCATCGCGTCGGGCGCGTCCAGGAACCACCACGGCGCCCCGACGTAGAGCGACGGGTAGAAGCCGGCCAGCGGCGCGAGCTCGCGGGAGAACGTCGTCTCGTCGATGGTGAACACGACCAGCCGGAACCGCGGGTGCGTGCCGAAGGCGTGCAGCACCGGGCGCAGCGCCTCGGTGAACTCGACGGTCACGGGGATGTCGGCGCCGATGTCGGTGCCGAGGCGCTCGCGGGACGGCAGGTGGTGGTCGCGGCGGACGCCCGGGTGCAGCGTCATCACGAGGCCGTCCTCGCTCGACATCCGCGCCATCTCGAACAGCAGGCCGCGGCGCAGCGCCTCCGCCTCCGCGGGCGTCGCGGTCCCGGCCCGCGCCGCGGCGTACAGCCGCTCGCCGTCGGCCGGGTCGAGGGGTGCCATCGCCGCGTCCCGGTGGCCGTGGTCGGACGACACCGCGCCGTACGCCGCGAAGTGCTCCCGCCGGCGCTGCATCGCGTCGACCCAGCCCGCGAGCGTGCCGGTGTCCGTCCCGGCGACCTCGCCCAGCGCGCCGACGCGGTCGGCCCAGCCCGGGACGCCGGCCTCCAGGTACCGGTCGGGGCGGAACGTCGGCACGACCCGGCCGTGCCACGTCGGGTCGGCGCGCAGCGCGGCGTGGTGCGCGAGGTCGTCGCAGGGGTCGTCCGTCGTGGCGAGCACGTCGAGCCCGAACCGGTCGTACAGCGCCCGGGGCCGGAAGTCCGGCTCGGCGACGCGGGCGGCGATCGCGTCGTACAGGTCGTCGGCGGTGCCCTCGGCGGGGACCAGGTCGACGCCGAGCACCTCGACCAGCACCTGCTCCAGCCAGAGCTTCACCGGCGTGCCGCGGAACGTCGGCCAGTGCCGGCACAGCAGCCGGAACGCGGCCCGGGACTGCGCGGGCGTCGGGTCGGCCACCCCGACGCCGAGGTCCTCGAGCGGCACGCCGCGCGCGTGCAGCAGGCGGGTCAGGTAGTGGTCGGGCGTGATGAGCAGCGCGGTCGGGTCGGGGAACGCGGTGTCCTCGGCCAGCCACCGGGCCGGGACGTGCCCGTGCGGGGACACGATCGGCAGGTCGCGCACCGCCGCGTAGAGCTCGCGGGCGACCGACCGCGTCGCCGGGTCCGCCGGCAGCAGCCGGTCGGGGTGCGGCGCGAGCCGGGGTGGGGCGACGGGGGTCGACAGCGCTGTCATGCGGCCATGGTTCGAGGCGGCGGGGCGGGGCTGCAAGCGGTTGCCATGAGTTGCCCCGGTGCCGGGTGGCGCCCCGCGGCGGGCGCCCGACGACCCCCGCGGCGACCGTCCCGCCCGGCGGGCCGGCGTCAGCCCGCGCGTGCCGCCACGGCCCCCGACGACTCCCGCACCACCAGCCGCGCGGGCACCACGACGGGCTCCCCGCGGGACCGCGCGCCGTTCACCAGGGCGAGCAGATTCCGCAGCCCGGTGGCGCCCATCGCCTGCAGCGGCGACGACACCGTGGTCAGCGCGGGGGAGACGATCTGCCCGATCAGCACGTCGTCGAACCCGACCACGCTCACGTCCTCCGGGACCCGCAGCCCGGCCTGCTGCAGCCCGCGGATCACCCCGACCGCCATGAGCGCGTTGAACACCAGCACCCCGGACGCCCGCGACCCGCCGAGCGCCAGCGCCGCCTCGAACCCGCCCGCGAACGTCGGCTCGAACGGCCCGATCCGCCGGCCGGTGAGGTCCAGCTCCTGGCACGCGTCGCTGAACGCCCGCCACCGTGCCCCGTTCGGCCAGGACGCGTCGGGGCCGGCGACGTAGACGAGGTCGCGGTGCCCGGCCTCGCCGAGGTGCTCGACGGCGCGCCGGGCACCCCGCTGCTCATCCGCCACGACGCACGGCACGTCGGCGAGCCCGCGGTTCATCACGACCAGCGGCCGCTGCTTCGCGACGCCGCGGATCGCCGCGTCCGACATCCGCGACGACGTGAGCAGCACCCCCTCGACCATCGGCAGGATGCGCTCCGCGGTCTCCCGCTCGATCCCGGCGTCCTCCCGGGTGTCCTCGACCAGCACCCCGTACCCGGCCGCGGACGCCGCGACCTGCGCGCCGCGCAGCAGCTCGGCGTAGATGGGGTTGGCCAGGTCGGACACGAGGACCGCGATCATCCGGGTCCGGGCGGTCGACAGCGCCTGGGCGACGGGGTTCGCCCGGTAGCCGATCGCCGCGGCGGCCGCGCGCACCCGCTCCGCGGTCTGCGAGTTGACCCGGCCCGGCCGCGCGAACGTCCGGGACACCGTCGAGGCCGCGACGCCGGCCGCCTGCGCGACGTCGTAGATCGTCGGCGCGCGGGTCGCCCGCGGCTCGCTGCCCCCGTCGGCCTCCACCATGCCGCGATCGTAGGGTGCGGCTACGCCGCCGGGAGCAGCGAGCGGACCGCCTGCTCGACCCCGCGCAGCTCCGCCAGCCCCTTGAGCCGGCCGATCAGCGAGTAGCCGGGGTAGGTCTCGCGGAACTGGTCGTCGAGCATCCGCTGCCCGTGGTCCGGCCGCATCGGCAGCCGCGGCCCGCCCTCCCGCTCGCGCCGGCGCTCCTCGGCGACCAGCGCCGCGATCACCGCGACCATGTCCGCGTCGCCGGCGATGTGCGGGGCCTCGTAGAAGCTCCGGCCGCCGTCCTGCAGCCGCACCGACCGCAGGTGCGCGAAGTAGATGCGCTCGGCGAACCGCCGGGTCATCGCGACCACGTCGTTGTCCGCGCGCGACCCGTAGGAGCCGATGCACATCGTGAGCCCGTTCGCGGGGGAGGGCGCCGCGTCGAGCAGGTGCTGCGCGTCCTCGGCGGTGGACACGACCCGCGGCAGCCCGAACAGCGGGCGCGGTGGGTCGTCCGGGTGGATCGCCAGCCGCAGGCCGACCTCCTCGGCCACCGGCACGACCTCGCGCAGGAACGACGCCAGGTTCCCGCGCAGCGCGTCGGCGTCGACGTCGTCGTAGGTCGCGAGGGCGGTGCGGAACTCGTCGAGCGTGTACCGCTCCTCCGACCCCGGCAGCCCGAGCAGGATCGTGTCGACCAGCCGCTCCCGGGCCGCCTCGTCCATCGCGTCGAGCACGGCGCGCGCCCGGGCGGTCTGCTCCGCGTCGTACTCGGCCGCCGCGCCGGGGCGGCGGAGCAGGAACAGGTCGAAAGCGGCGAGCTGGTCCGCGTCGAACCGCAGCGCCCACGTCCCGTCCTCCAGCGGATAGCCGAGGTCCGTGCGGGACCAGTCGAGGACGGGCATGAAGTTGTAGCAGACCAGGTCGATGCCGCAGGCCGCGAGGTTCCGGATCGTCTGCTGGTACGCCGCGACCGCGCGGTCCCGCAGCGGGCCGCCGCGCTTGACGTCCTCGTGCACCGGGACGCTCTCGACGACCGACCACACCAGGCCCGCGGCCTCGATCTGCTCGCGGCGCGCCTCGATCGCCTCGACCGGCCAGACCTCGCCGTTCGGGATGTCGTGCAGCGCGGTGACCACGCCGGTCGCGCCGGTCTGCCGGACCTGCGCCAGCGTGATCGGGTCGCGGTCGCCGAACCAGCGCCAGGTGTGCTCCATCGCCGTCCCTCCCGGGGGTGGGGGACGGCGTCGGTGCCGCCCCGCGTGGTCAGCAGCGTCGCCGGGACGGGTGCGGGGGGACAACCGGTTGCCAGAAGTTGCTCGCGAGCCCGGCGCGAGCCCGCGGCTGCGGGTGGTCGAGGTGGGCGCAACCCCCGCCCGCCTAGAGTTCCGGCGTGAGCTCCCGCCCCGTCTGGTCCTTCCGCGTGCCGCTGCGTCCCGACGTCGACCCCGCCACGATGCGGGTCCTGGAGGCGGTCGCCCGGGACACGCCGCCGGACGCAGCCGATCTCGCGACGCTGCACCCGGTCGTCGCGCACTACCTGGGCGACTGGACCCGGATGCTCGAGGACGGCGAGACCCCGCCCTACCTCGGTCCTCCCGTGCGCCTGTCCGGGCGGGGGACGCCCACGCCGCTGCTCACGATCGAGTTCACCCAGCACGACGACCGGTTCGCGGGTGGCGGGTGGGTGATGTTCCTCTGGGCGTACCAGCTCACCGGGCGTCCGACGCGTGACCGGGTCGTCATCGGCCACCACGCGCCCGCCGACCGGGAGCTCACCGGCTGGGAGGAGATCGTCGCCGACGCGACCGGGATCACGTCGGGGAGCGTCACGGTGGGGTGGGACGAGGTCGCGGCGGAGTGGCGGCGGCTGCTCGACGACCCGGGGTGGGCCGGGTGGTCCTGAGCGGCACCGCGCCCGCGGGCTGCCGCGCGTGCCGGCAGCTGGCGGACACCGCCGGTCACGAGCCCTACCTCCCCCGCGGCGTGCCGCCCACGCCGCCGCAGGGCGATCCGTACGCCGGGCGCGAGGTTGTCGACGAGGCGCTCAGCGCCGCGGTCGTGGCCTACCTCTCCTACGGCAGCACGCCGTTCCCGTGGGCCGACGAGCAGGCGGTCGCGGCGCTCCACGTCGACCGGGACCCCGCGGAGCTGGTGGAGCGCGTGCGGGCGATCGACGCCGAGATGACCGGCTACGAGGTCGACTGGGACCGGCACGGGTACCAGGGCGGCTGCGCGGAGGCCGCGGCGACGCTGCGGGCGCGGCACCCGGAGCTGGGCCCGCAGGCGCTCGCGGCGCTGGACTGGGCGTTCAGCTACCGCTGGCGCTGATCTCGTCCCGACCGCAGGTGCCACCGTTCCCGCGCCCCCGCGCCGGAGTCCCCCTAGAGTGACGCCGTGACCGACCCGCAGGACCCCCTCGCGCAGGCCCCGCTGCTGCGCGTCGTCCACGAGCGCCACCCCGACGTCGACGTCGTCGTCCTCCCGCCGGAGGCGCCGGCCCCCGAGCTCGCGGATGCGCCCGTCCCCGTGACCGACGCCGCGCTGGACGCCGAGCGGTCCCGGGTGGAGGGCGTCCTCGCCGGGCTGCTCGCGGCCGCAGGCGCCGAGCCCGCCGCGGCCCCGCGCGCCACCTGGCGCAGCGCCCCCGCGTCCCACGTCGTGCCCGTCGTCGAGGCGCGACTGCCGATCGACGGCCCCGAGGCCGGCGTCGCCGTGGGCCGTGCCCTGTCCGCCAGGCTGCGCGCCGACGGCTGGGACGGCCGCCTCGACCGTGCGGGCGTGACGCCCCTGCTGCTCGCCGCCCTCGACGACCGCTCCGTGCGCGTCGCCTGGCTCGACGACGCCGTCCTGCTGACCGTGCGCGGCCGGGACCTCCCCGTCGCGACCGCCACCGCCCGCGCGCTCGTCTCCGGGACGGAGGACGGCCGGTGAGCGGCGAGATCCAGGTCGACCCGTACACCCTCGGGCTGTCCGCCGACGACTGGACCGACCAGGGCTCGCGCGTGCGCACCGCCCGGGACCGCGTCGCGGACGCCACCACCTCCGGCTTCACCCCGGCCGTGGCCGGTGCGGCCGCGTCGTGGACGTCGGCGTGGGGGACCGTCCTCGGCGACGTCGCCGACCGCGCCGAGGAGATCGGCACCCGGCTCCGCGACGCCCAGCAGGCGTACGCCGTCACCGACGTCACGGCCCAGGAGACGTTCGAGTCCTGGCTGGGAGGGACCCCGTGACCACGGTGACCATCGACATCCCGCCGGCGATCGACGCGATCCCCGCCGTGGAGGGCGACCCCGCCGTCGTGGCCGCGTTCGCCCAGGACCTGCTGGCCAGCGCGGTCAACCTGGACGACCTCGACACGTTCGCGCTCGACTCCTCCACCCTCGACGGCTGGTCCGGCGAGGCCGCCACCGCGTACGGCCGGCACGTCCGCGCCGCCGGTGCCGACGCGCAGGCGATGGGCGTCGCGCTGCGGCAGGTCGCCCGCGCGGCCGACGACCACGCCGACGCGCTCACCGACCTGCTCCGGCGCCGCACCGACCTGGTCGAGGCCCGGTCGTCGTACCACGAGGCGCGCGAGGACCTCGACGCCGACATCCGGTCCGCGGGGGAGGTGGACGACGCCGCGGTCGCGGAGCTGCAGGCCCGGGCGGCGTCGCTGGCGACCCGCCGCGACGGCGTGGTCGCCGACGTCGACGCCCTGGTGCGCGACCTGGCGACCGCCGAGCAGGCGATGCTCGACGCGTTCTCGTCCTACTCGACGCTCGCGCAGGCGCGCGCCGCCGTCTCCGGGCAGATCGACCTCGCCGACGACGCCCTCGGCCGGCCGGGCTCCCCGTCGCAGGGCGGCACCCCGGAGCAGGTCGCCGCGTGGTGGGCGTCGCTGACCGAGGAGGAGCAGTACGCCGTGCTCGCGGCCCGGCCCGAGCTCGTCGGCAACACCGACGGCATCCCGGCGCTCGCCCGCGACCAGGCGAACCGGCTGCTGCTCGAGACCGACCTCGAGGCGATGGAGCTGCGCGAGCAGCGCGGCGAGCGGCTGTTCGAGGACTACCAGGCGCTCGACAACGCCCGCGCCGCGCAGGCCGCCCTGGACGAGGGCGCGAACAAGGTCGACCCGGTCACCGGGGAGCCGCTGGTGCCGCTGCTGCACCTGTACGACGCCACCGCGTTCGGCGGCGACGGGAAGGTCGCCATCGCGTTCGGGAACCCCGACACGGCCGACCACGTCTCCGTGATGGTCCCGGGCCTCACCAGCCGGGGCACCGAGGCCGGCGGCAACGCCGACGCGGCGTACAACATCTACGAGTCCGCGCGGCTCTCGGACCCGTACTCGACCGCCTCCTCGATCATGTGGATCGGCTACGACGCCCCCAGCGACTGGGACTCCGCCACCGTGGCGACCGAGGGCCGCGCCGAGGAGGGCGGTGCGCTGCTGTCGCGGTACATCGACGGCCTGCGCGCGTCCCGCGAGGGCGAGCCCGCGCACCTGACGGTCATCGGGCACAGCTACGGCTCGACCACCACGGCGCACGGCTTGACCGACCACGGCCTCGCCGCCGACGACATCGTGCTGGTCGGCAGCCCGGGCGCGGGCGGGGGCGTCGAGCACGCCTCCGAGCTCGGCGTCGGCGCCGACCACGTCTGGGCCGGCAACAACAGCCGCGACCTCGTCGCCGCGCTCGCGGACGACGGCTGGGTCGGCGGCTGGATGCTCGGCGGCGCGGGCCTCGGCAACGACATCGTCGAGGACGACTTCGGCGCCAACCGGTTCCAGGCCGAGTCCACGACCCGCGCCGACGTGATGCGGAACTTCGGCGACCACACCAAGTACTTCGACCCAGGCACCGAGTCGCTGTACAACATCGGGCAGATCGTCGTCGGCGACTACGACGAGGTCATCGCCGCGGAGCACTCGTACGACCCCTGGTACGACGGCCCGGTGGACCCGGAGGCGACCCGCGACCCGCAGTCGTTCGAGGGCAGGAGGCCCGAGTGGTGAACCGTCACGTGCGCACGGCCGCGGTGCTCGTCGCGCTGTCCGCGCTCGCCCTGTCGGGCTGCGGCAGCGGCAGCGGCGGCGGGGCGACCGCCGACGACCTGGACGCCAGCCGCGACGAGGTGCTCGACGCCGCGCGCCAGGTGCTGCCCGGTGTCGTCGACGCCCTCGGCGGGCAGGTCCAGGACGCCTACGGCGAGTTCGACATGGGCGGCGACGGCGTCGTCGACCGCCGGCGGTACACCGTCACGGTGATCGCCATCGGCGCGCAGGCGGACACCGACGACCTCGTCGCCGCGTTGGAGGACGCCGGCGTCACCGACGTCCAGGTGAACCCGATCGGCGGCGCCGCCGGGCAGCGCGACGGGCTCGACGTCTCCGGGTCCGACCCCGGGGGTCGCGACATGAGCGTGAGCGTCAGCGGGCCGTACCTCGAGGTCGCCGACGGGGTGGCGCGGGAGGCTGCGCGCGAGGACGTCGACCTGGGCTGAGCGGGGTGGCGACAGACCGGGGTCTCCTCCCTGACCTTCTCGCGCCCCCGCCGCAGCAGGAACCCGACCCGTGTCTGGCCTGACCGTCAGGTCGGCCACCTGGGGTCCACGGTAGACCGGTTCAGTTCCGGCGCGCCCGCGCTCGTGCGGTCCCGCCGCGCATCGCCGCGTGGACGAGGTGGCCGGCCGTGAACACGGCGAGGAGCACCGGCAACCGCGACCAGCCCGTCGCCTGGACCACCAGCTCCGCCACCAGTGCCAGCGCCAGGTTGAACAGGAGCGCGAGGGCCGCGCGCCGTGCTCGCGGGTGCCGCGCCATCGATGTCCTCCGTCCGGTCGCTGCTCGTGAGCGGCACGTTAGCCCCGCGCGTGCGCGCCCGGTGGCGATTCCGACCGCGGACGTCGGGGACCTCGTCGCCTGACCGGGGGGCCGAGCCCGACTGGTGCTCGTGCACCGGTCGGACCGCGTCCCGGGGCCCGGTTGGTACCGTGACCGTCGCGTGATTCCGACGTGGGGAGGCCCTTCGTGACCAGCAGCCCGGGCAGCGTCATCGAGCTGCGCGGGCTCGGCGCAGGAGCGGCGCTCGTCGCTCGGGTGGATCGTTCCGCCGGGCTGATCGACCCCGTCTCCCGGTCGGCGCGGGTGGGACCAGTGCGCCTCGACCGCCGGACCGACGTCGCGCTCATGTCCGGGAAGCACCGCACCGAGATCATCGTCTCGCGCGGACTCATCGGTTGGAAGCGCGTCATCGCGCCGCTCGTCGAGCTTCGAGGCGACATCGCCCTCGCTGTGCCGGCCGCGATCGCGCGAGCGCTCGCGGACGAGCTCCACACCCGGGGAGTCCGTGAGGCGAGCGCCGTGATCGACCCCCTTCGCGCGCACGCGGCGGTCATGGAAGCGGGCAACCCGGTGGTCACGTCGCCGTTGGCGCGGTACATCGGGGTGAACAGCGGTCACGGGGGCAGCATCTTCAGTGCGCTCGGTGACCTCTAGGTCGTCGCACCACGAGGGCAGACGAGGCCCGCTGCCGACCTCCCACGCAGTCCACAGCTCCTCGCAGCAGCGTGCCGCGACTCGGCACGCCCCTTGGTAGCGTGGCGCGCACTGAGCAGCACGCCTAGGGGAGTTCTGAACGTGAGCAGCACCGCAGGATCCGGCGGCGTCGTCACCGTCCGCGCGCTCGACCCGGCCGCGCGCGGCGCGGTCGTCGCTCGCCTCGACCGCGGCACCGGCGTGCTCGAGCCCACCCGCCGCTCGCTCCGCAACGGGGCCGTCCGCTTGAGCGCGAGGGCAGCCGCGGTGCTGACCTCGGACAAGCGGCGCACCGAGCTGATGGTCGCTCGTGGGATGGGGTGGAAGTACGCGATCGTCCCCCTCATCGAGATCCACGACGGCGCGGCAGTCGGGGTGCCCTCCGACGTGGCCCGCGCTCTCGCCGACGAGATGGAGTCCCGCGGCGTCAAGGAGACGACGGCGGTCATCGCGCCGCTGCGGGCGCACGCAGACCACCTCGACGCGGGCGGTCCGGTGGCATCGTCGCCGCTGGGCAGGTACATGGGTCTGGGTGGCGGAGGCATCATCAGCTCGCTCGGCGGGTTCTGAGCCCGCGGGCTGCGAAAGAAGGGTGGGAGACACGTGAGCGTGGACGTCTCGATCGCGGCGCTGGACACCGCCGCGTCCGAGCTGGAGACGGTGGCGTCGGAGCTGCAGGCGCTGGACGTCGCCGGCGCGTTCGCCGGGATCGAGGCGGCGCTGCCCGGCTCTGCCGTGCCGGACGCGGCCGTGTGGGTCTCGACGCGCGTCGCTGCCGCGGTGCAGGTGCTCGGCGAGAACATCCGTGGCATGTCGGCGAGCGCCTCCGGGTCGGCCGACGGCTACCGCGCGGCGGACGGGTCGGTGCAGACCCGGTTCGGCGCGATGGCGGCGTTCTGATGACCGCGCTCACCCTGGAGGTCGTGCGGAGCTGGCGGCCCGAGGCGCTCGCGGACGCCGCGACCGGCGTCAGCACGGCGCAGCAGGAGGTCGACGCGCAGGTGCAGGCGGCCAAGGCTGCGATGACGCGGCTGAGCGACCACTGGCAGGGCGACGCCGCTCAGGCCGCCGCGCAGCGGATGGCGAACGAGGCGACGACCGGGTTCGCCCTGGCCGATGCACTGGACTTGGCCCGCTCGGCTCTCGCCTCGGGTGCCACGGACCTGGGAAGAGCCAGGTCGGCACTTCTGACGACGGTCGACGCGGCGAGCGCGGCCGGTTTTGCCGTCGCGGGCGACGGCCGCGTGACCGCGCCCACGCTGCCGCCGGTCATGACCGCCCCGGGTGATCCTGACGGCGCAGGCGCGCAGCGTGACGCGCGGCAGCGTGCGCTGAACGACGAGGCGCAGGAGCACGCCGAAGCGATCTCGACGGCGCTGCAGGACGTGGCGACGACCGACCAGCAGGTCGCCGACAGGCTCGCGTCCGTCGAGGTGCCGCAGACGCTGTCGTCGGCGGTCGACGCCTACCTGCAGCGGGCCTTCGCGAGCGGCGACGTCATCGGCGCCCTCGGCTCGGTCGGCGCAGGCGGCGTCGCCCTGGCGCAGGTGATCCAGGGCGTCATGAAGTCCGCCACGAAGGGCAAGGCGTACCTCGACTTCCTCAAGGCGTCGACGGCACCCATCACGCACTACGCGGCGATGGTGGAGAACTTCGCCAAGGCCGACGCGGCGATGGACATCTTCAAGAACGGCAAGGCCGTGAACCCGGCGCTCGCGCGACTCCTCGGCCCGCAGCTCACCGGCGCGATGCGCGTCGCCGGGAAGGCGTTCCTGCCGCTGACGGTCGCGACCGGTCTGGCCGACGCCTGGACCGGCGGCGGGTACGAGGGAGCGAGAGGCTGGGCCACGCGCGGGTTCGGCCTCGCCGGGGCAGCTGGTGCGGGCACGCTGCTCCTGGCCGGGGCGAGTCTCGGCCCGGTGGGGCTGGCCGTCGCCGGCGGTGCGGTGCTCGCCTACGGCGCCTGGAGCGTCGGCAACCTCATCTGGGACAACCGCGAGGCCATCGGCGACTTCTTCCAGGCAGCCGGAGGCAAGATCGCGGACGGCTGGAACGCGACGACCGGCGCGGTGTCGAACGCGGTGTCCGACGCCGCCGACTGGGCAGGAGAACAGGTGGACAAGGCCAAGGACGCGGTCGCCGACTTCGGCAAGGGCGCGCTCAACGTGCTGTCGGGCGGGCTCTGGTGAGCGCCGTCGACGACGCTGTCATCGGGACGGATGCGGCCGGCACCCCCGGCACCCCGGTGCCGGTCGAGGTGCTGACCGACGAGGAGCTCGCGATCCTGGCCGGGCCCGGCGGCCTCGTCGTCGCTCCGTACCTCGCCACGCTGCCCGACGCCGACCGCGAGGTCGCCCTGCGCACCGCCTACCGCGGCCTGCTCGCGCGCGGCATCGTCGACCCGCCGACCCCTGCGGCGCTCGCGGCCGCCGTCGGCGAGCCGACCGTCGAGCTCCAGGTCCGCCAGGACGTGCTGTCGCTCGTGGCGCTCCGCCGCGGCGCGTCGGCCACGGTGTGCGTCGCCCGGTCGACCGTGCTCGGCCAGGACTACTGGTACGCGCACGTGGTCCGGGACGTCGTGCTGGTCGAGCAGGTCACGACCGACGGGCAGCACCGGTTCGCGCTCGCGTCGGCCGGCACGCTCGGCGACCTGCTGCTCGACGCGGCGGTGCACCCCGAGACGGCCGACGGCACCGGGCCCGAGATCGCGGTCGCCGACCCCGACGAGCCGCCCACCGAGGTCGTCGAGCACCTCGGGTCCGCGCTGGTGCGCGCCGACGTCGTCGTGCGGGTGCCGGACGACCGCGAGCCGGAGCTGCTCGGGCTGTTCACCGGTCCGGGCGGGGCGTGGGTGCTGTCGGCGCGGGAGGCGTCCGGGGGTCCCGTGGTCGCGCGGCCGCTCACCCGGGCGGCGCTGGAGGCGCAGGTGCGGGAGCTCGCGGAGCGGGCCGTGTCGACCGCGGCGGCGGTGGCCTCGGCGGCGGCCGGGGCGCGATGACCGAGACGCTGGTCCGGATCCCGGCCTTCTCGTCCCGGTCGTCGCGGCGGTGGATCGTCGCGACGGCCGTCGGGGTGGTCGCCGTGCTGGGCTACCTCTGGGTCGCGCAGCCCGAGAACCGGGCCTTCCTGCTGCTGGTGGTCCCGCTGGCGCTGTACTTCGCGGTGCTGGTGTGGCAGTCGACGTGGCTCGACCCCGTGGGCGGCTCGCTGGTGCGCGTGCGGTGCCGGGTGTGGCGCCGCGAGGTGCGGCTCGAGCCGGGCACGTCGGTGTCGCTGGTGCCGAACGGTGGTGGCGCGCTCCTGCTCAGGGCGAAGGCGGCGCGGGGTCCTGCGCTGTACGCCTCGCTCGTGGCGCGGACCGACTACCTCGACCAGTCCCAGCCACCCGCCCTGCTGCGGCAGATCGCCGATGTCGTCGAGCGGCACCGCGCCGGCGGGGCGCGCCCGGTCGCCGAGGCGCTGCGCAAGCAGGCGGCCCACCTGGAGGCGGGCGGGACCGTCGCGAGCTCGCCCCTCGCCGGGCTGATCACGACCGGCGTGCTCACCGCCGCGAAGGCCGGCGGTGCCGGCGCGATCGGCGGCCACCTGGGCTGACGGGCGCCACCCCGGTCAGGCCGCCGGCCCCCGGCGCGCCTCGATCAGGTGCCGCGTCGAGTGCGCCACGACCGGCCGCCCGGCCCGCATCTCGGCGTCGAGCGCCCGCAGCGTGTCCTCGTAGCGGTCGACCGAGAAGTCCGGCACCCACCACACGCACTTCCGCAGCAGCCAGACGACCGCCCCGACGTCGTGGAGCTCCATGCGGCAGGTCGCCCGCCGCAGGTCCACGACGGTCAGCCCGGCGCGCTCGGCGTCGGCCGCCTCGTCGTCGGGGTCGCGCGCGACCGGCCCCGGCACCGGACCGAGGAACCGCTCGATCAGCTCGAACGCCGACCGCGGGCCGACGTGCTGCCCGAGGTGGGTGCCGCCGGGCCGCAGCACGCGGCGGATCTCGGCCCAGTCGGGCCGCACGGGATGCCGCGAGCTGACGAGGTCGAACGAGGCGTCGGCCGGTTCCACGCCGTCGCCGGGCTCCACCACCGTCACCCCGCGCGGGCCGAGGAGCTCCCGCGCGCGGCGCGCGTTCGGCGGCAAGCCCTCGGTGACGACCATCCGCGGCGGGAGCACCGGGGCCTCGGCGACGACCTCGCCGCCGCCTGTGTCGACGTCGAGCGCGGAGTCGACGCGCGCGAGGCGGTCGGCGAGGAGGCGGGCGTAGCCCCACGGCGGCCGCTCCTCGGTGGCGCGGCCGTCGAGCCAGCCGAAGCCCCAGCCGGTGACGTCGGCGGCGAGGGCCTCGGCGGCAGTCAGGTCCTCGAACGGGCGCATCGCGGCATCGTCGCACCGCGGCGGGGGCGTGGTCGCGGTCTTTCCGTGTGCTCCACGCGGGGGACCGCAGCCGGCTCGACCGTGCGACGTGCAGCGCCGCGTGGGTGACTGCGAGCCCGACGACGCCCGGAGCCCCGTGCCGCGCCCTACCGTGACGGAGCGCGAGGCGGAGGGAGACCGGGTGCGACGACGAGGGTGGGTCCTGCTCACGACGGCGCTCGTGCTGCCCCCTGGCCGCCCCGTTCGTGGCGACGGCGCCGTTGCCCTCGGGATCGGTCGGTGCCGTCGCGGCGCGCTTCGACCCGGGCGACCGGGCCGGGCCGTCGTCGGACTCGTCGGAGCCGCGTCGGCTGCTCTGCCTCGGCGACGCCGCCTGCCCGTCGGTCCACCGGTGGTGGGTCGTCGACGGCGCGGTGAGCGACGGCGACCTCGAGGAGTGGCTGAGCCGGGCGGGCTACGACGCGGCCGTCGACGGCGACTGCGCGCGCGGGTGCCGCGCCGAGGGGACGGCGGACGGCTGGGCGGCCCGGGTCTCCGTGTCCCGGGTCGACGACGGGTCGACGAGCGTGCGGCTGTGGCTCGCCGCCCCGTGAGCCGGCCGGCGGACGAGCCCGACGCGGTGCGCGCCGGACCACCGAGCGCGCGCCGACGGCACCCGGCGTGGGATCTGCTGTGGACCGTGCCGGTCGCCCTGGTGGTCTCGGTCCTGCCCGTCGGCTGGGCGAGCCTCGCCTGGTGCGGGGTGTGGGGGTGCGCCGACGGGCCGCGGGGCGACGTCCGCGACGTCGTCGGGCCGGCGCTGGTGGTCGGGGCGCTCGTCGGGGCGGCGGTGGTGATCGTGCCCTGGACGGACCTCCGACCCCGCCGCGCGCTTGTGTCGGCGGGCGTCGGGCTCGTCGCTGCGGCGCTGACGTTCCTCTGGGTCGTCCTCGGCTAGACCGCGAGCAGCGCCGCCGCGACCTCCCGCGCCCGCGCGAACGGCCGGTCGAACGTCCCCATCCCGACGGTGACGATCGCCCCCTCGTAGACCAGCATCAGCGCCCGCGCGGTGTCCTCGGGCTCCCGCACCCCCGCCTCCCGGCACAGGTCGACGAGCAGCCCGACCTGCCAGGCCTTCTCCGCGGCGACCTCCGCGAGCACCGCGTCCCCGTCGCCGGCGGACGACTCGGCCCGCGCGTTGATCGCGCTGCAGCCCCGCGGGCTGTTCGCCGTCGACCAGGACGCCGCGGCGTCGAACACCGCCAGCACCCGGTCCGGCCCGGGCGACGGCACGCGGTCCAGCGCCGCCAGCAGGTGCTCGCGCCACCGCGCGTCGCGCTCCCGCAGGTAGGCGACGACCAGCGCCTCCTTCGACCCGAACCGGTCGTAGAGCGTCTTCTTGGTGACCCCGGCGACCTCGGCGATGGTGTCGACGCCGACGGCGTGGATGCCGCGCTCGTAGAACAGCTCAGACGCGGCGTCGAGGACGCGGCGTGCGCCGGGGGTGAGCGGGGCGGGGCCGAGCGTTCCCATGGCGCCGAGTATACAGATCTGTATAGTCGTCGACCATGAGTAGACAGGTCGGTATACCGGGGTGGCTGCTGCTGGCGGGCGGCGCCGCCGCGTTCGTCGGGAGCTGGAGCTCCGGCTTCGTCATCGCGAAGGTGGCGACCGTCGACGCCCCGCCGCTGACCCTCCTGGTCTGGCGGTTCGTCCCGGTCGCGGTCGCCCTGGTGGCGGTGACGCTCGCGACCGGAGCCGCCCGCGGCGTCCCGCGCGCGGACCTGCGCCGGCAGGCGGTGATCGGGCTGTTCGCGCAGCTCGGCTACGTCGTGCTCGTGTACGCCGCGATCGCCGCGGGTGTGGCGACAGGGACCACCGCGCTCATCGACGCGGTGCAGCCGCTGGTGGTCGCGACGCTCGTCGGGCCACTGCTCGGGCTGCGGGTGCGCGGGGCGCAGTGGGCCGGTCTGGCGGTCGGCGCGGTCGGGGTGCTGCTCGTCGTGCGGTCGCAGCTCGGCGGGTCGCAGGCGCCCGCGGCGGCGTACCTGCTGCCGCTCGGCGCGATGGCGTGCCTGGTGGCGGCGACGTTCCTCGAGCGCCGGTCGCCCTCGCGGCCGCCGGTGCTGGTCGTGCTCACGGTGCAGGTGGTGGTCACGGCGGCGGCGCTGCTGGTCGCGGCGGCGGTCGCGGGTGAGCTCGCGCCGCCGGCCGACGCGGGGTTCTGGGTCGCGACGGCGCTCGCCGCGGTGTTCCCCACGCTCGTCGCCTACGGGCTGTACTGGTGGCTGCTGCGCCGGATCGGGGTGACGGCGCTGAACGCGCTGCTGTTCCTGGTCGCGCCGGCCACCGCGGCGGCGGGTGCCGTCGGGCTGGGGGAGCCGCTGACCGCGGTGACGCTCGTGGGCTTCGCGCTGTGCGGGGCCGGGGTGGCGGTGGTGCTGGCGGTGGAGGCGCGGGTCGCGCGGTCGGCGGCGCGCGCACCCGTCACCGCCGGCGCGCCCGACCCGCCCCGAACGGCCCACCGAACACGATCGTGATGCCCAGCACGAACCCGAAGTCGTACCAGTTCCCCGAGTTGAACACCTCGTACGGCGAGACGGTCCGGGTGAACAGCGACACGATCCAGGTGACCGGCAGGATGATCCCGTGCCAGAGCCCGAGCCAGAACCCGGCGGGCTCCTCGGCCCCGGGCGGCGCCTGACCGACGTCGGGGTTCACACCCGCGGCGCAGGCGGCGAGCAGCAGCACGGTCGCAGCGGCGACCCCGACGGCGAGAGCGATCCGGGTGCGCGGCCTGCGGCGGGTCTCCATGCCGGTCATCGTGGCAGCACCCCTCGCAGCCTGGCCACGCGCGAGGTCGTCGATTGCGCCCGAGGTCGCCGGTTGCGCCACCCCCTCGGCGGCCGGAACCGCCGACCTCGGCGGGGGATCGCCGGGGTCCTGGCCAGGGAGGCGCACCGGCGGGCGGGACTGGCTCTCGTGCACCCCGACGTCCGCCCCCCAGTTCGCGTCCGCCGGGCGTCACCGTGTACACAGTGCGTATGAGCGGGGTCCTGGTCTACGCCGACAAGATCGACGAGAACGCGGCGGAGGTCCGCTACGAGGTCCGCCGCGACCAGCCGGACGGCCAGGTCGACGGCGTCCTGGTGATCGAGACCTCGGGCGACCGGAACACCTGGCACGTCGAGGGCAGGAACGCGTCCAGCGCGCTCGCCGGCCTGGTCGTCGGCCGCGCGGTCCGGCACCGCGGCGAGCAGGGCGCGTGGCCCGACCGGGTCGCGCAGCAGTAGCGCAGCCCTACTCCGGGGCGGCCGCCAGCTCGTCCCACACCGGGCCGTAGCCGAGGCGCGCCTGCTCCATCGCGACGACCTCGCGCGCCAGCCCCGCCTCGGTCACGTCGACCGCCGCGACGGCCGCCGCCGCGACCGAGGACTCCCGCACGTAGGCGTCGAAGACGCGCCGCTTGCCGGCCAGCAGCTCGACGATCCGCTCGTCCACGCCGTCCTCGGCGAGCAGCCGGTGCGCGACGACCGCCCGCACCTGGCCCATCCGGTGCAGCCGGGCGACCGCCTGCGACTCCGCGGACGGAGTGAGCTGCGGCTCGCAGAGCACCGCCACGGACGCGGCCTGGAGGTTCAGCCCGACGCCGCCGACGGTGATCTGGGCGACCAGCACGCCGTCGCGGGGCCCGGCTGAGAACGCGTCGATGACGGCCTGGCGCTCGTCGGCCGGCACGTCCCCGGTCAGCGGCCCGAACACGCGGGGGGCGCCGGGCCCGGCCCCCAGCGCCCCGGCGACCACGTCCAGCACGTCCCGGAAGTACGAGAACACGACGGTGCGCTGCCCGTTGGCCCCCGCCTCGGCGACGACCTCGCGCAGCCGGCCGAGCTTGGTCGACTCGCCCGGGTCGGCCGTGAGCCAGGCCGCGCGCCGCATCGCCATGAAGTTCCCGCTCGCCACCGCGGCCCGGTAGACCTCCTCGCCGGCGGGGGACAGGTCCTCCCACTCGTCGACCAGCACCAGGTCGGGCAGCTCGACCAGCACGTCCGCCTGGTTGCGCCGCAGGTAGACCGGGGCGACGTCCCGGCGGAAGGTGTCGGCGCCGACGAGGCCCAGGTGCCGGGGGAGCGACCCCGCGAGGTCCGGGTCGAGCAGCCGCACGAGCGCGACGAAGTCGTCGATCCGGTTGTCCATCGGCGTGCCGGTCAGCAGCAGCACCCGCCACACCGCCGCGGCCCAGGCCGCCACCGCGCGGGACCGCCGCGCCTCCGGGTTCTTGACGTAGTGCGCCTCGTCGACGACCAGCATCGCCACCCCGCCACCGTCGAGCGGCACGTGCGGCAGGCCCTCGAACGTCGTCACCCCGATCCCGCCCTCGGCGTGCCAGCGGGCGATCGCCGCGGCGCGGTCCGGGCCGTGCAGGCGGTGCCCGGTCAGCGTGGTCTTCGCGTCGATCTCGCGGAGCCAGTTCACCAGCACGCCGGCGGGGCAGACGACGAGGAACCGCCGCTCGCCGCCGGCCGCCAGGTGCGCGATCGCGGCGAGCGCCTGCACCGTCTTGCCGAGGCCCATCTCGTCGCCGAGCAGCGCCCGGCCCTGGTTCAGCGCGAACCGCGCGCCGAACTCCTGGTACCCGCGCAGCGGGACCCGCACCGCGGACAGGTCCAGCGGGTGCGCGGCGACCCGCTCGGCGAGCTCGGCGGTGAGCAGGCCCCGGGCGGCGAGCACGTCCTGGGCGAGCGGCACGATCGCGCCGAGGACGCCGTACAGCTCGGCCGCACGGCGCTCGAACACCGCCCAGAGCGCCGGGCCGTCGGTGTCGGGGACGGCGCAGGCGGCGGCGAGCCGGTCGATCGTCGCGGCCAGGCCGCCCGCGTCGAGCGTGGCGTCCCAGCCCGCCAGGGCCGCCAGAGCCCGGCGCGCGCGGTCCTTCATCGCCCGCCGGGACAGCGCGAACCGCAGCCGGCCCGCAGCGGGGGCGGCCGACGCCGCGTGCACCGGCACCGCCGACGCGTAGCCGGTCAGCGTCTCGCGGTGCGGCTCGACGAGCGGGCGCAGCCGGAGCAGCCGGTCGAGGAGCCGCAGCACCTCGGCCGTGGTCGCGGTGTCGGGGCGGCCGGACCGGTCGACCTCCAGGCGCACCGGCACCCCGGCCCGGACCGCCTCGGCGAGCTGGTCGACCGCGGCGACGACGCTGCGGGCGGTCTGCGTGCCGACGCCGGGGACCTCGTCCAGCGCCTCCGCGGGCACCCCGAGCAGGTCGGCGGCCGTGGCGTACCCGGCGTCCGTCAGGGCCCGCAGCCGCAGGTTCCGGTCGGTCATCGCGCCGAGCTGCTCGACGGGGACGACGCCCAGCTCGGCGCGGACGCGCTGCTCGCGGTCGGCCTCGACCAGCGCGGCCACCCGAACGGTCGCGCCGTCGACGTGGTCGAGCACCGCGCGGGCGCGGTCGGCCAGGGCGCCGTGCCGGGCCAGCAGATCCCGCGCGGCGGCGCCGGGCTCGACCGGGGCCGGCTCGGCGAGGGGCGCGGTGCTCATCGCCCGCGATGCCACGGCGCGGGCGTCGGGCTCGCCGTCGGGCTCGGCGCCGCCCCGGTCACCCGCACGGTCAGCAGGTCGCACTGCACCGGCGCCGACTCCGCGCACCGGGCCTCCGGCGCCAGCCACACCTCGACCCGGTCGCCGTCGCGCAGCTCGGCCACCGTCGCCTGCGAGCCGTCGGCGGCGAGCACGGACGGCTCCGCACCCAGCCCGGCGAGCGCCATCCCCTCGAAGTACGGGTCCGACGCCGCGGTGAGCGCCCCGCCCGCGACCACCCCGGTGACGTCCGGCGTCGGCTGCCCGCCCAGGTGCTCGGACGCGGACGGCGCGGGTGCGGCGGGGGTACCGGTGGGGGAGCCGGCGGGGCCGCAGCCGGCGACGAGGCCGGTCACGGCGGCGATCACCGCGGTCCCGAGCAGGGCGACGGCGGGTCGGCGGGCGGCGGGCACGGACCGATCGTCGCACCGATCCGCGCGGCCGGGGAACCGCGTGCCGCCCCCAGATGCGGCATCGTCCCGCAGTCCGCAGGCTGAGGGTCACCGAATCGCCGAGAGGGGTACGTCGATGCGCGCCATGGTGTACCGCGGGCCGTACAAGGTCCGCGTGGAGGAGAAGGACGTCCCGAGGATCGAGCATCCGAACGACGCGATCGTGAAGGTCGTGCGGGCCGCGATCTGCGGTTCCGACCTGCACCTCTACCACGGGATGATGCCTGACACCCGGATCGGCCACACGTTCGGCCACGAGTTCATCGGGGTGGTCGAGCAGGTCGGCTCGTCGGTGCAGAACCTGCAGGTCGGCGACCGCGTGATGGTGCCGTTCAACATCTACTGCGGGACGTGCTTCTTCTGCGCCCGCGGCCTGTACTCGAACTGCCACAACGTGAACCCGAACGCGACGGCTGTCGGCGGCATCTACGGGTACTCCCACACGACCGGCGGCTACGACGGCGGCCAGGCGCAGTACGTGCGCGTGCCCTTCGCCGACGTCGGCCCGGAGAAGATCCCGGACTGGCTGGACGACGAGGACGCGCTGCTGATGACCGACGCGCTGTCCACCGGCTACTTCGGCGCGCAGCTCGCGGACATCCGCGAGGGCGACACGGTCGCGGTGCTCGGGGCGGGACCGGTCGGGCTGTTCGCGGCGCGGTCGGCCTGGCTGATGGGCGCCGGGCGGGTGGTCGTCATCGACCAGCTCGACTACCGGCTCGAGAAGGCGAAGGAGTTCGCCCACGCCGAGACCCGCAACTACGCGGAGTACCGGGACATCGTCGTCGAGATGAAGTACGCCACCGACGGCCTCGGGTTCGACCGCGTCATCGAGGCGGTCGGCGCGGAGGCGGACGGCAACCTGATCCAGCACGTCACCGCGGCCAAGCTCAAGCTGCAGGGCGGGTCGCCGGTCGCGCTGAACTGGGCGATCGACGGCGTCCGCAAGGGCGGCACCGTCTCCGTGATGGGCGCCTACGGCCCGATCTTCTCCGCCGTGAAGTTCGGCGACGCGATGAACAAGGGCCTGACGCTGCGGATGAACCAGGCGCCGGTGGCCCGGCAGTGGCCGCGGCTGCTCGAGCACATCCGGAACGGCTACCTCAAGCCGTCGGACATCATCACGCACCGCATCCCGCTCGAGCACATCGCCGAGGGCTACCACCTGATGTCGTCGAAGCTCGACGGCATGATCAAGCCGGTCATCATCCCGGACGAGGACTGAGGGGGCACGACCATGCCGTACCGCGCCGAGAAGCCGCCGCTCGCGGAGACGCCGGAGCAGCTCCGCGCCCGCATCCCCGGCTGGGGTGCCGACCTCGACCCCGCCGACCGCCCGTCGTACCCGCGCGAGCGGACCGACCTCCCGACCGGTGCCCACTGGGACTTCCCGGAGCGCCAGCCGGAGCCGTATCCGCGGGAGCGGTCGATCGAGCACACCCAGCTCCCGCCGGTGTTCGGCACCGCGCAGCCGCTGCACGGCCCCGCTGGGGCGATCCGGCGGTACGCCTACGACCGGTTCAGCGAGGGCCGCGCCGCGCACTGGCTGCTGCTGATCGCCGCCGACCGGGTCGAGTCGACGACCGAGCACCTGAAGTCGTTCGCGACGACCCGGCCCGACAACCCGATCACGCAGACCGGGATCCTGTCCGAGCCGCGCCGGCACCCGATCGCCTCGCGGCGGGGCCGGGTCGACGTCCGGCACCAGGTGCTGGACCCGCTGATCGTCGCGGGCCCGTGGATCGCGGGCGGCCTGGCGGCCGTCGCGGTGCTGCGCAAGGTGGCGAAGAGGGGCTGACGCCCCGACCGGGGCCCACGCGACCGCGGTCAGGCCCCGGCGACCGCCACCACGCACACGACGAGCCAAGCGAGGGCTGCCAGCACCGGGACCGTCGGCCGCCGCTCGACCGGTGGCACGGCCCCGTGAGGAGTGCGGAGCGGCTCGGCCCGGGCCGCGGCCGCCCGCCCCTCGATGCGCGCGCGGATCTCCGCCGGCGTCGCGCCGTCGCGGGTCAGCGGGAGCCCGCCGCCCCCGAGGGGCACGAGCATCGCGTTGCCGCCCGGCTCGTCGTCGTCGTACCGCACCACCAGCGCCTCGTCGTCCGCCGCGGTCCCGGTCACGCGCCTCCACGGCACCAGCGTGTCCAGCAGGAAGCCGCGGACGCGGAGCCCGCGCGGGCTCAGGTCGACGCGCGGCTGGCCCCACACGGAGACGGACCAGGCCAGGGCGACGAGGCCGAGCACGAGGCCCGCCGCCGTCCACCATGTGGCGTCGCCCCAGCGCGCCATCCCGCGCAGACCCCAGCCGGCGGGCAGCAGCGCGACCCACGGCAGCCACCGGCCCGCCCGGCGGCCCAGCTGCTCGACGGCGCGGTCCCTGCTGTCGGCGAACGCCCGCCACGCACCAGGCCGCTCTGCCACCGCGACCCGGCGCGGCCAGCGCCACCGCGGCGGGCGCAGCGGCCGCAGCGAGACGTACACGTCCGGGCCGACGCCGACCGCGACCGGGGCGTCGTCGCCGGCCAGGCCCATGAGCACCACGGGGACGCCGGCGGCGCGCACCGGGTCGCCGGCCGGGGGCCGGAACGGGTCGTGCTCACCGGGCGGCTCGTCGTCGGCCCCGACCTCGCGCGCGAGGTCGAGCAGCTCCGCGTCGGAGAGCTCGGAGACCAGGACGCGGTGCTCGTCGTCGTCCTCGTCCTCGCGGTGCCATGCGTCGGCGGCGACGTCCCACGCCTTGTGCCCCTGCGGGTTGTCGGTGACGTCGTCGAAGTCGTCGCGCCCGTCGTCCGGGTCGTCGTCCGGGTCGTCGTCCGGTACGACCAGGACGAGCGCCGGCCCGGCGACCGGCACCAGGGCCGGAGCGGTCGCGAGCAGGTGCGTGACGTCGTCCACGGGGGTGAGCAGCGCCCCGCCCGCCCGGGGTGCGCCGTGCGCGAGCGCGACGACGGCCGGCTGCGGCTCGTCCAGCAGCGCGGCGAGGCGGGCCCGGCGCCGGCGCACCTGAACGAGCAGCAGCCCGCCGGTGAGCCCGCAGCCGACGACGGGGATGAGCGCGGTCGACGCGTCGAACACGTCGTCGACGGCCTCCGCGCGCCCGGTCACGGGGTCGAACCGCAGCCGCACGGCGTCGCCCGGTGACCGCTCCTGGTAGTTCACCGGCGCGTCGAACGCGCCCTCGTCCACCCGCACGGACATGGACAGCCCGTCCTCCGTCACCCGATCGACGACGCCCGCGGCCGTCTCCGCGCCGGCGCGGAACCGGGTCGCCGCCACGTGGTCGTGCACGAGCAGGACGGTCGCCGCCAGCCCGGCCGCGAGCAGCAGCACGCCCAGCGCGCCGCGGCCCCACCCGGTCCGCAGCAGGTCCGCGCGCACCGCGGGGTGCACCGGCGGCAGCGTCACCGTCGAGCTCCCGTCGCGGAGCACGGCCCGGGCGAGCGCCCGTCGCCGCACGGCGAGCAGCTGGTCCGCGACGGCCAGGACGCCGAGCGGCGCCGCGGCCGCCAGCCACAGCCCGCTCGGCCCGGCGAGCGCATCGGGGGCGAGCCCGCACACCGCGGTGCCCGCCGCCGTGAGGACGAGGGCCGTCGACGGGACCAGCCACACCAGCACGAGGCAGGCCAGCACCGCCGCCTGCGCCGTGCCCGTGAGGTAGTACGGCAGCGACTCGGCGGTCGCGGCGGGCACCGCGACGCCCGTGCCGGACAGCGACCCGACGACCGGCGTGAGCACGCTCAGCAGCACGGCCACCTGGACGAGGCCGGGCGGGACCCGGTCGGTGACCACGCCGGCGAGCGCGCGGGTGAGCAGGCGGTACGGCGGCACGGGACTCCCTCGACCCCGGCGCCGGCGGTGCGCGGCGCGATCGCCTGTCCATCGGCCCCGGCGCACCCGGTCTTGAGGGGACCGCGGCGCGGCGGTGGGCGGCCGCGCCCGACGTACCCTGGGCGCGCCGGCACGACAGCGCGATCACGGGAGCGACATGACCAACCTCGAGGCCGTCGCCACCGAGCGCGTGTGCACCCCGGGCGGCGCGCCCGCGGCGGGGCTCCCCGCCGGGTTCGAGCTGCTCGAGCCCCGCGACGTCCCCCTCGGCGGCATCCGCGCGATGTCCGTCCGGCGCACGCTGCCGCAGCGCGCCCGGTCGTTCGTCGGCGCCTGGTGCTTCCTCGACCACTACGGCCCCGACGACGTCGCCGCGACCGGCGGGATGCGCGTCCCGCCGCACCCGCACACCGGCCTGCAGACGGTGTCCTGGCTGTTCTCGGGGGAGATCGAGCACCGCGACAGCCTCGGCACGCACTGCCTCGTCCGCCCGGGCGAGATGAACCTCATGACCGCCGGCCGGGGCATCAGCCACTCCGAGGACTCGACCGACGCGACGACGGTGCTGCACGGCGTCCAGCTCTGGACCGTGCTGCCGGAGGCCGACCGGGGCGCGCCGCCCGCGTTCGAGCACCACGTCCCGCCGGTGGTCACCCTCGACGGCGGGGAGGCGCGCGTCTTCCTCGGCACGCTCGCCGGCTCGACGTCGCCGGTGCGCACGTTCAGCCCGCTGGTCGGGGCGGAGGTGCGGCTGAGGCCCGGCGCCGCGCACACGTTCGACGTGGACCCGGCGTTCGAGCACGCGGTCCTGGTCGACGCCGGGGCGCTCGCGGTCGACGGCGTCGCGGCCCCCGCGCACCACCTGCTGTACCGGGAGCCGGGCGCGACGACGCTCACCCTGACGTCGACCGGCGACACCGAGGCGCGGGTCCTGCTCATCGGCGGGCTGCCGCTGGGCGAGCAGATCGTCATGTGGTGGAACTTCATCGGACGGGACCACGACGAGGTCGTCGCGGCGCGGGCCCGGTGGCAGGCGGAGATCGCCGACCCGGCCGCGCCGGCACCCGGGTTCGGGCGCGTGCAGGGGCACCCGGCGGCGCCGCTGCCGGCGCCGCCGATGCCGGAGCTCCGGCTGCGGCCGCGCGCCTGACCCGGCGCGACCGCGGTCGCCGCGCTCGCCGCCGCCGTCAGGCGACCGGCATCGCGTCCGGGTCGCCGATGTGCCCGGGCGCGTTCGCCGCGAGCACCCGCTGCACGAACGCGCAGTACTCCGCCATGTAGTGCCGCAGGAACTGCGCGAGGGTGTCGTCGAGCAGCGTCCCGTCGTCGGCGAACGTGCCGGCCTCCACCTGCACGTAGACCTCGGGGGCGTTGAGCTGCGGCGCGTCGAGGAAGCTGAGCACGCTGCGCATGGACGACTGCATCACCGCGGTGCCGATCTTGCCGATCGAGGCGCCGGCGATGCCGGTGGGCTTGCGGGCGAACGCGTTGGTGCCCCACGGCCGCGAGCCCCAGTCGATCGCGTTCTTCAGCGCGCCGGGGATGGAGCGGTTGTACTCCGGGGAGACGAACAGGATGCCGTCCGACTCGGTGATCGCCCGCTTGAGCTCCCGGGCCTCGGGCGGGTAGTCCGCGTCGTGGTCGGGGCTGTAGAGCGGGAGCCCGCCGATGGGGATCTCCCGGAACTCCAGCTGCTCGGGGGCGAGCGCGACCAGGGCGTTCGCCAGGGTGCGGTTGATCGAGGTGCTCGACAGGCTGCCGACGAAGTAGCCGATGGTGTACGACATCGCGGTCTCCGGTCCTCAGGCGGCGGGGGCCCGGCCGGCCCTCGCGCGGCGCCCTCCAGCCTGGCACCGGCGGGCGCGGGCTGCGCGGGCTGCGCGGCGGCCGGCGACGCCGGGGTGGTCGGTGTCCCTCGCGCCGACTGGGTAGGTGCCCGCAGGGACCGCTGCGTCCGTGCGGCACGCCGGGGGCCCACCGGGCGGCCGCGCACTGCGTAGGTGCTCCCGGCGCCGCCGTTGAGTGGTGCCCCAGGCGGAACAGTCCCTACCCGGGGGCTGACGCACACGGAGGGCTGACGGTGGAGGCAGAGGGATTCGGGCTGACGGTGGCGGCGGCGCAGCGGTGGCTGCCGCTCGGCCGCGACGTCCTCGTGCGCGGGGACCGCGGCGCGGGCAAGACGACGGTGCTGGAGGGCCTGCTCGCCGACGCCTCGCGGCGGGGCGTGACGGGCATCCTGCTGCGCGCGGGCGGCTCCCGGCCGCTGTCGGCGCTGCTCGACCACGCGTCCTCCTCGGTGCGCGTGCCGGACGAGTCGGCGCTGACCGACTGGCTGACCGACGAGCTGCGCGCGCGCCGCAGCGTGCTCCTGGTCGACGACGCGGACCGGATGGACGACGCCAGCCTCGGCGTGGCCCGGCGGGTCCTCGGCCGCACGGGGTCGCTGCTCGTCGCCGCCAGCACCTCCGACCCGCTCCGCGCCCCGGGCGGCGGCCTGCGCGACCTGCTGCTGGGCCGCGCGCCCGCGGAGGTGCGGGTCCAGCCGTTCGGGTTCCGGGCCGTGGCGACCCTGCTCGAGTCCGTGCTCGGCGCGCCCGCCGACGCCGGGCTGACCGCCTCGGTGATGGCCGGGACCGGGGGCAACCCCCGCGCGGTCGTGGCGCTCGCGGACGCGGCCCGCGCGGCGGGCGCGCTGCGCCGGCAGGACGGGCTGTGGGTCGAGGACGGGACGCTGGGCGACGTGCCCGTGGAGGCCGTCGCCTACGTGTTCCTGTCGGGGCTCGGCCCGGCCTGCGTCGGGGCCCTGGAGACGCTCGCGAGCGCCGGCCCGCTGCCCGCCGACGTCGCGGGCCGGCTGGTCGACCCGTCCGCGCTCGCGGAGCTGTCGGACCACGGCCGCGTCGTCGGCCACGAGCTCGCGGGCGCCGGCGAGGTGCTGGCGGTGTCGCCGCCGCTGCTCGCCCGGGCCCTGCGGGAGCGGGTGTCGCCGTACCGCCGGCGCCGGCTGGCGGAGCGGGTCGCGGCCGAGGGCGGCGGGCTCGCCGCGGCCGCCTCGCCGGTCGACGACCTGACGACCGTGCTGCTGGCCGCGCCGTCCGGCGAGGGCGGCGCGCCCGCGTGGGTCGCGCAGGTCGCCGGCCTCGTGCACGAGCGCGCCACCGCGGACGAGGGCGCGCGCCGGACGGAGTGGCTGGCGCACCCGACGCTGGCCACCGCGAACGCCTACCTCGCGGCGCTGATGCTCCGGCCGGCCGCCGAGCAGCTCGAGGAGGTGTTCGCGCGGGTGGAGCCGGGCGAGCACGACGACGCGGGGGCGCGCGCGGCGTTCGCGTTCTACCGCTCGCGGTGGGCCGCCTGGGCGGCGACCGCGGCGACCGCGGCGACCACGGCACCGGAGGCGCCGCTGCCCGTGGACCTCGCGGGCGGGCAGCCGGCGGGCGACGGGCCGGGGGAGGACGACGGGGCCGAGGGCGACGCGGCGGAGGACGCGGCGGACGGCGAGGTCGTGCCCGACGCCGAGCCCGCCGACGACGGCTGGCCCGTCACGGGGCCGGACGACGCGTGGCCGGACCCCGTCGACCCGGACCTCGCCCCGGTCGCCGAGCTCGGCCGGCTCAAGCCGCGCCTGCTGCGCGAGCTGGCGGGAGGACGCAGCCCCGAGGAGGTGGCGGCCGAGGTCGAGCCGGAGACGCGGGTGCCGTTCGTCCGCGGCTGGCCGTCGGTGCTGCGCGCCGCCGCGCTGCTCGAGGCCGGCTGGCCCGAGGCCGCGCTCGAGGTGGTCGAGCGCACGGACCTGTCCTGCGCGGCCCCCGAGCCGCGGCACTACCTCGCGGCCCTGCGCGGGCAGGGGCTCCTCCAGACCGGCCGGATCGACGAGGCCGAGCAGTGGCAGCGCCGGATGCTGGACGCCGCCTACGACGAGGTGGACGCCCTGGCCATCCGGGTGCACGCCAGCATGCTCGCCGAGGTGCTGTACATGTCGTCCCAGACCGCGGCCGCCTGGCGCGCGGTGAGCACGGCGCTCCGCCTCGGCGCGCCGGGCCCGGTCGGCACCACGTTCTACCGGCGGGGCCTGACGGTCGGCGCGGTCATCCAGGCGCACGCCGGCAACCTCACGCTCGCCCAGGTGCTCGTGCGCGAGCTGGACCGCTCGCCGCAGGCGTACCGGCCGCTGCTGCGCTCGATGCGGCCGCTCGCCCGGGCGGCGCTCGCGGCGGCGTCGGGGGAGGCGCCGGCCGGCGCGCGCATCGTCCGGCGGGCGGCCCGGGCTTACGCGGCGGAGGGGCTGCTGCAGCCCGCGCTGCTGTGCTGGACGCTCGGCACGGGCGACCTCGACGCCCACCGGGGGAACGCCGTCCGCGACCTCGCGGCCCGGACCCGGGTCCCGCTGCTGGAGCCGTACGCCCAGGTGGTGGTCGGGCTCGTCGAGGGCGACCGGGAGTCGGTCGCGGCGGCCGTGTCGCGGACGAGCGCGGCGACCGCCCCGGCGCTCGCCCGCGCCGCCGAGCAGGTGCTCGGGGTCCAGGAGGGCACCCCGCGGCCCGCGCGGGCGCCCGTGCCCCGGCTGCTGGCCGGCGTGCGCGCCGAGCCGCTGTCGGTCCGGGAGCAGGAGGTCGCGGTCCTCGCGCGCGAGGGCCTGAGCAACCGGCAGATCGCCGACCAGCTCTACCTGAGCGTCCGGACGGTCGAGAACCACATGAGCCGCGCCCTGCGGAAGCTCGGGCTGGTCAGCCGGGGCGAGCTGGTGCAGTGGGGCGGCTGACGGGCACGCCCTGACGCAGGGCCCGGGGGATCTCGGCGACCTCGTCGACGACGGCGAGCAGCTGCGCCACGGCGTCGTCGGGGGCCGTGGTGTCGAGCCGCACCTCGTAGGTGATGCCCGTGGACGCCCAGGTCTCGGGCGCGAACCCGCCGCGCGCCGTCACGGCGGCGCCGGCGAGCGGCAGGCCCCGGGCGTGCGCCTCGCGGAACAGGTCGTTGAGCACGCAGCCGGCGACCGCGAGGTGCAGCAGGTGCGCGCCGGTGAAGGCGACCGTGGCGCGGACGCCGCCGTCCGTCCACCGGTGGGGGAGGGCGAGCGCGTCGCCGTCCGCGGGCGCCAGCGTGCCCGCGCCGACCGTGACCGCGAAGTCCTCGGGCACCGGCGGTCCTCCCCTCGGGTGTCGACGGCAGCGTAGGCGCCCGACCTCGCGGCACCTACGTGGGGCGGAGCGTGACGCTCACCGACGGCCCGCGGACCCTCAGGCCGGCGCCTCCCGCCACTCAACGGAGCCGCCTGCACCACTCACCCCGCGGTGAGCGGCGGTCCGGGGCGCCTTGAATGGACGACGTCGGAGGGCCTGCAGCGGCTGACAGGCCCTCCGACGTCGAGGTCGCCGGTGCTCGGCACCGCCCCCCGTCGGGCACCGGGGCCCTCGTCGTCGCATCGTGATCTCGGTCACGAGCGCCGACGGTCGACCTGCGGCGATGCTCCCGGCCTGTGACCACGCTGTGTGAGCGTTCACCCCCGCGGACGCCAGATTGTTGACCGCTGCACCATCGGGGGCCATAGTTCATCTCGACGGTGCGCATCGCCTGCCCCCTGCGCGGTGCGCACCGTTCACCACGTCGCCGTCGTCGCCCGTCGAGCCGCCGCTCCGGGCCCGCGGCCACCCCTCCGGGTCGTGCTCCTCCGAGCCGCCCGAGGACCGCCCCCGGGGTGGTCCCGGTGGGCGAGTTCCGCGTCATCACCCGCCTCGGCGGCGCGTCACGCCCGCGGTCGGGGGAGTCCCGGTTAGCGTGCTGCGGGTGAAGGTCCCTGCGCGTCGCTCCGTCCCCGGGCAGCAGCCGGCCGCCTCCGCCGAGGCAGCGCCGGTGACGCCGCCGACCCCCGCGACGCCCGCCGGCGGGCCGACCGCCGGGACCGGCACCGACGGCCCCGCGCCCCGGCCCGACACCCACGACGGCGAGACGCCCATGCCCGACCCCACCGACCCCGCGACCCCGGCCGGACCCGTGCTCGTCGAGCCGCCGTCCGCCGCCGAGCTCGTCGAGGGCGCCGCCGGCACGTGGCGCGCCGCGCTCGTCGAGGCCGCCGGCGGCTCGACGCTGGCCGACGTCGAGCTGCTCGGCGACGCCGCCCTCGACCTGTCCGCCGCGCACCCCTCCGGCATCGCCCAGCTGTTCGCCGGGCGGGAGACCCGGCTGTCGAACCTGGTCCGCGAGGGCGCCGCGCGCGGCACCGCCCGGCGCCGCGCCCGCGCCGTCGCCGCCCGCGCCGGGACCTACGCGCAGCAGTACGGCATCGCGCCGACCTACCTGGCCATCGGCGTCGCCTCGTGGACCGAGCACTCGACGCCCGACGTGGCGACCGACGACGTCGCGGCGATCGCCACGGCGACGCGGGAGTCGACGGCGGCACGCCCGGACGGCGTCGCCGCGGACGACGACGCCCCCGCCCCGACCGCCCGCAAGGTGCGCGCGCCCGTGCTGCTCCGGCCGGTCTCGCTCCGCGCCCGCGGCACCGCCGAGAGCGACTACGAGCTGACCCTCGAGCCGTCCCTCGAGGTCAACCCGGTCCTGGCCCGCGCGCTGCGCTCGCGCGGGGCGCTGCTCGACCCCGGCGCCGTCGCCCGGAGCGCGTTCACCGGGTCGGGCTTCGACCCGCGCGACGCCATCACCCGGCTGACCTCGCTCGGCACCGCGGTCCTCGACGACTTCCAGCTCGTCGACCGGATCGTCGTCGGCACGTTCGTGCACCCGGGCCAGGTGCTCGTCGACGACCTGGACCGGCTGGCGTCCGCCCTGGACCGGCACGAGGTGGTCGCCGCGCTGGCGGGCGTCCCCGAGGCCGTCGCCGCGCTCGACGTCGCCGTGCCCGAGCCGTCCCGCGGCGACCGCGACCCGGCGCTGGAGCGCGGGGTGGGCGACCTGGACCCCGCCCAGCAGCACGTCCTCGACGTGGTCGCCGGCGGGTCGCACGTCTTCGTCGACGCGCCTGCCGACAGCGACGTCACCGGCACCCTGGCCGCGCTGGTCGCCGACGCCGCGGCCGAGGGCCGCACCGTCCTGTACGTCCCCGGGCACCGGCGCGCCGCCGTCGCGCTGCGCGAGCGCCTGGAGCAGCTCGGGGTGGGTGAGGTCCTGCTGGACGTCGCACCCGACGCCGCGTGGCGCGCCGCCTCGTCGCGCCGGCTCATGGGCGCGATGACGCTCGACGTCGACCCGGGTGACCCGGTGGCGACCGGCGAGCTCCGCCGGGCCCTGGTCGAGCGCCGGGAGCGGCTGCGCGGCTACGTCGACGGCCTGCACCGGGTCCGGGAGCCGTGGGGCGCGTCCGCCTACGACGCGTTCCAGGCGCTGGCGCGACTCACCGCCGAGCGGCCCGCGCCCCGCACCACGGTCCGGCTGGCCGCCGAGGTCGCCCGCACCCTGGACGCCGAGCGCCGCGCCGCCGTCGGAGCGGAGCTGCGCGAGGCCGCCGAGGCCGGGGCGTTCACGCTCCGCCCGGTCGACACCCCCTGGTACGGCGCCGCCCTGCTCAGCGACGCCGAGGCCGCGGACGCCCTGCGCCGCGCCGAGCGCCTGGCCGCCGAGGCCGGGCTCGCCCGGGTCGAGCGCCGGATCGCGGAGGTCGCCGAGGTCACCGGGTTCACGCCCGCGACCACGCTCGCCGCCTGGGCCGAGCAGCTCGAGGTGCTCGCGGGCGTCCGCGGCGCGCTCGACGTGTTCCAGCCGATCGTGTTCGAGCGGAGCCCGGCCGACATGGTCGCCGCCACGGCGTCGAAGGCCTGGCGGGCCGAGCACGGCACCCCCATGGGCTACTGGCTGCGCCGCCGGCTCAAGAAGCAGGCCAAGGACCTGCTGCGCCCGGGGCCGCCCGGTCGCCGACCTGCACGCCGCCCTGCTCGACGTGCAGCGGCAGCGTGCCATCTGGGCCGAGCACTGCCCGGCCGGCGGCTGGCCCGCGGCTGCCCGAGGGCCTCGGGGAGATCGAGGCCGAGCACCGCGAGGTGCGCGCCGACGTCGAGGCGCTCGGCATCGTGCTCGCCGGGACCCCCGAGGGCGCCGACCTGCTCGACCGCCCGATCGGCGAGGTCCTGGACCGCGCGCGGCGGCTGGTCGCGGCGCGGGACACCCTCGCCCGGCTGCCCGAGCGCACCCGGCTGCTCCGGTCGCTGCGCGCCGCCGGCCTGGACGACCTGCTCGACGACCTGGCCACGCGCCGGGTGCCGGCCGGGCTGGTCCCCGCGGAGCTCGAGCTCGCCTGGTGGAGCACCGTCTTCGAGCAGCTGCTCGCCGCCGACCCCGCCCTCGCGGGCTACGACGGCCGCACCCTCGGCCGGCTGGCCGCCGAGTACCGGCAGCTCGACGTCGCGCACACCGCCGCGCTCGCCGGACCGGTGCGCGCCCGCGCCGCCGCGCACGTGCGGAACACCATGGCCGCGCACACCGAGCAGACCGAGGCGCTGTTCGCCGAGCTCGTCGAGGAGCGGCTGACCGGGCTCCGCGAGACGTTCGAGCGGTACCCGGACGTCGCCCGCCGGCTGCGGCCCGTGCTCGCCGCCGCGCCGATGCTGGTGCCGCAGGTGCTGCCCGCGACCCGGACCGTCGACCTCGTGGTCCTCGACGCGGCCGCGCACCTGCCCGTCGAGGTCGCGCTGCCCGCGATCGCCCGCGGCCGCCAGGTCGTGGTCGTCGGGGACCGGCGGTGCGCGTCCGGCACCGCCGTCC
The DNA here is from genome assembly GCF_008033115.1 of Cellulomonas sp. Y8. NCBI lineage: Bacteria > Bacillati > Actinomycetota > Actinomycetes > Micrococcales > Cellulomonadaceae > Cellulomonas > Cellulomonas sp. Y8. The sequence continues at coordinate 3,008,701 of NZ_CP041203.1, forward strand.
GCGAGCTCGCCGACGTGCTGCCGACCGTGCCGCTCCGCGCGGACGCGTCCCGGCGCGACCCGTACCTCACGGCGTTCCTCGCCGCGCACGGCTACGCCGACGTGCTGTCGCCCACGCCGCTGCCCACCAGCGCGGCCGCCGTCGGGCACCACCTGGTCGACGGCACCGGGATGCCCGACGGGTCCGGCGCCGTGCAGAGCACCCGCGCCGACGTCGACCGGGTCGTCGAGCTGGTCATCGAGCACGCGCTCACCCACGGCGAGGAGTCGCTCGCCGTCGTCACGGCGTCGCCCGTGCACACCGCGCAGATCCGCGAGGCCGTGCTCGCCCAGGTCCGGGACTCGCCGTCGCTCGCCGCCTGCCTCGACGGCGCGCGGCCCGAGCCGTTCGTCGTCACCGACCTGACCAACGTCGCCGGACTGCGCCGGGACGCGCTCATCCTGTCGCTCGGCTTCGGGCGGACCCCGCACGGGCGGGTGCTGCACCGGTTCGGGCCCATCAGCGGGCCCGGCGGCGACGCGCTGCTGCTCGCGGCGCTCGGCGTCACCCGGCACCGGCTCGACGTCGTGTCCTGCTTCGCGGTGGCCGACGTCGACCCCGAGCGGCTGCGCGGCCCGGGTCCGCGGCTGCTGGCGGACCTGCTGCGGTTCGCCGAGCGGCGGGCCGCGGGGGAGACCGACCTGGCGATCGCGGCGGCGCCGGCCGAGGCGGAGGCGGCGGCCGAGGCGGAGGCGGCGGCCGAGGGGACCGACGCGTCCGACGACGACAGCACGCCCGCCGCCGAGGAGGCCGCGGCCCCGGCGGTGGCGGAGGAGGTCAAGGCCCCCGCCGCCGAGCACGCGCCCGACCGCCTCGTCGTCGACCTCGCCGAGCGGCTGTGGCGGCACGGGCTGGTCGTCGAGCTGGACCACGGCCTGCCCGGCGGGCTGCACCTGCCGCTTGCGGTCGGCCACCCCGACCTGCCGGGCGAGCTGCTCGTCGCCGTCCTCACCGACGACGACGCCTACCTGCACGAGCCCAGCGTCCGGGTGCGCGACCGCCAGGTCGCCGAGCGGCTCGAGCGGCTCGGCTGGAGCGTCCTGCGCGTCTGGTCGGCCGCCGCGTTCCTCGACCCCGAGGCCGAGGTCGACCGCATCCGCCGCGCCCTGCACGCCGTCGCCGACCGGCGCATCGCCGAGTCCGAGGCCGACCGGGCGCGCGCCCGGCTGCTGGTCCCCGCGCCGCTGCTCGACGACGACGGCACCGGCCCCGCGCCCACGCTGACCGGGTTCGCGGTCGTGCCGGGCGCCGACCTGCCCGCCGGCGGCGGCGCGCGGCCCGGCGAGCGCCGGGTGCTCGACGCGACCGGCGCGATCACGGTGGTGCCGGACACGACGGCGGACGACGAGGACGGCGCCGGCGAGGGCTCCTCGGGGTCGGCGAGCACGCCCGAGGCGCCGGCGCGGTGGACCCCGCCGGCGGCGCCGGGGGCCGGTGCGCCGGGTGCGCCTGGTGCCGGCTCGTCGCAGGAGCGCTCGGCCTCGTCGGCCGCCCCGGCGACCGCCGCGCAGATCCCGGGCGTCATGGAGGCGGCCGCGCCGATGACCGGCGCCGTCCGCGCGGTCCAGCCGACGCTCGCCGTCCCGGGCGGCCCGCGCCCCGACGTGCGGCCGGGCCTGCCGATCAGCGCCTACTCCGACGACCAGCTCGACGACCTCGTCGCCTGGCTCGTGTCCGACGGCACCGAGCGCACCCAGGACGAGCTCGCCGCGGCCCTGCGCGCCGAGCTCGGCATCACCCGCCGCGGTGCCCGGGTCGACTCGGTCGTCTCGGCGGCGGTCACCCGCGCGACCCGCTGACGGCGTCGCGTCGGCCGCGGGTGGGGCGCCGCTCCCGGCGGGCGGACCGTGCCGCCGAGGACCGAGCCGTCACGGCGCGCGGACGAGGCCGCCGGGGGCGGACGAGGCCGCCGGGGATCGCCCCAGACCGGAGCGCCGGGAACCGCTCCGCCGAGATAGGACCGTCTCGCCGAGATAGGACCGTCGACGGTCCTATCTCGGAGCGGAGGTCCTATCTCGGCGGCGGCGGTGCCGCGGGGTCCTCGGAGGGCGGCGCGCCCGCGGCGAGGCGGGGTCGAGTGCCCCACGTGGGCGGTGTCGGCGAGCTCGGTGCTCGGCGCCGGGTTCGCTGGCTGCACGCACCGGACCCGGCGACATCCACCGGACCCGGCGACGTCCACCGAACCCGGCGAGATCCGCCGAACCCGTCGAGCAGGCGAGGTCGGGGTCTGGCTGCCTCGCCCGTGTCATGGAGGCTCGGGGTGGGACACTGGGCGGGTGACCACTCCGACCGAGCCGGGCTCCGAGCCCACGGACCGACCCCGCCGTCCGGTCGACGACTCCCCGCTCATCCCGAGCCGCAGCGCCGACGACTCCGACACGGGCTGGGGCGACGACCGCGGCGACTCCAACGACGATCGCCTCCGCCGGGACGTCCCGCCGCACTGGTGACCCGCGCGGGCTGCGCCGAGGTCGGTGCTTCCTGCCGAGATCGGTGGTTCTAGGCACCGATCTCGACCCGAAGCACCGACTTCGGCGCCAAGCACCGACTTCGGCGCCAAGCACCGCGCGAACGACCGGCGCCGCGCGGGCGCGACGAACGGCCCTCCGGGGGAGTGCCGGGTGGCGCGGCGAGCCGGCGCATGAGCGGGTGGGCGGTCAGGCGAGTGCCCGGTGGCGCGTGAGCGGGCAGGAGGTCAGGCGAGGGGCGGGTGGCCCGGGTCGCCGGTGCCGGTCGAGCGGCCCGTGACGCCCGGGGTCGCCGGGCCGGTGGCGCCGGCGGTCCCGGGGGCAGGCGCGTCGGAGGTGTCCTGGCGGAGCGCCGGGCTCGACTGGGCGGCCAGCAGGTCGCGGATCTCCTGGAGCAGCAGGATGTCCTCGGACGGCCGGGCGGGCTCCGCCTCGATCCCGCGCTTACGGCGCTCGGCCATCTTGTTGAGCGGCAGCACGATGAAGAAGTAGATCGCGGCGGCGGTGATGAGGAACTGCAGCAGGGCGTTGAGGATCAGGCCCATGCTGATCTGGGCGTTGTTGTACGGGCCGATCATCCAGATGCTGCTGATGTCGGGCTCGCCGAAGATCATGGCGATCAGCGGCGAGATGAAGCCGTTCTGGATCGCGGTGACGACCCCGCCGAACGCCGCACCGATCACGACACCGACGGCCAGCTCGATCGCGTTCCCGCGGGAGATGAAGTCCTTGAAACCCTGCAGCACCTTGCCGGCGCCCCTCGCGCCCTCGGTCGCGGTGCGCAGGCCCTTGTTCAGTGCGTCGCTCATGCGGTGAGGTCCCCCGGTGTGCTGCGGCGATATGTCCGCATCATCCCACGATGACCGCGCTGAGCACACGGGACGCGGCCGCGCCGCTCAGGGCGACCGACTCGTCGGGGTCGACCGCCAGGAGCACCGGCGTGCTCTCCGTCGACGTGGTGCCGCCGCCGAGGAGCCCGCCGCCCGCGCCCGGACCGGGGTCGTCCCCGCCCGGTCGCGGGAGCACCACGGCCGCCCGGGCGAGCCGGGTCGCCTCGTCGCCGTCGTGCAGCGCGGCCGCGACGACGTCGACGCGCATGCCCGGCACCAGCACGTCCGCCACGCCGGCGTCGGCGAACCGCACGGGCACGACGACCGTCCCGGCGGGCCCGGTGGCGGCGTCGTCCACGAGCAGCTCGGCCACGAGCGGCAGGCCCGCCGGCACCGCGACCGCGAGTCGTCGCCCGGCCAGAGCCGTCACCGCCGACGACCGGGTCGAACCCGCGTCGTTCGCGCCGTCGACCGCGGCGCCGGCGGCGCCAGCCCCGTCGACCGCTGTGCCGGCGGCGTCGGATCGGTCGACCGCGGTGCCGGCGGCGCCAGCTCTGTCGCCCGCGGCGCCGGTGGCGTCGGCCCCGTCGTCCGCGGCGCGCCCCTCCGCGGCGGCGCCTTCGTCGGCCTCCGACCCGGGCACCGACCACTCCTCGGCCAGCCCCGCCGGCAGCAGCGCGACCGGCACCTCCGCGAGCCGCACGTCCCCGGGCGCCAGCACGGTGCCGACCGCCAGGTCGCGCGCCGCGACCGGCACCCGTGCGGAGGGCGGGTCGGCGGGCCGCAGCAGCCCGACCGCGACCAGGGCGGCGAGCCCGGCGCACAGCGCGGCCACCGGCCGGCGGGCGCGCCAGGTCAGCAGGCGGAGCCGGCGGCGGGCGGCCGCGGAGAGCGGGTCGGTGAGAGGCACGACACCGACGCTAGGCAGCCCACGGGGTGGCGCCGGACCCGCCGGTCGGCCGGCTGGGGACGACGCGCGCTCAGCTGGGCTGTGGAGGACTCGGCGCCCGCTCGGGGCGCGGGTCCGGCGGCGGGGCCGCGAACGGCCCCACCCCGGGCGTCAGCTCGCGGCGGGCTTCGCGGCGCTCGTGGACGAGGACGTCGACGCGGCCGGCGCCGGAGCAGCCGTGCTCGTGGTCGACGAGGACGAGGACGACGTGCTCGACGTCGAGGTGCTGCTGCTCGCGGAGGTCGTGGAGCTGGAGGTCGACCGCGAGTCGTTGCGGTAGAAGCCCGAGCCCTTGAACACGACGCCGACGGAGGAGAACACCTTGCGCAGCTTCCCGCCGCAGGCGGGGCACTCGGTGAGCGCCGCGTCGCTGAACGACTGGTGGATGTCGAAGGCGTGGCCGCACTCGGTGCAGGTGTAGGCGTAGGTGGGCACTGCTGTCTCCCGCGGATGACGTGACCTGGGTGGACGGGGAGCCGGTCGCCGGGCGGAACCGCCCGCGCCCCTGGCACTCCTTCTGTCCGAGTGCCAATGATACGCGCGCCCGCGATATTCCTCGGCGTGCGTCCGCGCAGGCCCCGGGGGCGGGCCCCGCGCGCCCCCGCTCAGCCGCCGAGCCGGACCCAGCGCTCGGGCGTCGCGACCATGTCGACCGTCCGGTCGTGCGGCTCGTGGGGCAGCGGCCGGGTCCCGGCGTCGTACAGCTCCTCGGCGAACACCAGCGCGACGACGGGCGTCCCCGGGCGGGCGTGCGCGAGCGCGCGGTCGTACCAGCCGCCGCCCTGCCCGAGCCGGTTCCCGGCGGTGTCGACGGCGAGCGCAGGCGCCACGATCACGTCGACCTCGGCGATGGCGTCGGCGCCGAGCGAGGGGCCGGACGGCTCCGGCGGGCGGCCGGGCGCGCGCTCCAGCAGGTCGTGCCGTCCCGCGAACCACGCCCACTCCCGCTGCAGGCCGGCGCCGAGCACGGGGAGCAGCACCCGGGCGCCGCGCGCGGCGAGCGCGTCGAGCAGCGGGCCGGTGTCGGGCTCGGTCGGTCGGGCGCTGTAGGCGGCGACCACCCCGGCGTCCGCGAGGACCGGGATCGTCTGGACGACGTCGACGAACGCCTCGGCCGCGGCGGCTCGCAGGCGGGGCGACCGCGCGCGGCGGGCTGCACGGATGGCGGCCCGGAACTCGTCCTTCACCTCGGTGATGCTGCTGCCGTCGGAGACGTGCGGATACGGCTGGGCAGCGGCGCTCATGGCACCCAGTCTCGCAAATCGCCCCCGCACCGGGTAGGACCAAAGGGGTTGAACCGGCGCGGCCGGTGGGCGGCGGGCCGCACCGGGCGGGCATGATGCGGGCATGAGATCCGTCCAGGACCAGCTCGCGGCGGTGCTCGCCGGGGTCGGACCGGTGGCCCCGCTCGACGTGGTGCTCGCCGACGCGGCCGGCACGATCCTCGCCGAGGACGTCGTGGCCCCGGCGGACGTCCCCGCCCGGCCGGTCGCCGCGCGCGACGGCTACGCGGTGGCGACCGGCGACCTGCGGGGCGGTGCCCCGGGCGCGCCCCTGGTGCTGCCGGTCGCGCACGACGTGCTCGCGGGCGATCCCGCGGCGCTGCGGCTCGCCCCGGGCCAGGCGGTGCGGATCGCGTCGGGCGGTCCGGTGCCCGCGGGCGCGGACGCCGTGGTCCCGGCCGAGGACACGGACCGCGGCGCCGTGCGGGTGGCCCTGCACCGGGTGCCGGTGCCGGGCGAGCACGTCCGCGCCGTCGGTGCCGACACCGTGCGCGGCGCCGTCGTGCTCGCGGCCGGCACCCGGCTCGGTGCGCGGCAGCTCGCGACCGCCGCGGCCGCGGGTCGTGGCCGGCTCCGGGTGCACCCCGCGCCGCGCGTCGTGATCGTCTCGATCGGGTCCGAGCTCGCCGAGCCCGGCACGCCGCCGCGCGACGGCGGCGTGTACGAGTCGGCGGGCCACGCGCTCGAGGCGGCGGTCCGGGACACGGGTGCGACCCCGGTCCGGGCGGGCGTGGTGCCGGACGACCGCGCCGTGCTCAGCGAGGCGCTCGAGGACCAGCTGGTGCGCGCGGACGTCGTGGTCACCACGGGCGGGTTGTCCGAGTCGCAGCACGACACCCTCGCCGACGTCCTCGCCCCGCTGGGGACGGTGCGGTTCGACCAGGTGGCGATGGCGCCGGGCTTCCGGCACGGCTTCGGCACCCTCGGCGACGGGCCGCACGCGGTGCCGCTGTTCGCGCTGCCCGGCCACCCGGTGGCGTCGCAGGTGGCGTTCGAGGTGTTCGTCCGTCCCGCGCTGCGGGCGATGGCCGGGCACACCGACCTGTTCCGGCCGTCGGTGACGGCGCGCGCGGACGTCGGCTGGCCGTCGCCCGAGGGGGTGCGGCAGTTCGTGCCGGCCGCGGTGGTGGGGACGCCGGGCGAGGGCTACCGCGTCACGCCCGTCGGCGACCCCGCGGTCCCGTCGATCACCGGGTTCGCGCACGCCAACGCCCTCGCCGTCGTGGGGGAGCAGGACTCCGCCGTCGTCGCCGGGCAGGTCGTGCACTGCCTGGTGCTGGAGGGCTGATGCCGCGCGGCTGGCCCGTGGCCCTCACCGACGGCGACGTCCGGCTGCGCCCGCTGCGGCGGTCCGACGAGGCCGCGTGGATGCGGCTGCGCGCGGTGAACGCCGCCTGGCTCGAGCCGTGGGACGCGACGTCGCCCGAGCCCGTGACGGGTCGGCGGCCGACGTTCGGGCAGTTCGTGCGGACGCTCGACCGACAGGCCCGCTCGGGGACCTCGCTGCCGTTCGCGATCGAGCACGCCGGGGAGCTGGTCGGCCAGCTCACCGTCTCGGGGATCACCTACGGGTCGCTGTACTCGGCGTCGGTCGGCTACTGGGTCGCGCAGCACGTCGCGGGCCGGGGGATCACGCCGACCGCGGTGGCGCTGGCGACCGACCACTGCTTCACGGCGCTCGGGCTGCACCGGGTCGAGGTGAACATCCGCCCGGAGAACCGGCCGTCGCTGCGCGTGGTCGAGAAGCTCGGGTTCCGGGACGAGGGCCTGCGCGAGCGGTACCTGCACATCCAGGGCGCGTGGTGCGACCACCGCACGTTCGCGCTGACGACGGAGGACGTGCCGCGCGGGCTGCTGGCGCGCTGGCACGCGCGACGGTCTTCGGACGTCTGACCGATCCGTCCGCTCTGCCCGGGTTCGTCCGGGTGTGGCAGGCTGTGCTCGGCCCGCCGAATGACATCGGTGTGATTTTCACGCGGTGGGCCGCTCGACACGCCGCGACGGGTCCGGGGCCGGTGCCTGCGCCGCACCTACCGTCGTGGAGTGTACGAATTCGCCGGACCAGCCGCCCTCGTGGTGGTCGGCCTGTGGATCGCGTACCTGGTGCCGCACAAGCTGCGGCACCGGCAGCAGCTGCTGGAGTCGCGGACCGACGACCGGTTCTCCGACGCCCTGCGGGTGCTCGCCGTGACCGGCCCGGAGGGGTCCGGCCGCCGGCGGCGCGCGGAGGTGGCGGGGGGAGTCCGGCAGGACTGCGGCCCGGTGGAGAAGCGGGCCGGGCTGCTGACCCCGGGGACGGGGAACCGGCTCGCGACGACGGAGAGGGGAGGGGCCGAGGTGGACCGACCGCACGGGACCCAGGACAGGATCGGCGCCGACGCCGCCCGTCGTGCCGCGCAGCTGCAGGCCGCCCACGCCGCCGCGACCGCCCGCCGGGGCGCCGCCGCGCGCCGGCGCGGTGCCCTCGCGGGCGTGCTGCTCGCCGCCACGGTCGTCGGGTGGGTCGTCGCGGGCGTGACCGCCCTCGGCGTGCTCGCCGGCCTGGTGCCGACGGTGCTGCTCGCCGGGGTGCTCGGCCTCGGCCGTCGCGCCGTGGTGCAGGGCCGCCTCGCCGAGGACGAGTGGCAGCGCCGGATCCACGAGGCCACCGCGCCGCTGCGCGAGCGGGCCGCGCGCCCGGGCCGCAAGGGCGCCGCGGGGCGCGCCGTGCGCCCGTCGCTCACCGAGACCCAGGCGATCGAGCGGGTGCGCGCCGACGCCCCCGTCCGGACCTCGACCCGGGTGCGGGACGGCGGCCGCGAGGGCGACACGTGGACGCCGGTCGCCGTGCCCCGGCCCACCTACGCCACGAAGGCCCCCGCGCCGCGCCGCGAGCCCGCCCCGCTGGGCGAGGTCGAGGGCTCGACGCACGCCGCGCCCGCGCGCCGCACGACGGCGACCCCCGACGAGGCGGCCGTCCCCGCGGCCGAGCAGACCGCGGTCACGGCGACGGGCACGGACGGCGCCCCGGCGCCCACGACCCCGTCCGCCGCACCCGCGGACGCGACCCCCGCCGGCGCGCCCGCGCCCTCCGACGCGGCCCCGGCCCGTGGGGGCGTCACCGCCCCGGCGACCGAGGAGCCGACCGGCTCGATCGACCTCAACGCCGTCCTCGCCCGCCGCCGCGCTGCCGGCGCGTAGGGCCGCGACCAGCCGTGTCGTGAGCACCCTCGGACGGGTGCTAGGCTGATCACCGCTTCAAGGGGCTGTGGCGCAGTTGGTAGCGCGTCTCGTTCGCAATGAGAAGGTCAGGGGTTCGAATCCCCTCAGCTCCACCTGAAGGCAAGGCCCGGGATCCTCGATCCCGGGCCTTCGTCGTTCCCCGGCGGGCGTGTCGGTGGTCGCCGCTAGCGTCGGTGCCATGCGGGTGATCTACAACACGGCGACGTCGCTCAGCGGGTTCATCGCGGACGAGGACAACTCGCTCGCCTGGCTGTTCGCGGTCGACTCCGCGACCCGGCCCGACCACGAGGCGTTCCTGGCCGGCATCGGGGTGCTGGTGTCCGGCTCGACCACCTACGAGTGGGTGCTGCGCGAGGAGGACCTCGTGGCGCACCCCGAGAAGTGGCCGGCGTACTACGGCGCGCGCCCGTACTACGTGTTCACGAGCCGCGACCTGCCGGTGCCCGAGGGCGCCGACGTGCGGTTCGTCCGCGGGTCGGTGGCGGAGGCGCTGCCGGCGATCCACGCGGCGGCCGGCGCGGGCGACGCGTGGGTCATCGGTGGCGGCGACCTCGCGGGCCAGTTCCTCGACGCCGGGGCGCTCGACGAGGTGCAGGTCAGCGTGGCGCCCGCCGCCCTCACCGGCGGGGCGCCGGTGCTGCCGCGGCGGGTCGGGCCGGACCGGCTGCGGCTGCGGTCGGCCGAGCGGTTCGACCAGTTCGCGCACCTGACGTACGACGTGCTGCCGCCCTCCTGACGACGTCCCGGCGAGCCGCCCGGCGCGCGGACCGCGGCCGGGCGCTCCGGGCCGCGGTGGCAGAATGACCCGGTGCCTGAAGCGATCCCGTCCCGACCGGGCCGGTGGTCCCGGGCCTGGTCCGCGACCAAGACGTGGGTGGACCCGCTCGTCGTCATGATCGTCGCGGTGTTCCTCCTCGGGCTGTTCGCCCCCGCCTCCGGCGGCTTCGCGACCGGCCTGGACCACGTCACCACCGCCGCCGTCGTCCTGCTGTTCTTCCTCTACGGCGCCCGCATGGCCACCAGCGAGGTCTGGGACGGCCTGAAGAACTGGCGCCTGCAGGGCGGGATGCTCGCGTCGACGTACCTGCTGTTCCCGGTGCTCGGGCTCGCGGTGCAGGTGCTGCCCGACTCGGTGCTGCCGGCCGACCTCAAGACCGGCCTGCTGTACCTGTCGCTGCTGCCGTCGACGATCCAGTCGTCCGTCGTGTTCACGTCGATCGCGCGCGGCAACGTGGCGGGGGCGATCACCGGCGCGACGGTGTCGAACGTGCTCGGCATCGTGCTGACGCCGCTGCTGGTCGGGGTCCTCATGTCGCGGGCGGGGGGTCCGGTCGGCGGCTCGGCCGGTGCGACGCTGCTGCAGCTGCTGCCGTTCGTGGTGGGCCAGCTCCTGCAGCCGAAGATCGGCGCGTGGGTCCGCGCGCACAAGCCGGTGACGCTCATCACCGACCGCGGCACGATCCTGCTCGTCGCGTACGGGTCGGTGTCGGAGGCCGAGTCGTCGGGCGTCTGGGACGACCTGACGGTCGGCGTGCTCGTCGCGCTGGTCGTGGTCTGCGCCGTGCTGCTCGCGGCGATGCTGGTGATATCACGTGGAGCGGCGGGCGCGCGCTGAGGCTGTCCCGCGGCGACCGGATCGCGCTGCTCATGTGCGGGTCGAAGAAGAGCCTGGCCACCGGCCTGCCGATGGCGAGCGTGCTGTTCGGGCCGGTCGCGGCCGCGGGTGTCGCGCTGCCCGTGATCGTGTTCCACCAGCTGCAGCTCGCGACCTGCGCGGTGCTGGCGCGCCGGCTCGCGGCGACGGACCCCGAGCCCGACCCGGTGGTCGCGCGCGCCTGACGCTCCCGGCCGTCGGCGACCACGGCGCGCGAACCCGTCCCGCGCGTCGCCCCACGGGACCGGACGAACCGGGCACACTGGTGCGCGGGGGCCGGGCCGTCGTGCGCCCGTGTTCAGTCCGTCGCCCGGAAGGACCGTCGTGCCCGCTCCGACCACACCCCTGCGACTCGTGCCGGCGCCGCGGCTGGTGCGCGAGGCCGAGGGTGCGCCGTTCGTCGTCTCCGCCGCCACCACCGTGACCACGGGCGTCAGCCCCGCGGAGGTCGCGCTGGGCGTGCTCGCCGCCGAGCAGCTCAGTCGCATCTCCGGCAGCACCGTCGAGGTGCGCTACCGCGACGTCGCGGAGCCCACCCAGCCGGGCGACGTCGCGTTCGTGCTCGACCCCGAGCACCTGTCGGGGGAGCAGTACCACCTCGACGTCGCCGAGGACCTGGTCCGGGTCGCGGCAGGCACCGCCGAGGGCCTCATGCGCGGGCTGGCGACGCTGCACCAGGTGCTGCGGCCGCACGACGGCACGTTCGCCGCCTGGCCGGTGCACGTCGAGGACGAGCCGGTGCACGGCTGGCGGGGCCTGTCCGTGGACGTGGCGCGGCACTTCTTCGGGCCGGACGACCTGCGGGTCGTCGTCGACCTGATGGCGGCGTACAAGCTCAACGTGCTGCACCTGCACCTGTCGGACGACCAGGGCTGGCGCCTCGACCTGCCGTCCCGGCCGGACCTGGCGGCGCGCTCGGGCGGCACGGCCGTCGACGGCGACCCGGGCGGCTACTTCACGACCGAGGAGTTCCAGGCGCTGGTCGCGTACGCGGCCGCGCGCGGCGTGCGGGTGGTGCCGGAGATCGACGTGCCGGGCCACGTGAACGCGGCCCTGCACGCGTACGGCGAGCTGACGCCGTCGGGCGAGCCGGCCGAGGCGTACACCGGCATCGAGGTCGGCTTCAGCCGGCTCACCGCGGACCTGCCGACGACCGAGCCGTTCCTGCGGGACGTGTTCGGCGACGTCGCGGCCGTGACGCCGGGGGAGTACGTGCACATCGGCGGCGACGAGGTGCACACGATGGAGCGCGACGAGTACGCGCGCCTCGTGCGGATGGCCTCCGACGCCGTGCGCGCCGCGGGCAAGCAGGTGGTCGGCTGGCAGGAGATCGCCACCACGCCGCTCGAGCCGGGCACGGTCGTGCAGTACTGGGACACCCGGATGGACCCCGCGCCGATCGTCGCCGCGGCGCAGGCGGGGGCGCGGCTGCTGATGTCGCCGGGCTCGAAGGCCTACCTCGACATGAAGTACGACGGGGACACGGCGCTCGGGCTGGAGTGGGCCGGGCACATCGAGCTGCGCGACGCCTACGCCTGGGAGCCGACCGCGCTGGTGCCGGGCCTGCCGGAGGGCTCCGTGATCGGGGTCGAGGCGACCGTGTGGACCGAGACGCTGCGCAGCCTCGACGACCTCATGACGATGCTGCTGCCCCGGCTCGCGGCCGTCGCCGAGGTCGCGTGGACGCCGGCCGACCGCCGGGACTGGGACGACTTCGCGACCCGGGTCGCCGCGCACGGGCCGTACTGGGACGCCGAGGGGTACGCCTGGTACCCGAGCCCGCAGGTCGACTGGGCCGTCGACCTCGGCTGACGACGGTCGTCAGATCCAGGACCGCAGCCACATGTGGACGTGCCAGAAGTCGTACGGCACGACCCACGCGGTCCAGATCGGGTAGAAGAAGGCGCTGACCGCGAGGACGACGACCAGCACCGCCGTGGTGGCCACCAGCCCCCGGCGGCGCTGGCGCTCGTCCCGGCCCTGCACGAGCAGCGCCAGCACGTAGGTCAGCGTCAGCACGACCCAGGGCGTGAACGCGATCGAGTAGAAGGTGAAGATCGTCCGCTCGGTGTACTGGAACCAGGGCAGCCAGCCGGCGGCGATGCCGGACAGCACCGCGCCCGCGCGCCAGTCCCGGCGGACGAGCAGCCGGTACAGGGCGATCAGCAGCGCCAGCGCGCCGAGCCACCAGATCACCGGGTTGCCGAGCGAGGTGATCGCCTGCGAGCAGGCGTCGGCCCCGCACAGCTCGCGCGCGGCGGACCCCGTCAGGCCGGAGACCTCGGTCGGGTAGTAGAACGACGTCGGCCGCCACTGGATGATCCAGCCCAGCGGGTGCGCGGCGTACGCGTGCTCGGCGGTGAGGTGCGTGTGGAACTCCCACATCTGGGTGTGGAAGTGCCACAGGGAGCGCAACGCGGGCGGCAGCCAGGTCACGCCCTCGCCGGGGTTCTCGACGGCCCACTGCCGCAGGTAGGAGCCGGGGTGCGCGAACCAGGACGCCCAGGTGCCGAGGTACGTGCCGGCAGCGGTGAGCACCACGATGAACCCTGCCGGGATCGCGTCCCGCCACAGCGTCGCCGGCACCCACGCGCGGACCCCGACCGACCGGCGCGCGGAGGCGTCCCAGGCCACCGACAGCAGCCCGAAGACGGCCAGGAAGTACAGGCCCGACCACTTGGTGCCGATGCACAGGCCCAGCAGCACGGCCGCGGCGAACCGCCACCACCGCCAGCCGAGCCGCGGGCCGAGGCCCAGCTCCGCCCCGGAGTCGAGGACCGCCGCCGTCCGCGCGGCCAGCCGGCGGCGGGCCTGGTCCCGGTCGAGCAGCAGCGCCCCGAACGCGGCGAGCGCGAAGAACATGACGAAGTTGTCCAGCAGCCCCGTGCGGGAGTGCACGATCGCCTCGCCGTCGACGGCCATGAGCAGCCCTGCGACCGTGCCGAGCGCGGTCGAGGCGAACAGCCGGCGCGCGATCCGGGCGACCATGAGGACGGCGAGCGTCCCGACGACGGCCGACGCGAGCCGCCAGGCGGTCGCGGACCCGATCCCGCCGCCGAGCTGGATGCCCAGCGCGATCAGCCACTTCCCGACCGGCGGGTGCACGACGTACTCCGGCGACGTGCCGAGCGCGGAGCCGTCCCCCTGCGCGAACAGCGCGTTCGCGTCGTCGCCCCAGGACCCCTCGTACCCGAGCCTCAGCAGCGAGTACGCCTGCTTGACGTAGTAGGTCTCGTCGAAGACCAGCTCGTGCGGCCGGCCGAGGTCCCAGAACCGCAGCACGCCGCCGAGCAGCGTCACCGCCAACGGCCACAGCCACCCGGTGACCCGGGCCCGGCGCGTCGCGCCGAGCAGGAGCGTGCGGGCGCCCAGGAGCGAGACGAGCAGCCGGTCGTGCGTCGACAGGCCGGGGTCGTCCTCGCGGTCGGGGTCCTCGCCGGCGCGGATGACGAGCGTCCCCGCCGCCGGGGTGGGGACCGCGTGGCCGTGCCGGCCGGTGCCCTCGGGTGCGGCCCCGCCGCCGGGGGTGGCGTCGCCGGGCGGGGCGGCCTCCGTCATGACGGTGCCGGTCGTGCGCGGCGCCGTGGGGGCGTCGTCGGGGCCGGGCGGGACGACGGGCGGGAACCGCCGCTCGCCCGCGTCCGGGGCGTCGCGGCCGAGGCCGCTGCTGCCCGGCGCGTCGGAGGGGTCGCGGGGACCCGGCTCGTCGGGCACGGGGTCGGGCTGCGGCACGGTCGCCATCGTAGGGGCGCCGCCTGGGCGGGACCTGCGGGGTCGCGTCGTCGACGGGGCGGTGGGTGCGTGGCGCGGACGCAGGTCCGCGGCGCGGGGACCGCCGCGGAGGTGGCAGGCTGGCCCGCGTGACCCCCCAGGCTCCCGGCACCGGCCGGCTCGTGCTCGCGGCGACCCCGATCGGCGACGTGGAGGACGCCTCGCCCCGGCTGCGCCGGCTGCTCGAGGAGGCCGACGTCGTCGCGGCGGAGGACACCCGGCGGCTGCGGGCGCTCGCGACGCGCATGGGTGTGACGGTCGGCGGGCGGGTGGTGAGCCACCACGAGCACAACGAGGCGGCGACGACGCCCGAGCTGCTCGACGTCGTGCGCGGCGGCGGGACGGTCGTCGTCGTGACGGACGCCGGGATGCCCGCGGTGTCCGACCCGGGGTTCCGTGTGGTGGCTGCCGCGGTCGAGGCGGGGCTGACCGTGACGGCCGCGCCCGGGCCGAGCGCCGTGCTGACCGCGCTCGCGCTGTCCGGGCTGCCGACCGACCGGTTCTGCTTCGAGGGCTTCCCGCCGCGCAAGCCGGGGGAGCGGGCCCGCGCGCTGACCGCCCTGGAGCGCGAGCCGCGGACGATGGTGTTCTTCGAGGCGCCGCACCGGCTCGCGGCGACGCTCGCGGACATGGCGACCGCGTTCGGCGCGGACCGGCCCGCGGCCGTGTGCCGGGAGCTGACCAAGACCTACGAGGAGGTCGTCCGCGACGGGCTGGGCGCGCTGGCGGCGTGGGCCGCGGCGGGCGAGGTGCGCGGCGAGATCGCGGTCGTCGTGGCCGGCGCCCCCGCGCGCGAGGTGGCCTCGGAGGCGGACCTCGTCGCGGAGGTGCTCGCCCGGGCGGACGGCGGCGAGCGGCTCAAGGACGCCGTGGCCGAGGTCGCCCAGGTCGCGGGCATCCCGAAGCGGGAGCTGTACGCGGCGGCGCTGGCGGCGCGCGCCGGGCGCTGACGGCGGGGCGCAGGGCGGGGCTCGCCGGGGCCGGGCCCGTCAGCCTCCGTGCACCACGTCGAGCGCCGCGCGCAGCGCCCCGAGCTCGACCTGCCCCGGCGCCGACGCCGGCCCGACCGTCCCGAAGGTCGCCGCCGAGCCGAACACGCCGCCCGCGACGCGCGACGCGACCCCCGTGCCCGCCATCGACATCGTGATGAGCGGCCGGTCGGTGCGCTGCGCCGTCTCCCACGTCGCGGCCAGCAGCGTCAGCACGTCGCCGGGGTCGCGCGGCATGACGGCGATCTTGAGCACGTCGGCGCCCTGCTCGGCCATGTGCAGCAGCCGGCGGACGATCTCCTCGCGCGCGGGCGTGGCGTCGAAGTCGTGGTTGGACGCGACGACGACGGCGCCGGCGGCGTGCGCGAGGTCGACCAGCGCGCGCACCGTGCCCGGGTCCCGCATCACCTCGACGTCGAGCAGGTCGACGACGCCGGTCGCGAGGACGGCCCGGTAGGCGGCGGCGTACGCCTCGTCGGTGACGTCCGCGAGCCCGCCCTCGTGCGCGGTGCGGATCGTGACGAGCAGCGGCAGGTCGCCGAGCACCCCGCGCAGCGCGGTGCCGGCTGCGGCGGCGGCCTCCGGCGTCGCGCGGCCGCCCTCGAGGTGGTCCACCCGCCACTCGACGACGTCGGGCCCGGCGGCGACCACGGCGGCGGCCTGGGCGAGCAGCTCGTCGACGGTGCCACCGGTCAGGGGCACGATCACCTTGGGCCGGCCGGTGCCGATCGCCGTGCCGCGCACGGTCACCGGGGTCGGCGCGGGCGCCGCGGTGCTGGTCATGGGTGGGATCCTCCTCGGACGGACGCTCCGCCGGACACTGCATCATGCCGGTTCGCCGCGCGCGGCGCGCACCCCCGCACGGCCGGGCGCACTAGCGTCGGGCCATGGAGTTCCGTCGCATCCCCGGCCTGCCGCCCTACGTGTTCACGATCATCGACACGCTCAAGGTCGAGGCGCGGCGCGCCGGCCGCGACGTGGTCGACCTCGGCTTCGGCAACCCCGACCTGCCCAGCCCGCAGGTCGCCGTCGAGAAGCTGGCCGAGGCGGCGCACAACACCCGGAACCACCGGTACTCCGCGTCCCGCGGCATCCCGAAGCTGAGGCAGGCGGTGGCCGACCACTACCTGCGCCGGTTCGGCGTCACGCTCGACCCCGACACCGAGATCATCTCGACGATCGGCGCCAAGGAGGGGTTCAGCCACCTCATGTGGGTGCTGCTCCAGCCCGGCGACGCGGCGCTGGTCCCGACGCCGTCGTACCCGATCCACATCTGGGGCCCGTACTTCGCGGGCGCCGACGCCCGGCAGGTGCCGATCGGCGACGGCACCGACGGGGCCGGCTACGTCGACCGGGTCATGGAGGCCTGGGACCTGGGGTGGCCGAAGCCCCGCGTCATCGTGCTGTCGTTCCCGCACAACCCGACGACCACCACCGTCGAGCTCCACGACCTGCAGCGGCTCGTCGACTGGGCGCGGGAGCGCGACGTCGTCCTGGTGCACGACCTGGCGTACGCCGACATGTGCTTCGACGGCTGGACCCCGCCGTCGATCATGCAGTGCGTCGGCGCGACCGAGGTCGCCGTCGAGCTGTACTCGATGACCAAGTCGTACTCGATGGCCGGCTGGCGGGTGGCGTTCCTGGTCGGCCGGAAGGACGTCGTCGGCGCGCTCGCGAAGCTCAAGTCGTACCTCGACTACGGGACGTTCCAGCCGATCCAGATCGCCGCGACGGTGACCCTGAACGAGGCGACGGACTACCCGGCGGAGCTCTCCGCGGTCTACGAGAGCCGGCGGAACGCGCTGGTGGACGGGCTGTCCCGGATCGGCTGGGACATCCTGCGGCCGAAGGGGACGATGTTCGCCTGGGCGCGGATCCCCGAGCCGTACCGGGAGATGGGGTCCATCGAGTTCGCCGAGATGCTGGTGCGGGACTGCGACGTGGCGGTCTCGCCGGGCGTCGGGTTCGGGCCGGGCGGCGACGGGCACGTGCGGTTCGCGCTGATCGAGAACGAGCAGCGGATCGGGCAGGCGGTGCGCGGGCTGCGCAGGGGGCTGACCCGGCTGGGGTGAGCCTGCTGCTCCGCGCGGGCGAGCCCCACGCGTCCCCAGGGTGCGTTCAGGGTCGGCTCAGGGGCGTACCGGATGCCGCCGCCGCGCCCCGACCTGGGAGCCTCGGACGTGACGGCGCGCGGGACCTCCTCGCGGCCGCGGCGGCACGAGGGGACGGACCATGCGAGGCACCAGGACGACGGCGGCCCGGGCGACGACGGCGGCGGCCGTGGGGGCGGCGCTGGTGCTCGGCCTCGCCGCGTGCGCCGGCGCGCCGCGGGGCCCGGTCGTGACCCGGGACGTCGACATCGAGGACGTGACCGCGGTGCAGCTCGCGACCTCGGGCGACCTGACGATCCGCCGCGGGACCACCCCGTCCCTGACGGTCACCGCGCGCGAGGGCACCCAGGACCGGTTGGTGTCCGAGGTCCGGGACGGCGTGCTGGTGCTCGACTCCCGGGGCTCGTTCGGCGTGGGCTCCTGGGGCGACGTGTCGTACGAGCTCGTCGTCGGCGAGGTCGCCGAGCTGGTGGTCTCCGGCTCGGGCGACGTGACCGCGGACGACGTCACCGGCGAGTCGCTGCGGCTGTCGGTCGAGGGCTCCGGGTCGGTCGACCTGACGGGGCTGGACGCCGAGTCGATCGCGCTGCGGGTCGCCGGGTCGGGCGACGTGGAGCTCGACGGCCGCACGGGGTCGCTCGCCATCGGGATCGAGGGCTCGGGCGGCATCGACGCGGACCGGCTGCGCGCCGACGAGGTGGACGTGTCGATCGAGGGCTCCGGCGACGTCGAGGTGCACGCGACCCGGCGGCTGGCGGTGTCGATCGAGGGCTCCGGGTCCGTGTCGTACGCGGGCGACCCGGAGGTCACCCAGCGCATCGAGGGGTCGGGCGAGGTGTCGCGGGAGGACTGACCGCGTCTCCGGCGTGGGGTCGGGGTCGGGCTGTGCCGGGCGGTGCCGGGCGCGCTGCGAGCGGGCGCCGAGTCCTCCACAGGCGGCGGGGCGTGCGTGGTCCCCAGGCGGGGCGGCGGCCGCGGTGGTGTGGCGGTGGTGGTCCCTAGGGTGGTGACATGCCCGCTGACCTGCGCGAACCCCCTCCCGAGCCCGGCCCCGTGCCGGGCGCGGGGGTGCTGGCGTGCGGGTGCGGGTGCACCTGCGGCGGGGGTGGGTCCGACCCCCGCGAGGAGGACGAGGCGGGCGGTGGCGCGTCCGACCCTGCGGCGGTGGTGGCGGAGTTCCTGGACCCGGGTCTGCCGCGCTCGGAGCAGCTGACCGAGGCCCTGGACAGCACGCCCACGGGGGTGCCGCTGGCCCGGTTGCTGGGGGCGTTGGACCCGCGGTCGTTGGACGACTTCGACCTGGCGGAGGTCGCCGCCGCGTACACCCGGATGTCGGGGTGGGCGCACGCGGGGCTGGCGGGGGTGGCGGCCGAGCTCGCCCGCCGCCAGGGGATGGGGCCGCAGCTCGACCCCCGCGCGCCCAGGGGCCGGGGTTCCGGCCTGAGCTCGCAGCGGGTCGCGGCGATGACGTTGTCCGCGCGGCTGAGCCGGTCCCCGCAGGACACCGCGGCGCTGATCCGCGAGGGCGCGGACTTCGCCGGCGCCCTGGCCGACACCGGCACCGCGTTGCGTCAGGGGCGGATCAGCGTGCCGGCGGCGCGGGTGATTGCCGCCCGGCTGGGTGACCAGGTCGCGTGGGTGTCCGGGCCGGTGCAGGACTACGTGCTGCCCCGGGCGGAGCACTCCACCGTGACCCAGGTCCGGGTGGACCTGGAGCGGGCGCTGCTGCGGGTCGACCCCGAGCACGCCCAGGACCGCCGGGACACCGCCCGGGCCGCGCGGCGTGTGAGCCACCCGCGGGCCCTGCCGGACCAGATGGCCGAGATGCATCTCGTGCTACCCGCCGAGCACGCGATCGGTCTGGACACCGCCCTGCAGGGCGCGGCCCGCTCCGCCAAGGCCGCCGGGGACCCCCGCACCGTGGACCAGCTGCGCTGCGACACCCTGGTGGACTGCGTCCTGGCCGGCACCCCCGCCGCCGCCCTGGCCGCGACCGGCGCCTCACCCGCCGCCACCCCCGGCTACCTGCCCAGCCCCCGCGACACCGGCGCGCCTACCTCGTCCGACCCCGTCCCCGGTGCCGACGTGGGCTCCTCGCCCGACGCCGGCCGGGCCGCGACGCGTGACCCGCGCACCCACGTCCTGGTCACCGTGCCGCTGTCGACCCTGATCGGGCAGGGCGACACCCCCGCCGACCTCGCCGGGTCCGGCCCGATCGACGCCACCACCGCCCGCGCCCTGGCCCAGGGCGGGGTCTGGCGGCGCCTGGTCACCGACGACCTGTCCGGCACCGTCCTGGACGTCGGGCGCACCACCTACCGGCCACCGGCAGCCCTCGCCGACCACGTCCGGCACCGCGACCGCACCTGCACCTTCCCCGGCTGCCCCGTGCCCGCCCACCACTGCGACCTCGACCACACCGAGGACTGGGCGCCCGCACCCGACGACCCCCACCTCCCGGGCACCACCAGCCACACCAACCTCGGCCCCACCTGCCCCCGCCACCACCGCGCCAAGCACCACGCCCGGTTCACCCTGCACCAACCCGAACCCGGCACCCACGACTGGACCGACCCCACCGGCCACACCTACCGCACCCGCCCCGGCACCGACCGCCCCACCCAGCACCTCACCGGCCCCCGCCGCCTGCGCACACCCGCACCCGACACCCCACCGGACCCGTCCACGCCCGCAACCTCGCCCGAGCCGTCTCCGTCCGGGGTCCCGCCGGACAGCTCCACGTCGGGGGCTCCGCCGGGTGCAGCCGCCCCGCTCCCACCCGCCCCGCACGCCCTGGACGACGACCTCCCGCCGTACTGACCCCGCCAGCACCCGGGAGCCGGCGCGCGCAACGGGCGCGAGGCGACGCGGATATCAGCGGGCGTGCCGGGCCGTGGCGCCGCTAGCGTCCGACGCGGCGGAAGGAGCCCGACCCCATGACCACCACCTCCACCGGCGCGGCCGAGCGGCACACCGTGGCGCTGCCGGACGGCCGCGTGCTGACGGGCCGCACGCGAGGCCCCGCGGACGGCAGGGCCGTGCTGCTCGTCGGCGGTGCCGCCACGGGCTCCGCCATGGGCTTCGGCGAGGACCTCCTCGAGCCGCGCGGCGTGCGGCTGATCACGGTGGACCGCGCCGGGATGGGGGGATCGACCCCCGACCCGACCCGCACGGCCGCCTCGACGGCACGGGACTACGTCGCCTTCGCGGCGGCGGTGGGGCATCCCGGGCCGCTGCCGGTGGTCGCGAACTCGCAGGGGGCAGTGTTCGGGCTCACGCTCGCCGCCGCGGGCGCCGCCTCCCGGCTGGTGCTGGTCTCGCCTGCGGACGAGGTCGCGCACCCGGACGTGGCGCCGCTCCTGCCGCCGCACGCGCGCGAGCTGGCCGACCTCGCGCTGGCGGATCCGGAGGCCGCTCGGGCCGTCCTCGAGCGGCTCGGTCCGGCCGAGATGGAGGCGATGGTGCTGGCCGGCGCCGAGGCCGTCGACCGGGCCGTCTACGAACGTCCCACGTTCCTCGCGCGCTGGCGGGCGTCTCTGGTCGAGGGCTTCGCCGGTCAAGGGGCGGCGTACGTGCAGGACACGCTGCTGGCCATGCGGCGCTGGCGCGTCGACCTGTCGGCCGTCGCCGTGCCGACCACGGTGCTGGTCGGGGAGCACGACCGCGGGCACTCGCCCGATCGTGCGCGGATGCTGACGGCGCGCGTACCAGGCGCGGTGCGGCGGGTGGTGCCGGGCGCGGGTGGCTCGCTGCTGTGGGACCGGCCGGACCTGGTGCTCGACGCGGCGCTCGGTGCACCCGACCCGGACGCGCTCGCGCGCGCCGCCCACGCCGAGACCTGGCAGACGCACGGGCGCATCCGCGCGGGCCGCGGCGGCGCGGTCGCGGACCTGCCGGGGATCCGGCTGATGGCCAGCGGCCTCGCGCACCCGTGGTGGAACAACGGTGACGTCACGGACCCGGACCGGGTGGAGCTCGAGGCGGTCCGCGACTGGTACGCGCGGCGGGGTGTGCCGTGGGGCGTGCGGGTCCCCGCCGGGGTGACCTGGCCGCACGGTCGGCGCCTGTTCCGGAAGCGGCTCATGCTGCTCGACGCCGACGCGCTCGTGACGCAGCCGCCGGTGCCCGGGCTGCGGATCCGCCGGGCGACCGGAGCGGACCTGGACGCGGTGCTGGCGGCCGACCTCGCGGCGTTCGGCGGGGAGCCGGCCGCCTCACGCGCCTGGCTGGATCCGCTGCTGGGGTCGCCGGCGGTGACGGTCGCGCTGGCCGAGCTGGACGGGGCCCCGGTGGGAACGGCCTACGTCGTGCGCTCGGACGGCGAGGCGGGTCCCGCCGTGGGGCTGGGCGGCGTCGGGGTGGTGCCCGCCGCCCGGAATCGGGGCGTCGCGGCGGCCGTCAGCTCGTGGTTGCTCGCGTGCGCGGTCGACGCCGGCGCGGGCCTCGCCCACACCGAGCCGGACACGGACGGCGCCGCGCGGCTGTACGCCCGGCTGGGCTTCGCCGAGTTCGGCGGGCTGGACGTCTACGTGGACCTGGCATGAGCGCGGCCGAGCCCGCCCTGCGCCCGGCGGGGCCGGACGACGCGGAGGCGCTCGTGGCGGTGTGGCACCGGGCGGTGCTCGCGACGCACGACTTCCTCGCGTCGGGGGACGTCGCCCGCTACGAGGCCGTCGTCCGTGCCGGGCTCCCGGCCCTGACGGTGACGCTCGCCGAGCGGCAGGGTCGGGTGCTCGGGTTCGTCGCCGTCGACGTCGCCGTCGACGGCGCTCGGGTCGAGATGCTGTTCGTCGACCCGGACGTGCACGGCAGCGGGGTCGGGTCGACGCTCCTGCGTCACGCGACGGCGGGTCGGCCGGTGGTGGAGCTCGACGTCAACGAGCAGAACCCGGGGGCGCGGGCCTTCTACGCCCGGCGCGGCTTCGTCGAGGTGGGTCGCTCCGCCCTCGACGGTGACGGCAGGCCCTACCCGCTGCTGCACCTGCGGCGCATCGCTCCGGCTGCGAGCACTCGCGCGATCACCGCGAGCTAGAGGACGTCCGACCCCGCCACGAGCCGCGCACCCGGCACCGGCCCCGAGGCCGTGAGCACCGAGTCGGCCACGCCCGCGGCGGTCATCGCGGCGGCGATGACCAGCGCGTGCTGCCGGCTCCGGGCCAGCGCAGCCACGGTCGGCCCCGAGCCGGAGACGACCACGCCGAGCGCGCCGGCGTCCTCCGCGACCGCCAGCGTCTCGACCAGGCCGGGCGCGAGCTCGACCGCCGCGTCCTGCAGGTCGTTGTGCAGCAGCGCGCCGAGCGCGGGGGCGTCGCCGGCCCGGAGCGCCTGCAGCAGCGCGACGTCCCCGTCGGAGTCCAGCCCGTCGCGGCCGGCGGCGAGCTGGTCGAACTCCTCGTAGACCCGGGGGGTCGACAGTCCCTCGTCGCGCACGCCGAACGCCCAGTGGTACTCGCCGCGGCTCAGCGCGGCTGTGAGCAGGTCGCCGCGGCCCGAGCCGACGGCGGTCTGGCCCATCAGCAGGAACGGCACGTCCGAGCCGAGCTCGGCCGCGACCTCGTGCAACTCCTCGCGGCTGAGCGCGGTGCCCCAGAACGCGTCGCAGGCGAGTAGCGCGGCGGCGGCGTCGGCGGAGCCTCCTGCCATGCCGCCCGCGACCGGGACGCCCTTGTGCAGGTGCAGGTGCACGCCCTCGTCGATGCCGGTGCGGGCGGCGAGCGCGCGGGCGGCGCGGAGGGCGAGGTTGCTCGCGTCGGTGGGGACCAGGTCGGCCTGCGGGCCGGAGACCGTGACGCGCAGGTCCGGCGACGCGGAGGCCACCACGTCCTCGTACACCGACACGGCCTGGAACACGGTCGCCAGCGGGTGGTAGCCGTCGGGGCGGCGCGGGCCGACGCGGAGCGACAGGTTGACCTTGCCGGGCGCCCGGACGCGGACCTCACGGCCGGTGCGGGGGGCGAGGCGCAGGTCGGTCACGGGGACCACTGTGCCAGGTCCGGGCGCGTCCGGCGCGTCCCGGCGGCGACGGGCGGGCCCGCGACGGCGGCGCGGACCGCCGACGGCGTCGGGCGAGGTCAGCCCGCCGTGGGTGCGTGCAGCTGCTCGGCGACGCGGGCGAGCGCGAGGACGTCGAGCGCCTCGCCGCGGGCCTGCGGGTCGACCCCGGCGGCCTCGATGGCGCGGGTGGCCGCCTCGCTGCCGCCGGCGAGGGTCGCCAGGGCGGAGCGGAGCATCTTGCGCCGCTGCGCGAACGCCGCGTCCACGACCGCGAACACCTGCTCGCGGGTCGCCGTGGTGGCCGGGGGCTCGCGCCGGTCGAGGCGGACCAGGGCGGAGTCGACGTTCGGCACCGGCCAGAACACGGACCGGCCGACGGTCGCGGTGCGGCGGGCGGAGGCGTACCAGGCGGCCTTGACCGACGGGACGCCGTAGGTGCGGCTCCCCGGAGGGGCGGCGACGCGGTCGGCGACCTCGGCCTGCACCATGACGAGGACCCGCTCGAGCGTCGGGAAGTGCTCGAGGAACGTGAGCAGCACGGGCACGGACACGTTGTACGGCAGGTTCGCGACCAGCGCGGTCGGCGCCCGCCCGGGCAGCGCGCGCACGTCGAGCGCGTCGCCGCGGACGACCGTGAGCGAGGGGTGCGGCGGGGGACCGGGGTCCGGCCCACCGGCAGCGGGCACGGGCACGTCCGGCAGGTCGACGGTGTCGACGACCGCGCCCGGGACGTGCCGGCGCACGGTGTCCGGAAGCAGCCCCGCGAGCACCGGGTCGATCTCGACCGCCACGACGTCCGCACCCGCCTCGAGCAGCCCGAGCGTCAGCGAGCCGAGGCCCGGGCCGACCTCGACGACCCGCTCGCCGGCGACGACGTCGGCCTGCCGGACGATCTTGCGGACGGTGCCGCCGTCGAGGACGAAGTTCTGCCCGAGCGTCTTGGTGGGGCGGATACCGGCGCGCTCGGCGAGGGCGCGGATCTCGGCCGGACCGAGCAACGGCCCCGCCGCGGGTGCGACGGGGCCGGTGCTGGAGGACATGCGGGCGAGCCTACCCGGCTGCCCGCGGGTGCGGCGTCAGCCGAACAGGCGCGACCCGCAGACCGGCCACTGGCCGGCGCCGGAGCGGTTGTACAGCATCTGCGCGCGGGCGGTCTGCTCGTCGGCCGAGGCCTGCGAAGGGAGCCCGGAGCCGCCGACCGCGTTCCACGTGGCGACCGAGAACTGGTACAGCCCGTGGTACTTGCCGGACGCGGACACGATCGAGGGGTTGCCGCCCGACTCGCACGCGGCGAGGGCGGCCCAGTTCAGGCCGGCCGCGTCGCCGCCGCCGACCGCCGCGGTGCCGGCGGAGGACGAGGAGGTCGACGCCTTGGGCGTGGTGGCGACCGGCTTCTTCTTGGTGCCGATGTTGGTCACCTGGTCGACGGGCGCCTGGGTCACCGCGTCGGACAGGGTCTCGCGGCCGGTCTCCTGGCCGTCGACGGTGGTGACGCGGTCGACGACGGTCCGGACGCCGACGACGCCGGCGGTGGTGACCTTTGAGTCGCCGACGTACAGCGACGCGTCGTTCTGCTCGACGGCGTTGAACGGCACCTCGTGCGTGGTGGTGACGTCCTGGACCACGACGCGGTTCACGACGACGGTCACGGTGCTGCCGGCGCGCTGCACGCTGACCCGGTCGAGCGGCTGGAGGGTGACGCCGAGCGCGTCGAGCGCATCCGCCACGGTGGTGCTGCCGTCGGGGACCGGGTGCGTCGCACCGTCGATCTGCACAGCGGCGGCGCCGTCGAGCGTGAGGTCCAGCGAGAGGTCCGGGCGGCCGCCGGCGGCGGAGCGGGACGCGACCAGGCGGACGTCGTCGCCGCGGGTCGCGAGCATGGTGAGCGCCTCGTCGGCGGTGAGCGCGGTCGTCCAGACCGTCTGCTCGGCGCCGTCGGCGCTGATCGTCACCTGGTGGGCGTGCCGGACGACGACGTCGACGCCGTCCTGGAGCGCGCCCGACGGGGTGACGGAGTCGCGGGAGCCGAGCTCGAGCTTCTGCTCGGCCAGCAGGCCGTCGACGCTGCCGGAGAACGTCGACACGGTCGTGGTGACCCCGTCGACGTCGAGGGTCACGGTCTTGTGGGCGTCCGCGACGGCGACGCCGCCGGTGGCGAGCACGACCACGGCGGTCGCGGCACCGATGAGGCGCACGCGACCCCGGCGCGACCGGCGGTCGCCGTCGGGCTCGGTGCCGGCGGACCCGGGGTCCGTGTTGTGGACGACGCGGGTGCGGAGGGCGGCGGGCGTGGCGGCGAGGCGCGCGCGGGCGCGACGGAGGAGGGAGGTCACGTAGTTCCAGACGACGGCGGTCCCGGGCACGGGGGGCGGGTGCGGCGCGCGTGGGCGTCGCCCGCCGGTGCCCCGGGCCGTGACGGCCCCGCGGCTGCGGCGGCACCTGGAGGGAGGTGCCGCACCGGCGGTCCCGGATCCCCGATCCGGCGGTCATGCCCCGCGCACTGCTGCGCGGGTGCGCTCGCAGGGGGAGGGCCCCGGTCTGTCACGAGCGACACGCGACCGTAACCCATTCGTGACCATGTGCCAAGTGGTCGCCGCGTCGGTGCAGGTGGGCGCGACGCTGACCGCGACGCTCAGCGCGTGCTCAGCCGATGTTCAGCGGGCGCGCCGGACCGACGGACGCGCCGGGCGCGACAGGGCCGGGCGAGGGCTCAGTACCAGCCCTTGGCCTGCGACGCCGACCACGCGCCGCACGGGGTGGAGTAGCGGCCGCCGATGTAGTTCAGGCCCCAGGTGATCTGCGTCGCGGGGTTGGTGCGCCAGTCGGCGGCGACGGTCGCCATCTTGGAGCCCGGCAGGGCCTGCGGGATGCCGTAGGCGCCGGAGGACCGGTTCTCGGCGTTGACCCGCCAGCCGCTCTCCTTGTTCCACAGCTGCAGCAGGCAGGCGAACTGGTCGTCGCCCCACCCGCGCGCGGCGGCGAGCTGCTTGCCGATCTCCTGGGCGCTGCCGGGCGAGACCGTGATGTCGACCCCGGTCGCGACCTCCATGGTGCCGACCTTGACCACCTGGGTCACGGGCTCGACGGTGACGGTCGACGCGACGACCTGGCGGTCGACCACCGCACCGCCGACGCTGGCGGTGCTGTAGGTGGTGGTGCGCACACCGGCGCGGCCGGCGGTCGCGACCTTGCGGGTGCCCTTCGCGAGCGTGGGGTCCTCGACCTCCTGCTCCTCGAACGGCACGGCCTCGGTGACGGTCTCGCCGGACGTCGCCGCGCGGGTCACCATGACCACGAGGCCGTCCGTCGCGGTCGCGTCCAGGGGGACGGACACCCGGTCGCCCTCGTTCAGCACCAGGCCGATGTCGCGCAGCGCGTCCCGGACGGTCCCGCCGCTGGTCAGCCCATCGATGACCTGGCCGTCGACGGCCAGGTGGATGGTCTTCTGCGTCGACACCCGCAGCACGTCGCCGCGCTCCAGGCCCGCCGACCGGGACGCGGACAGCAGCGTCTCGTCGTCGCGGAGGCCGAGCCCCTCGACGGCCTCGCCGACGGTGAGCGCGGTGGTCCAGACCGTGCGGTCCTGGCCGTCGACCTGGACGTCGATCTCCCGGCCGTGCCGGACGACGATCTGCGCACCGTCGCCGACGGGCTCGCCGAGGCCCGGGGCCACGAGGTCGCGGTCGCCCACCTCGATGTCGCCGGCGGCGAGCACCTGGCCGACGGTGCGGCCGAACGCACTGACCTCGACGGCGGTGCCGTCCACCTCGACCGTCACGGTCTTGTGCAGCCCGACGAACGCGGTCGTCGCGCCGGCCACCAGCGCGAGCGCGAGTCCCTGGGCGCCGTACCGGAGCGCGCGCGAGCGGCGGTCGGTGCGGTGGGACTTGCTCGACGAGGGGACGACGGGGGTCTCGGGCGCAGGCACGCGGAGGGCTCCAGCGGGTCGGGTCGGCGGGAGGGAGGGACTCACGCCGGTACAGCCTCCCGACCGTAACCGATTCGTGACCGTCAGGGGAACCCGAGATCCGCGCGATCACCCCTCCGGACGCGGCCCGCGGGCCGCGTCACCAGGTGCCGTAGACGCGCTCCGCGGTCGCCGCCAGCGCCGCGCACGCGTCGCCGAGGTCGAGGTCGCGCTCGGCCGCCAGGCGCCGGACGGTGTGCGGGACCAGGTACGGGGCGTTCGGGCGCCCGCGCAGCGGGTGCGCCGTGAGGTAGGGCGCGTCGGTCTCGACGAGCAGCAGGTCGAGCGGCAGCGCGCGCACCGCGGCGCGCAGGTCGTCGTTCGCCCCGTACGTCACCGGGCCGGCGACCGACGCGTACCAGCCCTCGCGGGCGCACACCTCGGCGAGCGCCGGGCCGCCGGAGAAGCAGTGGAACACCGTCCGCTCCGGGGCGCCGTCCCGGAGCAGCACGTCCACGACCTCGTCGTGCGCGTCGCGGTCGTGGATCTGCAGCGCGAGGCCGAGCTCCTTGGCGAGCGCGACGTGCGCGCGGAACGCCTCCCGCTGCACCTCCCGGCCGCGGGGCCCGGCGCGGAAGAAGTCCAGCCCGGTCTCGCCGACGGCCCGCACCCGGTCGTTGGCCCGGGCGACCGCGGCCACCCGGGCAAGGGCCTCGTCGAGGGACGCGTCGTGCCGCGGCTGCGGGTCCGGCTCCAGGCCGTCGGGCGCCACCTCGTGGACGCCGGCGTGCAGCACGGCCTCGTTGGGGTGGATCGCGACGGCGCCGAGCAGCGCGCGCCGGCCGGGGCGCAGCGGCGCCGGCGCGGTCGCCGGGTCCGCGGCGGGGTCGGCGTCGACGCGCAGCACCGCGTCGGTCCACGCGATCGCGTCGAGGTCGCAGCCGACCTGCACCATCCGCGGCACGCCGACGGCGGCGGCCCGGTCCAGGTGGTCGTCCAGCGTGGCCGGCGCCGGCTCGTCGCCCGCGTCCGCGCCCGCCGCCGCCAGGACGCCCAGCACCGACTCGAGGTGGGTGTGGTCGTCGACGACGGAGACGGGCAGCGGCTCCGGCGACGGGGCCCAGCCGGTGGGCCGGTTGCGGCTGCGCGCCACCTCAGCCCTGGCGCAGCCGGTCGAGCTCGGTCTCGACGACGTCGTCGTCGAGCTTGGTGAACACCGGCGTCGGCTTGCCGACCGGCGTGCCCGGCACGACGGCGCGCGGCCGCCACGCGGGCACCGTCTCGCCGAGCCGGTAGTCGCCGGTGATGACCGGGTAGTGCCGGGACGCGTCGTCGAGGTCGGTGACCTCGTCGATCCGGGGGAGCGGGGAGAACGTGCCGGTGCCGCCCAGGGCCTCGTGCACCGCCTGCGCGGAGTGCGGCAGGAACGGCGACAGCAGGGTGTTGCAGTCGCTCACGGCCTGCGCCCGCGGTGTGCAGCACGGTGCCCAGGCGCTCCGGGTCGTTCTTCAGCTTCCACGGCTCGGTCTCGGAGATGTACCGGTTGGCCTCGCCGACCACCCGCATCGCCTCGCCGATCGCCGCGCGGTGCCGGTGCGTGCCGATGAGCTCGCCGACCCGGCCGAACGCGGTCGTCGTGGTGGCGAGCAGGTCCTCGTCGACGGTCGTGCGCGGGGCCGGGCTCCGGGATCGCGCCGACGTTCTTGTGGATCATGCTCGCCGTGCGGTTGACCAGGTTGCCCCAGCCCGCGACGAGCTCGTCGTTGGTGCGGCGCTTGAAGTCGGCCCAGGTGAAGTCGGCGTCCTGGCTCTCCGGGCCCGCGGTCGAGATGTAGTACCGCAGCGCGTCCGGCTGGTACCGGCTCAGCATGTCGCGGACGTAGATGACCACGCCGCGCGAGGAGGAGAACTGCTTGCCCTCCATCGTGAGGAACTCCGACGACACGACCTCGGTCGGCAGGTTGAGCTTCCCGTAGACGCCCGGCTCGCCGCCCTTCGACCCGCCCCCGGCGTAGCCGAGCAGCTCGGCCGGCCAGATCTGCGAGTGGAAGGTGATGTTGTCCTTGCCCATGAAGTAGTAGGACAGCGACTCGGGATCGGTCCAGAACTGCCGCCACGCCTCGGGGTCGCCCGACCGGCGGGCCCACTCGATCGACGCGGACAGGTAGCCGATCACGGCGTCGAACCACACGTAGAGCCGCTTGGACGGGTTGTCCTCCCAGCCCTCGAGCGGGATCGGGATGCCCCAGTCGATGTCCCGGGACATGGCGCGGGGACGCACGTCGTCCAGCAGGTTCAGCGAGAACTTGAGGACGTTCGGGCGCCACTCGGTGCGGGTGCGCAGCCAGTCGCCGAGCGCGTCGACGAACGCCGGCAGGTCCAGGAAGAAGTGGTTCGACTCGACGAACTTCGGGGTCTCGCCGTTGATGCGGCTCCGCGGGTTCTTGAGGTCGATCGCGTCGAGCTGGTTGCCGCAGTTGTCGCACTGGTCGCCGCGGGCGCCGTCGTAGCCGCAGATCGGGCAGGTGCCCTCGATGTAGCGGTCGGGCAGCGTGCGGCCGGTCGACGGGCTGATCGCGTTCATGGTCGTCTGCTCGACCATGTACCCGTTCTTGTGCACCGTGCGGAACATCTCCTGCACCACCGCGTAGTGGTTGCGGGTCGTGGTGCGGGTGAACAGGTCGTACGACAGGCCCAGCTGGGTGAGGTCCTCGACGATGACGCGGTTGTACCGGTCGGCGAGCTCCTGGGGCGTGACGCCCTCCTGCTCGGCCTGCACGAGGATCGGGGTCCCGTGCTCGTCGGTGCCGGACACCATGAGGACGTCGTGCCCCGCCATGCGCATGTAGCGGCTGAACACGTCGGAGGGGACGCCGAAGCCGGCGACGTGGCCGATGTGGCGCGGGCCGTTGGCGTAGGGCCAGGCGACAGCGCTGAGGATGCGGGACATGGCGTCGATCCTAGTGAGCCGCGCGGGCGGGCTCGCGACCGGTCTCACCCGCGGCGTCGTCGGCCGCGTCGTCGCCGGCGTCGTCCGCGAGGGCGCCGGCCGGCCGCGCGGGGAGGGCGGCCGGCCCGACGACGCCCCGGCGGCGCAGCACGACCCACGCCACCGCGAGCACCCCGAACCACACCGGCATCACGAGCAGCGCCGCCCGCGTGTCGGGGTCCAGCGCCAGCACGACCACCATCGCCGCGAAGAACGCCAGCACGACCCAGCACATGACCCGGCCGCCGGGCATCCGGAACGCCGACGCCGCGTGCAGCTCGGGCGAGCGGCGCCGGTACACCAGGTACGAGACGAGGATGACGGTCCACACGACGATGAACAGCAGCGTCGCGACCGTCGTCACGAGCGTGAACGCCTCGATCACCGACCGACCCGCGTACAGCAGCACCACGCCCGGCAGCAGGCAGGCGCAGGAGAACGCGAGCCCGCGCGCCGGGACGTGCCGGGCCGACAGCCGGCCGAACGCGCGCGGCGCCTCCCGGTCCTCCGCGAGGCCGTAGAGCATCCGCGAGGTCGAGAAGATCCCGCTGTTCGCCGACGACGCGGCCGAGGTGAGCACGACCAGGTTGATGACGCCCGCCGCCGCCGGCAGCCCGGCGAGGGCGAACATCGCCACGAACGGGCTCTCGCCCGGGTCGATGCTCCGCCACGGGGTCACCGCCATGATCACGACGAGCGCGCCCAGGTAGAACAGCAGCACGCGCACGGGGATCGCGTTGATCGCGCGGGGCAGCGTGCGGGCGGGGTCGCGGGTCTCGGCGGCGGTGGTGCCGACCAGCTCGATCCCGACGAACGCGAAGATCGCGATCTGGAACCCCGCGAGGAAGCCGGTGAACCCGTGCGGGAAGAACCCGCCGTCGCTGTACAGGTGCGCCAGAGACGCGGTGACACCGTCGGCGCCCTGGAAGCCGATCGAGATCAGCACGACGCCGACCGCGATCAGCCCGACGATGGCGACGATCTTGACGATCGCGAACCAGAACTCCAGCTCGCCGAACAGCCGGACCGCGACCAGGTTGAGCGCGAGCAGCAGCACGACCAGGGCCAGCGCGGGCAGCCAGCGCGGCAGGTCGGGCGCCCAGAACGCCACGTACCCGGACACCGCGACCACGTCGGCGATCCCCGTGACGATCCAGCAGAACCAGTACGTCCAGCCGGTGAGGAAGCCGGCCCACGGCCCGAGGATGTCGGCCGCCATGTCCCGGAACGACTTGTACTCCAGGTTCGACAGCAGCATCTCGCCCATGGCGCGCATGACGAAGAACAGCATGAAGCCGATGACCGCGTACACCAGCAGGACGGACGGGCCGGCCAGGGAGATCGTGCGGCCGGAGCCCAGGAACAGGCCGGTGCCGATGGCGCCGCCGATCGCGATGAGCTGGATGTGCCGGTTGCTGAGGCCGCGCTGGAGGTGGTCCTCGGGCGCGTGCGGGGCGTGGGCGGCGGCGGCCGGTGCGGTGGGCTCGGGCACGGGCGTCCTTCCGGGTCGGGGGTGGGCGGGACCGTACCCCCGATCGGGTGACGCGCGCGTCAGCGTCCGTCAGGCAGGAGCGGCTGCTCCGCGAGGTCGCGGATCCACTGCGGGGTCTCGTCACCGAGGCTCTCGTCCAGGGTCACCCGGAGCCGGGCCGCGGCCCGCTGCACCTCGGGGTCGCGGAGCACCGCCGCCCGGCGGAGCCGCTGCTCCTCGATCTCCTGCTCGAACCGGTCCACCGGACACCTCTTCCTCGTCGTCGCGGCCCCCGGTTACGTCACCATCCTGCGGTGGCCCGACGGCCCTGCTCAACCCCGCTTCGGTGAGCGCCCGGAGCAGCCGGCGCTCGTCCCGGGTCGCGAGGTCGCTGCGGGCCAGGTGGTCCAGGACCGCGAGCCCGCGGGTCACGTGCGCGCGGTGCGTGGACAGCGTCAGCCCGAGCGCCCACTCCGCCCGCCGCCACCACTGCTCCCGCCGGTCCGCCCGGTCGCGCTGCCGCACCGTCGCGATCCCCACGACCAGCGCCACCATCGCCGCCGCCCCCGTGGCCACCGGGCCCAGCAGCGACAGCGCGCCGAGCCACTCGGTCCCCGTCATGCGGGCGACGCTAGGCCGACCTCCCCGGCGTCGGCACGCGCCCGCAGCGCCGCCCTGGGGACGGCGCGCGCCCCCGCGCCTGTGGAGGAGTCGGTGCCCGCCCGCGGCCCGGGCCTCAGCCCTCCACGGCCTCCGCCAGCGCCATCCACTTCTCCTCGACCTCGCCGATCTCGGCCTCGAGCGCCGCCTTGTCCTTCCCGAGCGCCGTCAGCCCGACGTAGTCGGCGGGGTCGTGCTCGGCCATCTTCTTCTCCAGCGCCTCGATCTGGCCGGTCAGCTTGGAGATCCGCCGGTCGAGCGCGCCGAGCTCCTTCTTGGCGGCCCGCAGCTCCGCCCCGTCCAGCCCCGACGGCGCGACCTCGCCGCCCACGGCGCCCGACGCCTCGGTGGGCGCCCCGGTCGCGACCGCGCCGGCCCCCGAGCGCGACCGCTCCAGCAGCCGCAGGTACTCGTCGACGCCGCCCGGCACGTGCCGGAAGTGGCCGTCGAGCACCGCGTACTGCTGGTCGGTGACCCGCTCCAGCAGGTACCGGTCGTGCGACACGACCAGCAGGGTGCCCGGCCAGGTGTCGAGCAGGTCCTCCATCGCCGCGAGCATGTCGGTGTCCAGGTCGTTCGACGGCTCGTCCAGCACGAGCACGTTGGGCTCGTCGAGCAGGATCAGCAGCAGCTGCAGCCGGCGCCGCTGCCCGCCGGACAGGTCCTTGACCGGCGTCTGGAGCTGGACCGCGGTGAACCCGAGCCGCTCGAGCAGCTGCCCCGGGGTCATCTCCTTGCCGCCGGCCACGTAGGACGTCCGGTAGCGGGCGATGACGTCGTTGACCCGGCTGTCGGCGATGTCCGCGAGCTCGGCCAGCTCCTGGGTCAGCGTCGCGACCCGGATGGTCTTGCCGCGCTTGACCCGGCCGGTCGTCGCGGTGACCTTGCCCGTCACCAGGCCCAGCAGCGTCGACTTGCCCGCGCCGTTCACGCCGAGCACGCCGGTGCGCTCCCCCGGGGCGATCCGCCAGGTCACGTCGCGCAGCACCTGGTGGTCGCCGTAGGACACCGACACGTCCTCGAGGTCGACGACGTCCTTGCCGAGCCGCGCGGTGGCCATCTGGGACAGCTCGACGGAGTTGCGCGGCGGCGGCACGTCCTCGATCAGCTGGTTCGCCGCCTCGATGCGGAACTTCGGCTTCGACGTGCGGGCCGGTGCGCCGCGGCGCAGCCAGGCGAGCTCCTTGCGCATGAGGTTCTGCCGCTTGGCCTCCGTCGCCGCGGCCATCCGGTCGCGCTCGACGCGCTGCAGCACGTACGCGGCGTACCCGCCCTCGAACGGCTCGACGATCCCGTCGTGCACCTCCCAGGTCGCGGTGCACACCTCGTCGAGGAACCAGCGGTCGTGGGTGACGACCAGCAGGCCGCCGGCGTTCGACGACCAGCGGCGGTTCAGGTGCCGGGCGAGCCAGGTGACTGCCTCGACGTCGAGGTGGTTGGTCGGCTCGTCGAGCATGAGCACGTCGTCGTCGCCGGCCAGCAGCGCGGCCAGGGCGACCCGGCGCCGCTGCCCGCCCGACAGGTCGCCGACGAGCTTGTCCCACGGCAGGTCGCCGACCAGGCCGGAGACGACGTCGCGGACCTTCGGGTCGCCGGCCCACTCGTGCTCGGCGCGGTCGCCGACGACCGAGGCCCCGACGGTCAGCGCCGGGTCGAGGGTGTCGGTCTGGTCGAGCACGCCGATCCGCACGCCGCCGCGGACGGTCACGCGTCCGGAGTCCGGGGTGAGCCGCCCGGCCAGCAGCGCGAGCAGGGAGGACTTGCCGTCGCCGTTGCGGCCGACGACCCCCACCCGGTCGCCCTCGTTGAGGCCCACGGTCACCGCGTCGAAGACGTTCTTGGTCGGGAAGGACAGGTGCAGCGCTTCGCCGCCGAGCAGGTGGGCCATCGGGCAAGCGTAGGGCGCGCGGGGCGCCGGTCCCGCGTCGCAGGCCCCGCCGCCCCGTCCGCCGCGACCGCGTCGTCAAACCGGTTGGCTCGATCGTCAAACCGCTTTTACGGTCGGGAGGACGTGCTGCACGAGGAGGTGAGCATGAGCCGACCGACGATCTCCGACGTCGCCCGGGCCGCCGGCGTGACGAAGGCGACCGTGTCCCACGCGTACAGCGGCCACCGGCCCATCTCGGCGGCGACGAAGGCCCGGGTGTTCGCCGCGGCGGAGGAGCTGCGCTGGGTGCCCAGCAGCAGCGCCCGCGCGCTCGCGGCCCGCCGGGCCAACGCGGTCGGCGTCGTGCTGCGCCGGGACCCGGCGATCCTCGCGTCCGACACGTTCTTCCCCGCGTTCATCGCCGGCGTCGAGCAGACGCTCGCCGAGCGCGAGGTCGCGCTGGTGCTCCAGGTCGTCGGCAGCAGGGGCGCCGAGGAGCGGGCCTACCAGGCGATGGCGGCGGGGCGGGCGGACGGCGTCATCGCGCTCGACCTGCACCGCGACGACTGGCGGGTGCCGTTCCTGGCCGGCCTCGGGCTGCCCGCCGTGCTGCTCGGCGCGTACGACGGCCCGACCCGGCTGTCGTGCGTCCGCACGGACGACGCCGACCCGGTCCGGGCGCTGATCGCGCACCTGCGCGACCGCGGCCACACCCGGATCGCGCACGTCGCCGGCCCCCTCGGCTACGTGCACTCCTACGCCCGGGCGCGCGCGTTCGTGCAGGCCGTCGGCTCGCGCGAGCTCGTGCGGGAGGGCGACTTCACCGCGGGCAGCGGGCGCGCGCACACCGCCGAGCTGCTCGCGCTGCGCGACCGGCCCACCGCGATCCTGTACGCGAACGACACGATGGCGATCGCCGGGATGTCCTACGCGCAGAGCCGCGGCGTCCGGGTGCCGGACGAGCTCGCCGTGGCCGGGTTCGACGACGACCACCTGTCCGCGCACCTCAGCCCGCCGCTCACCAGCGTGTCCACCGACCCCGCCCGCCGCGGCCGGGTCGCCACCACCCGGGCTGCTGTCCGACCTGGCCGGCGACGGGCCGCGCTCCGTCACGGTCGACTGCACCGCCCTGCAGCTGCGCGGGAGCACCGACGCCCCCGCGCCGACGCACCACACCCCCTGACGTGCTCGAGGAGGAGCTTCCATGAGGTACATCCGCACCGCCGCCCTGCTGGGCGCCGTCGCCCTCGCCACCGCCGCCTGCTCGAACGGGTCCGGCGACGGCGGCGGGTCCGGCGAGGCCACCGGCGCCACCGGGCCGATCACCGTCTGGCTGTCGAACAACGAGCAGGAGGTCGGCTGGGGCCAGGACGTCGTGGACGCCTGGAACGCCGACCACCCCGACGAGCAGGTGACGGCCCAGGAGATCCCGGCCGGCGCATCCTCCGAGGAGGCCATCACGGCCGCCATCACCGCCGGCACGGCGGCCGTGCCTGGTCTACAACATCTCCAGCGCGGCCGTCCCCGGCTGGGTGCGGCAGGGCGGGCTGGTCGACCTCACGACCTTCGACGACGGCGCCGACTACATCTCCGGGCGCGGCGGCGACGGCGTGTCCGGCTACGAGACCGACGGCGGCTACTACCAGCTGCCGTGGAAGTCGAACCCGGTCATGGTCATGTACAACAAGGCGCTGTTCACCCAGGCCGGGCTCGACCCGGAGGACCCGGGGATGGCCACGTTCGACGACTTCCTCGCGGGTGCCCGGCAGATCGTCGACTCCGGGGCGGCGCCCAGCGCGATCTGGCCGTCGCCGACCAACGACTTCTACCAGCCGTGGTTCGACTTCTACCCGGTGTACCTGGCCGAGACCGACGGCACCGCGCTGGTCGAGGACGGCAAGGCGACCTTCGACGACGAGGCAGGCAAGGCCGTCGCCGACTTCTGGGCGTCGATCTACGCCGACGGCCTCGCCCCGCAGGAGGCCGCGACCGACGACGCGATGGTGTCGGGCCAGACCGCGATGCAGCTGGCCGGCCCCTGGGCCATCGCGTCCTACAAGGACAGCGTCGACGTCGGGTTCATGCCGGTGCCGACCTCGGACGGCCGCGAGGACGTGACGACGTTCGCGGACTCCAAGAACGTCTCGATGTTCACGTCCTGCGAGAACCAGGGCACCGCGTGGGAGTTCCTCAAGTACTCCACCAGCGAGGAGAGCGACGGCGCCCTGCTCGAGGCGACCGGCCAGATGCCGCTGCGCCAGGACCTCGCGGCGACGTACCCGGACTACTTCGCCGAGCACCCGGAGTACGAGGTGTTCGCGGACCAGGCCGCCCGCACCGGCGACGTGCCGAGCATCCCGAACTCGATCGAGGCGTGGCAGGCGTTCCGCGAGGCGTACACGTCGGCCGTGATCTTCCAGAGCACGTCGGTGGAGGACTTCCTCAGCACCGCGGCGTCGAAGATCGACGACCTGGTGCAGGGCTGACGTGTCCACGGTGACGGCGGGCGCGGGGGCGGCGCCGGGCGCGGGGCCGGGCGCGAGCACCGGCCGTGCCCCGGCGCCCGCGCCCCGGGGCCGCAGCCGGCGGCGGTGGTGGGGCGGCCAGCCGCTCGGCACGCTGTTCGCGGCGCCCTACCTGGTGTTCGTGCTCGTCGTGTTCGCCTACCCGCTCGGGTTCTCGGCGTACATGGCGTTCCACGACTACTTCTTCACGGCGCCCGGCGTCGAGGTGCCGAAGCCGTTCGTCGGGTTCGACAACTTCCAGGCGGTGCTGACCGACCCGCAGGTGCTCGCCTCGTTCCGGAACACCGCGGTGTTCCTGGTCATCAACGTGCCGCTGACCGTCGGCCTCGCGCTCGTGCTGGCGTCCGCGCTGAACGCCGGGGTGCGGTGGGCGGCGGCGTACCGGGTCGCGTACTACGTGCCGTACCTGACGGCGAGCGTGTCCCTGGTGGGCGTGTGGATGCTGCTGTTCTCGTCGAACGGCCTGGTCAACGCGGTGCTCGGGCCGCTGGCGCCCGACCCGTCCTGGCTCGCGAACAAGGCCCTCGCCATGCCGACGATCGCCCTGTACGTGACGTGGAAGCAGCTCGGGTTCTACGTGCTGCTGTATCTCGCGGCGCTGCAGAACGTGCCGCGGGAGCTGTACGAGTCGGCCGAGACCGACGGCGCCGGCGGGGTGCAGCGGTTCCTCAACGTGACGGTGCCCGGGGTGCGGTCGGCGACGACGCTCGTGCTCGTCCTGGCGATCATCACCGGCACCAACCTGTTCACGGAGCCGTACCTGCTCACGGGCGGCGGCGGCCCCGACGGGGCGTCCGTGACGCCCGTGCTGCTCATCTACCAGCGCGGCATCCAGCAGCAGAACCCCGACGTCGCGGCGGCCATCGGCATGGTGCTCGTGATCGTCGTGGGGCTGCTGTCCCTGGCCGCGCAGCGACTGAACCGGGAGCGGTGACATGCGACGACGACGTGGCGGGGCGGTGGCGCGCCAGGTGCTCCTGGCGGCGGCCGCGCTGGTGTTCGCCTTCCCCTTCTACTTCATGGTGGTCGGGGCGTTCCAGGAGAGCCCGACCAACACCCCCGACCGG
Organism: Cellulomonas sp. Y8; assembly: GCF_008033115.1. Taxonomy (NCBI): domain Bacteria; kingdom Bacillati; phylum Actinomycetota; class Actinomycetes; order Micrococcales; family Cellulomonadaceae; genus Cellulomonas; species Cellulomonas sp. Y8. The sequence goes on from NZ_CP041203.1 coordinate 3,046,497, forward strand.
CTGGTGCCGACCTCCGGGTGGACGACGCAGAACTTCGCGCAGATCGACTCCCGGATCGACCTGGCGGGGTCGCTGGTCAACTCGCTGGTGTTCACCGCGGGCGTGCTGCTCGGCACCGTGGTGCTCGGCACGCTCGCCGGGTACGCGGTGGCGCGGCTGCAGTTCCCGGGGCGGCGGCTGACCTGGGTGCTCATGCTGCTGGTGCAGATGGTGCCGTTCCAGCTGCTGATGATCCCGCTGTACGTGCAGATCACCCGCGGCTACGGCCTCGGCGACACGTACCTCGGGATGATCCTGCCGTTCGCGATCAACACGACGGCGGTGTTCATCTTCGCCCAGTTCTTCCGGGCGCTGCCGCGGGAGATGTTCGAGGCGGCCCGCATCGACGGCGCCGGCGAGCTGCGCATCCTGCGGTCGATCGCGCTGCCGCTGGTCCGGCCGGCGCTCGCGACCGTCGTGCTCGTGACGTTCATCGGGCCGTGGAACGAGTTCCTCTGGCCGTTCCTCATCACCAAAGACGCGTCGCTGCAGCCGCTCGCCGTGTCCTTGGCCAACTACATCTCCAACGTGTCGCAGACCGCGGCCAACCCCAACGGCGCGATCCTCGCCGGCGCCTGCGCGCTCGCGTTCCCGGTCGTCGCCCTGTTCTGCCTGTTCCAGCGGTACTTCCGCACCACCGACCTCGGCTCCGCCGTGAAGGGCTGACCCATGACCGCGACCACCCTGTTCACCGGCGCGACCTTCCCGCTCGGCCCATTCGTGCCCTACGAGGGCAACCCGATCCTGCGGCCCCGCGGCGGGTCGTGGGAGTCGGCGAACCTGTACAACCCCGCGGCGCTGGTCGTCGACGACGAGGTGCTGCTGCTCTACCGGGCGCACGCCGAGGACATCGTGTCGCACATCGGCCTGGCCCGGAGCCGCGACGGCTACCACTTCGAGCGCGAGGCCGAGCCGATCCTGTCCCCGCAGGAGGACTACGAGGAGTTCGGCTGCGAGGACCCCCGGATCGCGTACGTCGAGGGCACGTACTACCTGACGTACACCGGCTGGGACCGGAAGGCGGCGCGCCTGTGCCTCGCCACGTCGACCGACCTGCGCACCTGGACCCGGCACGGCCCGCTGTTCCCGGGCTTCGACACCTTCGCCACCGTCGACCCGCGCGGGCACGAGTGGTCGAAGGCCGGGGTGATCGTGCCGGTGCGGATGCAGGGCCGGTGGTGGATGTACTTCGGCGAGGGCGGCCTCTACTGGGCGACCAGCGACGACCTGATCCACTGGACGCCGGGCACGCCGGACACCGAGCCCATGTACGCGCCGACGCCGGGGTCCTTCGACGCCGACCTCGTCGAGATCGGCACCTCGCCGGTGCTCACCGACAACGGGCTGCTGGTCATGCTCACCAACGGCGCCACCCGCACCGTGCACGACGACGGCACCGTCGACGTCGACTACCGGTGCGGCCAGATCGCGATCGACCCCGACGAGCCCACCCGGGTGCTGGCCCGCCTCCAGGAGCCGTGGTTGCGGCCGCAGACCTTCGAGGACCTCAACGGGCTGGTGTCCAACGTGACGTTCGTCGAGGGGCTCGTGCAGTTCGACGGGAAGTGGTTCGCCTACTACGGGCAGTCGGACACGACGCTCGCGGTGGCGGTCCACGACCCCGCCCGGCCCTGGGGGTCGTCGCTCCGCGGCTGAGCCCTCCCGCACCACCCGACCCGCACCACCCGACCCGCACCATCCGACCAGGGAGACGAGAGACGATGACGACTCGGCGCACCTTCCTCGCCGCGGCCGCCGCGGTGCCCGCGCTGGTGGCGGCCGCGCCCGGGACCGCCCCCGGCGGGAGCGGAACGACCGGAGCGATCGGAGCGACCGGCGCCACGACTCCCGGCGCCGCCGGGACCGCCCCGCCCGGGTCGCGGCTCGCGAACCCCGCGCACCTGCGGTTCCTCCTCGACACGGTGCCGCTGCCGGCCGTCGACGCGCACACCACGTACCGGATCGCGGAGGAGCCCGCGGCGCTGGCCCCCTGGACCTACGCGGACGCGGACGGAGGCACGTTCCGCCGGGTCGGCGGCGGCACCCTCGACCCGGCCACGGGACACTGGAGCCAGGGCGCCTACAACGCGGACGATATCGCCCGCGCGGCGGTCGTCCTGCTGCGGGACTGGAAGGCCGCGAGCGACGGGGAGAGCCGGGAGCAGGCGTACCAGCTGCTCCGCACGCTCACCTACCTGCAGGACGACTCCGGGCCGCACGCCGGACGGGTGGTCTTGTGGCAGCAGCCCGACGGGGTGCTCAACCCGAGCGCCGAACCGGTCGAGCTGCCCGACCCGTCGAACTCCGCCGAGTCGTACTGGCTCGCGCGCACCGTCTGGGCGCTGGGGGAGGGGTACGCGGCGTTCGCGGCCGACGACCCTGCTTTCGCCCAGTTCCTGCTCGACCGGCTGCACCTCGCAATCGGCGCGCTCGAGCAGGAGTCGCTGTCCCGGTACGGGCGGCGGGTGCGCAGCGACGGGGTGCCGCTGCCGGAGTGGCTCATCGCCCGCGGCGCGGACGCCACCGCGGAGGCGGTGCTGGGCCTGGTGGCCGCCGTGCGGGTGCTGCCCCGCGACCGGCAGCTGTCCCGCGCGCTCGACCGGTACGCCGAGGGCATCGCGGCGATGGGGACGACGGACACCCGGCCGTGGCCGTTCGGCGCCGTGCTGCCGTGGACCGGGTCGCTCGGCTTCTGGCACGCCTGGGGCGCGGCGGCTCCCGAGGCGCTCGCGGCGGCGGGCGCGCTGCGCGGCCGGCGGGACTGGCGGCGCGCGGCGCTCGCGGACGCGGGCACGTTCACCCCGCTGGTCCTCGCGACCGGCGGACCGTTCAACGCCTGGACCCCGGCACCCGGGGAGGCGCAGATCGCCTACGGCGCCCACGGGCGGGTCGCGTCGGCGCTGGCGGCGGCGGACGCGGGCGGCGGCGAGGGCCTGCGGGTGCTCGGCGGGCTGGCCGCGGGCTGGTTCTTCGGCGCGAACCCGGCGGGGGTGCCGGTGTACGACCCCGCCACGGGCGTCACCTTCGACGGCGTGGAGACCGACGGCCGGGTCAACCGGAACTCCGGGGCCGAGTCGACGATCCACGGGCTGCTCGCGATGCAGCTGCTCGACGCCCGACCCGACGTCGCGGCGGTCGCCCGGTCGATCACGGGCCCGGTCGCGCACGACGGCCTCCGGGTGCTGGACGCCGAGGCCGCGCGGCTCGGCGCGGGCTGCGAGGTGGTCCGGCCCGCCGAGGGCGCGTGGACCGGGGAGGGCAACCTCGTCGGCGGCGGGTACGTGCGGGTGCCGCCGGGGTCGACGGTCGAGTTCGACGTGCCCGGGGCTGGGGCCGGGGCGGGAGCCGAGGAGAGGGCCGGGGCGGGGACCCGGACGGCGGGCGCGTGGGCGCTGCCGCTGGTGTGGCGGACCGCCGTCCCGGCCGGGCGGGCGCGCTGGGAGGTCGTCGGTGGGCCGCGGCTCGGGCGGACCGAGAACGGCGGCACGGGACCGGCCGGGCTCACCGAGGCCGACGGGAGCCTGGTGCCGCAGCTGCTCGACCGGCCGCTGCCGGACGCCGGCCGGCCCGGCGGCGTCCCCGCGGGCGGGGTGGTCACCGTGCGCTGCACCAACGAGGGGGGCGGCGACCTGCGGCTCGACGCCCTGCTCCTGCGGCCCGCGGTGGCGACGGCGCGCTGGTCCACCACGGCGGGGACCGACGCGGTGCTGCACGCGGGGTCCACGGCCCGCGCCACGTCGGCACCGGCGCTCGCGGCCGGCTCCGGAGCGGCGTACCTGCCGGACGGCCGGGTCGACCGCCGGGTCGCGGTGGCCTCCCCGGACGCGTCGGTGCCGGTCCCGGCGGGCGGGTTCACGATCACCCGCTGAACGGCCCGCCGCCGAGCGTGGCCGCCGCCGACCGTGGCCGCCGCCGAGCGTGGCCCCCGCCGAGCGCGGATGCGATGCCACGCAGGGGGAGGGAGTTCTTCCCGGGTGTGCGTACGCCGCGTCCGCGGTGTCGCCGGGCGTGGGCGGGTTGTCTCCGGCGTGTGCGTACGCCGCGTTCGCGGTGTCGTCCGGGGTGCGGGGTGTCGTCCTCGCTGGCGTGTGTACACACGGTCAGCGGCGTCCACCGCGTACGCACTCTCGCGAGGAAGGTGGCGGTGGGGCTGGGGCACGCGGCGTCCACCGCGTACGCACTCTCGCGAGGAAGGTGGCGGTGGGGCTGGGGTACCCGGCGTCCACCGCGTACGCACTCTCGCGAGGAAGGTGGCGGTGGGGCTGGCGTACCCGGCGTCCGCCGCGTACGCATGCGTGCGAGGAACGTGGCGGTGGCTGGGTACGCGGAGCACGCACGCGCGAGGCGCGGGTCCCGGTCGCCGGGGTCCACGGTGGCCGCGTGGTCGCGGGGGTCGTTCCCGCGGGTGGGGACGGGGCGTCCACCGTGGTCACGGCCCGGGGTCCCGGTCGGGTCCGGCTACGGTGGCACCCGTGCAGCCGCTCGACCGCGACCCCGGCACGGCCGACGTCCCCGACGCGACCCGCCCCGACGCCACCCGCCCCGACCCGGCTCGTCCGGACCCGACCCACCTCGACGACCGCGACGCCCCGGTCGTCGAGGCGCTCGCGGACCCCGACGCCCCGGGCTGGCGGCGGCCGCCGATCACGTCGGACCAGCGCCGGTACGACGTGCTGCTGGCCGCGGGCCTGCTGATCGGCGGCATCCTCAGCCTGGCGCTGGGGCGCACCGCGGGCATGTACGACGAGCCCGCGGAGGGCTGGGTCGCGGTCCTCTGCGTGCTCGCGGTCACCGCGCCCCTCGCGTGGCGCCGGCAGCGGCCCGCCGTGGTCGCGGTCGTGGTCGCGGCGGCGTTCGTCCTGATGGGCGAGCTGCGGGTCCCCGAGACGCTGTTCGGGAACATCGCGCTGTTCATGGCGCTGTACACGGTCGGGGCGTGGGACCGGAACCGCGCGCGGGCGCTGTGGGTGCGGGCGGGGATCGTCGTCGCGATGTTCGTCTGGCTGCTGGTCGCGATGTTCCAGGCCGTCACCGACCCGGAGGGCATCGAGGGCTTCTCCAACGCCGGCGCGTTCTCCCCGCTGGTGGCGTACCTGCTCATCCAGCTGCTGACCAACATCCTGTACTTCGCCGGGGCCTGGTGGTTCGGCGAGCACGCGTGGAACGCCGCCCGCGAGCGCGCCCGCACCGAGTACCGCGGCCGGCTGCTCGTGGGCGAGCGCCGCCGGGTCGAGGAGCAGGCCGTGGCGATCGAGCGGCTGCGGCTGGCGCGCGAGCTGCACGACGCCGTCGCGCACCACGTGTCGATGATGGGCGTGCAGGCCGCGGCGGCGCGGATGGTGCAGCAGTCCGACCCGCAGCAGGCCGCCGCCGCGCTGGAGCAGGTCGAGGACTCCGCGCGCGAGGCCGTCGACGAGCTGCACGGGCTGCTCAGCACGCTGCGCGAGTCGGGGACCGAGGCGCACGCGGCGTCCGCAGTGGGATCCCTGTCCGTCGAGCGGCTGCCCGAGCTGGTGCAGCAGGCCGCGGACACCGGCCTCGCCGCGCAGTACCAGGTGGTCGGCGAGCCCGTGCGGGTGCCGCCGCTGACCTCCCTCAACCTGTACCGGATCTGCCAGGAGGCGCTGACCAACGTGCGCAAGCACGCGGGCACCGGCGCCCGGGTCGACGTCCGGCTGCGGTACGAGCCCGACGCGGTCGAGCTCGAGGTCACCGACGACGGCACCGGCGCCCGCCGCGCAGCCCGGCGCGGGACGTCCGGCGGGCTCGGCCTGGTGGGCATGCGGGAACGGGTCGCCGCCGACGGCGGCACGCTGGAGACCGGCGCGCGCGGGCGCGGCGGGTACCTGGTCCGGGCGCGGGTGCCGCTCGGGCCGCGGACGGGAGGGGCACGATGAGCGGGGCCGACGCGGTGCGGTTCGACGACGCGACGGAGGCCGACGGCCCGGACCGGGGCTTCGGCCCGGACCGGCCGGTGCGCGTCGTGCTCGCCGACGACCAGGCGCTGCTGCGCGCGGGGCTCGCCACGATCCTCGGCGCGCAGCCGGACCTCGAGGTCGTCGGGCAGGCCGGCGACGGGGCCGAGGCGGTCGAGCTGGCGCGGGCGCTGCGCCCGGACGTCGTCTGCATGGACGTGCAGATGCCGGGCGTCGACGGCCTGGAGGCCACCCGCCGGATCACGGCCGACCCCGACATCACGGCGGGCGTCCTCGTGCTCACCACGTTCAACCGGGACGACTACCTGCTGGAGTCCCTCCAGGCGGGCGCCGCCGGGTTCCTGCTGAAGAACTCCCGGCCGGAGCAGCTCGCCGACGCCGTGCGCGCCGTCGCCGCCGGGGACGCGCTGCTGTCGCCCGAGGTCACCCGCGCCGTGATCGCCCGCGCCGTCGTCGGCCAGGGATCCGCCTCCGGGGGGAGCCCCGCCGGTGCGGCGCGCGGGACCGGGGACCCCTCCGCCACGGGGCTGACCGAGCGCGAGCTCGAGGTGCTGCGGCTGGTCGCGCGCGGGCTGAGCAACGACGAGATCGCCGCCGAGCTCGTCCTGGGCCGCGCCACCGTCAAGACCCACGTGTCGAACGTGCTCACCAAGCTCGGCCTGCGGGACCGGGTGCAGGCGGTCGTCTACGCGTTCGAGAACGGGCTCACGGACTGACCTCCTCCGCCCCGGGACGGAGGCCGGCGCGCCCGGCAAGTTCCGCCCGGCGGCCGAGGTGCCGGGGCACGGTCGCCTCCTAGCGTTGACCTCAGCGGACGACGGGTCCGGACAGGTCACGACAGGAGACGACATGCTGCAGCTCGACGGGATCCACCGGTCCTTCGGGGACCGGCTGGTGCTCGACGACGTCGGCTTCTCGGTGGAGCGCGGCAAGCTCACCGGGTTCGTCGGCGGCAACGGCGCCGGCAAGACGACGACGATGCGGATCATCCTCGGGGTGCTCTCCGCGGACTCCGGCACCGTCACCCTCGACGGGAGCCCGCTGGGCGACGACCGCCGCCGGGCGTTCGGCTACATGCCCGAGGAGCGCGGCCTCTACCCCAAGATGCACGTGCTGGAGCAGATCACCTACCTGGCGCGGCTGCACGGCTACGAGCGGCGGGTCGCGACGGAGAAGGCCCGGGACCTGCTGGAGAAGCTCGGTCTCGGCGAGCGGCTGACGGACCCGGTCGACGACCTGTCGCTCGGCAACCAGCAGCGCGCGCAGATCGCCGCCGCCCTGGTGCACGAGCCGGAGGTGCTGGTCCTCGACGAGCCGTTCTCCGGCCTCGACCCGATGGCGGTCGACCTGGTGCTCGGCGTGCTGCAGGAGTACGCCGCCCGCGGCGTGCCGGTGCTGTTCTCCTCGCACCAGCTCGACGTGGTCGAGCGGCTGTGCGACGACGTGGTCGTCATCGCCGGCGGGAAGATCCGCGCGGCGGGCGAGAAGGAGGCGCTGCGCGCCCAGCACGCCGCGCCCCGCTACGAGATCGCCTCCGGCGGCGACATGGGGTGGCTGCGCACCGAGCCGGGCGTCCGGGTCGTGGAGTTCGACGGCGGCTACGCCCTCTTCGAGTCCGACGAGACCACCGCCCAGCGGGTCCTGCGCGCCGCGCTCGACGCCGCCCCCGTGCAGCAGTTCGCCCCGGTCCGCCCGCGGCTCGCGGAGATCTTCCGCGACATCGTCCGCGACGAGGAGCGCCACGACGACGCGCCCACCACCACGAAGACCAAGGAGACCGTGCGATGAGCCGCCGCACCCCGATGATGTCGAACGCGCCGTCGTCCGGCCCCGCGCCGGCCGGCCGGCCCGCCACCCCGAACACGGTGCAGGCGACGCTCATGGTCGCCGAGCGCGAGATCACGACGCAGGTCCGCAGCAAGTCCTTCCTCATCTCGACCGCGGTCCTGCTCGTCCTCGTCCTGGGCGGGATCATCCTCACCTCGGTGCTGGGCGACCGGCTCGGCGGCGGGGACACCAAGGTCGCCGTCGTGCCCGAGACCGCCGCGGTGATCGAGGGCGTCGACGGGCTCGAGGCGGTCGACGCCGCCGACCCCGAGGCCGCCCGCGCCCTGGTCGAGTCCGAGGAGGTCTCCGCCGCGGTCCTGCCCGACGACGACGCGGACAACCTGCTGGGCGTCGTCGTGGTCGGCCTCGACTCCGCGCCGGACGGCGTGATCAGCGCGCTGGCCGTGACCCCGCCGGTCGAGCTGCTGGACGAGTCGGGCACCTCCGACGGCCTGCGCTACATCGTGTCCTTCATCTTCGGCATCGCGTTCTTCATGGCCGCCATGACGTTCGGCAGCACGATCGCGCAGAACACCGTCCAGGAGAAGCAGTCCCGGATCGTCGAGCTCCTGCTCTCGACCGTGCCGCCGCGGGCCCTGCTCGGCGGCAAGATCCTCGGCAACACGGTGCTCGCCGTCGGCCAGATCGCCGCGATCGCCGCGGTGGCCGTCATCGGCCTGGTGGTCACCGGCCAGGACGACCTGCTGGGGATGATCGGCGCGCCGGTCGCCTGGTTCGTGCTGTTCTTCCTGGTCGGGTTCGTGCTGCTGGCCGCGCTGTTCGCGTCCGCCGCCTCGCTCGTCTCCCGCGTCGAGGACACCGGCCCGGTGCTCACCCCGGTGATGATGCTCGTGATGATCCCGTACTTCGGCGTCATCTTCTTCAACGACAACGACCTGGTGCTGACGATCATGTCGTACGTGCCGTTCAGCGCCCCGGTCGGGATGCCGGTGCGGCTGTTCCTCGGCGAGGCCTCCTGGTGGGAGCCGCTGGTGTCGCTCGTGATCCTCGCCGGGACCGCGGTCCTGGTGACCGGCATCGGCGCCCGGATCTACTCCCGCTCGGTGCTGCGCACCGGCCGCCGGGTCAAGCTCTCGGAGGCCCTGACGAAGGCCGCCTGACACCCGCTCGGTCGACGACGCGCGCGGCACCCGCAGGGGGTGCCGCGCGCGTCGTCGCGTCTGCGCGCGCGCCCCGCGGTGCGTGCGCGTCGTGCGGGCGTCAGGGGGTGTCGAACGGGGCGACCAGGGTGCGGAGCAGGTCCGCCAGGCGGTCGCGTTCGGGGGCCGGGAGCGAGGAGAGGAGGTCGCGCTCGATCTCCAGGAGCGTCGACATCGCGGCGTCGACCCGGGTCCGGCCCTCGTCGGTCAGGCTCACCAGCACGCCGCGGCGGTCGTCGGGGGACGGCAGCCGCTCCACGAGCGCGCGGGACGCGAGCCGGTCGATGCGGTTGGTCATGGTCCCGCTGGTCACCAGCGTCTGGGTCAGCAGGGCGCCCGGCGACATCCGGTACGGCGCGCCGGCGCGGCGCAGCGCGGACAGCACGTCGAACTCCCACGGCTCCAGGCCGTGCCGGGCGAATGCCTGCCGGCGCGCGAGGTCCAGGTGCCGGGACAGCCGGGTGACCCGGGACAGCACCGACAGCGGCGCGACGTCGAGGTCCGGACGCTCGCGGGCCCAGGCCTCGACGATCCGGTCGACCTCGTCCCGGGCCCCGGACGCGTCCGCGTGCACGGGGGACTCGGCTGCCGACATGCGGGCGAGGGTACTCGACGCGCGCCCGGGACCTCGGGCTCTGGCGGCGACGTGCCGCGGCGCGGTGGACTGCTGCGCGTGGGGTCCGACGACCGTGCGGCCCCGCGGCGGAGGTGGCGCGTGCGGTTGTTCCTGGCGGCGGCAGGCTTGCTGACGCCGGTCGTGATGATGGCCGCGCACCCGCTGCTCCTCGCGGCGGGGCGCCACGGACCGAACGCCTGGTTCGGGTACCGCACGCCACGGTCGCGCCGCACCGAGCACGGGTGGCGGTGCGCGCAGGAGCTGTGCGCTCGCGTCTGGCTGCGGGTCGGCGCGGTCGCGGTCGTCGTCGGCGTCGGGACGTTCGTCGGGCTGGCGGTCGCCGGCGCACCCCGGCCGCTGTGGGAGGCGGCGAGCGTCGCGTTCGCCCTCGGTCCGCTGCTCGCCTCGTCGGCGTGGTGCGTCGTCGTCGTGGAGCGGCGGCTCGCGGCGGTGGAGCGGCAGCAGACCGGGTGAGCGATCGGCCGGTCAGGCGTCGGTCGGTGCGGCCGGGTCCGCCCCCGGCTCGTCGCCCGGCCTCGGGCGGGGCTTCGCGGCGCGCTTCCTCGGCTCCGGGGCGGTCGTCAGCTGGGGTCGGCGCTCCAGGCCGGAGAGCCCGTTCCAGGCGAGGTTCACGAGCGCCGCGGCCACGTCGGCCTTCTTCGGGCTGCGGGCGTCGAGCCAGTACTGCCCGGTCAGCGCGACCATGCCGACCAGCATCTGCGCGTAGATGGGGGCCGTCCGCGGGTCGAGGTGCCGCCGCCGGAACTCGTTCGCCAGCAGGTGCTCGACCTGGGTCGCCACGTCGCCGATCAGGCTGGAGAACGTCCCCGTCGCCTGCGCGACCGGGGAGTCGCGCACCAGGATCCGGAACCCGTCCTCGGACTCCTCGATGTAGCCGAGCAGCGCGAGCGCGGACCTCTCGACCAGCACCTTCGGGTGGCCGCCGCCGTCGAGCGCGCCGGTGAGCGCGCTCGTGAGCGCCTGGATCTCCCGGTCGATGACGACGGCGTAGATGCCCTCCTTGCCGCCGAAGTGCTCGTAGACGACGGGCTTGGACACCTCGGCGCGGGCGGCGATCTCCTCGACCGACGTGCCCTCGAAGCCCTTCTCGGCGAACAGCCGGCGGCTCACGTCGAGCAGCTGAGCACGCCGCTGGGTCGCGGTCATGCGGGCGCGCGTCGTCCGTGGCGTGCGGCGGGGCTCGGCGGTCATCGGGCCATCCTCGCAGGCGCGGCGCCGGGCCGGGCCGGTGACGCGTCCCGCGGGCGGGCCCGGGGCTGGCAGACTGGCGGCCGACGCGGGGGACCCGGCACGCCCGGCCCGCCCGCGGTCCGCCCTGGTGTAACGGCAGCACGCAGGCCTTTGGAGCCTTGAGGTCCGGGTTCGAATCCTGGGGGCGGAGCCGCCGTGCGACGATGCCCGACGTGCCCGTGACGCCTCCCCCCGCCGCCGCCCCCGCCGGGACGGCCCTCCGGCGCGGGGACCTCGTGGCGGCGGCCGTGGTGCTCGTCCTCGGCGTCGCCGGGCTGCTCGCGCTCCCGGCGCTCGCCGCGATGGAGCCGGCCGAGCCGGTGGACCTGCCGCCGGTCGGCGCGCCCGGGTGGTGGTCGGTCGTGGGGGCGCTGGTCGTGCAGGCAGCGGCGGTCGCGGTCGCCCGGACCGCGCCGCGCGGGGCGATGCTCGTCGTCGCGGCGGCCCCGGTGGGGATCGCGGCGGCCGGCGGCGGGCCGGAGGTGGCTGCGTCCGGCCTGCTCACGCTCGCGGTGGTGGTGGTCGTCTACCGGGCCGCGGTCGCCTGGCCGTTCGCGGGGCTGCGCGGGGTGCTCGTGGTAGCGGTGGTGCTGCTCGCGGCGGCCTCGGCCGTCGGGGGGGCGGCGGCGGTCGACGCGCCCGGGACCCCGCTCCTCGTGCTCGCCGCCGCGGCGCAGGCGGCCGCCGTCGTCGCGCTCGGGCTGGTCCCGGCCCTGGTCGTGTCGTCGCGCCCGGGCGGTGCGGGCGGCGCAGGAGGGCGAGCTGCGCGCCCTGGCCGGCGAGCAGGAGGCCCGGGTCCGCACGGCGCTGGCCGAGCAGCGGACCGCGATGGCCCGCGAGCTGCACGACCTCGCGGCGCACCACCTGTCCGGGATCGCGCTGATGGCGTCGGCGATCGACCGGCAGATCACGACCGACCCCGACGCGGCGCGCGCCGGGGTGCGGGAGGTGCGCGAGCAGAGCCGGGTGGTGCTGGCCGACCTGCGGCGGCTGGTCGGGCTGCTGCGGGAGGACGACGGCGCGGAGACGTCGGCGCTCACGCTCGCGGCGGTGCCGGACCTGGTCGCGGACGCGCCCGGCACCCCCGGCGACGTGACGCTGGAGGTGCTGCGCGCGCCCGGGGCGGACGGGGCCGTGCTCGGCGCCCGCGTCGGGCCGCTGGCCCAGCTGGCCGGGTACCGGATCGTGCAGGAGGCGCTCGCCAACGTCCGGACGCACGCACCCGGGGCGGCCTGCCCGGGTGACGGTGGACGACCGGGACGCCGGGGCCGTCGTGCTGACCGTGCGCAACGGCGTGCCCACCGGCGACGTCCCCGCCGGCGACCCCGCGCACCCCGGGTACGGGCTGCGCGGGATGCGCGAGCGCGCCGAGCTGGTGGGCGCCGACCTGCGGCACGGCCCGACCCCCGACGGGGGCTGGGAGGTCCGGCTCGTGCTGCCGCGCGAGCCCCTGACCGAGGGAGGCGCCCCGTGATCCGGGTGCTCATCGCCGACGACCAGCCCCTGGTGCGCGCCGGCCTGTCCGCGCTGCTCGCCGCCGAGCCCGACCTCGAGGTCGTGGGCGTCGCGGCCGACGGGGACGAGGCGGTGGCGCTGGCCCGCCGCACCGAGCCCGACGTGGCGGTGCTCGACATCCGGATGCCCGGCCGGGACGGCATCAGCGTCGCCCGCGAGCTGTGCGGGCCGGAGGCCGAGCGACCGGTGCCCGTCCTCGTGCTGACGACGTTCGACCTCGACGACTACGTGTTCGGCGCGCTGGAGGCGGGTGCGTCGGGGTTCCTGCTCAAGGACGCCGAGCCGGAGGAGATCGTGCGGGCGGTCCGGCACGTCGCCGGGGGGCGGGGCACGCTCGACCAGGCGCTGACCCACCGGGTGCTGCGCGAGTTCGCGGACCGACGCCGGCTGCAGCCCGTCACGGTGCAGCGCGGGGCGGACGTGCTGACCGCCCGGGAGCAGGACATCCTCCGGCTGCTGGCGCAGGGGATGTCGAACGAGGAGATCGCCGCCGAGCTGGTGGTCGAGGTGTCGACGGTGAAGTCGCACCTGGCGCGGATGATGCCGAAGCTCGGGGTGCGGTCCCGGCTGCAGGCCGTCGTCTGGGCGTACCAGAACCGGGTGGTCACGGTCCCCGACGAGGGGTGACGCGCGGCCGGGGTCGGCCGGGCGGGGGAGCGGTTGCGTCGAAGGATGCAGGCCCGCGGGTTCCGTCGCAGGCGGCTGGAGGGCGGGGGTGCCGGATTCCTAGCGTCGAGGGGACGCAGAACCCCAGACGAGGAGACCGGCCATGAGCGCCACCGCACCCACCCCGACCAGCCCCGCGAGCCCGCCGCACACCGCGTCGGAGCCCGCCGTGCTGCTGGACCGGGTCCACCGCACCTACCCCAACGGCCGCGGCACGGTCGCGGCGCTCGCGGGCGTCTCCCTGGCGCTCGCACCCGGCTCGTTCACGGCCGTCATGGGGCCGTCGGGCTCCGGGAAGTCGACGCTGCTCAACGTGTCCGCGGGCCTGGACCGGCCGTCCAGCGGGCGGGTCGTGGTCGGCGGGTCCGACCTCACGGCGATGTCGCCCGACGCGGTGACCCGGCTGCGGCGGGACCGGATCGGCTTCGTGTTCCAGGCGTACAACCTGGTGGGCCACCTGACCGTGGCGGAGAACATCGCGCTGCCGCTGCTGCTCGGGGGCCGGGAGCCCGACGCGCACCTGCGCCGCTACCTCATGGCGGCCGTGGGGCTCGAGGGCATGGACGACCGGCTGCCGGGCGAGCTCTCGGGCGGCCAGGCGCAGCGCGTCGCGATCGCCCGGGCGCTGGTCACCCGGCCCGCGGTGGTGTTCGCCGACGAGCCGACCGGCGCGCTCGACTCGCACACCGGCGGCCAGGTGCTGGAGGTGCTGCGCTCGACCGCGCAGACCCTGCAGCAGACGCTGGTGCTGGTGACGCACGACGCGCACGTCGCCGCCGCGGCGGACCGGGTGCTGTTCCTGGCCGACGGCCTGATCGCCGGCCACCTCGACGCGCCGACGACCGAGCAGGTCACGGCCCGCATGATCGAGCTGGGCCGATGAGCGCCGTCGGGGCCATGGCCCGGTCCGCCGTCCGCGTGCACCGCGGCAGCCTCGCCGGCAGCGCGCTGGTCGTGGCGCTCGCGGCGGCGCTGCTCACCGCGACGGGCGTCTGGGTGGAGGCCGGGACCCGCCTCGCCGCCGGGGCCTCCGACGACCCCGCCGCGTCGATGCTGCTCGCCGTCGCGTCGTCGTTCGCGGGGACGGCGGTGCTGATCGCGCTGCTCGTCGTGGCGTCGACGTTCGCCGGGGCGCTCCGACCGCGGGCGCGGGAGTTCGCGCTGCTGCGGGCGGTCGGCGCGACGACCGGCCAGGTGCGGCAGCTGGTGACCGCGGAGGTGCTGCTGGTGTTCGCGGTCGCGGCGCCGCTCGGGGCGGTGCCCGGGCTGCTGCTGGCGCCGCTGCTGTCCGGGGTGCTGGCGTCCGGCGGGGTCGCACCCGCGGGGTACGCGCCGCCGCTGACGCCGTGGCCGGTGCTGGGTGCCCTGGCGCTGCTGGTGCCCACCGCGCTGCTCGGCGCGCGGCTGGCCGGCCGGGAGAGCGCGCGGCTGAGCCCGGCGAGCGCCGTGCAGCAGGCGGCGGTCGAGCCGCGGGGCATCCCGCGGGCGCGTGCCGTGACGGCCGCGGTGCTGGTCGTCGCGGGGCTGGTCGCCGCGCTGGTGCCGTTCGCCCTGCCCGGCATCGCGGGCGCCGCGGCCGCCACGACCTCGGCGATCGTGCTGCTCATCGCGGCCGCGCTGGTCGGGCCGCTGCTGGTCCGGTGGGGCGCGGAGCGCGGGCTGCGGCTGACCCGCGGGTCGCGCGCCGTGCCGACGCTCGCGCTGACCAACGCCCGGGGGTTCTCGCGGCGGCTGACCGGGGCGGTGCTGCCGCTCGCGCTGCTGCTCGCGCTCGGGACCGTGCAGTCCGGGGCGAACGCGGCGATCGTGGACGCGGCCGAGCAGCAGGTGCGCGACGGGGTGGTCGCGGACGTGGTCGCGCAGGACCCCGGGTCCGCCGGGGTGCCGGAGGCGGCGGTCACCGAGGTCGCGGCCCTGCCGGGCGTCGCCGCCGCGGGCGTCACCGCGGGCGTGCCCGCCCAGGTCCGGACCGACGCCGAGGACGAGGACCTGCCGTTCCTCGACGGGCTGTCCTGGGAGCCGGCCACGCTCCGCACGGTGCCCGCCGAGACCACGCTGCTCGACCCCGACGTGCGGTCCGGCTCGCTCGACGACCTCGGCCGGGACGGGACGATCGCGGTGAGCAGCGAGGCCGCGCTCGGCAGCACCGGGCTGGGCAGGCCGGTCGAGGTGCGGGTCGGCGGCGAGGCCGTGGAGCTGACCGTGGTCGCCGTCTACGAGCGGGGGCTCGGGCTCGGCGACTACCTGATCGGGTCCGGGACCACCGTCGCCGCGGGGGCCGAGGGCGGTGTGCTGCTCGTCCGCGCCGACGACCCGGCCGCGGCCGGGGACGTGCGCGCTGCCGTCGCGGCGACCGGGCTCGACGTCACCGACCCCGCGGGGTACGCCGCGTCCGTGCGCGACGCGGCCGCGGGGGAGCAGGGGCTGTCCACCGCGCTGCTCCTGGCGCTGCTGGCGTTCGTCGCGGTGGCGGCCGGCACCACGCTGGTGGGGCTGGTCGGGACCCGGCGGGCGGAGCTCGCGCTGCTGCGCCGCACGGGCGCGACGCGGGCGCAGCTGATCCGGATGGTCGCGGCCGAGTCGGCGCTGATCACCGGCACCGCCGTCGCGGTGGGGCTGGCCGCGGTGCTGCCCGCGCTGCTCGGCGTCGGGCAGGGGCTGCTCGGGGTGCCGGTGCCGGTGCTCGACCCGGTGGTGCTGGGCGGGCTGCTGGCGGTCGTGGCCCTGATCGGGCTGACGCTGCCGGTCGCGGCGGCGGTCCGCGCGACGCGGCCGTCGGCCGGGGGGCTGGCGGCCCGGGCTGGGTGAGGCCCGGGGCGGGGCCGGGCCCACCCTGATCCCCACCCGATTCGCGCGCTGTCACCTGATCCCGAGGGTGGCGACGCGAGAATCGGGTGGGGATCGCGCCGAGTCACACCGTCGCCGAGAGCACCGCCTCCAGGGAGTCCGGGGCCAGCAGCGTGTCGATCGCGATCAGCGCCAGCCCCGTCACCCCCGCGAGCTCGCCCAGGTCCGACGGCCCGACCACGAGGTCGCGCGTCGCCAGCGGCAGGGTCTGCTGGTACATCCGCTCCCGGATGCCGGACAGCAGCACCTCGCCGCACTGCGCCAGCTGCCCCGACAGCGCGATCCGCCGCGGGTTCAGGACGCTGACCAGGCCGGCCACCGACTCGCCGATCGCCCGGCCCGCCGCCCGCACCAGCCGTACGGCCTCCATGTCGCCCTGCTGGACCAGCGCCACGACGTCGCCGGTGCGCCGCACGTCCCGCCCGAGGTCCGCGAGCTGCCGGACCAGCGCCCAGCCCGCGGCGTAGGTCTCCAGGCAGTCGAGGTTGCCGCAGTGGCAGGGGCGGGGCTCGGGGTCGGTGTGCAGGGCGCGGGTGTGCCCGACGTCGCCGGCCGCGCCCTTGTCCCCGCGCACGATGCTGCCGTTGAACACCAGGCCGGCGCCGATGCCGGTGCCGACCTTGAGCCCGATGAGGTTGTCGGCGCCGGTGAGCCGCGCCTCCGCGACGGCCCGCGCGTTGACGTCGTTCTCGACGACGACCGGGCCCCGGTACCGCGGCTGGAAGGCGGCGGCGATGTCGAAGCCGTCCCAGCCGGTCATGATCGGCGGGTTCACCACGCGGTGCGCCGCGAACTCCACCGGCCCGGGCACGCCGACCGCGACGGCCCAGACGTCGTCCGGCGAGGCGAGCTCGTCGAAGCCCTCCTGCACCATGGCCAGCACCTTCTCTGGCCCGGCCCACACCTCGACGTCCCGGGACAGGTCGGCGACGGGACGGCCGGCGAGGTCGCAGACCGCCAGCGTGAAGCCCATCGCGCCGATGTCGGCGGCGAGCACCCGGGCGCGGTCGGCGGCGAACTCGAACCGGCTGGACGGCCGCCCGCCGCTGGACTCCGCGCCGCCGATCTCCCGGATCAGGCCGGCGCGCTCGAGCGAGCCGAGGCGCTGGTTCACCGTCGACCGGGACAGCCCGGTCTGGTCGATGACCTCCATGCGGCTCAGCGCGCCGAGCGTGCGGAACAGGTCCAGCACGTCGGCCGTGTGGCCGGTCACCTGCGGCATCGGCTCGCCTCCTGGGGTGCGCGTCGGGTCGAGGCCCACGTTACCGCGAACTCCGCCGAGAAGTGGCGGGACTTTTGGGTTGACGTCAGTCAAAAGGGGTCGTAGTTTCGGAGATGCGGGCACACGGTGGTGCCCCTGGAGGCCAAGGATCGCCATGTCCCACGCACCCTCGAAGTCCCGGACCGCACTCGTCGCCGCCGCGGCCGCCGCGACCGTCGCCCTCGCGCTGGCCGCCTGCTCCGACGGCGGGAGCTCCGGCGGCGGCTCGACCACCGCGTCCGGCGGTGGCGGCGAGAAGGTCGCCGCCGTCATCAAGGGCCTCGACAACCCGTTCTTCCAGGCCATGCAGCAGGGCATCGAGGAGACCGCGCAGACCGACGGCGTCGACGTGACCGTGCAGGCCGCGGCCGACATCGGCGACACCACCGGCCAGGCCGACAAGCTCTCCGCCCTCGCCGGCCAGGACTTCGGCTGCTTCGTCGTCAACCCGATCAGCGGCACCAACCTGGTCCAGGCGCTCGTCCCCGTCGGCGCCGCCGGCACCCCGGTCGTCAACATCGACAACCCCATCGACGCCGACGCCGCGTCGGCCGCGAACCTCGACATCGCCACCTACATCGGCACCGACAACGAGGCCGCGGGCGGCAAGGCCGGCGACTTCGTGGTGAGCAAGGTCGCCGCCGGCTCGAAGGTCGCCATCATCGGCGGCGTCTCCGGCGACGTGACCAGCGCCGCGCGCGTCGACGGCTTCAAGGCCGCCGTGGGCGACACGGTCGACGTGGTCCAGGAGGAGGCCGCCGACTGGAAGCGCGACGTGGCCCTCACCAAGGCGACCGACATCATCGCCGCGAACCCCGACATCACGGCCTTCTTCGCCGCGAACGACGACATGGGCCTCGGCATCGTCAAGGCCGTCGAGAACGCGGGCCGCACCGGCGAGATCACCGTGGTGAGCGTCGACGGCAACCAGGACGCGCTGCAGTCCGTGCTCGACGGCGGGCTGAGCGCCACCGTGGCGCAGTACCCCTACGCGATCGGCTCGCTCGGCGTGCAGGCCTGCGAGGTCGCGACCGCGGGCACCGACCTGCCCGCCGAGATCGAGTCGCCCACGGCCCTCGTGGACGCGAGCACGGCGCAGCAGGCGCTCGACGCGTTCCCGCAGCCGTTCCAGGAGTTCGACAACCCCCTGACCGACCTCCTGCCCTGATCCGCGCGGGGCGGCGCCGACCCCCTGCGCCGCGTCGCCCCGCGCGCTCCACCCCCGCAGCCCGCCCGTCCCGCGCCGCCACCCGCGGCGCCGACCGGAGAGAGTCCTCGTGACCACCACCGCAACGCCGACGACGTCGGCACCCCCTCCCACGCGCCGCGCGGTCAGCGCGCTCGCCGAGGCGCGGCACCTGAGCTTCTGGGCGGAGAACGCCGCCCCGATCGGCCTGGTCGTGCTGGTCGTCGTGTTCAGCATCCTCAGCCCGACGTTCCTCACCCTCGGCAACATCCAGGCGATGCTGGTCGCCGGCGCGATCCTGGTGATCCTCGCCGTGGCCCAGTCGTTCGTCATCACGACCGGCGGCATCGACCTGTCGATCTCGGCGACCATGACGATCGGCGCGGTCGGCTTCGGCCTCGCGTTCCGGGCCGGGCTGCCGTTCTGGCCCGCCGCGGTCGTGGGCGTGCTGTCGGCGACCGTCATCGGCCTCGCGAACGGCCTGCTGATCGCGAAGGGCAAGGTCACCGACTTCATCGCGACGCTCGGCACGCTGGGCGTGGCCACCGGCGCCGCGCTGATCCTCACGGACGGCAAGCCGATCAGCGTGTTCAGCCCGGAGCTGCTCCGGCTCACCACGGGGAAGATCGGCTTCGTCGGCTACCCGTTCGTCGTGGCGCTGGTCGTCGGCGTGCTGGCCTGGGTGGTCATGTTCCGCACCCGGTACGGCCTGCACGTGCAGGCCGTCGGCGGCAGCGAGGAGGCGTCGGTCGCCAACGGCGTCAAGGCGCCGCGGGTCCGGATCGCCGTGTACGTCTGGGCGGCCGCGCTGGCCGGCATGGCGTCCCTGCTGCTGGTCGCGCGGATCGGCGCGGCCGAGCCGGCGATCAACACGAACTACCTGCTCAACTCGATCGCCGCGGTCGTCCTCGGCGGGGTCAGCCTCTCCGGCGGCCGGGCCAAGATCGTCGGCCCGATCCTCGGCGCCCTGCTGCTCACCGCCCTGACCAACGGGCTCACGCTGCTCGCCGTCTCGCAGTTCTACCAGCCGCTCGCCGTGGGACTCGTCGTCGTCCTCGCGGCCCTGCTCACGAGGTTCCAGAAGCGATGACCACCACCGTGCCCGTGACCGACCAGGGCGTCGACCTGGTCCTGACCGCGGAGAACATCACCAAGTCGTTCGGCGGCGTGCACGCCCTCAAGGGCGCCTCGATCACGATGCGCCGGGGCGAGGTCACCGCGCTCATCGGCGACAACGGCGCCGGCAAGTCCACCCTGGTGCGCTGCCTGTCGGGCATCCACCGGCCGGACGGCGGCACCATCACCCTCGGCGGCGAGCGGGTCCAGCTGGACTCGCCGCTCGACGCCCGGGCGCACGGCATCGAGACCGTGCAGCAGAACCTCGCGCTCGTGGAGGACCTGACCGTCTGGCAGAACTTCTTCGTCGGGCGGGAGATCACCAAGGGCGTGGGCCCGGTCCGGTTCCTCGACCGCGCGGCCATGCGGGCCAAGGCCGAGACGCTGCTCGGCGGTCTCGCCGTGAACGTCCCGCCGGTGACCTCGCGCGTGCGCCGGCTGTCCGGCGGGCAGCGGCAGGCGGTCGCGATCGCCCGCGCCGCCGGCTGGGGCAGCTCGATCGTCATCATGGACGAGCCGACCGCGGCGCTCGGCGTGCAGGAGACCGCGCGCGTCGAGGCGGTCATCCGCAAGCTGCAGGACTCCGGCGTCGCGGTGCTGCTCATCAGCCACAACTTCGACCAGGTCCTCCGGCTCGCCCAGCACGTGTGGGTGATGCGGGCCGGGCTGGCCGTCGCCGAGCGGCGCGCGGACCAGACCTCGGGCGACGAGCTGGTCGCGCTCATCACCGGGGCGAAGGCCGCGTGAGCGCGGCGGACGCGGGCGGGCTGCCGCCCCTCGGGGTGCACGCCGGGCTCTGGGGCTTCGGCTGGGCGCCGCAGCAGGCGGACCGCACGATCGGGGCCGCCGCCCGAGCGGGGTACGACCTGATCGAGGTCCCCGCCGTCGACCGGTCGGTGCTCGACTGGCGGGACACCGGCGCGGCGCTCGACCGGCACGGGATCGCCCCCGCCGTGTCCCTCGCGCTCGGCCCGGACGACGACATCACGTCGCCGGACCCGGCCGTGGTCGCGCGGGGCCGGCACCGGCTGGCCGAGGCCGTCGCGTTCGCCGCGGCGATCGGGTCGACCTACGTCGGCGGCGTGACGCACTCGGCGATGCGCCGGTACCTCGAGCCGCCGACCGCCACCGGCCGCGCGAGCGCCGTCGCCACCCTGCGCGACGTCGCCCGCGACGCTGCCGGGCACGGGGTGACCCTCGGCGTCGAGTACGTGAACCGGTACGAGTCGAACCTGCTCAACACCGCCGCCCAGGCGCTCGCGTTCGTCGAGGACGTCGGCGCGGACAACGTCGTCGTGCACCTCGACACCTTCCACGCCGCGCTCGAGGAGGCCGACGTCGTCGCCCCGGTCGCCGTGGCCGGGTACCGGCTCGGCTACGTGCACGCCTCCGAGAACCACCGGGGAGCGCTCGGCACCGGCACGCTCGACTGGCCCCGGCTGCTGCGGGCGCTGCTCGCCGCCGGGTACGCCGGGCCGATCACCGTGGAGTCGTTCGCGCGCGACGTCGTCGGGCCCGCGTCGGCCGTCGACATCGGGCTCTGGCGCGCGCAGTGGACGGACCCCGACGAGGTCGCGGAGACCTCGGTCCGGTTCCTGCGCGCGCAGCTCGCGGCCGCCGCGCTGTCGCTCGCCGCCCCGGCACCCGTGCCCGCCTGACCCCACCGACCACCCGACCACCCACTGACGAACGGAATGCCATGACCAACCTGCTCGGCGTCCACGCCCTCGTCTTCGCCGGCGGCACCTCGCCCGCGGAGATGACCCAGATCATCCGGCAGACCCGCGAGGCGGGCTACGACCTCCTCGAGCTGTCGCTGCACGACTCGCCGGCCCTCGACGTGGCCGCCGCGCGCGCCGAGCTGGAGGCCGCCGGCCTCGGCATCGTCTGCTCCCGCGGCCTCGCGTTCGACGCCGACGTGTCCAGCGACGACCCCGCGGTCGTCGAGCGGGGCGCGGCGCTGCTGCAGGACTCGCTGCGGATCACGCACGAGCTCGGCGGCACCCACTTCACCGGGGCGCTGTACAGCGCGCTCGGCAAGTACGGCCGGCCGCTGTCGACGGCCGGGCGCGCGAACGTCGTCGCCACGCTGACCGACCTCGCGGCCGAGGCCGCGGGCCGCGGGATGACGCTCGGCCTCGAGATCTGCAACCGCTACGAGACCAACGTCATCAACACCGCCGCGGACGCGCTGCGGCTGGCCGACGACATCGGCCAGGACAACGTGCTGATCCACCTCGACACGTACCACATGAACATCGAGGAGTCCGACCTCGTGCGGCCGGTGCTGCTGGTCGGCGACCGGCTCGGCTACGTGCACATCGGGGAGAACCACCGCGGCTACCTGGGCAGCGGGCACCTCGACCTCACCGGGTTCTTCCACGCGCTCGCGGCCGTCGACTACACCGGGCCGATCACGTTCGAGTCGTTCTCCTCCGCGGTGGTCTCGCCGACGCTGTCGAACGACCTGGCGATCTGGCGGAACCTGTGGAGCGACGGCCCCGCGCTGGCGGCGCACGCGCACCGGCACATGACGAGCCTGCTCGAGGCCAACCGTGCCGCCTGAGGGCGCGGCCGCCCCGGTCGCGGACCTCGGGGCGCTCGCGGCCCGGGTGCGCGAGCTCGCCGACCGCACCGGCCGGCGGGTCGTCGTCGGCATCGCGGGCAGCCCCGGGGCCGGCAAGACGACGCTCGCGCTCCGGCTCGTCGAGGCGCTCGGCCCGGACGCGGTGCACCTGCCGATGGACGGGTTCCACCTGGCCAACGACACGCTCGACCGGCTCGGCCGGCACGACCGCAAGGGCGCGCTGGACACCTTCGACGGCTGGGGGTTCCTCGCCCTGCTGCGCCGGGTGCACGCCGAGACCGACCACACCGTGTACGTGCCGAGCTTCCGGCGGGAGGTCGACGAGCCGGTCGCGGCCGAGCTCGCGGTCGAGCCGCACCACGCGGTCGTCGTCGTCGAGGGGAACTACCTGCTGGTCGACGAGGGCCCGTGGGCGCAGGTCCGGGACGCGCTGGACGACGCGTGGTTCTGCGCGACGCCGGGCGGCGAGCGGGAGCGGCGGCTGGTCGACCGGCACACCCGGCACGGCCGGACGGTCGAGGCGGCGACGGCGTGGGCGACGGAGGTCGACGGGCGGAACGCGGTGCTCATCGAGTCGACGCGCGACCGGGCGGACCTGGTGGTCTCGGGGGAGCTGGCGCCGGCCGCCGGGTGAGGCCGCGCCGCCCTCCTGCGGGCGGCCGGTCGTGGCGCCGACGGTTTCCTGCGGGTCCTCCCGCGATGGCGGGCGGGCGCGCGGGAAGGCGTAGGCCGCGGCGCGGCGAGGCCCGACCCCGGGTGGACGGGCGCCGCGGCGCGGTCCGGCCCCGGGGGGACGACGGCCGAGGGCCGCACGCGGTCGGATGGGCACCGTGAGCACCGCCGTCCCCGCCCCGCACCCTGCGCCCGCCGCGCCCGTGACGGACGCAGGCGTCGCGCCGGCCACCGCCGGCCGACCTGCCGCGTCCGGGCTACCCGCCCCCGCCGTCCTCGCCGTCGCCGTCGGTGCCGGCCTCGCGGTCGGGGCGCTGACCTCGGTCGGCCAGACGCTGCTGGGCGGGACGGCGTTCGCCGGGCTGGCGAACGCCGTCAGCCCCTGGCTGGTCGCCTCGTTCCTGGTGGGCGCGCTCGCCCGGCGCGGGTGGGTCGCGGCCCTCGCCGGCCTGCTCGCCTGCGCCGGCGAGGTCGCCGGGTACTACCTGGTCGCCGACCTGCGGGGGTTCGCCGTCAGTGCGTCGTCGGTCGCCGTGTGGGTGGTCGCGGGCGTCCTCGGCGGGCCGGTGTTCGGCTGGGCCGGGCGGCTCTGGCGGACGGCGACGGGGACGTGGCGCGGGCTCGGCCCGGCGCTGCTCGTCGGGTGCTGGCTGGCCGAGGCGGTCGTGACGTACGCGGTCGTGCTGCGGTACGGCGACGACGCGGCGGTGTTCGCGGTGGTGGCGGCCCTGCTGGTGGTGCTGCTCGGCCGGGTGGGCGGGCAGACGGTCGCGCTGCTGCGCTGGCTCCCGGCCGCGACGGTCGTCGGCGCGGCCGGCTTCGCCGCGGTGCACCTGGCCCTCGGGTAGCCGGGGGTCGGGTGAGCCGCCGGGCGGGCCTGCGTAGGAGCCCGCCCGGCGGGGTCGGTCAGCCCTCGCCGAGGAGGACCCGCGCCACGTCGCCGTCCAGCCCGGCGCGCACCGCGGCCCGGGCCGACGCCGCGTCCGGCGCGGCCAGAGCGGCCGCGGCCAGTGCGCGGCACGCGTCCAGCGTCAGCGAGCGCAGCGCGTAGCGCGCGGCCGGCACCCGGCCCGCCGCCATCGACAGGCTGGTGATGCCGAGGCCGGCGAGCACGAGCGCCATCAGCGGGTCGGAGGCCGACTCGCCGCAGACGCCGACGGGCTTGCCGACGCGCACGCCCGCCGAGGCCGTCGCGGCGACGAGCGACAGCACGGCCGGCTGCCACGGGTCCAGCAGGTCGGCGAGCTCGCCGCGCAGCCGGTCGGCGGCCATCGTGTACTGCGCGAGGTCGTTGGTGCCCAGGGACACGAAGTCGACCTCGGCCAGGATCGCCTCGGCGAGCAGCGCGGCCGCGGGGACCTCGACCATGACGCCGACCTTGACGATGCCCACCTCGCGTGCGGCCGACGCGAACGCCCGGGCCTCGGCGGGGGTCGCGATCATCGGGGCCATGACCCAGACGTCGGCCTGCCGCTCGGCGGGCAGCGCGCGGACGGCCGCGCCCAGCGCCGCGAGCTGCCGGGTGACGATGCCCGGCAGCGACCGGACCAGCCGGTAGCCGCGGACGCCGAGCGCCGGGTTCTCCTCGTCGGCCTGGGTGGCGAACGCCAGCGGCTTGTCGGCGCCGGCGTCGAGCGTGCGGATGACGACCTTGCGGCCCGCGTACGCCTCGACGGCCTCGGCGTAGGCGGCGGTCTGGTCGGCGACGGCGGGCTCGGTGCGCGCGTCGAGGAACAGCACCTCGGTGCGGAACAGGCCCACGCCCTCGGTGCGCGGCGCGGCCGCGCGGGCGTCGTCGGGGGTGCCGACGTTGGCCAGCAGCGGGACCTCGTGGCCGTCGGCGGTGGCGCCCGGCCCGGTGACGGCGGCCACGACGGCCTCGTCCTTGGCGCGGCGGGCCACGCGGTCGGCGGCCTCGGCGGACGGCGACACCTCGACGGTGCCGGCCGCGGCGTCGACGAGGACCGGCGTGCCGGCGGCCAGGGCGGTGGCGCCGGCGACCCGGACCACGCACGGCAGGCCCAGCTGGCCGGCGACGATCGCGGTGTGGCTGGTCGGGCCGCCGAGCTCGGTGACGATCGCGGCGACCTTCGACAGGTCGAGCGCCGCGGTGTCGGCGGGGGACAGGTCGTCCGCGACCACGACGGCCGGGGCGTCTAGCGTCGCCAGGCCGGGCTCCGGCACGCCGAGCAGCCGGGCGACGGCGCGGTGCCGGACGCTGCGCAGGTCGGTGGCCCGCTCGGCGAGGTCGCCGCCGGCGGCGGTGAACACGGCGGCGAAGCCCTCGACGGCCTGGTCCAGCGCGGTGGCCGGGCCGGTGCCGGCGTGCACCAGCCGGACGGCCTCGGCGGCGAGCGCGGGGTCGCCGGCCATGGTGGCGGCGGCCTCGAGCATGTTCTGCAGGTCGGCGTTGCCGGTCGCGGCGGACCGGGCGCGCAGGTCGTCGCCGACCTCGGCGAGCACCGCGCGCAGGCGGGCCTCGGCGGCGGCCGGGTCGGCGGGCGCGGGCTCGTCGGCCGGGACCGCGGGCGGGGCGGCGACCAGGGCGACGGGGGCCAGCGCGACGCCGCGCCCCACGCCGATCCCGGCGAGCACGGTGCCGGCGGCGGGAGCCCCCGCGGGGGATGCGTCGACGGTGGTCACGCCTGCTCCACCAGGTCCAGGTCGCTCTCCAGCAGGGCGGCCAGCTCGTCCAGCAGCGCCTCGGCGTCGTCGGCGGTGGAGCTCAGCTCGACCTGGTCGCCGTGCTGCAGGCGCAGGCCCATGACCGACAGGATGCTCGAGGCGTCCACGCCGGGCTCGCCCTCGCGGCTGATCAGGACGGGGTGGCCGCCCTCGGCGGCCTTGCGCGTCACCAGCGACGCCGGGCGGGCGTGCAGGCCGGTGGCGGTGGCGACTCGTGCTCGACGTCGAGGCATGGGGGACTTCCCTTCTCGTCGCGCCGACCTGCGTCGGACGGCGCGCCAGGGCAACAAAAAAGACCTGAGGCCTCCGACGCTCGCCGGTGCCTCAGGTCTTGCCTGAACCGCTCAGTAACAACCCTGGTGGCGTCAGTTGTACGGCGGCGGCGGGCGCGGCGTCAAACGCCCGGGTCACCCCACGAAGATGCAGAACGGGTGGCCCGCCGGGTCGGCGAGCACGTAGAGCGGCTCGTCCGGGTCGTCGCGGCGGTCGAGCAGGAGGCGGGCCCCCAGCGCCTCCGCCCGGTCCCGCTGCGCGTCCAGCGTCGCGCCGTCGGGCACCGTCATGTCCAGGTGCAGCTGCTGCGGCACCGCGGGCTCCGGCCACGTCGGCGGCGTGATCTGCGGCACCTTCTGGAACGCCAGCGGCCACAGCCCCTCGCCGCGCAGCACCAGCCAGTCGTCGCCCTGCGGGTCCGGCTCCCCGGGTGCGGGCGGCTCGTCCCCCGGGCGGTAGGACATGCCCAGCAGCTCGCGGTAGAACTCCGCGAGCCCGCGCGGATCGGTGGTGTCCAGCACCGTCTGCACGACACGGGGCCGTGCGGCGCCTGGGGCGGTCGCGTCCGTCATGGCGGCTCTCCTCGCGGGACCGGCGGGCACCCGGCCGGCGCCCGCGCCGGTCCCATGATGGTGCTGCCGGACCGGACCCGCGACGGCGGGCTGCCCGGCGGCGGTAGAGTGCGTCAGCGCACGACGTCCCCGCCCGGCTCGCCCCTAGGGTGCGCGGGCAGACCTCTCACAGGGAGCACCCACAGGTGACCACCCCCCGCCCCGCCGCGGTCATCGTCCTCGCCGCAGGCGAGGGAACGCGGATGCGATCCGCCACACCGAAGGTCCTGCACACCCTCGCGGGCCGCTCGATGCTCGGGCACGCGCTCGCGGCCGCCCAGGCGCTCGAGCCGCGGCGCACCGCGGTCGTCGTCCGGCACGAGCGCGAGGCCGTCGCGGCCCACGCCCGCGAGGTCATGCCGCAGGTGCTCGTGGCCGACCAGGACGACGTCCCCGGCACCGGCCGAGCCGTGCAGTGCGCGCTGTCCGTGCTGGACGCCGCCGCGCAGGCCGAGGCCGCGTCGGCCGACGACGGCCCGGGCGAGCCCGGCAGCGCCTCCGGCGTGCTCGTCGAGGGCCCCGTCGTGGTGCTCGCGGGCGACATCCCGCTCCTCGACGGCGAGACGCTCGGCGAGCTGCTCGCCGCGCACGCCGCCGACGGCAACGCGGTGACCGTGCTGACGACCGAGGTCGCGGACCCGACGGGCTACGGCCGCATCCTGCGCGCCGGCCCGGACGCCCCCGACGCGGGCGACGTGCTCGGGATCGTCGAGGAGAAGGACGCCACCGACGCCCAGCGCGCGGTCACCGAGATCAACTCCTCGGTCTACGTCTTCGACGCCGCCGTGCTGCGCGGCGCGTTCGGCCGGCTCGGCCGCGACAACGCGCAGGGCGAGGTCTACCTGACCGACGTGCTCGCGATCGCCCGCGGCGACGGCGGCCGGGTGCGCGCGCTGCGCACCGACGACCCGGTCCTCGTCGAGGGCGTCAACGACCGCGCGCAGCTCGCCGTGCTGCGCGCGGAGCTCAACCGCCGGGTCCTCGACGGCTGGATGCGCGCCGGCGTGACGGTCGTCGACCCGGCCACGACCTGGGTCGACGTCGACGTCGAGCTCGCGCAGGACGTGACGCTGCTCCCCGGGACCCAGCTGCTCGGCGCGACGTCGGTGGCCACCGGCGCCACGGTCGGCCCGGACACCACGCTGCAGGACGTCGAGGTGCACGCCCGTGCCACGGTGGTCCGCACGCACGGCTCGCTGGCCGTGGTCGGCGAGGACGCCACGGTCGGGCCGTTCGCCTACCTGCGCCCCGGCACGGTGCTCGGCGAGCGCGGCAAGATCGGCACGTTCGTCGAGACCAAGAACGCCGAGATCGGCGCCGGGTCCAAGGTGCCGCACCTGTCCTACGTCGGCGACGCCACGATCGGCGTCGAGACGAACATCGGCGCCGCGTCCGTCTTCGTCAACTACGACGGCGTGCGCAAGCACCGCACCACGATCGGCTCCTACGCCCGGACCGGCTCGGACAACATGTTCGTCGCCCCGGTCGAGGTCGGCGACGGCGCGTACACCGGTGCCGGCAGCGTGATCCGGCACGACGTGCCCGCCGGGGCCCTCGCGGTCAGCGCCGGCGCCCAGCGCAACATCGAGGGCTGGGTCGCGCGGTCCCGCCCGGGCACCCCGGCCGCCGAGGCCGCCGCCCGCGCCCGCGGCGAGGACGCCGAGCTGTCGCCGCAGGCCCGTGCCGAGCGCGAGCGCGCCGGCCAGGCGAGCGCCGGCGCCGGCGTGCACCGCACGCCACCCCCCACCCTGCCGGACCACCCGGCCCCGCTGCCCGACGCCCAGCCCAGCACGGAGGACACCGCACGATGACCGGGATCGTCTCGCAGGACGGTGAGAAGCGGCTCGTCCTGGTTTCGGGCCGCGCCCACCCCGAGCTCGCCGCCGCCGTGGCCAAGAGCCTCGACATCGACCTCCTGCCCACCACGGCGTACGACTTCGCGAACGGCGAGATCTACGTCCGGTTCGCCGAGTCGGTGCGCGGCGCGGACGTGTTCGTGCTGCAGAGCCACGCGGCGCCCATCAACCAGTGGCTGATGGAGCAGTTCCTCATGGTCGACGCGCTCAAGCGCGCCTCCGCCAAGACCATCACCGTGATCGCGCCGTTCTACGGCTACGCGCGGCAGGACAAGAAGCACCGCGGCCGCGAGCCGATCTCGGCCCGCCTCATGGCGGACCTGTTCAAGACCGCCGGCGCCGACCGCCTGATGAGCGTCGACCTGCACGCCGCGCAGATCCAGGGCTTCTTCGACGGCCCGGTCGACCACCTGTGGGCCATGCCGATCCTCACCGAGTACGTGCGGACCCGCGTCGACGTGCAGAACGTCACCGTCGTGTCCCCGGACGCCGGCCGCATCCGCGTCGCCGAGCTGTGGGCGCAGAAGCTCGGCGGCGGCCCGCTGGCGTTCGTGCACAAGTCGCGCGACATCCGGCAGCCCAACAAGACGGTCGCCAACCGCGTCGTCGGCGACGTCGAGGGCCGTACCTGCGTGCTGGTCGACGACCTCATCGACACCGCCGGCACGATCGCCGGCGCGGTGCGCGTGCTGCACGAGGCCGGCGCCAAGGACGTCATCGTCGCGGCGACCCACGGCGTGCTGTCCGACCCGGCGATCGACCGCCTGCAGCAGTCGGGCGCGCGCGAGGTCATCATCACGGACACGCTGCCGATCCCGGAGGAGCGCCGGTTCGAGGGCCTCACCGTGCTGTCGATCGCGCCGCTCATCGCCCGCGCGATCCGCGAGGTGTTCGACGACGGCTCGGTGACCAGCCTGTTCGACGGCCAGTCCTGACCCCCGCGCGCGGCGCC
Organism: Cellulomonas sp. Y8; assembly: GCF_008033115.1. Taxonomy (NCBI): domain Bacteria; kingdom Bacillati; phylum Actinomycetota; class Actinomycetes; order Micrococcales; family Cellulomonadaceae; genus Cellulomonas; species Cellulomonas sp. Y8. The sequence goes on from NZ_CP041203.1 coordinate 3,075,553, forward strand.
CGTCGCCGCGCGCCCGCCCGAGGCCCGCTCGCCCCACGCCGGGGGAGCGGGCCTCGGCGGGTCCCGGGGCCGGCTGCGTGGCCGGCGGCCCGGTTTCGTGCGGGGCGCGGGCCCGGGTAGGATCGACCAGTTGCCTCGGCGAGGGATGTCGGACGGTCACCGGAGAGACCCGGGTCCATCCGGTCCGTGATCGACAGGGTGGAACGCCTCCGCGTGCCCGTCCAGCGCCCCGCGTCGAGGCCACCACCGCTCGCCATCGCCCTTCTCAGCGCCCCAGGAGTCACCGTGTCCGAGATCAAGCTCGCCGCCACCGCCCGTACCGAGTTCGGCAAGGGCGCCGCCCGCCGCCTGCGCCGCGCCCACCAGATCCCGGCCGTCCTGTACGGGCACGGCACCGAGCCGGTCCACGTCGCCCTCCCGGGCCACGAGACCATGCTCGCGGTCAAGGGCGCCGCGAACGCGCTGTTCGAGATCGAGCTCGACGGCAAGCCGGTCCTGGCCCTCGCCAAGGACGTCCAGCGCGACCCGGTCAAGAACATCATCGAGCACGTCGACCTGCTGATCGTCCGCCGTGGCGAGAAGGTCCAGGTCGAGGTCCCCGTGACCGTCGTCGGCGAGTCGGCCCCCGGCACCATCCACATCGTCGAGACCCAGACGCTGACCCTCGAGGCCGAGGCCACGCACCTGCCGGCCCACGTCGAGGTCTCCATCGAGGGCCTCGAGGCCGGCACCGCGCTCACCGCCGGCGCGCTGACCCTGCCGAAGGGCTCCGTGCTCGAGGGCGACGCCGAGCAGGTCGTCGTGACCGTCACGGTCCCGACCGTCTCCGCCGAGGACCGCGCCGCCGACGAGGCCGAGGCCGCCGAGGCCGCTGCCGCGGAGTGACCCACCCGGCGCGCGTGCAGCGCGCCGACCGCGTCGGGACGCCCGGTACCGTGACGGTGCCGGGCGTCCGGCGTTCCTGGTGACGGACGACGGAGGGAGTGGCGCCGCGATGAGCGACGTCTGGCTGGTGGTCGGGCTCGGGAACCCCGGGCCGCAGTACGCCGGGAACCGGCACAACGTCGGGCAGATGGTGCTCGACGAGCTCGCGCGCCGCGGGCAGGCGTCGTTCGGCTCGAAGGGTGGCGTGCTCTCCCGGCGTCCGCAGGCGGCCACCGCGGAGGTGCGGATCGGCACGCTGCCCGGCGGCGCCCCGGGCCCCCGCGCGGTGCTCGCGAAGCCGACCACCTACATGAACACGTCCGGCGGCCCCGTCGCCGCCCTGGCGCGGTACTACGACGTGCCGCCCGAGCGCGTGATCATGGTGCACGACGAGCTCGACATCCCGTTCGGGGAGATCAAGCTGAAGATCGGCGGCGGCGAGGGCGGCCACAACGGCCTGCGCGACACCACCAAGGCGCTCGGCACCAAGGACTACCTGCGGGTGCGCGTCGGCGTCGGCCGGCCGCCGGGGCGGATGGACGCGGCCGACTTCGTGCTGCGCGACTTCGCCAAGCCGGAGCTCAAGGAGCTGCCGCTGCTGCTGGACGACGCGGCGGACGCCGTGGAGATGCTCGTCACCGAGGGCCTGGAGCGCGCGCAGCTCCGGTTCCACACCCGCACCGCGTAGCCGCGCGCCGCCGCGCGCCACCGAGGCCGTCACCCCGCCGGGGGTGGCGGCCTCGCGCGCGTCCCCGCCCCGGTGGCGCCTCCACCGGTCCACCGCGTCCGGCGCGGCGCCCGCCCTCCGCGGCCGTGCTGGTGGCGTCGCCCGCCCCGCGCCGCGGCCGCGCCGCCGAGCGAGCAGCCGACGCGTCGAGCGAGCAGCCGGCGACTACTCGCTCGACGCGTCGATTGCTTGCTCGACGCACGCCCCGGTCCGTCGTGCGCGGCGTCCGGGCGCTCGGGCGCTGGCCGGGGCCGGGGCCGGGGCCGGCGGGTCTGCGCGGGCGGGTGAACCGCGCCGCCGCCGGCCCGCCGCGCGCCCCGCGTCGGCGCTGGTCAGCGGGGTTCGCGCTGGTCAGCACCACCCGCCCCGGGCACCCCCGGAGGGGGCCGTTCGGGGGTGTTCGTGCACGTCAGGGGGGCTGCGCTCGCCCATACGGGTGTGAAAGGGGTGAAAACGGACACTTCGGGCGGACTAGGACAAACACGCTGATATAGCCTCAACTCACACCAAAGCCGCCCGGGGGGATCCGACATGAGTCTGCTCGACGATCACGACGTCTCGCGCTCCACGCAGCGCGACGTCGCGGCACCGGGCACGGCGGCACCGAGCGGCACGACGGCCCCCGAGGGCGCCGCCGAGCGCCCCGCGGAGCAGCCCGCCGCGGACGAGGCCGCCGCCGAGCGCACCCCGGCCGAGCACGCCGCCGCCGAGCGCCGCCGCGACACCCGCGGCCCCCGGCTGTCCTGGGCGTCCGACCGCCCGTTCCACGAGCCGCTGGGCCACGCCGCGCCCTCGGGCTGGCGCGGCTCGCACGCCGCCTACCAGGTCGAGACCCTGGCCCGGGACGTCGTCCTGGCCACCTGCGTGCCCACGCTGCTGCTGTTCCTCATGCACGGCGTCACGCTGCTCCAGCTGTCCTGGGGCCTGATGATCGGCCTGCTCTACATCGCGTTCGTCGCGGTGGAGCGCGGCTACGACCGCCAGGTGATCGGCGACGGCCACCAGGAGTTCGAGGCCGTGATCCGCGGCGGCGTGCTCACCGCGGCCGCCCTCGCGGTGTTCGCGGTCGGCGCGGACGTGGACGTGCCCCGCACGATCGTGTTCCTCGCGCTGCCGCTCGTCGCGGTGCTGCTGCTCGGCGCCCGTCACCTGGCGCGCCGGTCGCTGCACAAGCGTCGCGCCCAGGGCGAGTCGATGCGCCGCACCCTGGTGGTCGGTGACGCCTCCTCGATCACGCACGTGGTCGACGACCTGTGCGGGCTGCCGCAGTACGGCTACAACATCGCCGGCGTGTGCGTGCCCTCGTTCGACGGCCCGCTGCCCGCGCTGGGCGTCCCGGTGCTCGGCACGGTGTCGGACGTCGTGCAGGTCGCGGTCGACGGCGAGTTCGACGTCGTGATCGTCACCGGCTCCGAGCTGTCGGGGCAGGCGCTGCGCCGGCTGTCCTGGGCGCTGCAGCGGACCGACACCGAGCTGGTCGTCGCCCCGGGCATCGTCGAGGTCTTCGGCCCGCGCGTGACGCTGGAGCCGACGGCCGGGCTGTCGCTGATCCACGTGAACGCCGCCGAGTCGCGCCGGTCCCGGATCCTCGCGAAGCGCGCGTTCGACACGGCGTTCGCGCTCGGCGCGCTGCTCGTGCTGTCGCCGGTGCTGGCCGCCACGGCCCTCGCGGTGAAGCTCACCAGCCCCGGTCCGGTGCTGTTCAAGCAGACCCGGGTCGGCAAGGAGGGCCGCGAGTTCTCCATGCTGAAGTTCCGGAGCATGGTGGTCGACGCCGAGGAGCGGCTGGCCGCGCTGCGCGCCGCGAACGAGGCCGACGGCCCGCTGTTCAAGATGGACCGCGACCCCCGGATCACCCGCATCGGCCACTTCCTGCGCAAGCACTCGCTCGACGAGCTGCCGCAGCTGATCAACGTGGTCAAGGGCGAGATGGCGCTCGTCGGCCCGCGCCCGCCGCTGCCCTACGAGGTGGCCCAGTACCGGGAGTCCGCGCGCCGCCGCCTGCTGGTGAAGCCCGGCCTCACGGGCCTGTGGCAGATCAGCGGCCGCGCCGACCTCGCGTGGGAGGAGGCGGTCAAGCTGGACCTCCGGTACGTGGAGAACTGGTCGATCGCCTTCGACCTGATGATCCTGTGGCGCACCGTGCACGTCGTCGTGAGCGGTCATGGCGGTCGGTGACGGGGTCGCGCTGGCGCACGACTACGCCACGCAGCGCGGCGGCGCGGAGCGCGTCGCCCTGGTGATGGCGGACGCGTTCCCCGGTGCCCCCCTCTACACGACGCTGTACGACCCGGCCGCGACCTTCCCGGAGTTCGCGCCGCTGGACGTGCGGACCAGCCCGATCGACCGGTTCGGCGTGCTGCGCCGGCACCACCGGCTCGCGCTGCCGCTGCTCGCCCCGGCCGTGGGCGCGACGCCGATCGAGGCGGACGTGCTGCTGGCCTCGTCGACGGGCTGGGCGCACGGGTTCCCGACCACCGGCCGGAAGGTCGTGTACTGCCACGCCCCGGCGCGCTGGCTCTACCAGTCGGACCGGTACCTCGGCCCGTCGCGGCAGGGCGGCTCGGGCCACGCCCCCGGCGGGACCCAGCGCCGGCTCGCGGCGGCGGCCCTCGGGCTGCTCGCCCCGGCGCTGCGGTCGTGGGACCGGCGCGCCGCGGCGACCGCCGACCGCTACCTGGCGAACTCGACGGTCACCGCCCGCGCGATCCGCGAGGTCTACGGCATCGAGGCGGAGATCGTGCCGCCGCCGCCCGCCATGCTGCCGGGCGGCGCCGAGACCCCGGTCGCGGGCGTCGAGCCCGGGTTCCTGCTGTGCGTGGCGCGGCTGCTGCCGTACAAGAACGTGGACGTCGTGATCGAGGCCGTGCGGCGCACCCCGGGTGCGCGGCTGGTCGTGGTCGGCGACGGCCCGGAGCGCGCCGCGCTCGAGCACCGCGTGCGCGACCTGCCGCGCGTGCACCTGGCCGGCCGGGTCGACGACGCGCGCCTGCGCTGGCTCTACCGGAACAGCGCCGCCCTGGTCGCCGCCTCGTACGAGGACTACGGCCTGTCCCCGCTGGAGGCCGCCGCCTTCGGCCGCCCGTCCGTCGTGCTGCGCGACGGCGGGTACCTCGACACCGTCCGCGACGGCGTCACCGGGGAGTTCTTCGACGCCCCCGACCCCGACCTGGTGGCCGAGGCCGCCGGTCGCGCGCTGGCCCGCACCTGGGACCCCTCGGTGCTGACCGCGCACGCCGACGACTTCGCCGCGGAGCGGTTCGTCGAGCGGCTGCACCGCGTCGTGCGCGAGGAGCGCGCGGCCGGGCGGTCCGCCGGACCCGAGCGGCCCGACCCCGCAGAACCTGTGCTGACCGAGAGGCGATCCCGATGACCCTGCAGGACATGTTCCGGACCATCTGGTTCGGCAAGTGGCTGGTGCTGGTGTCCGTGCTCGCCGCGCTCGGCGGCGCGTACCTGTACGTGTCCCGCCAGGAGCCGCAGTACGCGAGCACGGCGACGGTGCAGATCGTCGACGCCGAGACGCTGGCCGCGGCCGGCGTGCGGCTGGAGAGCGACCCGAGCCTGGTGACGAGCGACGCCGTGACGGCCGCCGCGGCGGAGGACCTCGGCGACGCCGACCTGGCGGACGGCCTCGCCGCGTCGTCGTCGGCGGAGTACGCCACGGACAACCCGAGCAACGTCATCATCACCGAGACCGGCCCCGACGCGGACGCGACGGTGGACCGTGCCAACGCGATCGCCACGGCGTACGTCGCGGCGCTGCAGGCGCAGTTCGACGACGACCTCGCGTCGATGCAGGAGCGGCTGAGCACCCTCGCCACCAGCATCGACCAGCAGCAGAAGGCCATCACGGAGGCCCGGCGCGCGGCGGCCGCGGCGACGGCGGCGACGAACCCGAACGCCCAGGTCGACCCGGTGGACGGCCTGCTCGAGGCGCAGTACTCGACCACGATGGACCAGTACCAGACGCTGTCCGGCCAGCTCACCCAGGCCCAGCTGCTGGCCTCGCCCGCGAGCATCCTGCAGAACGCCGTCGGCAGCACGCTGGTGAGCATCCCGGGCAGCCTGGTCTACGCGATCGCGGCCCTGGCCGGCCTGCTCGTCGGCATCGGCCTCGCGGTGGTCCGCCGCGGCCTGGACACCAAGGTCCGCACGTCCGGCCAGGCGCGCCGCTCGGCCGGCGCCCCGGTGCTGGCGCGGCTCTCGGGCACCGGAGTCGCCCTCAAGTCGGCCGAGGCGGAGGGCACCCTGCCGGTCGCCCGCCGGGAGGCGACGGCGTACACCCGGTCGATCCGCGAGCTCCGCACCGCGCTCCAGGCCGCGGTCGAGAACGACTCCGGCAGCGCCGTGATCGTCGTGACCGCCGCGGACGTCGAGACCCCGCGGTCGTTCCTGGCCGCGAACCTGGCGGCGTCCTGGGCCCTGTCGGGCCGGAGCGTGGTCGTGCTGTCCGGCGACCTGCGCCAGCCGCGGCTCAACGCGCTGCTGCCGGCCGACGCCGACGCGCCCGTGCGCACCGGCCGGGCCGGCGGCCGCGCCCGCACCGCCGCGCTGCCGACGGCGATCCCGCACCTGTCGGTGCACCCCGCGCTGCAGACGGAGCTGGACCCGGCCGACTTCCTGGCCTCGTCCGACGTCCGCGCCCTCGTGGAGCAGCTCCGGGCCACCGCCGACGTCGTCATCATCGACGCCCCGCCGATGCTGGTCGCGGCCGACGCGACGATCCTCGGCTCGTACGCCGACGGCGTGCTGCTCGCGGTGACGCTGGGCCACACGCACGTCGGCGCGGTCGAGGAGTCCGCGGAGCGCCTGCGGGCCGCGAACGCCGCGCTGCTCGGCCTGTCGGTCGACGGCACGACCGAGCGCAGCGAGGCGACCTACGAGGCGACGTACGCGTTCGCCGGGGCCGAGGAGTCCGCGGAGGCGGACGCCGAGGACGCCGCGGGCGAGCGCGCCGCGGACGGGCCCGCCGACCCGGCTGCGACGGCGGCGGAGCCGCCCGCCGAGGCCGAGCACGCCGCCGAGGCCGAGCACGCCGCCGAGGCCGAGACCGGCGACGACGTGCCCGGGCCCCGCGGCGACGGTCAGCACCGCGCCGACGACACCGACGACGCGCAGCCCTCCGGGGACGAGCGTGCAGCCGACCGGCCCGCGCGCGCGGACGCGGACGCCGAGGCCGACGCCGACGCCGACGCCGACCGCCCCGCCGAGGACCGCGCGCCGGTCGCCGCCGAGTCGAAGTGACCGCGGCCCCCGCACCGGACGCCGCCCCGCGCCCGGTGCGGGTGGTCGTCCTCGACCACACCGCCCAGCTCGGCGGCGCGGAGCTGGCGCTGCTGCGCACGGTCCGTGCGCTCGACCCGGCCGCGGTCGAGGTCACCGTCGTGCTGTTCGCCGACGGGCCCCTGGCCGGGCGGCTGCGGGACGCCGGGGTCGCGGTCCGGGTCCTGCACCTGGACCCCCGGATCGCGCAGACCGACCGCGCGGCCGCCGGCCGGTCCGCCGTCGGCGCGGCCCGCTCGGCGGCCGCGACCCTGCCGTTCGTGGCGCGGCTCGCCCGGCTGCTCCGGGACCTGCAGCCCGACGTCGTGCACACGACGTCCCTCAAGGCGGACGTCCTGGGCCTGCCCGCCGCCCGGCTCGCCCGCCGCCCGCTCGTCTGGCACGTGCACGACCGGATCGCCGAGGACTACCTGCCGGCGCCGGTCGCCCGGGTGCTGCGGGTGCTGGCGCGCCGCGGGCCCCGGCACGTCGTCGTGAACTCGCACGCCACCGCGCGCACGCTGCTGCCGCTGCCGCGCGGCTGGACGCTCGCGTACCCCGGCCTCGCGCCGGAGCAGGTCGCCGCCGACCCGGCCGCCCGCCCCGCACCCGCCACCCCCGTGATCGGGCTGGTCGGCCGGGTGAGCCCGACGAAGGGCCAGCGCGAGTTCGTGGCCGCCGCCGCGCTGCTCGCCGAGCGGTTCCCCGACGCCCGGTTCCGGGTGGTCGGCGCCGCGCTGTTCGAGGAGCAGGCGTACGAGGTCGAGCTGCGCGCGCAGGTCGCGGCGCTGGGTCTCACCGACAGGGTCGAGCTGACCGGCTGGGTCGCGGACCCCGTCGGGGAGATCGACCGCCTGTCGGTCCTGGTGCACGCCTCGCCGGTGCCGGAGCCGTTCGGCCAGGTCGTCGTCGAGGGCATGGCCCGTGGCGTGCCGGTGGTCGCGACCGCGGGCGGCGGCGTGGACGAGATCGCCGTGGCGGCCGACGGCACGCCGCGGTGCCTCGTGGTGGCGCCGCGGGACGTGCCGGCGCTGGCCGAGGCCGTCGCGCGGGTGCTGGACCGCCCGGAGGAGGCGGCGGCGCGCGCGGACCGCGCGTGGAAGGACGTGCAGGCGGACTACGCGGTCGCCCGCACGGCCGAGCGGCTCACCGCGGTGTGGCGGCGGGTCGCGAGGCCCGCACGCGGCTGAGCACCGCCTGCATCTCGCGCACCCGGTCCGACCAGCGCGGCACGTCCGCCGGCGCCGGCCCGATCCCGTCCGGGCGGCCCTCCGCGAGCACCCGCACGACGGCGTCGGCGAGGTTCTGCGGCGAGGCCGTGGTCACGCGGTCCGCGGGCTGGTCCCGGAACCCCGCGACCGGGGTGGCGACGACGGGCCGGCCGACGGCCAGGTACTCGTAGAGCTTGATCGGGTCCAGCGAGTCGGTGAACCCGTCGACCACGTGCGGCACGAGCAGGACGCCGGCGTGCTGCAGGTACCCGGGCACCAGCGCCGCCGGGCGCGGGCCCAGCACCAGGGCGCCGGCGGCGTCCAGCCGGGTCAGGTCCAGCGGGTCGAGCAGCGCGGGGCCGACGAGGACGAGGCGCGCTCCGGTCGCCCGCAGGTGGGTGGCGACCCGCAGGCAGGCCTCCACGTCCAGGCGGTCCGGGTGCATCGTCCCGACGTACACCGCGTACGGCCCGTCCGGCAGGTCCGCGGGGCGCGGCTGCGGCGTGCGGTAGGCGTCGACGTCGACGGCGTTGGTCAGCAGCGTGACCGGGCGGTCGGCGCCCTTGGCCCGCGCGAGGGCGGGGGAGCACACGACGACCTCGGCGCACCGCTCGACGAGCAGGTCCTCCGCCGCGCGGGTCCGCGCGAGCTCGGCGGGCTCGCGCACGGCCCGCAGCCAGTCGTCGGTCACGTCGTACAGCGACCGCCAGCCGGTGGCGCGGAGCACCGCGGCGCCGTCGGGGTCGTTCACCCAGAGCACGGGGTCGGGCATGCCGAGCCGGCGCGCCACCCGGGCGACGGTGCGCGCGCGGCGGTCGTCGCCCGCCGGGTCGAGGCGCCGGGGCAGCCACTTGGTGGGTCGGTACGCCCAGGCGCGGCCCTCGGGGGCGCCGTCGTCCGGCCCCAGCGCGCGCAGCCGCCGGCCGAACGTCGGGGACGCGCCGCGCCGCAGGTCGTGCAGGTGGTCGACCGGCGGCTCGACGAACAGCACCCGCAGGCCGGGGTCGGCCGCGAGCAGCCCGGCGACCAGGTGCTGGTTGCGGCGCCACACCTCGTCCCACGGCTCGAGGGAGAGCACGACGAGGTCGCGGCGGTCGCCGGCGGCCGCGGTGCCGCCGGGGCGGGCCGCGGGGTCCGCGGCCGCGTCGGGGCCCACCGCGGGGCCCGCCGCGTCCCGGGTCCCGGCGCTCACCGGGCGGCCTCGGGGGCGGCGGGCGTCGAGGCCGCGGCGGGCGCCGTCGTGGCGACGAGCGGGGCGCCCAGCGCCGCCGCGTACACCGCCGCGATCCCGTCCGCGTGCGTCTCCGGCCCGAACCGGCGCTGCTGCAGCGCCCGCAGCTCCTCGCCGTAGGCGGCGCGGCGCTCGGGGTCGCGGGCGAGCCGGGCGAGCGCGGCGCCCGCGGCCTCGACGTCGTCCGGCGGCACGAGCACGGCGCCGTCGGCGGCCCCGACCGTCTCGGAGTGCCCGCCGCCGCGGCCGGCGACCACGGGGGTGCCGTGCGCCATCGCCTCGACGGCGGACAGGCCGTACGGCTCGTCGCCGCGCGGCGCGAAGAAGATCCCGGCGGTGGCCAGCAGCGCGGGCACGTCGGCGCGCATGCCGAGGAACCGCACGGACCCGCCGAGGCCCAGCGAGGCCGCCAGCGCCTCCAGCTCGGGGCGCAGGGCGCCGTCGCCCGCCAGGTGCAGCTCCCAGCCCTCGGCGGCCAGGCCGGAGGCGGCCCACATCCGCAGGGCGACGTCGGTGCGCTTCTCGGCCTCGAGCCGCTGCGCCATCAGCACCACGGGGCGGCGGTCCGGCTCCGCGCCGGTGCGCGGGACCACCGGGACGCCGGGGTGCACGACGGTCGACGGGCCCTCCACGCGATCGGCCACGAACGCGCTGATCGCGACCTGCGCGGCGATCCGCGGCGCGACGAACCGGCCGACGGCGCGGCCCACCGCGGACGACCCGCGGCGGTCGGCGAAGTGCCGGGTCGCGACCACCGGCGCGCGCGCCGCGGCGGTCGCGGCGAGCTCGGCGGCGGTCATGTGCGCGTGCACGAGCCGGGCGTCCAACCCGCGCAGCGCGCGGGCGGCGCGCAGCGGGGTGGGCGCGGGGGACCAGCGGACGCCGGAGCCCGCGAGCTCGGCGGGCATCCGGTCCGCGGCCCCGCCGAGGACGTGCACCCGCAGGCCGCGGGCGTCCTGGGTGCGGGCGAGCGTCGTGACGTAGCGCTCCACGCCGGCGAAGGCGTCGGTGCACACGACGTGCACGACGTCGGGGGGCGCCGCGGGGGCGCCGGGCGCGGTCACGAGGGCTCCCGGTGGCCGACGGGCAGCGCGGGGCGGCGGCGGCGCGGCCGACCGCCGACGACGGCCTCGCGCAGGTGCCGGGCGCGCCGGCCGGCGGGGCTGTCGGACGGGCCGGGGGTGCTCCGGGACGACGGGGGCGGCGGCGGTCCGAGCACCGCGGGCTCGTCCTCGACCTCCCCGGAGCGCTGCGCGTGCGCCTGCGCGCCGAGGCAGATGCCGGCGATGACGAACGGGATCGACACCTGGGCCGCTACCCAGAACAGGTCGAACTGACCCTGCACGAACCGCATGAGCACCAGGACGAACGCGAGGGTGCCGTACCGGGAGTCGACCCGCCAGAGGACGACCAGGATCGCCAGGAACATCACGAGGAACCCGACGAGCCCGACGATGCCGCCGGACGACAGCATCTCGAACTCGGCGTTCGGAGGCTGGAAGTTCTCCTCGAACCGGTCGGTGTACCACCAGCGCAGGCCGGCGCCGAACCACGGGTACTGCTCCCAGATCAGCAGCGACTGCCGGAACCAGGTCAGCCGCTGGTAGGCGGAGTTGTACTGGTTGCCGGACTCGAGCTGGTCCTGCACGAGCGTGCCGATGACGACCGCGGCGCCGGCGATGGCGAGCAGCACGACCTTCGAGCGGTGCCGGTGCGGGTCGGGCCGCAGCGCGACGACGGCGATGGCGACGGCCAGGCCGATGAGCGCCTGCCGGGACTGCGCCACGAGGATGCCGGCGAGGAACAGCCCGAACAGGCCGAGGCAGATCAGGTCGTTCCACCGCAGCCACCGCGGCCGGGTGTAGACGATGATCGCCGCGAACGCCAGCACGCACCCGATGTAGTTCTTGTGCATGAGCAGCGGCTCGTTGAGGTACACCGGCCCGAAGTTCCCGGACGCCGCGTTCACGGCGAACTGGCCCAGGGCGGCGAGGGCGACGACGCCGGAGCCGCCGACGTACAGGCCCAGCGCGAGCCGCGCGTGCCCGGCGGCGCCGATCGCCCAGCCGACGAGGAGCGCGCCGCCGACCAGCAGCCACTCGTGGAACCACTCGACGGCGTTCGCGACGTAGGGGTTGGCGATGACGGTGAACAGCACCGTGGCCTGGTAGAACGCCGACGCCCACAGCACGTTGCGCATGGGCCGGGTCAGCGGGCGCCGGCCGAACAGCAGCGCCGGCCAGAACGCGGCGAACAGCACGAAGTCCGAGACCGACAGCGCCCCGCCGACCCGGTTGACCAGGAGCAGCAGCGGCATGCCGAGCACGGGCAGCGCCATCGGCATCCGGAGCGTGAGGCCGACGACCAGCACCACCGCGGCGACGCCGAGGGCCAGCACCGGCTGGGTGGAGGTGGCCGCGCCGACGACGAGGGCGGTGGCGACGAGCGCACCCCCGGCCAGCGCGCGGCGGCCGGCGGTGGTGCGGGGGAGACGCTCGGCGAGCGCGCCGGAGACCGCGACGCGGTGCGGGCGGACGCCGGGGGCGAGCTCGGGGGCGGGCGCCGCGGCGCGGGGCACGGCGGGCGGGGTCGTGGTCGTCACGCGGCGGCCTCCCGGTCGGCGGTCTCGGGGGTCGTGCCGGCGTCTGCGGCGTGCGCGGTGCGCACGGGGGCGGGCGGGACCGGGGGCGCGGGGGCCGGCCGCGGGGTGCGCGGGTCGCCCAGCGCCGCCTCGGCCCGCAGCGGGCCGCGCAGGTAGAGCCGCAGCCGCAGCCGTGCGGCGGCGCCGCGGTCGCCGGGGAGCAGCGCGCGCGGCACCGCGCCGAGCGCGACGGCCGCGCGGGCCGACGCCCAGCCCGCCGCGCCGTGGTGCGTCCGGAAGTACCGCTCCTGGGACGCGTGGAAGTGCGTCTCGCGCCGGGTCGGGTCGGTGCTGGTGCCGGCGCCGACGTGGCCGGCGAGCACGTCCTCGACCACGGCCGAGCGCCAGCCGGCGTCGTGCGCGCGGCGCTGCCAGTCGGTCTCCTCGGAGTACAGGAAGAACCGCTCGTCGAACCCGCCGACCGCGGCCAGCGCCTCGGCGCGGAGCAGCAGCACGGAGCCGATCACGAAGCCGTCGGCGGTCTCCGGGACGCCGAGGCCCGCGGCCTGGCCGCCACGCGGCGGCCGGCGTCGGGAACGGCCAGCGCACCCGGGCCGGGGCGCCGTCGTCGTCCACCTGCGCGGGGCCGACGGCGGCCAGACCCGCGTCGGCGCGCAGCGCGCGGTGCAGGGTCCGCACGCCGGCCAGGTCGACCCGGGCGTCCGGGTTGAGCAGCAGCACGTCCGCGCCGGGGCGCGCGCTGCGCACCCCGAGGTTCACGGCGGCGGCGAACCCGAGGTTGGCGCCGGGGTCGAGGTAGCGCGCCCCGGCGTCCTCGGCGACGCGCCGGACCTCGGGGTCGCCGGAGTTGTCGACGACGGTCACGCGCAGCGCGCCGGCCACGGGCGCGAGCGCCCGCGCGAGCAGCTCGGCGGCCCCGTACGCGACGACGACCACCTCGGGGTCGTCCTCGCCGGCGCCGCGCTCGCCGAGATCGGCGGTCCCGCTCGAGATCGGTGCGTGGAACCGCCGATCTCGGGGTGAACCACCGATGTCGCCGCGTCCGGCACCCGCGACGACCTCGCGGTACATCGCCTCGTACCGCTCGGCGATCGCCGCCCAGGTGTACTCGCCCGCGCGCTCCGTGCCCGCCGCGCGCATGCGCGCCGCCCGGCCCGGCTCGTCCACGACCGCCACGAGGGCGGCGGCCAGCGCCGCGGCGTCGCCCGGGGGCATCAGGGTGCCGGCCCCGCCGACGACGTCGCGCAGCGCCCCGCTGTCGGAGGCCACCACGGGCACGCCCGCGGCCATCGCCTCGACCGCGACCCGGCCGAACTGCTCCAGCCAGCCGGGCGTCGGCACGGACGGGACCGCGAGCACGTCGAGCCCCCGGTAGAACGCGGCCAGCGCCTCCCCGGACAGGTGCCCGTGGAACGTCACCCGGCCCGCCAGCGCGGGCGTCGCGGCCCGAGCGCGCAGCGCGGCCTCGTGCGGGCCGGCCCCGGCGATCGCCACGGTGATCCGCGGGTCCGCCTCGGCGGCGTCGAGCAGCACGTCGAGCCCCTTGTGCGGGTGCAGGAGGCGGCCGACGTAGCCGGTGCGTGCGGGGGCGGCCGCACCGACTACGCCGGCGTCCGTGGGGGTGCCCTCGTCGGCACCCGGGGTGGCGGCGTCGGCGGACCCGGCCGCCTCCGCCGCCTCGACGCCGAGCCCGACGACGTGCGCCGGGGCGCTGAGCCCCTTGGCACGCAGCACGTCGCCGGCCTCGGCGTTGCACACGCTGACCGCGCCGGCCCCGCGCAGGGCCCGGCGCTCCCACCAGCGGAACGGCACGGGGTAGCGCTTGGCGATGTTCTGCGCGGAGTAGAGCACGTAGGGGACGCGCGACCGGCGCAGCGCCCGGAGCAGCAGCACCTCGGCCGTGGCCAGCGCGGCAGGCTCCTCGTGCAGGTCGAGCACGTCCCAGTCCCCGCCGAGCGCGCGCCAGATCGGCCGCGGGTCGTAGAGGAACACGTTCGGGTGGCGGCCGATCGTGCGCACGCCGACGACGTCCTCGCCCGGCTGCGGCTCCAGGTCGACGTCCCGGCCGCCCTCCTCCCAGGTGCGCGCGCTGAGCGTCCGCACCGTCAGGCCGCGGGCGCGCAGGGCGGCCTCGCGCCCGCGCCACGCCGTGACGACGGCGCTGTGGGACACCCGGAGCACGCGCATGGGGACCATCGTGCCGGTCACCTCCACAAATCGGACATCTGGTGCAAAAGGTTCACCCGACCGGCGTGGGTGAAACACCCGCCACCTCGGTGAGCACGGCGTCCAGCCGCCCGCGCGCCCAGGCCCAGTCGTGGGTCCGCGCCCAGGACCGGCAGCGCGACCCGATCCGGCGGCGCAGCGCCTCGTCGTCGGCGAGGGCCTCGAGCGCCGCGGCGAGCTCCGCAGGGTCGTCCGGGCGCACCAGCACGCCGGCGTCGCCCGCGACCTCGGGGATGCCGCCGATCGCCGACGCCACGACGGGGACCCCGCTGGCCATGCCCTCCATGACGGTGAGCGCGAACGGCTCCGCCCACCGCGAGGGCACGACCACGACGTCCGCGTCCCGGTACACCGCGGCCACCTCGGCGCGCGGGGTGAACGGCAGCAGCCGCACCCGGTCGCCCAGCGCGGCGGCCTTCGCGCGCAGGTCCCGCTCGTACGGCGACGGGGCCGCGCCCGCGTCGAAGTTCTGCGAGCCGACCAGCGTCAGCTCGACGTCGTCCCGGCCGAGCCGTGCGACCGCGTCCAGGACCACGTCCGCGCCCTTGTCCGGGATCATCCGGCCGACGAACAGCACCCGCAGCCGCTCGCCGCGCCCCGGGTCCGGGCGCGGCACGAACCGGGTGGTGTCGACGCCGTTCGGCACGACCCGGAGCCGGTCGCGCAGCCGCGCGGGCAGGTGCGCCGCGGTCTGGTCGGCGAGGGCGCCGCTGACGCACACGATCGCGGCGGCCCGGCCGAGCACCCGGTCGGCCTCGCGCGGGCTGTAGGTGCGCAGCAGCAGGTTGTGCGCGTACAGCACGGCCGCGTGGCGCTCGTGCACCAGCGGGACCAGCTGCGGGGCGTTGTGCGCGAGCACCACGCCGGGCGCCCACGCCTCCTGGTCGCCCAGCGTCGGGCGCAGCGTGCGCCGCACGCCCGGGCGTGCGAGCCCGAGCCGCCCGGCCAGCGCGTCGAGGTAGCGGTCCGCCGGGCGCGCGGTGGCGAGCGGGTAGCCCACCGGGTCCGCGCTGGCGTACCGGTCGGGGTACGTGCCGTCCGCGACGACGACCCGGGGCCGCGGGGCCGCGCCCGCCGGGAGTGCCGCGCAGAGCCCGTCGACGACCGTCGGGATGGCCGACCCGGTGCGCGGGGAGAAGTGGTCGCCGGGGGTGAGGACGTGCACCTCGGGCACGCGCGCGGCCGCGCCGGCGTCGCCGCCGCCCGACCCGCCCGTCCCGCCGGACCCGCCGGACGCGCTCACCGGCGCCGGCTCCGCGGCTCGAGCCCGAGGGCCGCCCACACGTCGGCGGCCGGCCCGCGCCAGCGCGGGATCGTCCACGCCACGGGGATCGTCGCCAGCGCGCGCGCCTTCTCCGCGGCGGGCACGTCCGAGGCGAGCACGCCCTGGGCGAGCTCGACGCTGACCTTCGTGTGCGGGAACGCGAACCGCACCGACGCGGACGGGGCGTGCCAGGCGACCTGCGCCTGCCCCTGCTGGGAGAACTGCTCGCTGTGCCGGCGCTGCAGGAACAGCTGCTCGGGCACCAGCTGGAACGGCCCCTGGCAGGCGAGCTCGGCCAGGATCACCAGGTCGTTCCCGACCGTCGGCCGGATGCCCCGGGTGCGGCGCAGCGCGTCCGTGCGGTGCAGGCCGTAGAACAGGTGCGCCGCCTGCGCCCGCAGGAAGTGGCCCATCCGCTCGTGCGGCGTCGGCTCGTCGCACGCGAGGTCGGCGTCGTTCAGGTCCTCGGTGACGATCCCGCCCGCGTCGATGATCTGCGTGCGCGGGTACACCAGGACGGTCGCCGGGTCGGACTCGGCGAACACCTCCAGGCAGCGCCGGACGAACGCCGGGCGCCGGACGTCGTCGGCGGCGGCCCAGGTGAAGTACGGGGCGGTCGCCAGCGACAGCACGTGGTTGAAGTTGAACCGCCCGCCCCGGTTCTCCGGCAGCCGGACGTACCGGATGCGGTCGTCCTCGGCCGCCGCGGCGCGGCAGATCTCCTCGGTGGCGTCGGTCGAGGCGTTGTCCGAGATCACGATCTCGAGGTCGGCCTCGTCCTGCTCCCGCACCGAGTCGAGCGCGGCGGGCAGGTACTTCTCGCCGTTGTAGACGGGCATGCCCACGGTGGCCCTGGGGCTCATCGTCGTCGTCCCTCCTGGGAGCGGGTGGCGGTCGGGTCGGTCATGCGGCGGGTCCGTAGGCGGCGAGCCGCACCAGCGACACGGGCCAGGTCGGCTCGGGCCGCACGGGCTCCCACGCGGGCAGCAGCCCGCCGGACTGGCCGGAGTAGTTCACGTCGGGGACGGTGATCCCCCGGGTGGTGGTCGAGGGCACCTGCACCCGGACCGCCGTGACGGTGCGGGGCTCGAAGGTCACCGACGTGGTGCGGGCCAGGAACAGCCCGTCCTGCCGGCCGACCTCGTGCCACGCGCCGTCCTCGTCCTGCACCTCGACGGTGTACGCCCGGACCCCCGAGGTGCAGCACCGGATGCCGGCGCTCTCGACGACCACCCGGTCGACGGTGGCGGGCGTCGCCAGGTCGACCTGCACCCACGGGCTGTCGTCCGGGCCGTCCTCGGTGCGGGCCCCGGCGCGCCACGGGTTCGCGCCCGCGCCGCCCTCGGCGACCAGGTCGGCCGGGTCGGTGCCGTCGGTGCTGGAGCTCGCCGTCACCGTGCCGTCGGCCAGCAGGTCGGTGCCCGCGTCGGCGTCCGGGGCGACGGCGAGCGCGGCGTCCGCGGTGAGGAACACCGGCGAGCCGGTGACCGGCAGCGGGGTCGGCTCGCCGGCGGCCAGGTCGACCGTCCGGGCGCCGCCGTAGACGTCCGTCACGGTGACGGTGGTCGCGGCGTCTGCCGTCACCAGCGCCGTGGTCACCTCGTCCTGCGTCCAGACCGCGAGCAGCGGGTCGTCCCGGGTGCCCGCGGGGGCCGGGTTGCCCGCGGCCGAGGGCGCGCCGGTCGCCGGGCCGAACGCCATGGCGTGCAGCGCCGGGTCGCCGGTGTCGAGCAGGTCGGGCGCCCCGCGGCCGTCCAGGACCCCGGACACCGCGGCCATCGCCAGCGCACCGGGCTTCACGAACGAGCCCAGCTGCACGAGCGACCAGGTGAAGCCGCCCTCGCCCCAGCCGCCCTCGCTGAAGAAGTACATCCACTCGTCCACCCCGAGCTCGCGCATCCACAGCAGGGAGCGGGCCACGTCGTAGGCCTGCGCCCAGTGGTTCGCCGGGCCGTCCGACCACCAGCCGGACTCGGTGTCCCAGACGGGGACGTCGTCGCCGCACGCCGCGAGCACCTCGCGCAGCGCGGTGATCTGCCCGATCGGGCCGTCGGCGCCCTCCTCGTCCCAGGACCGGTTGAACCCGGTGTAGGGGTGGATCCCGACGACGTCCATCGACGCGCAGCCGCCGGCGTCGACCACCTGCTGGTACCAGGGCACGACGACGTTCAGCGCGTTGCCGCCGACGACCCGGGCCTGCGGGTCGGCCCCGCGCACGGCGTCGGCGAACGGCGCGAGCACCTGCGTGGCGTAGGCGGCGCCGTCGCCGAAGCCGGTGTTGTTCGGCTCGTTCCACGGGGCCCAGAGGTGCAGGTCGGGCGCGCCGGCGCGCAGCGCGTCCGCGATCACCCCGACCCAGGCCCCCCAGGTGCCGTCGGCGACGGCCTCGGCCTCCGCCTCCCCGCCCTGGCCGACCTGCACGTAGAGCTGCACGTCCGAGTCGGCGGCCAGGGTCGCGGCGGCGTCGATCCCCGCGAACGGGTCGCCGTCCTCCGCGCCGGGCAGCGCCGCCAGGTCCAGCCCGGCCGCCGACGGGGTGGCCGTCACGTCCGGCACCAGCCGGCCGAAGTCGAGCTGCACCCGGTGGCTGCCGAGCCCGAGCTGCGCCGCGAGCTGGACGCCGCGCAGCGGGCCGGGCCCGCCCCAGTCGGCGCCCTCGGCCAGCGAGGCCGGGTCGTAGGTCGCGCCCTCCCCGCCGACGGCGTAGCGCAGGCAGGTGGCGGTGCGGACCGCGCCGGTGGCCTTCTCGACCAGGGTGGCGTGCACCTCGTACGGGCCGGGCCGGGCCGCCGGCAGGTCGAGCGGCACCTCCCCGCCGTCGGCCGGGATCGCCACCGTGCCGGACGTCGCCTCGACGGGCGGGTCCAGCCAGGGGTCGCCGGTCACCTCGTAGCGGAGCTCGTAGGCGTCGGCGAGCGCGCCCCACGACGGCGCGAACGCGGCGTGCACCGCGGGCGTCGTCCCGGGCCCGAAGTAGTCGTCCACCGCCTCCGTGCCCAGCCCCGCGCCGAAGCCGAGCAGGTCGAGCGACGACGCGTGGTTCACGTCCCAGACGATCGGGGCGTCGAGCAGCAGGTCCAGGTCCGCGTCCTCGACGCGGGACAGCTGCAGGCCGCCGCCCTCCTCGCGGGGGGAGGCGAAGTAGACGGCGTCGCCGCCGCGCACGAACGGCGTCAGGTCGGCGAACCGGAAGGTCGAGCCCTGGCCCTCGCCGGACAGCGACTGGCGCCGCCACACGCCGTCGGGGCCGACCTCGAGCAGCCGCCAGGTCGGCCCGGCCACGAGCAGCCCGCCGTCCGCGGCCGTGGCGACCCCGGTCGGGTGGTCCAGGCCCGGCGCGCCGCCGTTCGACGCCCCGGACAGCGGACCCTCGATCCGCAGCCCCGGGGTGCCGTCCGCCGCGTACCGCACGAGCGCGATCGACGACGACTGGTCGTCGGCGTCGCTCATCAGCACGAGCGAGCCGTCGTCCTGCGGGTAGAACCGGGGGTAGGAGCCCCACTCGAGCTCCGGGCCGTCACCGTCCACGGTGCCGTCGGCGCGCAGCAGCGCCAGCCGGTGCGAGTCGGCGAGCACGACGGTCGCGAGCACGCCCGAGCGGCCCGCGGTCCAGCCGAGCACCGCCCGGACGTCGCCGCGGTCGAGCGCCGCGAGGTCCCAGGTGGTGCTCGGGTCGGCCGAGCCCGCGGCCCACAGCGCCACGGTCGTGCCGCCGGCCGAGCCGTCGGTGGCCAGGACGCCGCCGTCGGTCGTCAGGGCGAAGCTGCCGGGCGCGTCGTCGCCGCCGTCGACCACGACGGGCGTGCCGGCCTTCCCGTCGGACGTCCAGCGGCTGATCGTCGTGGTGCCGCCGTCGCGCTGCAGCGCGGCCACGTGGTCGCCGGTGGCCGCGAGCTGGAGCGGCACCGCGTCGCCCAGGTCGGCGAGGTCCTGCACGTCCGCGACCGGGGCGTCGGCGGCCAGCGCGGCGTACCGGTCGGGGTCGGCGACCCCGCACATCCGCGCCGCGGGGTCGCCCGCGGTCGGCGCTCTGGCCACGGCGCCGTCGCCGGTGCCGGGCTGCTGCGCGGCGAGCTGCCACACCCCGATCCCGGCCGAGGCGCCGAGGACCGCGGTCAGGCCCAGGACCACGCCGCGGCGGCCCCACCGGCGGCGGGGGGCCGGGGCGGGGGCGCCGGCGGGCGGGTCGACCGGCGGGACGGCGGGCGCGGCCACGTCAGATCACGTCCGCGAAGCCGCGTTCCATCTTCGAGAAGATCAGCGCGCCGCCGACGAACACCGCGACGCTCACCCCCGCCGTCGCGGCCATCTGCCACGTCGCGGGCTCCGCGAGGCCGAGCAGCGACCACCGGAAGCCCTCGAGGATCCAGGTCAGCGGGTTGATGTCGAACAGCCAGCGGATGCCCTCGCCGACCTCGCTCAGCGAGTAGGCGAGCGGGCTGGCGTACAGCAGGGTCTGCAGCGCGAACGGCACCACGTAGGCGATGTCGCGGAACTTCACCATGAGCGCCGAGGCGGCCATGCCGAGCCCGGAGCCCAGCAGGATCACCGCCAGGATCCACAGCGGCAGCGTGAGCAGGGCCCAGGTGATCGGGATGTCGTACCAGATGATCAGCCCGACCATCAGCACGCCCGCCACCAGGAAGTCCACCAGCACCGACAGAACCGAGGACAGCGGGACGAGCAGCCGCGGGAAGAACACCTTCGACACCAGCGCCTGGTTGTTCACCAGCGACGGCGCGGCCCGTGACACGATCCCGTTGAACAGCGTCCACGCGAGCATGCCGGTGAACGAGAACACGAAGTACGGGACGCCGTCGCTGGACAGGTCGGCGATCTGCCCGAACACGATCGAGAAGATGCCGGCGCTCAGCAGCGGCTGCAGGACCACCCAGATGACGCCGAGGGCGGTCTGCCGGTAGCGCAGCTTGAGGTCGCGGATGCCGAACCGGGTGAAGACCTCGCGGGCCTCCCACATCTCGCGCCACGCCGGCAGCGGCAGGCGCCCGGGCGGGTTGATGACAGTCGTGCGCGTGGCCATCGCTCAGCGCCTCTCGTAGTCGAAGTCGGCGAGGACGAGGCCCGCGTCGAGCCCCTCGTCGGAGACCGCCTGCGGGTAGGGCAGCACCGGGTGGATCTCGAACCGGCCGGCGCCCTCGAACGAGTCGAGCACCCCGGAGGAGCACACGAACAGGTCGACGGTGTACTCGCCGGGCTTGAGCCAGGGCTCCTTGATGGTGAGCGCGATCTTCTGCTCCTGCGCCGGGTCCAGCCACAGGCCGCTGACCCGGGAGTCGCACTGCAGGATCGTCGTGCCGTGCCGGTCGTTGATGTGGCAGGACACGAAGTACTTGCCGATGTAGTCGGCGTTGGCCGAGACCAGGAACTCGATGGTCTTCGGCTCGGTGGTCTTGTACAGCGGGCTGGACACGGTCGCGGAGGTGATCCGGACCTCGCCGGTGCCGGGCCGGCGGTCGATGTCGGTCTGGCTGATCGCGACCCGGTCCCGGCTGGTCTGGTAGAGCTCGATCGCGTCGTCGACCGTGCCGTGCATGACGAGCTTCCCGTGCTCCAGGAAGATCGCCGAGCTGCACAGCGTCTTGACGGTCTGCACCTGGTGCGACACGTACAGCACGGTGCGGCCCTCGGATGCGACGGTGCGCATCCGGTCGAGGCACTTGGCCTGGAACTCGGCGTCGCCCACCGCGAGCACCTCGTCGACCGCGAGGATCTCGGTGTCGAGGTGCGCGGCGACCGCGAACGCGAGCCGGACGTACATGCCGGAGGAGTAGCGCTTCACCGGGGTGTCGAGGAACTTCTCGACGCCGGAGAACGCCACGATCTCGTCGAAGCGCTGCTTGATCTCGCTCTTGCGCATCCCGAGCAGGGTGCCGTTGAGGAACACGTTCTCGCGGCCGGTGAGCTCCGGGTGGAAGCCGGTGCCGACCTCCAGCAGCGAGCCGACCCGGCCCGCGAGCTCGATGCGGCCCCGGGTGGGCGCCGCGACGCGGGTCAGCAGCTTGAGCAGGGTCGACTTGCCGGCGCCGTTGCGGCCCAGGATGCCGACGGCCTCGCCGCGAGGGATCTCGAAGCTCACCTCGTCGAGGGCGCGGAACTCCTCGTACTGCGCGCGCTGCAGCGGGTGCCGCAGACGCTGCAGCACCGCCTCGGCGGCCGTGGACGGGGCGTCGTCGGAGGTGGCGATCCGGTACGACTTCCCGACCCCGGCGGCCCGGATGGCGACATCGGTCATGACTGGTCTCCGTGCTGCTGGGGGGTCGTGTACAGGCGCTCGTACGCGTCGGCGACGGCGGTGAGCGAGAAGGCGCGGGACCGCTCGAGGCCCGCGGCGGACAGCGCCGCGCGGCGCGGGGCGTCGAGCAGCACGTCGGCCAGCGCGGTGCCCAGGTCGTCCAGGTCGGCGAGCACCGCGGCGCGGCCCTCGTCGGAGACGTACCGGGCGCCGACGTTCGGGGTGGCGACGACCGGAAGGCCGCTGGCCATCGCCTCGGCGTACGGGATGCCGAAGCCCTCGTAGGACGACGGCAGGCAGAACACCCAGGCGCGGCGGTAGGCGTCGGCCAGGTCCTCGTCGGACAGCCGGCCGAGCACCCTGACGCCGGGCCCGGGGTCGGCGGGGGCGTCCCGCGTGACCATCCACAGCTCGGCCTCCGGCACCCGCGGCAGCACGTCCCGGGCGAACGCCGCCGCCAGGTCCTTGCCGCGCTTGCGGCCGTGCCAGGTGCCGACGAACAGCACCACCGGGTGGTCCGCGCGGCCCGCGGCGTCGCCCGGGGTGAACCGTGCGGTGTCGACGCCGTTCGGGATGACGTCGTGCGACCGCGGCACCCAGCGGCGGGTCTGCGGGGACACCACGACGACCCGGTCGGCGACGACGGACGCGAGCACCTCGGTCATGCCGAGCAGCAGCATCCGGAGCTTCTCCTTGGCTCCGCGGATGTGCCGCGCCTCCTCGAAGCAGGAGCCGTGCACCGTGCGGACGTGCAGCGGCGCGCGCCGGCGCCACAGCCAGTAGTCGTCGCCGTGCGCGTGCAGCACGTCGTAGCCCGTGAAGTCCTGCTTGCGCAGGTCGGTCGCGAACCGGAACGTGCGCAGCGAGCCGGCCATCGCGACGTGCCGGTGGCCGTAGGTCGCGCCGGGGACGGGCGGGCAGTCGCTGAACATGTCGACGTGGTGGCCGCGGCGCGCCAGCTCGGTGGCGAGCTCGTGGGCCTGGAAGCCCACGCCGATCTTGCTGCCCGACGGGAGGTAGTAGGACAGCATCGCGATGCGCAGCGGGGCCGCGGTGGTGGCCTCACCCATGCGCGACGCCGTCCGACGGGGCGGGTGCCGCGAGGGGGTGCGGCGTGAGCACCCGGGCCGGCTCCGTGGCGAGCGTGCTCGTCCCGGTCAGGCCGGCGCGCAGCGCCTCGAGCCACGCGTGCCCGTGCTCCAGGTCGGGCTCGAGGTAGTTGCCCTCGGCCCACTCGTTCCAGGACTTGACCCACAGCAGCCGCTCCTCGGGCCGGCGGTCCGCCAGGGTGTCGACGGCCTGGCGCACGTGCCGGCCGAACAGCTCGGGGGAGGAGCCGGTGACCACGACGGCGCGCGAGCCCGAGCGCGGGGAGTTGTCCCAGTTCGGGTAGACGCACGGCTGCAGGCGGTCGGAGATGCCGGCGGGCGCGGGCTCGAAGTCGGGTGCGTGCGGGAAGATCTCGGGCTTCCCGAGCTTCCGGCCCAGCCGCATCCGCAGCACGTCGGCGCGGGTCTGCCGGGCGGGGATCCGCATGTAGACGCCGGCGTCGAAGCCGGCCGCGTCCACGTCGGTGTACTTGGGGCCGCGGCCGAGCAGGTCGGACACCTCGGCGACGAGGTAGAGCCCGGGCAGGCCGGCCGCGCGGGCCATCGCCTGCCAGCGGTCGACGAACGCCGCGGCGTCCGGCAGGTCCTCCGGCCGGAACACGTAGAACACGGGGCGGTCGTCCACCCGCAGGTAGCGCTCGTCGCGGAACGCGGGCAGCAGGGAGTCGAAGTGCGCCTGCTCGTCCTCGGGCCCCGGGTACGTCTGCTCCATCAGGACGCGGTCACTGGCGCCGTGCCAGATGCCGCTCCAGGTCTGGTTGGCCCAGGCGAGGCAGAACTTCACCGACGGGGCGCCGGAGGCGAGCACCTCGGTGAACGGGCGCTCGAGGATCCGCCGGCCGCCGCCGAACCAGTAGTGCCAGTACACGAACGCCTCGACGCCGTACCGCTGCGCGAGGTCGCTCTGCGCCTCGCGCGCCTCGGGCATCCGCAGGTCGTAGAACCCGAGGTCCGCCGGGATGTGGGGCTGCACGTGCCCGCGGAACAGCGGCCGGGCCTTCGCGGTGTTCGTCCACTCGGTGAAGCCGGGGCCCCACCACGCGTCGTTCTCCGGCACCGGGTGGAACTGCGGCAGGTAGAACGTGACGGCGCGGGCGCGCAGGTCCGTGCTGCTGTCGGTGGACGGCACGGTCCCCCCTCTCCTGGTGGTCCTGGGTGGCCGGGGGGACGGGTCGTCGTCCCCAGGCCCGTTCCTGCTGCGATGAAGCCTATGAGTAGATTTGTCCGGTTTGTCCGCCGACCCCGGGTGAAGCCGCTGGCATCCGGGTGATCCGCCGCCGGCGCCGCGGGCGCCGCCGTCCGCGCCGCGGGCGCGCTCGGCCTCCGCCTTCCGGCCCCGCCCACCCCGATCGGAGGAGGCTGCGCCGGAAGGCGGAGGTCGCGCGCGTCCCCACCCCTTTCTCGCGCCACCCCCCGATCCCGAGGGGGGGCAGCGCGAGGATCGGGTGGCGATGCGCGCCGGGTCGCGCGCCGGGTCGCTGGGCCCAGGCCCGTGCGCGCCCGGTCAGGCCAGGGCGGCCTGGGCCTCGCGGAGGCGGTCGACCAGCCGGCCCTCCGGGAGCCGGACGTCGTCGTACGTGAGCGTCGCGTCCTTCGGGACGTCCCGGACGAGGACGCAGCCCTCCGCGACGCCGACCGGCAGCAGCCGCTCGTCCCGCGTCACCGCCGCCTTCTCCGCCTGGCCGTAGTAGTGGTACCCGCCGAGCGCGTCCAGCACGGTGCCGGCGGCGAGGTCGGTCTTGGCCGTGGTCACGACCTCCACCGACGGGGCCCCGAGCGGCCGGATCGTCGCGTCGCCGAGCAGCGCGGCCCGGGCGATCGTCGTCGGCACCTCGAAGTGGCACAGGTGGTACGGCTGGTAGAACGAGTAGAGCGGCCCGGTGCCCAGCTTGTAGAGCTCCAGGTAGTGCCGCTGCTTCGGGTCGTCGTGCGTCGCCAGGATGTACACGCCCGGCCCGGGGCGCGCCCCGACCACGTAGTCGACGGCCCCGCCCAGCGCGCGGAGCTCGTCCACGTCGTACCGGGTGGTCAGCTCGTCGACGTGCCCGTCGTGGTCCATGCCGAGCCCGGTGACGAACCGGTGCAGGTTCATCTGCACGCCGGGCTGGTCGCCGTCGCAGCCGGTGTAGACGACGCCGGCCTTGTCGGCCAGGCGGGCGAGCTCGCCGCCGACCGTGGCGTCGACCTCGGCGTTCATCAGCACCAGGTGCTTGCCGTGCTCGAAGCAGGCGAGCGCGACGTGCGCGCCGAACTCCACCGCGCCGGTCACGTCCACCACCACGTCGACCGCGTCGGACGCGACCGCCACGCGGTAGTCGGCGGTGACGGCGGGGGTGCCGGACGCGGCGGCGCGGGCGAGCGCGGCCGGGGAGTCCACCTCGACGACGCCCGTGAGCCCCGCCTCGGTGTACGCCCGGACGCCCTGCTCCGGGTGCCGCGCCGCGATGGCGACGACGTCCATGCCGGGCACGGAGTTGACGATCTGGTTCACCAGGCCGCGGCCCATGAACCCGGCGCCGACCAGCGCCACCCGGATCGGGCGGCCGTCGGCCTGGCGCGCCTTCAGCAGCGAGTCGACGACGATCACGGCGCCACCTCGGCGGCGTCGGACGAGACCAGCGGCCACGCCGCGTCCTTGTCCGAGATCACCGTGACCGGCACGGGCCACTCGATGCCGAACGCGGCGTCGTCGTACCGGAAGCCCTGCTCGCCCTCGGGGGCGTACGGGCCGCTGACCTGGTAGATCACCTCGGCGCCGTCGGTCAGCGTCTGGTAGCCGTGCGCCACGTACGGCGGGATGAACAGCGCCCGCCGGTTCGCGGCCGAGAGCTCGACCATCACGTGCTCGCCGTAGGTCGGGGAGTCCGGGCGGACGTCCACGGCCACGTCGACGATCGCGCCGGCGGTGCAGCGGACCAGCTTGCCCTCGGCGTACGGCGGCACCTGGCGGTGCAGGCCGCGCAGCGTCCCGGCCACGTGGTTGTACGACAGGTTGCACTGCGCGACCGTCGTGTCCAGGCCGTGCGCCTCGAACTCGCTGGTGTCGAAGGTGCGCGCGAAGAACCCGCGGTCGTCGCCGCGCTCCTCCAGGTCGACGATCATCACGCCGTCGACGGCGGTCGGGGTGTACTTCACGGGTTCACCGTCCAGAAGAGCTGCGGGTCCACCTGGCCGGTCTTGAGCAGGTGCTCGATCTGCGCCAGGCGGGTGTGCCCGCGCCCGGTGAACGTGTCGGCGTCGAGCTGGATCTGCTCGAACACCCGGTGCAGCTGCGCGGCGCCGGCGGCGGCGTCCCAGTCGGTCTCGAAGCCGGGGAGCACCTCGCGGATCTTCGCGAACGACACCCGGTACGACCGGTTGTCCGCGCTCGGCTCGCCGAACGACACCTCGCAGCCGGGGAACTCGGCCCCGACCGTCTCGGCGATCTCGCGCACCGTGTAGTTGTTCGCGTCGGCGCCGACGTTCAGCACCTGCGCGTGCACGTCCTCGCGCGGGGCGTCGAGCACCGCGCGGATCGCCTTGGCGATGTCCAGGCCGTGCACCAGCGGGCGCCACGGCGTGCCGTCGGAGGTCATCGCGATCCGGTGCGTCGTCCAGGCCAGGCCCGCCAGGTTGTTCAGCACGATGTCGAACCGCTGCCGCGGCGAGGCGCCGAACGCCGTCGCGTTGCGCAGGAACGTCGGCGAGAAATCGTCGTCGGCCAGCGCCGTGACGTCCCGCTCGACCAGGGCCTTGCACCGGGCGTAGGCGGTCTGCGGGTCGGTGGGGCTGGTCTCGTCGACCGTGCCGTCGGCGACGCCGTAGACCGAGCAGGACGACATGTAGACGAACCGGCTCACGCCGGCGCGCTTCGCGGCCGAGGCCAGCGCGACCGAGCCGTGGTGATTGATGTCGTACGTGACCTCGCCGATGCGGTCGCCGATCGGGTCGTTCGACAGCTCGGCCATGTGCACGACCGCGTCGAAGCCGACCAGGTCGTCCGGGGTGACGTGCCGGATGTCCTTGACCAGCGTGTGCGGGGTCTCGTGGACGCCGTTGTAGAGCCAGCCGTTCTTGTAGTAGCCGGTGTCGAGGCCGGTGACCTCGTCGCCGCGGCCCAGCAGCGTCGGTGCGAGCAGGCTGCCGAGGTAGCCCTCGGTGCCGGTGACCAGGATGCGCACGCGCTCAGTCCTCCCAGATCTTCCAGGGGGCGCGACCTGCGTCCCACAGTCCGTTCAGCTCCGTCCAGTCACGGAACGTGTCCATGCCCATCCAGAAGCCCTCGTGCTCGTACACGGAGAGCTGGCGGTCCCGGGCGAGCTGCTGCAGCGGCGCGCTCTCGAGCATCACCGCCGGGTCGTCGTCGAGGTACTTGTCGACGAACTCGCGCTCGAACAGGAAGAACCCGCCGTTGACCCAGCCGTCGGCCAGGGTCGGCTTCTCGTTGAACTCGACGACCGTGTCGCCCTCGACCCGCATCTCGCCGTAGCGGCTGGACGGGTGCACGCCGGTGAGCGTCCCGAGCAGCCCCTGCTCGACGTGGTGCCGCAGGGCGCCGGTGATGTCGACGTCGCCGATGCCGTCGCCGTACGTGAGGGCGAACCGGTCGGCGTCGAGGTGCTGGGCGACGCGGCGGATGCGCGCGGCGGTCGCCGTGGTCAGCCCGGTCTCGACGAACGTGATCTCCCAGTCCTCCTTGGCGGCGGTGCCGTGGAAGACGGGCTCCGACTCCGCACCGTCCGCGCCGAGGTGCAGCGTGAAGTCGGAGGTCAGGTGCCGGTAGTCCAGGAAGTACTGCTTGATCAGGTCGCTCTTGTAGCCGAGCGCCAGCACGAACCGGCGGAAGCCGTGCTCGCTGTAGGTCTTTCATGATGTGCCAGAGGATCGGCCGGCCGCCGATGTCGACCAGCGGCTTGGGCAGCTTCTCGCTGGCCTCGCGGAGGCGCGTCCCCATGCCGCCGCACAGGATCACCACCGGGATGTCGGCGGGCGACAGGTCGCCTGCGGTCATGGCTCCTCCTCGGACGGGGGTGTGGGATGGCGCCGCGAACGCCGCGCGGCAGCCCCGAGGCTAGTCCGGGCATTTCGGGCCAGACAGGTACTAACGGGTGAAAACCGGACATATCACCCCAAGGGGGCCGCGGGCGGGTGGCGGGCGTCCCCCGGGTGGCCCAGGTGCCCCCCGCACGCGGCCGACGTCGACGGGTGCCGCCGGTGCGCGCGGGCGACGGAGGTCTCGCGGGCGGCGCCCGGGCGAAACCTGTCGAGCGTTCGGGTGAAAAGCCCCAAAACGGACAAACCGGGCCGGTTGCCACGGGCACACTGTCGTCCGGCGGCGGCTGCGACGTCCCGCCCGGCTGGATGCGAGGGGGAGGTCGATGGTCGTCGAGAAGCCGGCGCTGCACCGCGGCACCCGTCCGGCGCCGCGCGACCCGGGGGAGACCCTGGTGCTGCGGCGCGACCTGGGCGAGTTCGGGGCACCCGCGCCACGTCCGCTGCCCGACCGCGCGGCGCTGCGCCTCGCGCGCCCGCTGCTCCGGGGGCTGGCACCCACCGCCTGCGTCCGCACCGCCGACGCGGTCGCCGCCCTGACGTACGACGACGGACCGCACCCCGACCACACGGCGGGCCTGCTGGACCTGCTCGCCGACCGGGGCCTGCGCGCCACGTTCTTCGTCCTGGCCGACGCCGCCGAGGCGCACCCGGACCTCGTGCGGCGCCTGGTCGCCGAGGGCCACGAGCTCGCGCTGCACGGCCCCGACCACGGGCGGCTCAACCGGCTGCAGGACTCCGAGGCGATCCGGGTCGTCGCGGACGCGCGGCGGCGGGTCGAGGCGGTCGCCGGCGTGCCCGTCACGCTGTTCCGCCCGCCCTACGGCGCGCACCGGCCCCGTTCGCTGCGCGGCTGGACCCGGTCGGGGCTCGACGTCGTCATCTGGTCGGGCTGGGCGGAGGACTGGGTCGACGCCCCCGTCGCCGACGTCGCCGCCCGCGCCCGCGCGGCGCTGCACCCCGGCGGGATCCTGCTGCTGCACGACACCCGGGCCGACCCCGGGACGCTGGCCCCCGGCGAGCAGCTGCCGACGTTCGACAGGGCCGCCGTCACCGCGGCGCTCGTCGACCCGCTGCTCGCGGAGGGCTGGTCCTTCGACACCGTCGGCGGGCTGCTCGGCCGGTACCCGCGGGTCCGGTCCGTGTTCCGGGAGCTGATGTCGTGAGCGGGCTCCGGGACGGCGTCGCGCGACCCGCCGGCGTCGAGCTCACCGTGGTCATCGCCGCCTTCGACGCCGAGGCCACCCTCGGCGCGCAGCTCGACGCGCTCGCGGCCCAGCGCGTGCCGTTCGACTGGGAGCTCGTCGTCGCGGACAACGGCTCCTCCGACGGGACCGTGGACCTCGCCCGCTCGTACGCGGACCGGCTGCCGGTCCGGGTGGTCGACGCCTCCGCCACCCGCGGGGCCGGCGCGGCCCGCAACGTGGGCGTGTCGGTGGCGCGCGCGCCGCTGGTCGCGTTCTGCGACGCCGACGACGTCGTGGGCGACGGCTGGCTCGTGGCGATGCGCACCGCGCTGCGCACGCACGCGTTCGTCGCGGGGCGGTTCGACGGCGCGCGGCTGAACGGGCCGCGCGTGCTGCGCTCCCGGACGATCCCGCAGACGACGGGCCTCCAGGAGTCCCCGCTGCTCCCCGGGCTGCACGCCGCCGGGGCCGGGAACATGGGCATCCGCGCCGACGTGTTCCGGGCGGTCGGGGGCTTCGACCCGGGCTGCCTGTTCCTCGAGGACACGGACCTGTGCTGGCGGGTGCAGCTCGCCGGGGTGCCGCTGACCTGGGTGCCGGAGGCCGTGCTGCACGTGCGGCTGCGCGGGACGCTGCGGTCGACGCTGCAGCAGGGGTACCACTACGGATCCGGCGAGCACTGGCTGGCGCTGCGGTACCGGGAGCAGGAGGAGCGGCTGCGGGCGCTCGCCGCGCCCGGGCGGGCCGCCGGCGTGGCGGGGGCGGGCGCCCCGGTGGCCTCCGCGGCCGCCGCCGCGACGGCCGCGCACCCGGACGGCCACGTCGGCCTGCGGCGGGCGGTGCACCGCGTGCGCCTCGTCGGGCGCGACCTCGCCCGGGTCCGCTCGGTCGCGGAGTTCCGGTCCTGGTGCTGGGACCTCGGCTTCGGCCTGGGCTTCGCGTTCGCCCGCCTCGACACCCCGCGCCCGGTGGCCGTGCCCCGGGTCGCCCCCGGCGGCGCCGCCGCGCTGCCCCCGGCGGACCGCACGGTCCCCGCCTGATCCGCGGCGCCGGGCCCGCGCCCCCCTCGCGGCCCGGCGCCGCTGCCGTGCGCCCGGGCGCGGCGCCGGGTCTCCGATCCCGGACTGCGTCGCGCGGACAGGCGCGGGACGGAGACCCGGCGACCGGGGCGGCGCGTCGTCAGGCCGCGTGCGCCGCCGGGACCGCGGCGTCGAGCTGGTCCACGATGTGCCGCGCGATCTCCAGCGACGCGGTGGCCGCGGGCGACGGCGCGTTCAGCACGTGCACCTGCCGCCCCTCGCCCTGCAGCAGGAAGTCGTCGACCAGCCCGCCGTCGCGGCGCAGCGCCTGCGCGCGCACCCCGGCCGGCGCGGGGACGAGGTCGCCCGCCGTGATCCCCGGGACGAGCCGGGACAGGCTGCGCGCGAAGGCCTTCCGGGAGAGCGACCGGCCGACCTCGGCGGCGCCGGGCACCAGGTTGCGCGCGGCGAGCCGCCACAGCCCGGGCCACGCGAGGCTGTCGGCGAGGTCGCGCGGCGAGACGTCGGTCCAGGTGTAGCCCTCGCGCGCGAGCGCCAGCACCGCGTTCGGGCCGGCGTGCACGTGGCCCTCGATCCCGCGGGTGAGGTGCACGCCGAGGAACGGGAACCGCGGGTCGGGCACGGGGTAGATGAGCCCGCGGACCTGCGCGCCGGCCTCGGGGGTCAGCTCGAAGTACTCGCCGCGGAACGGCACGATCCGGGCCTCGGGCTCGAGCCCGCACGCCCGTGCGAGGCGGTCGGCGTGCAGGCCGGCGCAGACCACGAGCGCGTCGGCCTCCCGGTCGGCGCGCGACGTGCGGATCTCCACCCGGCCGGGGGCCCCGGGCGCGTCCGGGACCGTGCGCGCGGCGAGCACCTCCTCGCCGAACAGGATCCGGCCGCCGGCGGCCTCGACGTCCGCGGCGAGCGCCCGGCACACGCCGGGGTAGTCGACGATGCCGGTGCTCTCCACCCGCAGCGCGGCGACCGCGCGCACGTGCGGCTCGTGCTCCCGGGCCTCCGTGGGCGTGAGCCGGCGGGCCGGCACGCCGTTCGCCTCCGCGCGGCCGGCGAGCTTCTCCAGCTGCAACACCTCGGCGTCCGACGTGGCGACGACGAGCTTGCCGCACACCTCGACGGGGACGCCCTTCGCGCGGGCGTACTCGACCATCGAGCGGGCGCCGGCCGCGGCCATCGTCGCCTTGAGGCTGCCGGGCGCGTAGTAGAGGCCCGAGTGGATGACGCCGGAGTTCCGGCCGGTCTGGTGCAGCGCGAGCCCGTCCTCCTTCTCCAGGACGGTGACCTCGTCGCCGCGCGCGGCGAGCCGGGCGGCGACCGCCAGCCCGACGATGCCGGATCCGACGACGACGACGTGGCTCATGGCGCGCTCCTCGGTGCTGGGCCCTGGTCAGGGCGGTGCGGATCGGCTCGCCCGCACGGCGAGGCTAGCCGTCGGATCTGTCCCCTATGTCGCGTTTCACCCCAATTCACCCTTCGGGCGGTGCCCTCGGCGGGGGACGCCGACCTACGCTCGGGGCCATGACCCCCCCGAGCACGGTGAGTGCCGTCGTGTACTCCCGCAACGAGGCCGACCAGCTGCGCGACTGCCTCCCGCTGCTGGCCGGCTTCGACGAGGTGCTCGTCTGCGACATGGGGTCGACCGACGACACCCGCGAGGTCGCCGCGGCGCACGGCGCGCGGGTCGTGCCGGTGCCGGACGCCCCCGTCGTGGAGGAGGTCCGCCAGCGCGGGCTCGACGCGGCGACCAGCGACTGGGTGCTGTTCGTCGACGCCGACGAGCACCTGCCCGCAGGGTTCCGCGCCGCGCTGCAGCCCGTCCTGGACCGGCCCGACCTGGCCGCGGTGCGGCTGCGGTACGACAACGTCGCCTACGGCCGGATGCTCGAGCACTCGCTGCAGGGCAGCGCGAAGTACGCCCTGCTCCGCCGCGGCCGCGCGCACTACGCCGAGCCGGCGCTCGCGCACGTGCCGCCGGTGCTCGACGGGCCCGGGGTCGACGCGCCGGCCTCCGTGCCCGCGATCGCGCACCTGAACTTCCGCTCGGTCGGCCAGACCACCGAGAAGGTGCTCCGGTACGCCGCGAACAACCCCGGCCGGTTCACCCGGTTGGACGACCCCGTCCGGCTGGTCCGCGAGCTGCTGCGCTCGACCGTGTTCAGCGGCGCGTGGCGGGACGGGCGCGCCGGGTTCGCCGTCGCGGCCCTGCACACCTTCGGCCACCTGTACGCCTCGCTGCTCGTGGCCGAGCGCGCCGGCACCCTGACCCAGGACGTCCCCGCCCGGGACGCCCGGCTGCTCGGCGCCGTCGAGGGCGTGCAGCGCGCCGGGGTCGCCGCGCGCGACCGGGTGCGCCGGGTCGGTCGGGGTCGGCGGTGACCGTGCCCGCGGCTCCGACGGGGTACGTGCACGTCACCCGCCTCCCGCCCAGCCCGAGCGGCGTCGCCGCGTACGCCGCCGCCTTCCGCCCCGTGCTCGACGCGCTCGGTCCGACCGGCACCGAGCCGCTGCCGCCCGCGCCCGAGGCGTCCCAGTCCGCCGCGCTCGCCGTCCGGCTGGCGCGCCGCCTGACCCGGCGCGACCCGGGCGCGGTCCTCGTCGTCGAGCAGGCCGGCCGCGGGCTCGCGGAGTTCTGGGCCGCCTGGTGGGCCGCGCGGCGCGGACGGCGGGTCTGGCTGATGGTCCACGACGTGCCCGAGCTGTCCGGCGGCGCGTTCTTCACCACGCTGCTCGACCGCCGGGGCGGCCGCCGGGTCGCCGCGGCGCTGTCCGGCACCCTCGGCCGGCGCGCCGAGCGCGACCTGCTGCGCCGGGCCGAGCGGGTGCTCTGCCTGTCGCCGTCCGGTGCCGCGGCGCTCACGGCCGCGCACCGGCTGGACCGGACCGTCGAGGCGCTGCCGCACGTCGGCGCCGCCACCGACGACCCCGTCGACGGGCGCACCGAGGTGCTCGTGCCGGGGTACGTGGCCGCCGCCGACGACGTGCTGCCC
Organism: Cellulomonas sp. Y8; assembly: GCF_008033115.1. NCBI lineage: Bacteria > Bacillati > Actinomycetota > Actinomycetes > Micrococcales > Cellulomonadaceae > Cellulomonas > Cellulomonas sp. Y8. The sequence continues at coordinate 3,108,610 of NZ_CP041203.1, forward strand.
CTGGTGCGCGCCGCCGCCGACCTGCCGGACGGCTGGGTGCTGGCGGTCGGCGCCTGCGGCGAGGAGACGGCGCGCGCGCTCGCGGCCGCCGCGGAGGCCGCCGGGGCCGCCGACCGGGTGCGGCTGCTCGGCTTCCTGCCCGAGGAGGGCGTGCGCGCCGCGTTCGCGCGGGCCGCGGTCGTGGTGCGCTGGCGGCGCGACGGCTGGGGCGGCGGCGGGGCGCACGCGGTGAGCGGCCCGCTGGTCGCCGCCCTCGGGAACGGCTGCGCGGTCGTCACCAACGACTCCCGGGGCGCCGGGCACCTGTTCGACGAGGCCCGGGTGGTCGTCGTCGGCGACGGGGCGACCGGCGAGCGGGCGCTGCTCGACGCCGTCCGGTCGCTGGTGGCCGATCCCGCTGACCGGCGGGCGCGCGGCGAGGCCGGCCGGGCGCTGGTCCGGCGGGAGCACACGGTGGCGGCGCTCGCGGCGCGGCTGCGCGCCGGGGCCGTCGCCCCGGAGCACGAGCACGCGGGCGCGGCCCGCGGGGAGGACGGCTGACGTGGGTCGACGGGGTGAGCTCGTCTTCAACCGGGCGCTGACGCACGTGCCCAGCAACGAGCTGCGGATCCGCACGCTCCGGCGGCTGGGCGCGGACCTCGGCGAGCACGTCTACCTGTTCGGCGGGTCCGAGGTGCTCGAGCCGGGCAACCTGCGGATCGCCGGGCGCTGCCACGTCGGGCGGTTCTGCCAGATCGACGCGCGCGGCGGCATCGACATCGGCTACGACGTGGTCATCGCGAGCCACGTCCTGCTGGTCACCGCCGACCACGACCTGCGGGACCCCGGGTTCGCCGGCCGGCTCGGGCCGATCACCATCGGGGACCGGGCCTGGCTCGCGAGCCGGTCGACCGTCGTGCGCGGCGTGACCATCGGCGAGGGGGCTGTCGTGGCCGCCGGCGCCGTCGTCACCCAGGACGTCGAGCCCTGGACGATCGTCGGCGGGGTGCCCGCCCGGCCGATCGGGGAGCGGCCGCGGGAGCAGCACTACCGGATCGACTACGGGCCCGAGCGGTACTGACGCCGCACGGGCTCGCGCAGCCCTGCCCTCTGTGATCTGCTACGGGTGATTTGTCCCGTTCGTGGGCCAGGCAGGGGGGAGCCGTGACCGCAGCACGCCCGACCGCCGACGGGCCGCCCGGGGGCGGGCGCGAGGCCGCGATCGACGTCTCGGTGGTGATCGCCGCGCGGGACGCCGAGGCCACGCTGGCCGCCCAGCTCGACGCGCTCGCCGCCCAGGCCCCGGCCTGCACCTGGGAGGTGCTGGTCGCCGACAACGGCTCGACCGACGGGACCCGCGACGTCGTCCGGGACGCCGCCCGGGGACCGGCGGAGGTGCGCCTCGTCGACGCCTCCGGGATCCGCGGGGCCGGTGCCGCCCGGAACGCCGGGGCGCGCGCGGCCCGGGGCCGGGACCTGCTGTTCTGCGACGCCGACGACGTCGTCGCGCCCGGCTGGGTCGACGCCCTGCACGGCGCGCTCCAGGACGCCGACGTCGCGGCGGGGCGCCTGGAGTGGGAGCGGCTCAACAGCCGCGCGGCGCAGGGGTCCCGGGCGTTGCCCCAGGTCGACGGCCTGCAGTACACCGAGCCGCTGCCCCGGCTCGGGAGCGCGAGCTCCAGCAACCTCGCCGTCCGGCGGACGCTGTTCGACCGGCTGGGCGGCTTCGACGTCCGCGCCCGCTACCTCCAGGACACCGACCTGTGCTGGCGCGCCCAGCTCGCCGGCGGGGCGCTCGCGTTCGAGCCCGACGCCGTGGTGCACATGCGGCTGCGCGACGGCCTCGTCGGGGCCTGGCGGCAGGGGCGGGGCAGCGGGATGGGGCAGCGGTGGCTGGCCGCGCGGTACGCCGAGGTGGCGGCGCAGGCGGATGCGGACGGGTCCGCGCCGGTGGCGGGCGACGGCGCGGTCGCGGGCGGCGACCGCGTCGCCGCGCGGCGCTGGCCGGCGCGGATCGCCCGGCGGGCGTGGCTCGTGGCGGGCGAAGCCGCCCGGATCCGGTCCCGGGGCGACGTCGCGCGGCTGTCCTGGAGCACCGGGTTCGGCATCGGGTACGCACGCGGCGGGCTGCCCGAGCCGGAGCCGCTCCGCGCGGGCGAGCTCGCGGTGGCCGGCTGCGGGCACGAGGCGGACTGAGCCGGCGCGCGGTGATCGGCGGGCGCGAGGCGAAGGGTCCGCCTCGCCGGCCCAGGGCGGGCCATCGGGGTCGGTCGCACCCGCACGGGTGACCCGCGTCCGGCGACCGGGCGACCCCCGGTGCGCGCACCCGGGTGACCGACTCGACGCGCACCTGTCCGGTTTGCGAGGGTATGTCGACATTCTCGGCCGCACCCGACGCCGAGCCGGCGGGAGGTGACGCGTGATCGACGCCCGGGCCCGCGCGGACGTGTCGGTCGTCGTGGTCGCGCGCGGCGACGAGCACGGCCTGCCGCACACCCTGCGCAGCCTGCTGGACTCCCTCGACCACGCCGCCGGCCGCCGGGACGACCGGACCTCCTGGCTCCGCGGCGAGCGGCTGCACGGCGAGCTGCTCCTCGTCGCCCGGGACCTCGGCCGCCTGCCCGCGCTGCCCGCCGACCCGCGGCTGCGCGTCGTCGCCGCCCCCGGGGTGACCGGCGGGCGCGCCCGGAACGTCGGCGTCGCGGCGGCGCGCGGCCGGTACCTGCTGTTCACCGACGCCCAGGTCCGGGTGCCCGCCGACTGGGTGCTCGCGCTCACCGCGCCGCTGCGCTCCGGCCGCGCCGACCTGACCGGCGGGGCGGTGCGGCTGACCGCGAACCTCGAGCGGCCCTGGCTGACGGAGGACCTCGCCGCCGCCTACCTCGACCTCGTCCCGGACCCGCCCGAGGTCGGCCGGGCGTTCAGCGGCGTCAGCATGGCCGCGACGCGGGCGGTCCTGGAGGCGGTCGGCTTCGACGAGGCGCTCGGCACCGCGCGCTGCCCCGACGGGCTCGACGTCGTGTTCCGACGCGACGTCGTCGGCGCGGGCTTCCGCGAGCGGGCCGTCGCGGCTGCGGTCGTGGAGCGCGACCTCGGCCCCCGCGCGCTCGTCCGCCGGGCCCTCATCGAGCGGGCCCGCGGGCACGGACGGGCCGCCGCGTACGTCGACCGGCGGCTGCGGGACGTCCGCCCCGCCGCACCCGTCGTGCTGCTGCGGCTCGCGGGCCGGTGGCTGCGGCTGCTGGCGCTCGGGCACGGCCGCGGGCACGCCCGGGCCCGGCTGCGGGCGCACGCCGCCGTCGCGTACCACCGCGAGACCCTGCGGCTGCTGCGGGCGCCCGCGCGCGAACGCCCCGCGTCCGCCGCCGGCGACGCCCCGGGCGGCGGCGGTGCCCCGCGCTCCGCCGTGCCCGTGGCGCTGCTGCCGCGCGACTCGGTGCCGCCGACCGCGCTGCCCGCCGCCGAGCCCGCGCCGACCGCCGCGGCCGTCGACGAGGGCGCGCGCGGCGCCGTGCACCAGTTCTGGGACCGCGGCCGCTCGCGCGGCGCCGAGGCCCGCGCGGGCCGCCCGCCCGCCACCCCGCTGCACGGCACCACGGCGTCCTGACCCCGCGGGGGGCGGGCGGGCCGCTGCCCCACCCACCGCCGGCTGCGCGCCTCCGCGCCTCGGGTCCGGAATCGTCGAGCGGATACGGGACACGTCGAGTGCCTATCCACGGGATAGGCAGTCGACGTGTCGGGTAGGCACTCGGCGGGGGTCAGGCGCGGAGGTCAGGCGCGGGGGTCAGGCGCGGCGGTCAGGCGCGGGGGCGGCGCGACGGGCCCGCCGGGGGGTGCCAGCGTGCGCCGGGCGTCGGGGCGCCGTCGGCCGCGGCGCGCTGCCGGGCCGGGGGCTCCGGTGCCGCCCACGCCGCTCCGTCGTCTGCCGGCGGTCGACCGGCGACGGCGCGCGCGTCCCGCGACCGGACCGCCTCGTCGGCGTGCTCCGCGGCGGGGCGCCCCGCCGCGACCACGGCGGCCACCGCCACCAGCGCCGCGGTCCCGACGGCGCCCTCGGCGGCCGAGGGGCCGGCGGCGATCGCGGCGTGCGCCGGCGCCGGCTCGAGCGCGCGCGGCACGTCCGTCAGCGCGAGGCCGTGCGCCGTGGCGACGTACCCGGGGGTCGTCGCGGTGGTGCCCCGCCCGGGCGCCGGCCCGGCCCCGGGCCCGCTCGCCGGCACCGAGCCCGCCGGCACCGAGCCCGCCGGCACCGCCACGGCGGCGAGCCCGGCCCCCGGCGTCAGCGGGAACGACCACGCCACCTCGCGCGGCCGGCTGTGCCGGGCCCGGCGTCCACCGGGCGCGTGCGCCGGCGGGGCCGCCCCCAGCCGCGGCGCGGGCGCGGGCACCGCCGCGAGGATCCGGGCGCGGGCCGGCAGCTCGACGCCGCGCCACAGCAGGAACGCGAGGCCCGCCGAGACCACCAGCACGACGCTGATCGCCGCGGGCCCGCGCACGGGCGTCGCCACGACGACCTTGATGACCAGCTCGTGCAGCAGGTAGAACGAGAACGACAGCGCCCCGCCCAGCTTCACCGCCGGGTGCAGCGCCCAGCGGTTGCGACCGTCGATGTCGCCCCACGCGCAGCCCGCGGCGAGCGGCGCGAAGATCGCGGCCAGCACCGCGGTGAGCACCGTGGGGTGCACGTCGACGGCGGCGGCGCCGAGCACGCACGCGGCGAGCACGGCGAGCAGCGCCCAGGCCGGCACCCGGGGGCGCCAGCCCTCGCGCACCGCGAGCGCCGTGACCATGCCGAGCAGGAACTCCGGGAGCCGGGCGGGCGGCAGGTGGAAGAGCAGCGGGATGAGCGACGGCCAGACCAGCGCGACGGCGACCGGCGCGGCGAGCGCGGCCCCGGCGACGAGGACCCGCGTGCGCGGCTGCATCCGGCGCAGCGCCCACAGCAGCGCCGGGAAGGCGGCGTAGAACGCGATCTCGCAGGACAGCGACCAGGCGACGCCGTTCACGGCGAACACGACCTGGCCGTCCGGCGACCACGCCTGCACGAGGAACATCCCCGACAGCACCGTGGCCGGGTCGACCGTGGCGCCCACCACGAGCACCGTCACCGCGAGCCCGATCGCGAACGCCGTGAGGTGGTTCGGCAGGATGCGCGCGAGCCGGCGGGTGTAGAACGCCCCGAGCGTCGTCCCGGGCTGCGCGGTCCAGGTGAGCACGAAGCCGGACAGCACGAAGAACAGCCCGACGCCGGTGTAGAACGCGCTGGACCCCCGGATGACCTGCAGGTTCCAGGAGTTCACGTGGTAGAGCATCACGAGCAGCGCGCCGGCCGCCCGCAGGCCGTTGAGGCTCCAGAGGACGGGCAGGCGGTCGCCGCCGTGCGCGGTACCCATTCGCCCTCCCGGGGTGGCAGTCGTCGGCCGGGGCTGGTCGCGGCTGCGCGGGAGCCCCGCGTCAGGCCTCTAGTTGAAGTGCAAATTAGGACAAACGGTGCAGAACGTGTCAAGAGGGGTGCCGCCGTCAGGGTGAGAGTGTCGGTGGTCGCTCGTACAGTGGTCGCTGCACCCCGGATCCCCTGGATCCGGGGTTCTCGTGCTGACCGCGCCCCGCCGCCGGCACCCCCGGAAGGAACCCAATGAACGTCGCCGGACTGCTGCCCGTCCTCCTCACCGACCCCGCCGTCGCGCGCGCCGTCTCCCTCGTCCCGTCCCGCGGCGAGGTCGACGTCGTCGGGCCCGCCGGCATCCGCCCCCCGCTGCTGGCCGCCCTCGCGGGCGCCCGCGCCGAGGCCGCCCCCGGTGCCGCGCGGCCCGGCCGCCCCCTCGTCGTCGTCACCGCCACCGGCCGCGACGCGGACGAGATTGCCGCGGCGCTGCGCTGCTACCTGCCGGACGACGACGTCGCGGTGCTGCCGTCCTGGGAGACGCTGCCTCACGAGCGCCTGTCGCCCCGCAGCGACACCGTCGCGCGCCGGCTCGCCGTGTTCCGCCGCCTGGCGCACCCCGACCCCGAGCCCGGCCACACCGGCCCGATCCGCGTCCTCGTCCTGCCCGTGCGCGCGCTGCTGCAGCCGGTCGTCGCCGGGCTGGGCGAGCTCGCGCCCGTGTCGCTGAACGTGGGGGAGCGGGCCGACCTGTCCGAGGTCGCCGAGCGCCTGGTGGCCGCCGCGTACAGCCGGGTCGACATGGTCGAGCGCCGCGGGGAGTTCGCCGTGCGCGGCGGCATCCTCGACGTGTTCCCGCCGACCGAGGACCACCCGCTGCGCATCGAGTTCTGGGGCGAGGACGTCGAGGAGATCCGCTGGTTCTCCGTCGCCGACCAGCGCAGCCTCGAGGTCGCGGGCCACGGCCTGTGGGCGCCTCCGTGCCGGGAGATCCTGCTGACCGACGAGGTGCGCGAGCGCGCCGCGTCCCTGGTGGAGCGGCTGCCCGGGGCGGTCGACATGCTCGACAAGCTGGCGCAGGGCATCGCCGTCGAGGGCATGGAGTCGCTGGCCCCGGCGCTCGTCGGCGACATGGTCCCCGTGCTCGACCTGGTGCCGGACGACGCGCTGCTCGTGCTGGCCGACCCCGAGCGGGTCCGCCGCCGCGCGCACGACCTCGTCGCCACCACCGAGGAGTTCCTCCAGGCCGCGTGGACCTCCGCCGCCGCCGGCGCCGCGACGCCGCTCGACCTGTCCGCCGCGTCGTTCGCGTCGTTCGCCGAGGTGCGGGCGCTCGCCGCCGTGCGCGGCCTGGGCTGGTGGACGCTCAGCCCCTTCACGCTCGACGCGGACGCCGCCGAGGGCGCCGCCGACCCGGACGCGCTCCGCAGCGCCGACGACGGCGTCGAGACCGTCGTGGTCGCCGCCCGCGACGTCGAGCGGTACCGCGGCGAGGTCGACCGCGCCGTCGCCGACGTCCGCCGGCTGCAGCAGGACGGCTGGCGGCTGCTCCTCGCGACCGAGGGCCACGGCCCCGCGCAGCGCATGGCCGAGCAGCTGCGCGCCGCCGACGTGCCCGCCCGGCTGGTCCCGGCGCTCGAGGGCGACCTCGAGGGCGGCGTCGTCCTCGTCATGCCCGCGCAGGTCGGCCCGGGCTTCGTGTCCGAGGACCTGCGGCTCGCGGTGTTCTCCGAGTCCGACCTCACGGGCCGACCCGGCTCGTCCACCCGCGACATGCGCAAGATGCCGAGCCGGCGCCGCAACGTCGTCGACCCGCTGCAGCTGCGGCCCGGCGACTTCGTCGTGCACGAGCAGCACGGCGTCGGCCGGTTCGTCGAGCTGGTGTCCCGCACGATCGGCACCGGTGCGTCCGCGGCCACCCGCGAGTACATGGTGGTCGAGTACGCGTCGTCCAAGCGCGGCCAGCCGGGGGACCGGCTGTTCGTGCCGACCGACCAGCTCGACCAGGTGACCAAGTACGTCGGCGGCGAGGCGCCCAGCCTCAACAAGATGGGCGGCTCGGACTGGGCCAAGACCAAGGGGCGCGCCCGCAAGGCGGTCAAGGAGATCGCCGGCGAGCTCATCCGGCTGTACTCGGCGCGCCAGGCGACGGCCGGGCACGCGTTCAGCCCGGACACCCCGTGGCAGCGTGAGCTCGAGGACGCGTTCGCGTACGTCGAGACCCCGGACCAGCTCGCCACGATCGACGAGGTCAAGGCCGACATGGAGAAGTCGGTCCCGATGGACCGGCTCATCTGCGGCGACGTCGGCTACGGCAAGACCGAGATCGCGGTGCGCGCGGCGTTCAAGGCCGTGCAGGACGGCAAGCAGGTCGCCGTGCTCGTGCCGACCACGCTGCTCGTGCAGCAGCACCTCGACACGTTCGCCGAGCGGTACGCCGGGTTCCCGGTGACCGTGAAGGCGCTGTCGCGCTTCCAGACCAAGGCCGAGTCCGAGGCGGTAGTCGACGGCCTGCGCGACGGCAGCATCGACGTCGTCATCGGCACGCACCGGCTCATCACCGGCGAGGTGCGGTTCAAGGACCTGGGCCTGGTCATCATCGACGAGGAGCAGCGGTTCGGTGTCGAGCACAAGGAGACCCTCAAGGCGCTGCGCACCAACGTCGACGTGCTGGCGATGTCGGCGACGCCGATCCCGCGCACGCTCGAGATGGCGGTGACCGGCATCCGCGAGATGTCGACCCTGGCGACCCCGCCGGAGGAGCGGCACCCCGTGCTGACCTTCGTCGGCGCCTGGGAGGAGAAGCAGATCTCCGCCGCCATCCGCCGCGAGCTGCTGCGCGAGGGCCAGGTGTTCTACGTGCACAACAAGGTCGAGTCGATCGAGCGCACCGCGGCCCGGCTCAACGAGCTGGTGCCGGAGGCCCGGATCGCGGTCGCCCACGGCAAGATGAACGAGCACCAGCTGGAGCAGGTGATCGTCGACTTCTGGGAGAAGCGGTTCGACGTCCTGGTGTGCACGACGATCGTCGAGACCGGCCTCGACATCTCCAACGCGAACACGCTGATCCTGGAGCGCGCCGACCGGCTCGGGCTGTCCCAGCTGCACCAGCTCCGCGGGCGCGTCGGCCGCGGGCGGGAGCGGGCGTACGCGTACTTCCTGTACCCGCCGGAGAAGCCGCTGACCGAGACCGCGCACGACCGGCTGCAGACGATCGCCGCCAACACGGACCTCGGCGCCGGCATGGCCGTGGCGATGAAGGACCTGGAGATCCGCGGCGCGGGCAACATGCTCGGCGGCGAGCAGTCCGGGCACATCGAGGGCGTCGGCTTCGACCTGTACATCCGGATGGTCGGCGAGGCCGTGGCGTCCTACCGCGGCGACCAGCCCGAGGAGCTGCCCGACGTGACGGTCGAGCTGCCCGTCGACGCGCACATCCCGCACGACTACATCGCGCACGAGCGGCTGCGCCTGGAGGCGTACCGCAAGCTCGCGGCCGCGGGGGACGAGGCGGCGCTCGAGGAGATCTCGGCGGAGCTGGTCGACCGGTACGGCCCGATCCCCGAGCCCGTGACCAACCTGTTCGCGGTCGCCCGGTTCCGGCTGCACGCACGCACCGCCGGGCTCACCGACGTCACCGCGCAGGGCAAGTTCGTGCGGTTCGCGCCGGTCGACCTGCCCGAGTCGGCGCAGCTGCGGCTCAAGCGGCTGTACCCCGGCTCGGTGCTCAAGCCCGCGCTGCGCACCGTGCTGGTGCCGTTCCCGACGACCGCGCGGATCGGCGGCAAGCCGCTGCACGGCGAGGCGGTCATGTCCTGGGCGCGGCAGCTGATCGACGCGGTCGTGCTCGGCGACGTGTCCGCCGCGGCGGGGGTGGGCACGGCGGCGCGCTGAGCCGGCCGGCGCTCCCGCCCGCCGGCTCGCGCCGGCAGCGCGTCGGGGCCGGTCCTGGCCCCGAGCCCAGGACCGGCCCCTACGATGGGCCCGGTCGGGCGACGGAGAGCGACGAGAGGCCAGGTGTGCGGTGACGCGGAAGACGGTCCGGCGGACGGTGTCCGCCGTCGGGGTGCTGGCGGTGGCGGGCGTGCTCGCGGCGTGCGGCGGCGGCCGCCCCGGCGCGGCGGCCGTGGTCGACGGCCGGTCGATCCCGACGTCCGAGGTCGAGACCGCGACCCAGGAGCTCGGCCCCGTGCTCCAGGGCGTCTCGGCGTCCGCGATCCTCGGCGTGCTCATCCAGGAGCCGACGGTCTCCGCCGCGGCGTCCGACGCGGGCGTCGCGGTGTCCGACGAGCAGGCCGCCGACGCGCTCGACCAGCAGGTCGAGGCCGCGGGCGCCCCGGCCCAGGACTTCTCGCCGGCCTCGGTCGGCGTCATGCGGTACCTGCTGGAGATCCAGGCCCTGCAGGGCGCGGACGACGCGGACACGCTGCTCGCGTCGCTGCAGGAGGACCTCGGGGCCCTCGACTTCACCGTGAACCCCCGGTTCGGCACCGCGGACGACCTCGGCACCGTCGGCACGACCGCGTACCCGTGGATCGTGTCCGCCGACGGGGCCGCGCCGACCCCGGCCCCGTGACCGACGCCCGCGCCGAGGCCGCGGCGGACCCCACCGCCGTCGCGGACCCGCTGCGCCGCCTCGTCGCGGTGATGGACCGGCTGCGCTCCCCGGGCGGCTGCCCCTGGGACGCCGAGCAGACGCACGCCTCCCTCGTGCCGTACGTGCTCGAGGAGGCCTACGAGGTCGCGGAGGCGGTCGAGGGCGGGGACCGCGCACCTGCGCGAGGAGCTCGGCGACCTGCTGCTCCAGGTGGTGTTCCACGCCCGGATCGCCCAGGAGGACCCCGCCGGGCCGTTCGACGTCGACGACGTCGCGGCCGACCTGGTCGCCAAGCTCGTGCGGCGGCACCCGCACGTCTTCGGCACCGCCGAGGTCGCGGACGCCGACGGCGTGAACCGGCAGTGGGACGCGATCAAGCGCGAGGAGAAGCAGCGGGAGTCCGTGCTCGACGGCGTGCCGCTCGCGATGGGCGCGCTGGCGCGGGCGCAGAAGGTGGCGTCGCGGGCCGAGCGGTCCGGGCTGGCCGCGGTCGCGCCGGCGCCGACCCCCGGCGCCCCCGGGGTGCCCGGCGACCTCGGCGCGCGGCTGCTCGCCCTGGTGCAGGAGGCCCGCGCGGCCGGCCCCGACGCGGAGGGCGAGCTCCGCCGCGCGACGGCCGTGTGGGAGCGGGACCTGCGGGCGGCCGAGCAGGGCTGACGGCCCGGGTCGGACGCGCCGGGCCGAAGGTCCGGGACTCCGTCGGGCCCCGGGCACCAGGATGGGCGAGGCTGGCGGTGCACCCGCGGCCCGGTGCCCCACGCCCGGCGAGGGCGGGCGCACCGCGACACCGGACGAGGAGGGGTCGATGCGGATCGGCGTCCCGAAGGAGGCCCGGCCGGGCGAGCGGCTCGTGGCCGCCACGCCCGCCACCGTGGGCCGGCTGGCGAAGCTGGGCTACGAGGTGGTCGTCGAGCACGGCGCGGGCGAGGCCGCGAGCTTCCCCGACGCGGCCTACGCGGAGGCCGGCGCGGCCCTCGGCGACGCGGCCGAGGTCTGGGCGAGCGACGTGGTGACCACGGTGAACGCCCCGGCCGACGCGCAGGTCGCCGCCCTGACCCCCGGCGCCACGCTGGTGTCGATGCTCGCGCCCGCCGGCGCCGCCCACCCCGAGCGGGTCGCGGCGCTGGCCGCCCGCGGCGTCACGGCGCTGGCCCTCGACGCCGTGCCGCGCGTGTCCCGTGCTCAGGCGCTCGACGTGCTCAGCACCATGTCGAACGTCGCGGGCTACCGCGCGGTCATCGAGGCCGCCGAGGAGTTCGGCGGCATGTTCACCGGCCAGGTGACGGCCGCCGGCAAGACCCCGCCGGCGACCGTGTTCGTCATCGGCGCGGGCGTGGCCGGGCTCGCGGCGATCGGCGCGGCCGGCAGCCTCGGCGCCCAGGTCCGCGCCTACGACGTCCGGCCCGAGGTCGGCGAGCAGATCGAGTCGATGGGCGCGTCGTTCGTGCAGGCCGCCGCGGCCCAGCAGGAGGTGAGCGCCGACGGCTACGCCCGCGAGCTCACCGCCGAGCAGGAGCGGCTGACCGCCGAGATGTACGCCGCGGAGACCGCCCAGGCCGACATCGTCATCACCACGGCCCTGGTCCGCGGCACCGCGCCGCGCACGATCAGCGCGGAGATGGTCGCCGCGATGCGCCCCGGGTCCGTGATCGTCGACCTGGCCGCGTCGGGCGGCGGCAACTGCGAGCTGACCGTGCCGGGGGAGAAGGTCGTCACCGCGAACGGCGTGACGATCCTCGGCTACACGGACCTCACCAGCCGGATGGCGCGGCACACGTCGCAGCTGTTCGGCACCAACGTCGTCAACCTGCTCACGCTGCTCACCCCGGGCAAGGACGGGGCGCTGGTCCTCGACCTCGACGACCCGGTGCAGCGGGGCATGGCCGTCACGCGGGCGGGGGAGGTGCTGTGGCCGCCGCCCCCCGTGCAGGTGTCGGCGGCGCCGGCGGCAGAACCCGCCCCGGCCGTGGCGCCGGTCGACCCCGCCGAGCAGGCCCGGCTCGCCCGGGAGGCCGCGCGCCGCCGCGGGCAGCGCCAGATGGCCGGCCTGGCCCTCGGCGCCGTGCTGCTCGCCCTGGCGATCACGTTCTCGCCGGCCGCGTTCGCCGGGCACTTCACGGTGTTCGTGCTCGCGGTGTTCGTCGGGTACTACGTCATCTCGAACGTCAGCCACTCGCTGCACACGCCGCTGATGGCCCAGACCAACGCCATCTCCGGGATCATCCTGGTCGGCGCGCTGCTGCAGATCGGCAGCGACAGCTGGGTCGTCTCGGCGCTCGCGTTCGCCGCGGCGGCGGTCGCCGCCATCAACATCTTCGGTGGCTTCCTGGTGGCCTACCGGATGATCGGGATGTTCCGGAAGGAGGAGGCCTGAGATGCTCACCTCCGCAGCCCAGGGCGTGTACCTCGTCGCCGCCGTCCTGTTCGTCCTCAGCCTCGCCGGGCTGTCGAAGCAGGAGACCGCCCGCCGCGGCAACCTGCTCGGCATGGTCGGCATGGCCCTCGCGCTGGTCGCCACCGTCCTGCTCAGCGTCGACGTCTCCGAGCGCAGCCCGCTCGTCACCCTGCTGCTCATCGCGCTGGTGCTCCTCATCGGCATCGCCGTCGGCACCTGGCGGGCCCGCTCCGTCGAGATGACGCAGATGCCCGAGATGATCGCGATGCTGCACTCGTTCGTCGGCGCCGCGGCCGTCCTGGTCGGCGTCAACTCCTACCTGACCGAGACGCACGCCGACGCGGTGCACCTCGTCGAGGTGTTCCTCGGCGTGCTCATCGGCGCCGTGACGTTCACCGGCTCGATCGTCGCCTACCTCAAGCTCTCGGCGAAGATGTCCTCCGCGCCGCTCACGCTGCCCGGCCGCAACTGGCTGAACCTCGGCGCGCTGGTCGCGTCCGCGGGGGCGCTGGGCTGGTTCCTGACGTCGCCGTCGCTGGTGCCGCTGCTGCTCATGACCGTCGTCGCCCTCGCGCTCGGCTGGCACCTCGTGGCCGCGATCGGCGGCGGCGACATGCCCGTCGTCGTCTCGATGCTCAACTCGTACTCCGGCTGGGCCGCGGCGGCCGCGGGCTTCATGCTGGACAACGACCTGCTGATCGTCACCGGCGCCCTCGTCGGCTCCTCCGGCGCGATCCTGTCGTACATCATGTGCCGCGCGATGAACCGGTCGTTCGTCAGCGTGATCCTCGGCGGCTTCGGCACGGAGGGCGGGACCGTCGTCCCGTCGGGCTCGACCGAGGTCGGGGAGCACCGCGAGGTGCAGGCGGCCGAGGTCGCGGCGATGCTCAAGTCCGCGTCGAGCGTCGTCATCACCCCGGGCTACGGCATGGCCGTCGCCAAGGCGCAGTACCCGGTCGCCGACCTGGTGGCCCGGCTCCGCGCCGCGGGCGTCGAGGTCCGGTTCGGCGTGCACCCCGTCGCGGGCCGGCTCCCCGGGCACATGAACGTCCTGCTCGCCGAGGCCAAGGTGCCGTACGACATCGTCCTCGAGATGGACGAGATCAACGACGACCTGGCCTCGACCGACGTCGTGCTCGTCATCGGCGCCAACGACACCGTGAACCCCGCCGCCCTGGAGGACCCGGGCTCGCCGATCGCCGGCATGCCCGTCCTCGAGGTGTGGAAGGCGAAGCAGGTGGTCGTGTTCAAGCGGTCGATGGCCACCGGCTACGCCGGCGTGCAGAACCCGCTGTTCTTCCGGGAGAACACGGCGATGCTGTTCGGCGACGCGAAGGACCAGGTCGAGCGCATCGTCGCCGCGCTCTGACAGGCGTTCACCGTCCGGTTGCCGAAGGTCCCACCGACGCACCGGACGGCGCGCACTAGGCTGAGGTCGCAAACCGACCCGTTTGACGAAGGAGCACCATGGCCAGCATCGAGGCCGTCGGCGCCCGCGAGATCCTCGACTCGCGCGGCAACCCCACTGTCGAGGTCGAGGTCGCGCTCGACGACGGCACCATCGCCCGGGCCGGTGTGCCCTCGGGTGCCTCGACCGGGGCCTTCGAGGCCGTCGAGCGCCGTGACGGCGACAAGTCGCGCTACCTGGGCAAGGGCGTCGAGGACGCGGTCAACGCGGTCATCGACGAGATCGCCCCGGAGCTCATCGGCTTCGAGGCCACCGAGCAGCGCCTGGTCGACCAGGCCCTCATCGAGCTCGACGGCACCCCGAACAAGGGCAAGCTCGGCGCCAACGCGATCCTCGGCGTCTCGCTCGCCGTCGCGAAGGCCGCGGCCGACTCGGCCGACCTGCCGCTGTTCCGCTACGTCGGCGGCCCGAACGCCCACGTGCTGCCCGTCCCGATGATGAACATCCTCAACGGTGGGTCGCACGCCGACTCCAACGTCGACATCCAGGAGTTCATGGTCGCCCCGATCGGCGCGCCGACCTTCCGCGAGGCCCTGCGCACCGGCGCCGAGGTCTACCACTCCCTGAAGTCCGTGCTGAAGAGCAAGGGCCTGTCGACCGGTCTCGGCGACGAGGGCGGCTTCGCGCCGAACCTGGAGTCGAACCGCGCCGCGCTGGACCTGATCCTCGTCGCGATCGAGAAGGCCGGCTTCGTGCCGGGCAAGGACGTCGCGCTGGCCCTGGACGTCGCCGCGACCGAGTTCTTCAAGGACGGCGCGTACCAGTTCGAGGGCAAGGCCCTCGCGCCGGCCGAGATGATCGCGTTCTACGAGCAGCTCGTGGCGGACTACCCGCTGGTCTCCATCGAGGACCCGCTGTCCGAGGACGAGTGGGGCACCTGGTCCGAGCTCGTCACCAAGGTGGGCGACAAGGTGCAGATCGTCGGCGACGACCTGTTCGTCACCAACCCGGAGCGCCTGGCCAAGGGCATCGAGCTCAAGGCCGCGAACTCCCTGCTGGTCAAGCTGAACCAGATCGGCACCCTGACCGAGACGCTGGACGCCGTCACCCTGGCCCAGCGCAACGGCTTCACCACGATGACCTCGCACCGCTCCGGCGAGACCGAGGACGTCACGATCGCCGACCTGTCCGTCGCGACCAACGCCGGCCAGATCAAGACCGGTGCCCCGGCCCGTGGCGAGCGCATCAACAAGTACAACCAGCTGCTCCGTATCGAGGAGGAGCTGGACGACGCCGGCCGCTACGCCGGCCTGTCGGCCTTCCCCCGCTGGAAGGCCTGAGCCCTCAGGCTCTCGACCGGAGGCCGGTGACCCCGCACGGGGTCGCCGGCCTCCGGCGCGTCCGGGGTGTGCCCGGCGCCGCCCGCGGCTTGTGCGGATCGTGTGCGTGCGCGGACACGGCCGGGCCGCCTGCGGGGTCGCGGGCGCGGCGCGGGGCACAATCGGGACCATGCCCGCCCCTCGTCGTCCCGCCGCGCCCCGCACCGGCGCCGACGACGACGCGACCCGCGGCGGCGACCGGCGCGGCTCGGCTCCGCGCACGCCCGCGCCGCGCACCCCGGCACCCCGGCAGCCCGCGCCGCGCGACCCCGCGCCGCGCACGGCGAGCGTGCCGCGCTCGCCCGCGCCGGCGCCGCGCTCGGGCGGCGCCCCCGCGACCCGATCGGGTTCGACCCCGGCGACCCGGCCGTCCGCGGGCCAGGCCCCTGCCGCGCGCACGCCCGCGACCCCGCGCACCGGCGCCCCGCAGCAGTCGGTCCCGCGCCCCGCCACCCCCCGCCCCAGCACCTCGCGCGCCCGGTCCGCCCCGCCGCGCCCGGCGGCCGGCCGGCCCAGCAGCTCCCGGCCGGGCGGCCGCGGCGGCTCGGGCGGCGACCGCCGCGGGGCGCGCGCCGAGACCGTGCAGCAGCGGCTGCCGCGGCTGTTCACCGTGCGGGCGCTGGTGATGTTCGTGGTGCTGTCGATCGCGTTCGTCCTGGTCTTCCCGACGCTGCGGCAGTACCTCGACCAGCAGGTCCGGCTCGAGCAGCTGCGCGCCGAGGTGGCCGCCGCCGAGCAGGACAACGAGGACCTGCAGGCCGAGCTCGACCGGTGGTCCGACCCCGCCTACGTCGAGGCGCAGGCCCGCGAGCGGCTCGCGTTCGTCATGCCGGGGGAGCGGGCGCTGCGCGTCGCCGACCCGGAGGTCGTGCCCGACGACACCGCGACCGACCCGGCCGCGACCACCCCGGGGACCGTCGAGTCCGACGACCCGACGCGCCCCTGGTACGCCCAGCTGTGGGACTCCGTGCAGGTGGCGGGGGCCGCGGGCACGGGCTCGACCGGCACCGGGACCGACGGGTCCGCGGGCACCGGCACGACGGGGGACAATGGGACCGCGCCGGACGGCACCGGGACCGAGGGGTCCGACGGGGAGCCGACGGCGCCGACCCCCTGACGCCGACCGCCCGAGGACCGCTCGTGACCGACCTGCCCACCACCCCGGCGCCCGCGCTGCCCGACCCGGCCGAGGTGCCGCGCGCCCGGCACGACACCCCCGAGGTGACCGAGGCGGACCTCGTCGTGCTCCGCGAGCAGCTCGGCCGGCCCGCGCGCGGCGTCGTCGGCGTCGCCGCCCGGTGCGCCTGCGGTCGGCCGCTCGTCGTCCGCACCGCGCCGCGGCTCGACGACGGCACGCCGTTCCCGACCACGTACTACCTGACGTGCCCGCCCGCCGTCGGCGCGGTCAGCACCCTCGAGGCCACCGGCCTGATGAAGGAGCTCACCGCCCGCGTGCAGTCCGAGCCGGAGCTCGCGGCGGCGTACCAGCGCGCGCACGAGGCGTACCTCGCCGACCGCGCCGAGCTCGGTGACGTGCCGGAGATCGCGGGCATCTCGGCCGGCGGCATGCCGACCCGGGTGAAGTGCCTGCACGTCGTCGTCGGGCACGCGCTCGCCGCCGGTCCGGGCGTCAACCCGGTCGGGGACGACGTGCTGCTGCGGCTGCGCGACGTGTGGCGCCCGGACCGCTGCACCTGCTGACGCCCGCCGGCCGGGCCCGCCGCCGCGGCGCGCGGCCCGCGCCCGGGATGGGATGATCTGTCGCGTGACGCGTGTGGCTGCCATCGACTGCGGGACCAACTCCATCCGGCTCCTGGTGGCCGACGTCGACGCGGAGGCGGGGACCCTCACGGACCTCGACCGTCGCATGGAGGTCGTCCGGCTCGGCCAGGGCGTCGACCGCACCGGCCGCATCGCCCCCGAGGCCATGGCCCGCACCCTGGGCGCCACCCGCCGGTACGCGGACGTCTGCCGCGACCTCGGCGTCGAGGCCGTCCGGTTCGTGGCCACCAGCGCGTCCCGGGACGCCGAGAACCGGGACGAGTTCGTCGCGGGCGTCCGCGAGGCCCTGGGCGTCGAGCCCGAGGTCATCGGCGGCGTCGAGGAGGCCGCGCTGTCGTTCCGCGGTGCGACCGGGGTGCTCGGCGCGACCCACGACGGCCCGTTCCTCGTCGTCGACCTGGGCGGCGGCTCGACCGAGGTCGTGCTGGGCGAGCGGGAGCCCGAGGCCGCGTACTCGATGGACGTCGGCTGCGTGCGGATCACCGAGCGGCACCTGCTGGCCGACCCGCCGACCGCCGAGCAGGTCGCCGCCGCCGAGGCCGACGTGCGCGCCGCGCTCGACGTCGCCGCCCAGCACGTCCCGCTGGGTCGGACCGCCACCCTCGTGGGCCTGGCGGGCTCGGTGACGACGATCACCGCGCACGCGCTGCGGCTGCCCGCCTACGACCGGGACGCCATCGACGGCGCCGTCCTCGCGGTCGACGACGTGGTCGCCGCCTGCGACGACCTGCTCGCCCGCGACCACGACGCCCGGTCGTCGCTGGGCTTCATGCACCCGGGCCGGGTCGACGTCATCGGTGCCGGCGCGCTGGTGTGGCGGGCGGTCGTCGAGCGCGTGCGGTCCGAGGTCGAGGCGTCGGGTGGCACGCTGACGGAGGTCGTCACCTCGGAGCACGACATCCTCGACGGCATCGCCTGGAGCGTCGCCGAGCGCACGCGCGCCACCCGCGCCTGACCCGCGCGCGCCCGCGCGCCCCCGCGCGCCCGCGCCGAGGTCGGTGCTTCGCGCCGAGGTCGGTGCTTACAAGCACCGACCTCGCGCCGAACCACCGACCTCGGCGGCGTGCGGCGTCACGGCTCCCGCTCTCCTGCGCCGAGATAGGACCGTCGCGCCGAGATAGGGCCGTGCAAGGTCCTACCTCGGCGGGGAGGTCCTATCTCGGCGAGCGGGCGGGCGAGCGAGCGGGCCGGGCGGGCGAGCGGGCCGGGCGGGCGAGCGGGCCGGGCGGGCGAGCGGGCCGGGCGGGCCGGGCGGGCGAGCGGGTCGGCGGGCCCGGCGACACGCCCGCGGGTCCGGTAGCGAACTTCGCCCGGTACTGCGCAATCTGTACTACCGTGGCTCCTGCGGGAGCCGAGGAGGGTCGGCTCCCGCACCAGACAGCGGGTGCCGCGGCCGACAGGGGGCCGACCGCGGCGCCCGCCCCGCACCTGCGGTGCGCCGGGACACCCGGCGTCCGCGCCAGGGAGGCCCCGGGTGGACACGACCCAGCTGCTCAAAGGAGTGCTCGACGTGGCGGTGCTCGCCGTCGTCGCCGAGGAGGACGGGTACGGCTACGACGTCGTCCGGCGGCTGCGTGCCGCGGGGCTGGCCGAGGTCGGCGACGCGTCCGTGTACGGCACGCTCCGCCGGCTGTACTCCCAGGGTGCGCTGACGTCCTACGTGGTGCCCAGCGACGAGGGCCCGCACCGCAAGTACTACGGGATCAACGCGCAGGGCCGGGCGATGCTCGCCGCCCAGCGCAAGGACTGGCGCGAGTTCGCGGGGACCATGACCCGCCTGCTCGACGGGGAGGTGGCGGCGTGAGCGGGACCCAGGCCGAGGCGGGCCGCGCGGCCGCGCCCGCGACGGTGGCGGAGTACGCCGCGCGGGTGCGGCAGCACCTGGCGGGGATGCCGGCCGAGCAGGTGGACGACCTGACCGACGGGCTCGAGGCGGACCTCGCGGACGCGCTGGCGGACGAGGTCGCGCCAGTCGGGGCCCACGGCGACCTCATCGCGCTGTTCGGGCCGCCGGCCGACTACGCCCGCGAGCTGCGCGTCGCCGCGGGGCTGCCCGAGCCCGAGCCGGTGCCTGCGCGCCGGGGGCTCCGGGCGCGGGTCCGCGGGATGCGCGCGGACGTCCGGAGCACCGCGCTGCGCGCCACCGCCGGGATGCGCCGGCAGCCGTGGTGGCCGGGGCTCCGCGACTTCGGGCTCGCGGTCCGCCCGCTGTGGTGGGTGCTGCGCGCCTGGGTGGTCTACCAGCTGCTGCTCCAGCTGGCGGGCGGTCGGTACGCGTACGGCGGCGGCAAGGGCGGCTGGGTCCCGGCCGACCTGCCGACCTGGGTGCTGCTGACCGGGCTCGTCGTGGTGAGCGTGCAGTGGGGCCGCGGGCTGTGGCTGCCGCGGTCCGGCCGGTGGCTGCCCGCCGCGACCGGGGCGCTCGCCGTGGTGCTCCTGATCCCGGCCGTGATCTGGGCGGGGAACGGGGCCGTGCGCTGGCAGACCGGGTACGACACCGCGTACGTGGAGCAGCCGTCCGACGGCATCCCGCGCGAGGACGGCGTGTGGGTCGACGGGATGCAGGTGAGCAACCTGTTCGTCTACGACGCGGACGGCAACCCGCTCTCCGACGTCCAGGTGTACGACGACCGCGGCCGCCCGGTGCGCACGACGACGGACGAAGGCTGGTCGACCTGGTCGCTGCCGGGCGTGACCGAGGACTGGAACTTCCTGCCGGCCACGGACGAGGACGGCCGCACGCGGTGGAACGTCTACCCGCTGCTCGGGGCGCCGAACGCCGACTTCGAGTGGGACCGCCTCGGCATCGACGAGTCCGCGCAGGACCCGGTCGACGTCCTCACCGCGGAGCCGCGCGTCCCGCCGCGCCCGTTCGCCAAGGCGCCCTCCGTCGTCGACCGCCGCGCGGCGGAGGAGCCCGCGACCGGGCCGTCCGCGGGGCCGTCGGCAGGACCGTCCGGGGAGCCCTCGGCCGCCCCGTCGGCCGACCCCGCCGCCGCCGAGACCGCCGCCACCGCCGCGCAGTCCAGCACCCGGGACGGAGGTCCCGGCGCCGGCGGTGTCGCGGCCCAGGAGAACGCCGCCACGACCGCCCCCTGACCGGCGGCGGCGCCGGAATCCGGGACCTTGTGCCCAGAATCACGTGGTCCCGGTTCGCCTCGGGGAAGTCATGGGACGTACCGTTGGACCTATGTCTGAGTCCACCGCCACGACCCTGGCGCCGCAGTCCGGGACCCCGTCCCGCAAGGTGCCGCGCATCGTCATCCTCGGCGGCGGGTCCGTGGGGCTGTACTCGGCCCGCCGGCTCCGTCGTCGCCTGGGCAACCGGGAGGCCGCGATCGTCGTGGTCGACCCGCGCCCGTACATGACCTACGCCCCGTTCCTGCCCGAGGCCGCCGCCGGCTCGATCGACGCGCGCTACGTCGTCGCGCCGCACCGCCGCGCGCTCAAGGGCATCGACGCGCTGCAGGGCAAGGTCTCCGAGATCAAGCACGCCGAGCGCAAGGTCCAGATCACGCCCGAGGAGGGCGACCCGTACTGGATCACCTACGACCACCTGATCGTGGGCCTCGGCTCGGTCGCCCGCACGCTGCCCATCCCGGGCCTCGCGGAGCAGGCGATCGGCTTCAAGAACGTCGAGGAGGCCATCGCCGTCCGCAACCACGTCCTGGGCCGGATCGACCGCGCGTCGTCCACCTGGGACCCGGAGCTGCGCCGCCGGATGCTGACCTTCACCTTCGTCGGCGGCGGGTTCGCCGGCGTCGAGGCGATCGCCGAGGTCGAGGACATGGCCCGCGACGCGGTCAAGCACTACCCGTCGCTGAGCGCCGACGACCTGCGCTTCGTGCTGGTCGAGGGCTCGCGCCGCATCCTCCCGGAGGTCTCCGAGGAGCTCGGCGGCTACACCCTCGAGCAGCTGCGCAAGCGCGGCATCGAGGTGTACCTCTCCACGTTCCTCAACTCCTGCGTCGACGGCCACGTGGTCCTCTCGGACAAGACCGAGTTCGACTCCGAGACCATCGTCTGGACCGCGGGCGTCAAGGCCAACCCGGTCCTGCAGAACTCGGACCTGCCGCTCGACAAGATGGGCCGCGTCACCACGCTCGCGACCCTGCAGATCGCCGACGCCGACGGCCGCGTCGTCCCGGACGCCTACGCGGCCGGCGACTGCGCCGCGGTGCCGGACCTGTACAACCCGGGCTCGTTCTGCCCGCCGAACGCCCAGCACGCGATCCGCGAGGCGACGCACCTGGCGGACAACCTGGCCCGCGTGCTGCGCAGCGCCGAGCCGACCGACTACAAGCACAAGAACATCGGTGCGGTCGCGTCCCTCGGCATGTACAAGGGCGTCGCCCAGTTCCTGGGCAAGATCAAGGTCCGCGGCTTCTTCGCCTGGGTGCTGCACCGCTCGTACCACGTGATGGCGATGCCGACGCTGAACCGCAAGATCGCGATCATGTCCGGCTGGACCGCGAACCTGCTGTGGCGCCGCGAGACGGTGGCCCTCGGCTCGATCCACGACCCGCGCGCCGAGTTCCGCGCCGCGTCCGTGCCGCCGAAGCCGAAGCCCGAGGCCGCGCCCGTCGCCGCCCCGGCCAAGGACGAGGACCACGCCGCGGTCCCCGGCGCCGAGGTGAAGCCCTCGGGTGCCGGCAAGGCCGACGACACCTCGCCCGCCGACGGCTCGCCCGCCGAGGTCAAGCCGACCGCCAAGGCCTGACGCGCGCCGCACGGCCCGCAGCACCGGAGCCCGTCCACCCCGCGAGGGTGGGCGGGCTCCGTCGTGCTGGCAGGATGGGCGCGGCCCCCGTAGCCCAACCGGCAGAGGCAGCCGGCTTAAACCCGGCCCAGTGCGGGTTCGAACCCCGCCGGGGGCACCCTCGCGGTCCGCCGGTCACCCAGCGGCCCGCGGCGGGCGTCGGCGGAAAACCCGGCGACACCGCGCCGCCGCCTCGGGAATCATCCGGAGCGTCTGGGACGTTGGTCCCGACGTGCGCCTCCCTCGGGCGTCCGCCGGCCCCGCCGCGGACCCGCTCGCGCGCACCTCACCGCCGACTCCACCCGCGAGGGAGACCTATGACCACGCACGACGACACCGCCCTGCGCGACCGCGCGCCGGGCGACGGCGCCGGGCCGGCCGCCACGACCGCCGCGCCGGCCCCCGCCGCCCCCGCGCCCGTCCGGCTCGCCCCCGGCGACCGCACCCTCATCGGCCTGCTGCTCGTCGCCGGCTTCACCGTGATCCTCAACGAGACCGCCATGGGCGTGGCCCTGCCGGTGCTCATGCAGGAGATGGGCGTCACCGCCGCGACCGGCCAGTGGCTCACCACCGGCTTCATGCTCACGATGGCCGTCGTCATCCCGGCGACCGGCTGGATCATGAGCCGGTTCCGGCTGCGCCCGATCTTCATCACCGCGATGTCGCTGTTCGTCGCGGGCACCGCGCTCGCCGCGGCCGCGCCCGGGTTCGGCGTGCTGCTCGCCGGCCGCGTCGTGCAGGCGAGCGGCACCGCGGTGATGCTCCCGCTGCTCATGACGACCGCGCTCACCCTGGTCCCACCGAGCATCCGCGGGCGCACCATGGGCACCATCTCGATCGTCATCTCGGTGGCCCCGGCGATCGGCCCGACGATCTCCGGCCTCGTGCTGTCCCAGCTGTCCTGGCGGTGGATCTTCCTCGTCATGCTGCCGATCGCCGGGATCGCCCTCGCGCTCGGCGCGTGGAAGGTCCGGGACGTCACCGAGCCGTCCGACCACCGCCTCGACGTGCTGTCGCTGCTGATGTCGGCCGTCGGCTTCGGCGCGCTGATCTTCGGCCTGTCCAGCATCGGCGAGGCCGCCGGCGGGCACACGGTCGTCGCGCCGTGGATCCCGATCGCGGTCGGCGTGCTCGCGCTCGCCGCGTTCGCGCTGCGCCAGATCCGGCTGCAGGGCACCCACGACGGCCCCCTGATGGACCTGCGGGTGTTCACCCGGCGCTCGTACACCGTGTCCGCGCTGGTGCTGATCGTCGGCTTCATGGCGATGTTCGGCGCCCTGATCGTGCTGCCGATCTTCCTGCAGGACGTCCTGGCGCTGGGGACGCTGGAGACCGGCCTGCTGCTGCTCCCCGGCGGCCTCGTGATGGGCGCGCTGTCCCCGTTGGTCGGCCGGCTGTTCGACCGGTTCGGGCCGCGCCCGCTGGTGACGCCGGGCGTGCTCGCGCTGAGCGTCGCCCTGTGGCTGCTGTCCACCCTGCACCCGGGCACCCCGGCGGGGGCGGTCGTGGCGGTGCACACGCTGCTCAGCGTCGGCCTGGCGTTCATGATCACGCCGCTGTTCACGTCGGCGCTCGGCTCGCTGCCGCGCGACCTGTACGGGCACGGCAGCGCGATCGTGAACACCCTGCAGCAGCTCGCCGGCGCCGCGGGCACCGCCCTGTTCATCACGGTGCTGTCCACGACGACGGCCGCGCGGCTGGAAGCGGGCGCCGACGTGCTCACCGCCACCGCCGCGGGCGTGCGCGGGGCGTTCCTGTGGGGCGGCGTCGTCGCGCTGGTCGCGCTCGTCGCCTCGCTGCTGGTCCGGCGGCCGCCCGCCGACGCCGAGGCGCCGGTCGCGATGCACTGAGCGTCGCGCCGCCACCACGACGGCCCGGGTCCCCGCGCGGGGACCCGGGCCGTCGTCGTCCTGCTAGCGGTACCCGTCCCAGACGGGCGACGGGTAGAGGACGCGCTCGAACTTCGCCCACTCGGTCCCCAGGTCGACCGCCGGGCGGCGGAACGACCGGATCTGCAGCCCGTCCATCGCCTCGATCGTCATCTCGACCAGGTCGCGCAGGCCGTCGAACGGGCCGACCTCGGGCGGCAGGCGCCACGAGAAGCCGCGGTAGAACCCCCAGACCTGGTCGGGCCGGTCGAGGAAGTACGGGTGCGCGGGGTGCTCCGGCGACGACGCCTCGACCCCGAGGACGGTGTACAGCCGCAGCAGCTCCGGGCGCGCCGCGTTGAACGAGACGAGGAACCGGAAGTAGCCCGGCATCGAGATCCCGTCCGGGTGCGTGGCGGCCGGGTCGCCGGTCGCCACGTAGTCGTCGGGCGTCCCGCGCCGGTCGTACAGCTGCGAGACGACCAGCTCCAGCAGGCCCTCCTTGGAGCCCACGTGGTGCAGCAGGCCCGCCTGGGTGAGCCCGACCTCCTGCGCCACGTCGGCGAGCGCCATGCCGGTGAACCCGTGGCGCGCGATCAGGCGCGTGGCCGCGTCCAGGATCTGCGCCTGGCGCTGCTCGGGGGTCAGGCGGACCCGGCGGCGCACCGCCGGCGGGTCCTGCTGCTGCGTCGTCACGTCTCCTGCTTCCGTCCGGGCCGTCCTCGCGCACGACCCTAGCCGTGCGCGAGGACCGCCCTGTCCCCGGTCAGGACTCCAGGACCACCAGGTCCCAGGCCCCGATGACCAGCTCCTCGCCCGCGGCGACCGCCGCGCCGTCCGCCAGCACCGAGCGGCCGGCCACCGGCGCCGCGACCGTCACCGGGTCCGCGGAGTAGTTGAGCAGGTAGGTGACCGCGTTCCCCGCGGCGTTCGTGCCGCGGCGCACCGACACCGTGCCGGCCAGGTCCTGCGCCCAGTCCGCGATCCCCGCGTCCCGGACCGCCAGCGTGAGCGCGGCGCGGAGCAGCTCCGGCGAGGTCATGGTGCCCAGGTGCAGGGACGACCCGTCGCCGACCCGGTTCCGGGTGATCGCGGCGTACGGGCCCCACGCCGGGTGGTCGTACGACGCCAGCACCTCGGCGCCCCGCGGGTTCAGCAGCTCGAGGAACGCCTGCGCCCCGGCCGCCGCCCCCTCGGTCGCGCCCGGCACCGCGGCGAGGTCGCCGTGCAGCGCCAGGCCGACGCCGTCGCCCGGCACCGTGTACTGGTTGTACGTCACGCCCGTGACCTCGGTGAGCCCGTGCGGCGCGGTGTCGTGCCACACCTGCACGTACTCGTCCGCGACGGCGGTGCGGAACGTCGTCACCAGGTGGCCGCCGCCGCGCACGTACGCGTCCAGCCGGTCGACCGTCGCCTGCGGGGCCGCGTAGAGCACCGGCGCCACCAGGAGGTCGTACCGGGCGAGGTCCTCGTCGTCGACCGACACGAAGTCGACCTCGACGTTCAGGTCGAACAGCGCGTCGTACACCCAGCGCAGCACGTCGTTGTAGCCGATCGACGAGCCGAACACGCCGTCGATGAACCCGACCTCGATCGTGAACCACTTCAGCGCGGTCAGCGCCTCGTTGCTCACCATGATCGCCGCGCGGTTGTGCTTGCGCAGGTGGATCAGCGACGAGCCGACCCGCTGCGCCTCGCGGCCGAAGACGCCGGCCTCCTCGTACGTCGGGTTGGGCTGCAGGTCGTGCGACAGCAGACCGCGCCAGTAGGTCTCGAAGGAGTGGTGGATCGAGTGCCAGTGCCAGTACATGAGGCCGTCGGCCCCGCTGGCCAGGTGGCTGTACGCCTGCAGCCGCAGCTGGCCGGGGTAGGGGAGCCAGCCGAGCTGGCCCTGCGCCTGCGTCTCCAGCACCAGGTAGTTCGCGCCGCCCTTGATCGAGCGGGTCATGTCGCCGCCGAACGCGATCTCCTTGCCCGTGAGCCGGGACTGGGTCGGGTGGTAGATGTCCACGCCCGCGATGTCGACCGTCGGCGCCGCCCTGAAGTGGTCGACGGCCGGCTGCAGGCCGTACGACCAGCCCGGGGTCCAGTCGAAGTCGAAGTTCTGCGTGACCCACTGGTCCGCGCGGGCGTACTCGCGCACGATCCCGGCCTGCCAGCCGAGGAACTCCTCGACCAGGCGGCGGCGGAACTTGTCGAACTCGGCGCCCAGCGAGCCGTTGATCGTGCCGCGGACGTCCGGGAAGTCCTCCCAGGCGTCCACCCGGTTCGACCAGTAGTCCAGGCCGAACGCCGCGTTGAGCGCGTCCAGGTCGCCCCCGAACTCCTCGCGGAGGTACTTCACGAACCGGCGCTGCACCGCGGGGCCGGCGGTCTCGTGGTACTTGGTCTCGTTGTCGATCTGGAACCCGATGACGCCGGGGCGGTGCGCGGTGCGCTCCAGGAGCCGCCGGATGACCCGCTCCGCGTGGAACAGGTACGTCGGGTTCGTGATGTCCATGATCTGCCGCGCGCCGTACCGGCCCTCGCCGGCCCGCGTGGTCGCGAGCACGTCCGGGTGCGACTGCACCAGCCACGCCGGCACCGCGTACGTCGGGGTCCCGACGATCACGTGGATGCCCGCCGCCTCGAACGCGTCCAGCGCGCGGTCGACGTGCGTGAAGTCGAAGACGCCGGGCTGCGGCTCGAGCGTGCTCCACGTCGACTCGGCGATGCGGACGACCGTGATCCCGGCCGCCTTCATCATCTCGACGTCCGTCTCGATCCGGTCCGTCGGCATGTACTCGTCGTAGTACGCCGCACCGAACAGGAGCTCGTCCACCGGTTCACCCTTCGTCGCGCGAAGCCGGGCGCCTGCGCGCGGCGCGGGTCCGGCCGGTCCGCCGTCGGACCGGTCGCCACTCTACCTACCGGTTGGTAGGTAAGGCCAAGTCCGCTGGTGGCGGGGGTGGCGCCCGCGGTCGGGGAGCGCCCAGATGCCGGGGCGCCCGGCCCGGCGGAGGATCGAGACCCCGGCCGTGCAGCCACGTCGCGGCGGGCGCGGCCCATGAGGCCGCCCGGAGGAGGGAACCCCAGCATGCGCGCAGTCGTCTACCGCGGTCCGCAGCAGGTCGAGGTCGTCGAGGTCCCCGACGCCCGGATCGAGCAGCCCACCGACGTGCTCGTCCGGATCACCACGACCAACATCTGCGGGTCCGACCTGCACATGTACGAGGGGCGCACCACCGTCGAGGAGGGCAAGGTCCTCGGCCACGAGAACATGGGCGTCGTCGAGGAGGTCGGGCCCGCCGTCACCCGCATCCAGGTCGGCGACCGGGTCAGCGTGCCGTTCAACATCGCGTGCGGCACCTGTCGCAACTGCCTGCAGGGCTGGACGTCGTTCTGCCTGCGGACCAACCCCCTCGAGGGCATGGTGGGCGCGGCCTACGGCTACGCGAACATGGGCCCGTACGACGGCGGCCAGGCGGAGTACCTCCGGGTGCCCTACGGCGACGTCAACCTGCTCGAGCTCCCGCAGGGGACAGAGCACGAGAACGACTTCACGATGCTCAGCGACATCTTCCCGACCGGCTGGCACGGCACCGAGCTGGCCCGGATGCAGCCCGGCGACGACGTCGCGGTGTTCGGTGCCGGGCCCGTCGGGCTGATGGCCGCGCACAGCGCGCTCATCCGGGGCGCGTCGCGGGTGTTCGTCGTCGACAAGGAGCCCGACCGGCTGCGGCTCGCGGAGAGCATCGGCGCGATCGGCGTCGACTTCTCGGCCGGCGACCCGGTCGAGCAGATCATGGACGCGACGAACGGCCGCGGCACCGACTGCGGCGTCGAGGCCGTCGGCTACCAGGCGCACGACCCGTCCGGGGACGAGCACCCCGAGCTGGTGCTCGACAACCTCGTCGCCACGGTGCGCGCGACCGGGGGCATCGGCGTGGTCGGCGTCTACGTGCCCGAGGACCCGGACGCCGCGGACGAGGGCGCGAAGCAGGGCCGGATCGGCTTCGACTACGGCACCTTCTTCACCAAGGGCCAGCACATGGGCACCGGCCAGGCACCCGTCATGCGGTACAACCGCCAGCTGCGCGACCTCATCGTCGCCGGGCGCGCGACGCCGTCGTTCATCGTGTCCCACGAGCTGCCGCTCGACCAGGCCGCCGAGGGCTACCGCCGGTTCGACGACCGCGAGGACGGCTGGACCAAGGTGCTGCTGCGCCCCGGCCAGACGGCCTGACGAGCGCATCCGGTCCCGCGGTCGGGGGTGCTGCCCGCCCGGGTGGCGCCCCCGGCCGCGCGGGCGGACACTGACGGCCTGTGCAGCGCTGCGCAGCGTGCTCCCACCACGTCAGGACCGCACCATGGCCACCCGAGGGTCCGACGAGGTCGTGCGGGTCGACGCCGACGCCTCGTTGGACGCGCTGATCCACACCCTGACGCGCCACGCCGCCCGCACGCTGGGCGTCGAGGCCTCCGCCTGCTCCGCCGCGACCGTCCGGGGCTGCGACCGGTGGCTCTCGGCCGCCTCCGTCGCCGTGGCACGGTGCGACGCCGTGCAGGACCGGCACCGGCTCGGGCCGCGGTACCTGGTCCGGTCGACCGGGGCCCCGGTGACCGTCCCGGACGTCGCCGCCGACGACCGGTGGCCGGTGTGGAGCCACGCCTGCCGGGTGCAGGGCTTCCGCTCGGCGCTCGTCGTGCCGGGCACCTACGGGCACGTGACCGTGCACCTGTCCCTCTACTCGCCGGGCACGCCGGACTGGTCCGGGGTGACGCCGCGCGCGCTCGGGCTGGCGCACGGCATCGCGGCCGTCGTCGCCGCCCGGGACGAGATCATCGAGCTCGCGCAGACGATGGACGACCTGCTCGCCGGCAGCCGGTCGCGGGTCGTGCTCGACCGCGCGGTCGGGGTCGTCATGGCCCAGCGCGGCTGCGACGCGTCCGAGGCGCTGGCGCACCTCAGGTCCCTGTCCGCGACCGGGGACCCGCGCGAGGTGGCGGCGGCGCTGGTCGCGGGCGCGATCGGGGCCGGCGGTCCGCCCGCCGGCCCCGGCGCCGACGAGCCGGCGGCGGGCCTCGTCGGCCAGCGGGACGAGCCCGCGCCGCGTGCGGACGCCGGGTCGGACGCGCGGGAGCCGACCGTCGGCGGGCACGCGGTGGACGCCCCTGGGACGGGGCGCCCGGCGACGGTCGGCTGACCGGCCCCGGCGGTCTCGGTACAGTCCGAGCGTGCCCACGCCGCCCGACGACGCGACCGCGCCCCGCGCCCCCGTGCACCTCGACGGCGGCGACCTCGGCTGCGCCCGGCTCCTCGTGCTGCTCCGCGCCCGCGCCCGCGAGCTTCCGGGCGGCACCGTCGTGCACCTGACGACGTCGGACCCGGTGGCGCCGATCGACCTGCCGGCGTGGTGCCGGATGACCGGCCACCGCTACCTCGGGCCGGTGCCGGACGGGCCGCCGCCCGCGACGTACGCGATCGAGGTCGCCGCGGACGCGCGCCCCACGGACCCGGACCGTCCCTGGCACGTGGCCACGGACGCCTGAGGCCTCAGTCCAGCCCCGCGGCCGCCTCGGCGTCCTCGATCCCGCGCAGCCAGTCGCGCTTGCCCGCGCGCCAGCCCTCGTCGTCCGCCCCGAGCCGCCAGTAGCCGGAGATCGACAGGTCGGCCTTGCCGAGCCCGCGCTCGACGCGCAGGTAGCGCCGCAGCTCGCGCACGGACCCGGCCTCGCCGTGCACGAACGCGTGCACCCGGCCGACCGGCCACGGCAGGGCGCGGACGGCCTCGACGAGCCGCGCGCCGGGCGCGGCGTCGCCGGTGTGCACCCAGTGCAGCGCGATGCCGTCGGGGACGTGCAGGGCCTGCTGCTCGGCCTGGTCGTGCACCTCGAGGACGGCGTGCCCGGAGGCGGTGCCGCCGAGGCGCTCGAGCGCGACGGCGATCGCGGGCAGCGCCGAGGCGTCGCCGGCGAGCAGGTGGTGGTCGGCGGTGAGGTCGGGGGTGTAGCCGCCGCCCGGGCCCACCACGACGACCTCGTCGCCGGGTGCCGCGGTGGCGGCCCACGGGCCCGCGATGCCGTCGGCGCCGTGCACGACCAGGTCGATCGTCAGGGTGAGCTCGAGGTCGTCGAACCCGCGGACGGTGTAGGTGCGCATCCGGGGCTGGTGCTCCGGCGGCAGGGCCGCGCGGGCGGCCTCCATGTCGACCCGGCCGTCGGGGGTGGTCCAGGCGGCGAGCACGTCGGCGCCGGAGGTCGTCGCGCCGACGCCCGGCAGGAACACCAGCTTGACGTAGGAGTCCGCGTGCGGGGACGGCGCGAAGCCGGCGACGCCGGGGCCGCCGAGGGTGATCCGGACCATCGCCGGGCTGAGGTGCTCGGCGCGCACGACGGTGGCGCGCAGGGCGGTCCGCGGCGGGCGGCGCGGGGTGGTCACGGGCTCGGTCGAGGTCACGCGGGGAGCACCTTCCAGTGGTTCGAGGTGCCGGACGGGTCGGCGTGCGGGGACGTGCGGCCCGGGGGCGTGGCCGGCGCGTCGGGTCGAGCGTAGGTGGTCGGCAGCGGCGCGTCACGCGGGGACGCGGCGCGTCTCACCGGCTGCCGTGCGCGCGGCCCCAGGTGTCGACGTCGGCGTTGAGCCGGGTGAGCAGCCGCGCGAGGTCGGCCCGGTCGTCCGCGGACCAGTGGTCGAGGACCTCGCCGTACAGCCGGGCGCGGACCTCGCGGGTGCGCTCGAGGCCCGCCAGGCCCTCCTCGGTGGGCCGGACGAGCGTGACCCGCCCGTCGCTGGCGTCGGCGGCGCGCACGACCTGGCCGGCCTGCTCCATCGCGAGCACCTGCCGGGTGACGGTGGACGGGTCGAGCCGCAGGGCGTCCGCGATGGCGTTCACGCTCGTGGGGCCCTCCTCGGCGAGGACCCCCAGGACGAGGTACGCGGAGCGCTCGATCTCCCCGCGGGCGCGGGCGCCGGCGCGGCGGGTCCGGTCGGACAGGCGCAGCAGCATGGCCACCTGGGCCTCGATCGTGCGCAGGGAGTCGTCCGGCTGCATGGTCACCTCGTCCTCGGGTCGGCCCGGGCAGTCTGCCACGTCCCGCCGGGCAATAAGCCTGTATAGTACAGACATACCCGACGACGACTTCCTGAGGACACGCATGCCCAGTCGGCACCCCGAACCGAACAAGACCGCCATCTACGCCACGGCCCTGACCGCGTTCTTCGCGATCGCCGGGATCGCCGTGGTCGACCCGATCCTCCCGGTGATCGGCGAGGAGATCGGCGCCTCCACCTGGCAGATCGAGCTGCTGTTCACCGCGTACCTGGTCGTGATGGCGGTGGGCATGATCCCCGCGGTCATCGCGACCGGCCGGTACGGCTACCGCAAGGTGCTCGCGACCGGCGTCACGGTCGTCGCGGCGGCCGCGGTGCTCGCCGCCCTGTCCGGCAACATCCTCGAGCTCGCCGTGCTCCGCGGCCTGTGGGGCCTGGGCAACGCGATGTTCTTCGCGACCGCGATGGTGCTGCTGGTCGCGCTGGCCACCGACCGCGAGTGGGTGGTCGAGCTGTTCGAGACCTGCGTCGGCCTCGGCTTCGCGGTGGGCCCGCTGATCGGCGGCCTGCTCGGCCAGATCTCCTGGCGGGTGCCGTTCGCCGCGTGCGGCGTGTTCATGCTCATCGCGCTGGGCATGTCGATCACCCGGCTCCGCGACCCGCAGGACCCGCCGACCGCGCTGACCCTGCGCGACGTGTGGCAGCCGTTCCGCCGCCCGGCGTTCCGCACGCTCTGCGTCGTGACCGCCGCGTACAACTTCGTGTTCTTCGTGGTGCTCGGCTACACCCCGGTGTTCCTCGGCCTGGACGTGATCCCGCTCGGCCTGGTGTTCACCGCGTGGGGCATCGGCCTGGCGGTCGGCATCCTGGTGGTCGGCCACCGGCTCGCGCACCGGATCGGCGCGGTGGCGACGGTCGGCGTGGCGATCGGCGGCCTGCTGGTCGCGCTCGCTGCTCGCCACGAGCGCCGGGACCGCCGAGTCGGTCGTGGTGCTGGTGCTGGCCGGCGTCTGCATGGGCATCGCGAACGCGAACCTCACCGACCTGGCGCTCGGGCTCGGCGGTGCGGAGCGCCGCACCACCACCGCGGCGTTCAACCTGGTCCGCTGGGGCTTCGCGGCCCCCGCGCCCGTGATCGCCGGCCTGCTGCTGCACCCGGTGAGCGCGACGGCCCCGTACTGGGTGGGCGCGGCGGTGCTGCTGATCGGCGTGGTGGCGTTCGCGTGGAAGGGCCGCGCGATGGCCGCGGCGGTCGGCGAGAAGCTGACCTTCCGGCAGTGGGACCGCGCGGCGCGCGCCGTCGAGGGCACGCCCGAGGAGGCGCTGGGCGAGGCCTGAGCCCGGCCGGGCCGGACCCGGCACCCACGCGGTGCCGGGTCGGTGCCGGGTCAGCGCCCGACGAGGCCTGACTCGTAGGCGAACACCACCGCCTGCACCCGGTCGCGGACCCCGAGCTTCGCGAGGATCCGCCCCACGTGGGTCTTCACGGTGGCCTCGGACAGGAACAGCCGCTCGGCGACCTCGGCGTTGGACAGCCCCTCGGCGACGGCGAGCAGCACCTCGCGCTCGCGCTGGGTGAGGTCGTCCGCCCGGGCGTCGCCGCGCGGCGCGGGGGCGTCCTGCTCGCCCGGCAGCTCCTCGGCGAACAGCTCGAGCATCCGCCGGGTCACCCGCGGGGAGACGACGGCGTCGCCGGTGGCGACGGCGCGGATGGCGGCGGTGAGCTCGGCGGGGCGGGCGTCCTTGAGCAGGAAGCCGCTCGCGCCGGCGCGCAGCGCGGCGAACGCGTACTCGTCCAGGTCGAACGTGGTGAGGATGAGCACCCGGGACCGGGAGCCGGCGGCGACGATCCGCTCCGTGGCCTCGATCCCGTTGGTGCCGGGCATCCGGACGTCCATCAGCACGACGTCGGGGTCGAGCGCGGCGATCTGCCGCAGCGCCTCCGCGCCGTCGCCCGCCTCGCCGACGACGGTGAGGTCGTCCTCGTCGTCGAGCACGAGGCGGAAGCCCATGCGCAGCAGGGGCTGGTCGTCCACCAGCAGGACGCGGATCGGCGCCGGCGCGGTGCCGTCGGGGGTGGTGGTCACGCGGGCTCCTCGGTCGGGGTGGCGGCGTCGGCGTGCGCGGGGCCGTCAGGGGCGTCCTCGGTGCGCAGCTCGACGTGCACCCGCCAGCCGCCACGGTACGGCCCGGCCGCGACGGAGCCACGGTAGACCGCCGCGCGCTCGCGCATGCCGACCAGGCCGCGGCCGCCGCGCACCGGTGTCGCGGGGGTGACCGCGGTGACGCCCTCGGCGTCGGGTCCGCGCGGCCAGCGGGTCGTCGCCGCGCACGGCCAGGCGCTCGCCGAGCCGGCCGAGCCGCCCGGTCTCGCCGGCAGCGTCGGCGACCGGGTCCGCGGCGGCGCCGTCGTCGACGACCTCGATGCCGACCCGCCCTGCGCCGTGCCGGACCAGCACGTCGACCCGCGCGCCGGGGCCGGCGTGCCGCAGGGCGTTGGTCAGCGACTCCTGCACCACCCGGTAGACGGTGAGCGCGAGGGCGGCGTCGGCGGGCAGGGCGGGGCCGGCGGTGGTGAGGTGGACCGTCAGCCCGGCCGCGCGGAACTGCTGCACCAGCGACTCGAGGTCCTGGGTGCCGGGCTGCGGCTCGAGCGGCACGTCCGCCCCGCGGAGCACCCCGAGCATCCGGCGCATGTCCGCGAGCGCCGACCGCCCGGTCTCGGACAGCAGGTCCAGCGCGGCGGCGGCGTCGTCCGGCGAGCGGCGCATCGCGACCCGGGCCCCGTCGGACAGGGCGATCATCACGGTGAGACCGTGCGCGACCACGTCGTGCATCTCGCGGGCGATCCGGGTCTGCTCGGCGGCGGCGGCGAGCTTGGCGTGCTGCTCGCCGGCGTCCACCAGCTGCTGGTGCCGCTCGACCAGGGCACGGGTGTGCAGGCGGCGGCCCCGGACGTTGGCGCCGACGGCCAGCGCGACCAGCCCTGCCACCAGGATCGAGCCGATGTCGACGTTGAGACGCGCCCCGTCGGGGCGGAGCACGGCGCCCCACAGGAAGAACGCCCCGAGCACGCCGACGGTCGCGGCCCCCAGCAGGAGCCAGCCCTGGCGCTGGGGCCGGGTGGCCGCCACGACGTAGAGGCCGAGGGCGAACGCGACGTCGCCCGCGCCGACGGAGCCGGTGAGCAGGACCTGCAGGACGGCCGACGCGCCGAGGGCGATCGTGACCCGGACCGGCCAGCGCCGGCGGAACCACAGGGCGACGAGCGCCAGCGCGGTCAGCGCGAGGGACAGCGCGGCGGCCGCGCCGGACAGGACGACCGTGTCCGCCGCGAACCCGACGTTCGGCCCCGCGCCGTCGACGACCGGCCCCACGGACGAGATCGCCGACAGCGCGAAGAACACGCAGACCAGCACGTCCGACGCCCGCGGGTGCAGGGCGAAGAACCGGCGCACGCGGCCGAGCCGCCGGGCGTCCAGCTCGGTGAACGCGGCGGGGGCGGGATCCGGGGTGCTCAGCGGGTCCTCCGGAGGAGAGGGGCGGACGGGTGGCGGGACGACGGCGGCCCCGCCCCGGGGTCGGGACGGGGCCACCCTAGGCGTGCGGCGCGGGTCAGGCGTCGCGGCGGCGGAGCAGCACCGCGGCCGCGGCCAGCGCGACGACGCCCCAGGCCACGAGGACGCCGTAGCCCTCCCAGGGCCCGAGCACGGCGTCGGGGTTGTCCGACATGACCAGCTGGGAGCCGGCCGACATGGGCAGGTAGGGGCTGATCTTCTCGAAGAACGCCCACGGGATCAGCGCGAACACGCTCTCGACGACCAGGAGGAGTCCGAGCACGGTCGCGAGCGCGCCGGCCGAGTGCCGCAGCAGCGCGCCGATCGCGTACGCGAGCAGGGCGATCGCCGCGAGGTAGAGCGGTGCGCCGAGCAGGATCCGCTGGTTCATCTCGAGACCCAGGTCGACGCGGTGCGCCTCGCCGAGCACGGGGTAGGTGACGGCCCAGGACACCAGGGTGCCGACGACGCCGGTCACGAACGCGACGACGACCACGACCAGCCCCTTGGCCAGCAGCGCCGGCGTGCGGGTGGGGGAGGTCGACAGGGTGCTGCGGATCATCCCGGTGGAGTACTCGCCGGTGATCGCCAGCACGGCCAGGACGCAGATCGCGAGCTGGGCGAACTGGATGCCGCCGACGATGTCGCCGGCGGTGACCGTGTAGTCCATGCCGGACTCGTCGAACTGCCGGACGCCGAAGTACGCGATCATCCAGGCGATGCCGGCCTGAGCGACGACGGTGATCGGCAGCACCCACCACGTGGAGCGCAGCGACCACAGCTTGATCCACTCGGACCGCAGCAGGCGGCCGAAGGTGACCCGGGCGTCGCCCGACGGGCGTGCCGCGGCGCGGGTCGCGGGGACGGTGGCGGTGGCGCTCATCGCCGGGCCTCCTCGGGGGTGGGGGCGGTCTGCCCCTGCTGGACGGTGGTGCCGGCCCCGGTGGGCGCGGAGTGGTACTCGACGTCGTCGGCGGTCAGCGACATGTACGCGGCCTCCAGCGACGCGGCGACCGGGGTGAGCTCGTGCAGCACAACCCCGTCGCGGGCGGCGAGCTCGCCGACGGCCTCGGCGGTCGTGCCGGTGATCTCGATCAGCCCGGCCTCGACGGAGGTGACGGTGGTGTCCGGGCCCTGGAGCAGCTCCGCCAGGCGGCTCGCCTGCGGGCTGCGCACCCGGACCCGGGTGCCGGAGGCTCCGGCGACGATGTCCGCGACGGGGGCGTCGGCGATGATCCGGCCGCGACCGATCACGAGGATGTGGTCGGCGGTCAGCGCCATCTCGCTCATGAGGTGCGAGGACAGGAAGACGGTCCGGCCCTCGGTGGCGAGGTGCTTGACCAGGTTGCGCACCCACAGGACGCCCTCGGGGTCGAGGCCGTTGACCGGCTCGTCCAGGATGAGCGTGCGCGGGTCGCCGAGCAGAGCCGCGGCGATGCCGAGCCGCTGGCCCATGCCGAGGGAGAAGCCGCCGACGCGCTTGCCGGCGACGGCCTGCAGGCCGGTCATCTCGATGACCTCGTCGACCCGCTTCCGGCCGATGCCGTGCGTGGCGGCGACGGCGCGCAGGTGGTTGGTCGCGGAGCGGCCGGAGTGCACCGCCTTCGCGTCCAGCAGCGCGCCGACCTCGGTCAGCGGCGACTTCAGCTGCGCGTACGGGCGGCCGTTGACGGTCACGGTGCCGGACGTGGGCCGGTCGAGGCCCATGATCATGCGCATCGTGGTCGACTTGCCGGCGCCGTTCGGGCCGAGGAAGCCGGTGACCTTGCCCGACTGGACCGTGAAGTCGATGCCGGCGACAGCCGTCTTGTGACCGTACCTCTTGGTCAGTCCTCTTGCCTCGATCATGGTGTCCTCACAGGGGTGGTCTCTGGGTACGGCACGAACCTACGGACCCGGGCCGCGTCGCGGAACGTCCGTGGGGCCGATCCTCCGGGGCGGTCGGCTCGCCCGCACGACCGACGCCCTCCGTCGTGGGGATGACCCGGGGGCCCGCGGGGTCGGCCGCCGGGATGGTCCTGGGCGCGTGAGGGGTCCGGGGAACTTCCGTGGGGGTCGCGGCGTTCTAGGGTCAGTGCCACTGCCGGCTCGATCGCGAACCGACCCTGGAGGACCGATGACCAACCCGGTGTTCAACAACAGCGCCGTCTTCGGCGACCCGCGCGCCCGCGGGAACCGCGGACGTGCGCAGCAGACCGCGGCGGGGCCCGGTGCGTACGGCGCCACCGCCACCGGGCCGGTGATCGAGGCGCAGTCGCTGGAGCAGATGTACGGCGCGCCCGCGGCCACCACCCGCGACACGGGCCGCCTGACCTACGACGACGTCATCATCAAGACGGGCGGGCTGCTCGCGCTGCTGGTCGTCGTCGCGGCCGCCACCTGGAACGTCGCGCCCGGCCTGTGGCCGATCGGCGCGGTCGTCGGCCTGGTGCTCGGCCTGGTGAACGCGTTCAAGAAGAACCCGAGCCCGCTGCTCATCACGCTGTACACCGTGGCGCAGGGCGTGTTCCTCGGCGGCATCAGCCTGGCGTTCCAGAACATGACCTTCGACGGGCAGTCGGTGCAGCCGATCGTGCTGCAGGCCGTCATCGCCACGTTCGCGACGTTCGGCGCGGCGCTGTTCCTGTTCAAGTCCGGCCGGGTCCGCGTCACCCCGAAGTTCACGCGCTGGCTGCTCATCGCGATGGTCGGCTACCTGGCCTACTCGCTGGTCAACGTCGTGATGATGTTCTTCGTGTCGAGCGACGGCTTCGGCCCGCTGCGGAACGGCTGGGTCGGCGTCCTTGCCGGTCTGTTTGCGGTCGGTCTCGCGGCAGCGAGCCTGATCATGGACTTCGACGCGATCAAGCGCGGCGTCGAGCAGGGTGCTCCCGCCAAGATGGCCTGGTCGGCCGCGTTCGGCCTGATCGTCACGCTGGTCTGGCTGTACCTCGAGATCCTGCGCATCCTCGCGATCCTGCAGGGTCGGGACTGACCGCACCCCGCACGAGCACGACGGCCCGCGTCCCCGGAAGGGGGCGCGGGCCGTCGTCGTCCCGGGCGCCCGGTCAGCCCGCGCCCGCCAGCAGGTGCGCCAGCGCCGCCTCGGCTCCTCGGCGCAGGATCGACCCGGCGTGCCCGGCCACCTCGTCCGCGAGGCGCCCGAGCCGCGGGTCGTCCGCCGTCAGCATCCCGGCGGCGACCACCACCCCGCGGACCCAGCCGGGCAGGTCGCGGTCGTCGCAGGCGCGCGCGAGCGCGAGCGGCCCCGGGTCGTCGGCGGGCTCGAACCCCGCGGGCCCGAGCCGCCCGGAGTCGAGGACCAGCAGCGCGGCGAGCGCGAACGCCGTCGCGGGCGCCTCCCGGCCGTCCTGCCACGCCTCCAGCAGCACGGGCAGGTTCCGCGCGCGGTACTTTGCGAGCGCGTTGAGCGCGATGTCGGCGAGCCGGTGGTGCAGGAACGGGTTGGTGAACCGCTCGCGGATGGTCGCGGCGAACCGGCGCAGCGCCTCGGGGTCCTCGGCGAGCGACGGCAGGATCTCGCGGTCCAGCAGCAGGTCGAGGTAGCGCGCGACGTCCGCCCGCGCCACGGTCTCCCGCACGCCGTCCTCCCCGAGCAGCAGGCCGAGCGGGCTCAGCGCGGTGTGCATCCCGTTGAGCACCCGCACCTTGCGGTCCCGGTAGGGCCGGACGTCGGGCAGGAACTCGACGGGCTGGCCGGCGCGGTCCAGCGGCAGCACCTCGCGCAGCGCCGGGTCGCCGCCGACGGCCCACACGCCGTAGAGCTCGCCCTTGACCACGAGCCGGTCGGCGTACCCGATCTGCCGGTGCACGTCGTCGATCTCGTCGCGTGGGTAGCCGGGCACGATCCGGTCGACCAGGGTGTCGTGGAACGTGCAG
Organism: Cellulomonas sp. Y8; assembly: GCF_008033115.1. Classification (NCBI taxonomy): domain Bacteria; kingdom Bacillati; phylum Actinomycetota; class Actinomycetes; order Micrococcales; family Cellulomonadaceae; genus Cellulomonas; species Cellulomonas sp. Y8. Next base: position 3,146,629 of record NZ_CP041203.1, read on the forward strand.
GCCTGCTCGACCCAGGCGACGAACGCGTCCGGCAGGCCGTTCGCCGTCGCGTGCGCGAGCACGTACCGCCGCAGGGTGCTCGCGTTGTCCTCGACGAGCTCGCAGCACACCACGTGCAGGCCCGCGGCCGGGTCGCCGCCGAAGTGCCGGAACCGGTCCAGCAGGAGCGCGGTGACCTTGGCGGGGAAGGACGCGGGCGGGGTGGCGGCGAGGTCGTCGCCCTCGACCCAGGCGATGCCCGCCTCGGTCGTGTTGGACACCAGGACCTGCAGCGACGGTTCCAGGTAGGTCGCGCGGTAGGCGGCGAACTCCTCATGGGCCCGCACGACCCGCTGGATCGCGGTGACCCGGGTGACCTGCCGCACGGGCTCGCCGGAGCGGACGCCCTCGAGCAGCACGTGGTAGATCCCGTCCTGCTCGCGCAGCAGGTCGAGAGCCCGGTCCGGGCCGGGCGTGGCGTGCACGACCGCGACGCCGTGCCGGGTGACGCCCGCGTCGTTGGCGCCCTGGATCATCTGGTCGACGAAGGCGCGCAGGAAGTTGCCGGCGCCGAACTGCAGCACCGTCAGCGGGAGCGCGTCCCGGGTCACGGTCGTCGCGTCGGGCACGGGGAGCCCGACGGCGTCGGCGTGCGCGGCGGGGGTGGGGTGTCCGGCCGGGCCGGGCGGGGACGTCGTGGTCATGAGGCCTCGTAGGCGCGCAGGGGCAGGTGGTAGGCGAGGTCCGCCGCGGTGTCGACGGCCTCGTCGAGGTCGAGCCGGTGCTCGACGACGAGCCGGGCCAGGTACCCGGCGTCGACGCGGCGGGCCAGGTCGTGCCGGGCGGGGATCGACACGAACGCGCGGGTGTCGTCGACGAACCCCGAGGTGTTCGCGAACCCGGCGGTCTCGGTCACGGCCTCCCGGAACCGGCGCATGGCGTCGGGGGCGTCGAGGAACCACCACGGCGCGCCGAGCCGGACGGACGGGTAGACGCCGGCCAGCGGGGCGAGCTCGCGGGAGAAGGTGGACTCGTCGGTCGTGAACAGGATGGTCCGGAACCCGGGGTGCCGGCCGAACGCCGCCAGCAGCGGGCGCAGGGCGCGGGTCCACTCCGTCGCGACCGGGATGTCGTACCCCTTGTCGGGTCCGAACGCCGCGGCCACCGCGGGGTCGTGGTCCCGGAGCACGCCCGGGTGCAGCTGCAGGACCAGACCGTCCTCGGCGGCCATCGCGGCCATCTGGAACAGCATGTGGCCCGCGAACGCGTCGGCGTCCGCGGCCGTCACGTCCCCGCGCAGCGCCGCCGCGAACACCCGCTCCGCCTCGGCATCCGTGAGCGGGGTGGTGCCCGTGCCGAGCAGCCCGTGGTCGGACGCGCGGGCACCGGCGGCCCTGAACCGGGCGCGCTGCACCCGCAGCGCCTCCCGGTAGCCGGCGTAGGACCCGACGTCCGTGCCGGCCGCTTCGCCCAGCCGCTCGAGGTCGGCGCGCCAGCCCGGGCGGTCGACGGCGAGCAGCGCGTCCGGCCGGAACGTCGGGACGACGCGGTCGCCGAGACCGTCGGCGGCGAGCCGGGCGTGGGCGTCCAGGGTCGACCACGCCGGGTCGGTGGTGCTGATCACCTCGATGCCGAACCGGTCGAGCAGCGCCCGCGGCCGGAACGCCGGGTCGTCGATCGCCGCCTGCACCTGGTCGTAGAGCGCGTCGGCGGTCGCGGCGCTCGGGCGCTCGGTGACGCCGAAGACCTCGACCAGCTCGGTCTCCAGCCAGAACCGGGTCGGAGTGCCGCGGAACAGCGGCCACCCGGCGCAGAACCGCCGCCAGACCTCCCGCGGGTCGGCCTCGGCGACGACGCCCGCGTCCGTGGCCACCGGGGCGACGCCCAGCTCCTCGATGCCGGCGCCCTGCGAGGCGAGCATCCGCACCAGGTAGTGGTCCGGGACCACCAGCAGCTGGGCGGGGTCGGGGAACGGCGCGTCGTCGGCGAACCACTCGACGGGCACGTGCCCGTGCATGGCGACCAGCGGCAGGTCGCGGGTCGCGCGGTAGATCTCCCGCGCGACCGGCCGGGTGACGGGGTCGGCCGGGAGCGCGCGGTCGGGGTGCAGGGTCCAGGCGCCCGCCGGCCGGGCCGGGGCGGTCACCGGGCCGCCCCGAGGCCGTGCCGGCGGTCCATCTCGACGGCGGCGAGCAGGAAGGGCCCGACGCCCTTGTGGTCGTTCGTCACGACGGGCTCGCTCATGTAATACGCGTAGGAGCCGTCGCGGTACGGCTGCCCGCCGAGGCCCGCGACCTGGCACATCCGGTGCACGTTCACCCAGCCCTGCGCGTCGACCGACAGGAACTGCTCCGTGGCGTGCGCCCAGCCCGACTCCAGCGCCTGCTCCCAACGGTCGCCCGTCAGATACCCGAGGCGCAGCGCCTTGGCGATCGCGGCGAGGACCATGAACGAGCCCGAGGACTCCAGGTAGTTCAGCGGCCGGTCGCCCTGGTCGGGGATCTGGTACCAGAGGCCGGTGCGCGGGTCCCGGACCCGCAGCAGCGCCGCGAGCACGTCCTCGAGCTGGTCCCGGACGCGCGCGCGGCCGGGGTGCTCGGCGGGCAGGTGCTCGAGCACGTCGGCCATCGCCATGACGAACCAGCCGAGCGCGCGCAGCCACACGTGCGGCGAGCGCCCGGTCCCCGGGTCGGCCCAGGCCATCCGACGGGACTCGTCGCAGGCGTGCCGGCACAGCCCGGACGGGCCCTCGACGGTGAGGTCGTACGCGGTGGTGAACTGCAGCACCACGTCGTCCAGCAGGTCGGTCCGGTCGGCCAGCACGCAGTAGCGGGCGTAGAAGACGGAGCCCATGTAGAGGCCGTCGAGCCAGACCTGGTCGGGGTAGATCTGCTTGTGCCAGAAGGTCCCGGCGCGCAGCCGCGGCTGGCGGAGCAGCTGCTGGAACAGCCGGTCCGCGGCGAGGCGGTACCGCCGCTCGCCGGTCTCCGCCAGCAGGTCCAGGACGGCCTTGCCGTTGTTGACGTGGTCGAGGTTGTACTCGGCGCGGGCGTACCCGAGGATCGAGCCGTCCTCCCGCACGAAGTGGTCGAGGTTCCGCCGGATGTACGCGGCGTACCGCGGGTCGCCGGTGAGCGCGTGCACGGCGCGGATGCCGTCGAGCACCAGCCCGTCCTCGTACTCCCAGCGGTCGCGGAGGTTCACCAGCGGCTCGCGGGCGAGCAGCGTGTCGGCGCCGAGCACCGCCCAGCGGGTGCGTGCGGTGCCGTAGCCGCGACCGGTCGGCGCGTCCGGGGTCGTCTGCGTGGTCATCGCGTCCCCCGCTCAGGCCAGCGCGGCCGGCGGCACGGCGTCCATGTCGTCGAAGGCCTGGTTCTCCCCGGCCATCGCCCACACGAACGAGTACGCCGCGGTGCCGACACCCGCGTGGATCGACCAGGACGGCGAGATCACGGCCTGCCCGTCGGCGACGACGAGGTGCCGCGTCTCCTCGGGCCGGCCGAGCAGGTGGATCACCCGGGCGTCCTCGGGGAGGTCGACGTAGAGGTAGCACTCGGTGCGCCGGTCGTGGGTGTGCGCCGGCATGGTGTTCCACATCGAGCCCGGGTGCAGCGTCGTGACGCCCATCATCACCTGGCAGGTGCGCACGCCGTCCGGGTGCAGGTACTGGCGCAGGGTCCGGCGGTTCGACGTCTCCTGGTCGCCGAGCTCGCGGACGGTGCCCTCCTCCGGCAGCACGCGCGTCGAGGGGTACGCGGTGTGCGCGGGGGCCGAGACGAGGTAGAGCCGGGCGCCGGAGCCCTCGGCCGCGTCGGCGAACGTCACGTCCCGCACGCCGCGGCCCAGGTACAGGCAGGCCCGCGGCGGCAGCTCGTACGTCGTCCCGTCCGCCTCGACGACCGCCGCGCCGCCGACGTTGACGATCCCGACCTCGCGGCGCTCCAGGAAGTGCGCCGCGCGCAGCCCGTCGGGCGCCTCGAGCGGCAGCCGCCGCCCGGCCGGGACGGCGCCGCCGAGGACGACGCGGTCGTGGTGGGTGTGGACGAGGCGGACCTCGCCGGGGACGAACAGGTCGGGCACGAGGTAGCGGGCGCGCAGCCCGCTGGTGTCGAGTCCGGCGATCTGGTCGGGTCCGGTGGCGTAGCGGTTCTCCACGAGGGGGCCTTCCTGGGATGGGTCGGGCGGGGTGCGGGCGGCGCCGGAGGCGTGGTGCGGGGCGGCGCGCGGCCGGGGGTCGGCGGGGCCGGGGGTCAGCGGACGAGCCAGCCGCCGTCCACGGGCAGGACGGCGCCGTTGACGTAGTCCGAGGCGGCCGAGGCGAGGAACACGAACGCGCCCTGCAGGTCCGCGGGCGTACCCCAGCGCTCGGCGGGGATGCGGTCGAGGATCGAGCGCTCGCGGACCTCGTCGGCCCGGAGGGCGGCGGTGTTGTCGGTGGCCATGTACCCGGGCGCGATCGCGTTGGCGTTCACCCCGTGCCGGGCGAGCTCGTTGGCCAGCGCCTTCGTGACGCCCGCGACCGCGTGCTTGGACGCGGTGTAGCCCGGGACCAGGACGCCGCCCTGGAAGGCGAGCATCGAGGCGATGTTGATGATCTTGCCCCGCCCCTGGTCGACGAACCGGCGGGCCGCCGACCGCGACAGGTGGAACACGGCGTCCAGGTTGATGGCGAGCACGTCGTCCCAGTCCGCGGCGGCGTGCTCCAGCAGCGGCGCGCGGCGGATGATGCCGGCGTTGTTCACGAGCACGTCGACGCGGCCGAGCCCGTCCACCACCGCCTGGACGTCGGCGTCGAGGTCCTCGGGCGCGGCGTGCACCAGGTCGCGCTCCAGCACCAGGCAGCGCCGGCCGAGCGCGCGCACGGCCTCGGCGGTCTCGGTGCCCGCCACGTGGTCGAGCAGGGCGACGTCGGCGCCCGCCTCGGCGAGCGCGAGCGCGGCGCCGCGACCGAGGCCGCGGGCGGCACCGGTGACGAGGGCGACGGTCCCGTCCAGGCGGAAGGAGTCGAGGATCACAGCGGGCCTCCAGGGGTGGGGCGGGGCGCCGGCGACGCGCCGGCGACGAAGGTGGTGGTGAGGGACCCGAGGCCGGTGACGGCGATGGTCACGGCGTCGCCGTGCCGCAGCGGCACGTGCGCGGCAGCCGCCTCGGGGAGCTTGGCGGGGGTGCCGGTGGCGATCACGTCGCCCGGCTCGAGGGTGAGCACCTGGCTGAGGTGGTGGATCAGGAACGCGGGGGAGAACACCAGGTCGTCGGTGCTCGACCGCACCGTGACGACGCCGTCGCGCTCGACCGTGAGCTCCCGCCCCGTGATCGGCAGGGCCTCGTCGGCGGTGACGACGGCGGGGCCGAGCTGGCCGAAGCCGTCGACGCACTTGCCGAGGGTCCACTGCGAGGTGCGGGACTGCCAGTCCCGGGCGGAGACGTCGTCGAACAGCGTCAGCCCCCCGACGTACGCCTCGGCCTCGGCGAGCGGGACGCAGTGCGCGCGGCGCCCGACGACGACGGCGATCTCGCCCTCGTAGTCGGCGTGCTGCACGGCGGGCGGGAGCACCACCGGGTCGTCGGGGCCGCACAGGGTGTTCGCGGTCTTGACGAAGACGTTCGGGTGCTCGGGGACGTCGTCGGGCGCGCGGTCCCGGCCGAGGTGCCCGGCGTAGCTGTGCCCGAGGCACAGGATCGTCCCGGGGCGCACCGGCGGCGCGAGCCGGACGGAGGCCGCGTCCGGCAGGCAGGCAGGCCGGGTCCGCCGCGTCGACCGCGGCCTGCGCGGCGGCGTGCAGCGCGGGGTCGCGGAGCACGTCGACCACGGCGCGGCCGGGCAGCACGGCGGAGAGGTCGAGCAGCCGGTCGCCGCCGGGGCCGGCGACGAGCGCGCCGGGGCGGACGGCGGCGCCGGCGTGGTGGCTCACGAGGCGCACGGGGGTCTCCTGGGGTCGGGGGGGTGCGGGGGCGGGGCCGGGGCTCGCGCGGCGGGCGAGCCCCGGCCCGGGTGTCAGGAGATCGCCGCGCCGACCTCGTCCAGCCAGCGCTCCGCGGCCTCGCGCGGGGTGATCCGCCCGAACAGCACGTCGGAGTTCACCCGCTGGGTGATCTGCGTCGTCTCGCCGGCGCCGACCGGCGGGACCGGGGTCCCGTCGACGATCGTCGGCTCGATGTCCGCCACGAAGTCGGCGCCGACGCGGTCCGCGTCCGACAGCAGCGGCAGGACCGCCTCGCGCACCTCGGTGTTGGACGGCAGGCCCCGGTCCATGAGGATCAGCTCGCCCGCGGTCGTCGAGTTGATGAGGAAGTCGACGAGCAGCGCGGCCTCCTCCGGGTGCGGGCTGGACTCGGCGACGGAGTAGTACATCGTCGGGTACAGGTAGGCGCCCGTCCGGACCCCGTCCGCCTCGCCCGGCGGGCGGAGCAGCTGCAGGTCGCGGCCGGCGGCGCTCTGGATCGCGTCGAGCTGGTTGGACCAGAACCACGCCATCGCGCCCTGACCGGTCGCGGGCAGCGAGCCCTCGACGCCGGCGGCGTTGATCTCGGTGGACACCGACGCGGACGGCTCGCCGCCCGACTCCATCAGGTCGACCGAGCGCTGGAACCACGCCTCGACGGTGTCGACCGAGACGCCGAGCTCGCCGTCCTCGGTGAACACCTCCTCGCCGTTCTGCCGCGCCATGATCTTCAGCACGACCTCGAGGAAGCTGTAGTTCTGCACGCCGAACAGCTCGCCCCCGGACCCCGCGGAGATCGCGTTCGCGACCGCCTCGTAGTCGTCCCAGGTCCAGGTGGTGTCGTCGGGCAGGTCGACGCCCGCCTCGGCGAAGATCGCGGGGTCCGTGACCAGCGCGTGGCTGCTGACCCCGGTCGCGATCCCGACGAACGTGCCGTCGACCTCGCCGGACTCGATCACCGACGGGTCGATGGCGTCCGTCGCGATGTCCAGCTCGCGGAGGTCCGCGAGCAGCCCGCGGCTGGCGTACTCGGCCAGGAACCGCTCCTGCTGCGTGATGACGTCCGGCAGGCTGCCGCCGGCCGCCGCCACGTTCAGGCGCTCGAAGTAGCTGTCCCAGCTGGTGAAGTCGGGCTGGACCGTGATGTGCGGGTACTCGGCCTCGAAGGCCGCGATCACCTCCTCGGTGATCTGCTGCCGCGTGTCCGAGCCCCACCAGGCGAAGGTGATCGTCACCTGGTCCGGGTCGTCGGACCCGCTCGTGCTGCCCCCGGTGCCCGGGCTGTCCGCGCTCCCGCACGCGGCGAGCGTCACGGCCATCGCCGTGGCGGCGACGGCCGCGCCCAGCCGGCGCCCGCGCGTCGTCCCTCGTCGTCCCTGCATCAGCGTCCCTCTCGTCGTCGAGTCGTGCTCTGCGGTGCGGCTGATCACTTCATCCCCGTCGTCGCGATGCCCTGGACCAGGTACCGCTGGCCGAAGAGGAAGACCAGGAAGATGGGGACGAGCGTCACGATCGACATCGCGAACATCGGTCCCCAGTTGCTGCCCGTCGCCGGGTCGAGGAACAGGCGCAGCGCCAGCGGCGCGGTCCGCATCTCGTCCCGGGTCAGGAAGATGAGCTGGCTGAAGAAGTCGTTCCACGTCCAGATGAAGGTGAAGATCGCCGTGGTCGCGAGGGCCGGGACGGCGTTCGGCAGCATCACCGAGAAGAAGATGCGCGGGTGGCCGCAGCCGTCGATCCGCGCGGCCTCCTCGAGCTCGTTCGGGATGCCGCGGAAGAACTGCACCATCAGGAAGATGAAGAACGCGTCGGTGGCCAGCAGCTTCGGGACGATCAACGGCCAGAACGTGTTGATCCAGTCCATCTGCTGGAACATGATGTAGCGCGGCACGATGATCACGTGGATCGGCAGCATGATGCTGATGAGCATCATCGCGAACCACATGTTCCGGCCCCGGAACCGCAGCCGGGCGAAGGCGTAGCCCGCCATCGAGCAGGTCACCAGGTTGCCGAGGAGGCAGCCGGCGACGACGACCGCGGAGTTCAGCATGTACCGGCCGAACGGCTGGGACAGGGCCTCCCACCCGCTCGCGTAGTTGGAGAAGTCCCACTCGGTCGGCAGCACCGACAGGTCGCGGAAGATGAGCTCGGTCGGCTTGAACGAGCTGCCGAGCAGCCAGATCAGCGGGTAGATCATGATCACCGCGGCGATGATCATGGCGGCGTGCCGGGTGCCGGTGCGCAGGACCGAGCGCCAGCGCTCGCGGCCCGGCCGGACGGGGCTGTCGTCGGCGAGGCGGCGGATGCGGGTGGGCAGGTCGGGGGAGGTGGTGGTGGTCATGGCGCTGGACTCCTCTCAGTCCTCGTAGAAGACCCAGAACTTCGAGGCCCAGAAGTTGATGGCGGTCAGCACGAGCACGATGAGGACCAGGACCCAGGCCATGGCGGCCGCGTAGCCCATGCGCAGGTTGGTGAACCCCTCCTGGTACAGGTAGAGGGTGTAGAAGAGCGTCGAGTCCGACGGGCCGCCCGTCCCGTTCGACACCACGAATGCCTGGGTGAACGACTGGAACGCGATGATCACCTGCATCACGAGGTTGAAGAAGATGATCGGGCTGAGCAGCGGGAGCGTCACCGAGCGGAACTGCCGCCAGCGCGAGGCGCCGTCGAGCGAGGCGGCCTCGTAGTACATCTCCGGGATCTGCCGCAGGCCGGCGAGGAAGATGATCATCGGGGAGCCGAACGTCCACACGTGCAGCAGGACGAGGGTCCACAGCGCGGTGTCCGGGTGCGAGACCCAGCCCATGCCCTGGATGCCGAACAGGCCGAGGAAGGCGTTGAACAGCCCGTCCTCGCCGAACACCTGGCGCCACAGGATCGCGATGGCCACCGAGCTGCCGAGCAGCGACGGCAGGTAGAACACCGACCGGTAGAACGTCATCCCGCGCAGGCCGCGGTTGAGCAGCACGGCCAGGCCGAGCGCCACGACCAGCTGCAGGGGGACGCCCGTCACGACGTACAGGAACGTCACCCGGAGCGACTCGTGCAGCCGGGTGTCCGTCAGCATCGCCGTGAAGTTGTCGAGCCCGATGAAGGTGGGCGACGTCAGCAGGTCGTAGTCGGTGGTCGCCAGGACCAGCGACGCGACCAGCGGGATCAGGGTGATCCCGAACAGCCCCAGGAACCACGGGGCCAGGAACGCCAGCGCCGCACGCTGATCGGACTTGCGGAGGTTCGAGACGGCCGCGATCTTCGGGCCGCCCCGCTTGCTGCGCATGGTGCGGAGCTCGTTGAGTGCTGTCATGGACACACTTCCTCGTGGTCTGGCTGCAACGGTTCTGAGGAACCGGTTCCGGACGCTACCCGAACGGGTGAACCCCCTGTCCAGCCCGGGACGGCGGATCGGGCTGCCGATCTCGTGACAGGGCGCGATCCAGCGGCAGAACTGGGACCGAGGTCCCGGTTCCGAGGCGGTGCTGCGCGGCGCTGCCGCGCCTGGGTAGGGTGACTCGTGAGAAACCCGTTTCTGACGAAAGGGCCCCGTGCGATGACGCCCCCTCCCGCCCCGCTCGACCAGAACCCGACGGCGCGCCGCCCGCCCGCCTCTGCGTCCCCGCGCGCGGACGAGCAGGTGACGACCCGGTTCGCGCCGGTCCCCGCCGGCCGGCGGCGCCGGCGGTACGCGGTGCTGGGCACCGGCCACCGAGCGGGCATGTACGTGGGGGCCATCACCGGCGAGCACCGTGACGTCGCCGAGCTCGTGGCGTGGTGCGACCCGAACCCCGGCCGCGTCGACTTCTACGACGCCGAGGTCGGCACGGCGCTCGGGCTCGACGGACCCGCGGGCCTGCCCCGGTACCTCCCGGCGGACCTCGAGCGGATGGTCGCGGAGCAGGCGGTCGACGTCGTGGTGGTGACGACGCCCGACCACCTGCACGCCGAGCACGTCACGCGCGTGCAGGCCGCCGGCGCGGACGTGGTGCTGGAGAAGCCGATGGCCACCACCGCGGACGGGTGCCGGGCGATCGCCGGGTCCGTGGCCGCGACGGGCCGGGACCTCGTCATGACCTTCAACTACCGGTACGCCCCGCGGAACTCCGCGCTGCGCGAGGTCATCGCGTCCGGCGCGATCGGGCGGCCGACCAGCGTGCACTTCGAGTGGCTGCTGGACACCGTGCACGGCGCGGACTACTTCCGCCGGTGGCACCGGGACCGCGAGCGCTCCGGGAGCCTGCTGGTGCACAAGTCGTCGCACCACTTCGATCTCGTGGGCTGGTGGCTCGACGCCGAGCCCGAGCGGGTGTTCGCCTCGGGCGGCCTGCGGTTCTACGGGCACGACAACGCGCAGGCGCGCGGGCTGGGGCCGCGGCCCGAGCGCGGCACCGGCACCACCGGCGACCCGTGGGCGCTCGACCTGCGCGCGGACCGGCGCCTGAAGGGCCTCTACCTGGACGCCGAGCACCACGACGGCTACCTGCGCGACCGGGACGTGTTCACCGAGGGGATCTCGATCGAGGACGACCTGTCGCTGGTGGTCGACTACCGGTCCGGCTTCTCCATGACGTACGCGCTGAACGCGCACTGCCCGTGGGAGGGGTACTCGGTCGCCGTCAACGGCACCGAGGGGCGGGCGGAGCTGACCGTGGTCGAGCGCGGCGCGGTGTCGGTCGACGCCGAGGGCCGCGTGGTGCTCGACCCGTCGGCCAACCCGGACGCCGTGCCGGTCGCGCCGTCCCGCCCCGAGGGCGAGCACCTGGTGGTGCAGCGGCACTGGGAGGGCGCGCGCGAGGTGCCGATCCCGCGGGGCGAGGGCGGGCACGGCGGTGGCGACGCGCTGCTGCTCGCGGACGTCTTCCGCCGCGATCTCCGGCTCGAGGACGATCCGCTCGGCCGCGCGGCTGGGTACCGCGACGGGCTGCGGGCGGTGTCCGTCGGCATCGCGGCCGGCGAGTCCCTGCGGACCGGCCGCGCTGTTAGCATCGGCGCACTCGACCTGGGCAGCGCGCGCGCTGAGCCGCGGCGCGCCGTCCGGCGGAAGGGAGCGGACCGATGCGCACGGGCGCGACGATCAGCGATGTCGCGTCGGCCGCGGGGGTCTCCCGGGCCACCGTCTCGCGCGTGATGAACGGCAGCACCGTCGACGCCGAGCTGACCCGCCGGGTGCGCGCCGCCGCCGCCGAGCTGCACTACCGGCCGTCGGTCACCGCGCGCTCGCTGTCGCTCGGCCGGACGCTCGCCGTCGGGATCGTCGTGCCGGACCTCGCGAACCCGATGTTCCAGGCGGTGCTCCGGGCGGTCGCCGACGGGGCGCACCGGCACGGGTACAGCGTCGTGGTCGCCGAGACCGCGGGGCCCGACCGCGACGAGGCCGACATCGTGCGCAGCACGCGTGCCCGGTGCGACGCGCTCGTCATCGTCGCGCCGCGGATGTCGCAGGAGGTCCTGGCCGAGGTGCTGGACGAGGTCGACCCCGTGGTGCTGGTCAACCGCACCGTCCCGGGGTCCGCGACGCCGAGCGTCAACGTCGACTACTCGCCGGCGATGTACGGCGTCGTCGAGCACCTGGTCGGCCTCGGCCACCGGGCGATCGCCTACCTGTCCGGCCCCGAGTCGAGCCCGTCGAACACGGCCCGCCTGGACGGCCTCGGCCGGGCCCGCCTGGCGTTCGGCGAGGTGCGGTTCTTCACGCTCGCGTGCGGGGCGACGGTCGCCGAGGGCTACGCGCTGGCGCACGCGGCGCTCGCCACCCAGGCGACGGCCGTCGTGGCGTACAACGACCAGGTCGCGTTCGGGCTGCTCGGGCACCTGCACGAGCTCGGCGTCGACGTGCCCGGGACGCTGTCGGTCGTCGGGTTCGACGACATCGAGCTCGCCCGGTACGCGACGCCGTCGCTCACGACGGTGCACGTCCCCTACGACGAGATCGGGGCCCGCGCGTGGGCGCGGCTGCACGCGCGCATCGCGGGCGAGGCGGAGCCTGCGCCGGACGAGGGCGTCGACGTGCGGGGTGCCGCGGAGGTGCTGCCGGCGGCGCTGCTGACGCGGGCCTCGTCGGCGACCGCCCCGGCGGCGGGCTGACGCCGGAGCGGGAGGCCGCGCGCGGACGCGGCGCTGCCTCGCGCGCGCCGCTGCGCACCAGCCCGGCCTGAGTGTGCCCACGCGCTGGGCGTGCACCCCTGCGGGCGCGCCCCCGCGCGACCCCGCCTACGGCTTCCGGCTGCGCCCACGGCGATCGGCGAGGGCGGCGCCGGAAGGCGTAGGTCGCGGGAGCGAACGCCTCGCCTCCACGGCGCCCCGGGAGGGCAGGACGGGCTGCGGAGGAACCGGTTTCTCGGGTAGGTTGGCGGCGATCCCGACAGCGAGGTGAGGCCATGCCGTCCCCGTCTTCCCCGTGGCCCGCGGCGCCGTCCGGCGGCCCGGGCGCCGGAGGTCGTCGCCCTCGGCGAGGTGATGCTCCGGCTCGACCCCGGCGAGCAGCGCATCCGCTCGGCGCGCGGGTTCGCCGCGCACGAGGGCGGCGGGGAGTACAACGTCGCCCGCGCCCTGCGCACCGCGTTCGGGCTGCCCGCGGCCGTGGTCACGGCCCTCGTCGACGACGAGGTCGGCCGGCTGGTCGAGGACCTGGTGCTCGCCTCCGGCGTGGACACCCGCTGGGTCCGCTGGCTGCCGCCCGGGACACCGGTTCCCGCCCCGGAACGGCCTGAACTTCACCGAGCGGGGGCACGGTGCCCGCGGCGCGGTGGGCGTCTCCGACCGCGCGCGGACGGCCGCCTCCCGGCTGGCCCCGGGCGACGTGCCCTGGCCCGTCGTGCTCGCGGGAGCGCGGTGGTTCCACACCGGGGGCGTGTTCGCCGGGCTGTCCTCGACGACGACCGCCACGGCGTTGCACGCCGCCCGGGAGGCCCGGCGGCTCGGCGTCCCGGTGTCGGTCGACACCAACTTCCGGCCCTCCCTCTGGCGGGGTCGCGGAGGCCGGGCGGAGGCGTGCGCGACGGCGCGGGCGCTCGCCGGCGCGTGCGACGTGCTGATCGGCACGGCGTGGGACCTGTTCCCCGACGTGGACGACCCGCCCGCCGAGGACCCGGTGGCCGCGCGGGCGGCGTTCGAGCGCGGCGTGGCGCGGATGCGCGCCGTCGCGCCGGGCGTGCGGGTCGTGGCGACGACCTGCCGGGCGGTGCGCTCCGCGTCCCGCAACGGCTGGGGCGCGCTCGGGTGGTCCCGCCGAGCACGGGGTGCACGCGTCCGTCGGGCACGGCGACCTGGAGATCCTGGACCGCGTGGGCGGCGGCGACGCGTTCGCCGCCGGCCTGGTCGCGGGGCTGCTGCGTGGCGCGCCGCTCCCGGAGGCGCTCGACCTCGGGGTGGCGTCGGGCGCGCTCGCGATGACGACGCCCGGCGACGCGGCGCGGGGGCGGCTCGCCGACGTGCACGCCGCGGCGGCGCTGCGCCCGGCGGCGATCGCGTGGTGACCCGCCGCGCCGCCGCGCGCCCTCCTCGCCGCGCGGCCCCTGCCGCGCCTCGCCGCGCGACCCCTGTCGCGCCCCGCCCCCGACCGACCGACGGAAGGCCCGCCCGATGACCACCCGACCCGACCTGCTGGTGCTGCGCGAGGGCGACGACGTCGCGGTCGCGACCCGTGACCTCGCCCCGGGGGAGCACGCCGCGCCCGCCTCGGGCCCGGGCGTCCGGGTGCGCGACCGGGTGCCGCGGGGCCACAAGGTCGCGCTGCGCGCCGCCGCGGCCGGCGCGCGGGTCCGCAAGTACGGCCAGGTGATCGGCGTCGCGACCGCCGACATCGTCCCCGGGCGCGCACGTCCACGCGCACAACCTCGGGTTCGAGGCGGGGGAGAGGCAGCACGAGCTCGGCGGCACGCGCACCGTGCTGCCCGTCCCGGACGGCCCGCGCCCCACGTTCCGCGGCTACCGCCGGTCGGACGGCCGGGTCGGCACGCGCAACTACCTGGCGATCCTGACGAGCGTGAACTGCTCGGCGTCCACCGCCCGGATGATCGCCGACGCGTTCCCGGCGAGCGCGCTGGCCGCGTTCCCGCACGTCGACGGCGTGCTCCCGCTGACCCATCAGTCGGGCTGCGGGATGGTGCCGGAGAGCGAGGGCGGCCGGCTGCTGCTGCGGACCCTGCGCGGCTACGCGGCCCACCCCAACGTCGGCGCGGTGCTCGTGCTGGGCCTCGGCTGCGAGATGCTGCAGCCGGAGCAGCTGTCCGCGCGCGACGGGGCCGGGGCGTTCCTCGGCATGCCGTCGGTCGGCGCGCCCGCGCCGGAGCCCGCAGGTGGGGGCCTGCTCGCGACGATCCCCGACGGCACGGTCGTGCGGAGCCTGACGATCCAGGACACCGGGGGCGTGCGCGCGACCGTGCGCGCCGGCGTCGAGGCGGTCCGGAGATGCTGCCGGAGCTCGACCGGTGCCGGCGCGAGGAGGTCGACGTCCGGGAGCTCGTGCTGGGCCTCAACTGCGGCGGGTCCGACGGGTACTCGGGGATCACCGCGAACCCGGCGCTCGGCTGGGCCAGCGACCGGCTCGTCGCCTACGGCGGGACGTCGGCGCTCGCCGAGACGCCCGAGGTGTTCGGGGCGGAGCACCTGCTGACGCGGCGCGCGGTGGACGCCGGGGTGGCGACGCGCCTGCTCGACCGGATCGCGTGGTGGCAGGAGTACGCGGCCGCGGGACAGGGGTCGCTCGACAACAACCCGTCGCCCGGCAACAAGGCCGGCGGCCTGACCACCATCCTGGAGAAGTCGCTCGGCGCGGTCGCGAAGGGCGGCCAGGCCGACCTCGCCGCGGTCTACGAGTACGGCGAGCCGATGGCGCCGCACCGGGGCTTCGTGTTCATGGACACACCCGGCTACGACCCGGTGTCCGTGACCGGGCTGGTCGCGGGCGGCGCGAACGTCGTCGTGTTCACCACCGGGCGCGGGTCGGTGTTCGGCTGCCGCCCCGACCCCGTCGATCAAGGTGGCCACGAACACGGCGGTGTACGAGCGGATGGCCGAGGACATGGACCTCGACGCCGGGCCGATCGCCGAGGGCACGCGCACGGTCGCGGAGGTCGGCCAGGAGCTGTTCGACCGGATCCTCGCGGTCGCCTCCGGGGAGCCGACCGCGAGCGAGGAGCTCGGCATCGGCGTGGAGGAGTTCATCCCCTGGCACATCGGCACGGTCACCTGAGACCTAGGCTGGGGTCCCCCGGGGCCGTCGCCCGCCCCGCCCTTCGCCCCCTGGGAGACCCGTGAAGTACGCGCAGCACATCTCCGAGCTCGTCGGCGGAACCCCGCTGGTCCGGCTCAACGCCGTCACCGAAGGCCTCTCGGCGACGGTCCTGGCCAAGGTCGAGTACTTCAACCCCGGCGGTTCCGCCAAGGACCGGATCGCGCTGCGGATGATCGAGGCGGCCGAGGCCTCGGGCGAGCTGCGTCCGGGCGGCACCATCGTCGAGCCGACCAGCGGCAACACCGGCGTCGGCCTGGCCCTGGTGGCGCAGCGCAAGGGCTACCGCTGCGTGTTCGTCTGCCCGGACAAGGTGTCGGAGGACAAGCGCGACGTGCTGCGCGCGTACGGCGCCGAGGTCGTCGTCACGCCCACCGCGGTGCCGCCGGACCACCCGGACTCGTACTACTCGGTGTCCGACCGGCTGGTGACGGAGATCGAGGGCGCCTGGAAGCCGAACCAGTACGCCAACGTCAACGGGCCCGCGAGCCACTACGCCTCCACCGGCCCGGAGATCTGGGCCGACACCGACGGACGGGTCACGCACTTCGTCGCGGGCGTCGGCACCGGCGGCACGATCACCGGCACCGGCCGTTACCTGCACGACGCCTCCGCCGACCGCGCGGAGTCCGACGGCGGCCCGGTGCGAGTCGTCGGCATCGACCCGCTGGGCTCGGTGTACTCGGGCGGCGACGGGCGGCCGTACCTGGTCGAGGGCGTGGGCGAGGACTTCTGGCCCGCCGCGTACGACCCGTCGGTCCCGGACGAGATCATCGCCGTGTCCGACGCCGACTCGTTCGCGATGACCCGGCGCCTCGCCCGCGAGGAGGCCCTGCTGGTCGGCGGGTCCTGCGGCATGGCCGTCGAGGGCGCGCTGCGGCTGGCCCGCCGGCTCGAGGAGGAGGACCCGGCCGCGGCCGCGCGGGCGGTCGTCGTGGTGCTGCTGCCCGACAGCGGCAAGGGCTACCTGTCGAAGATCTTCAACGACCGGTGGATGCGGTCCTACGGGTTCCTCGACACCGAGGCGGGTGCGACGGTCACCGACGTGCTGCGCACCAAGGACGGCAGCGTGCCGGCCCTCGTGCACACGCACCCGAACGAGACCGTCCGGGACGCCATCGAGATCCTCCAGGAGTACGGCGTCTCGCAGATGCCGGTCGTCGGCGCGGAGCCCCCGGTGAAGATCGGCGAGGTCGCCGGGTCGGTGTCCGAGCGCGAGCTGCTGGACGCGGTGTTCTCCGGGACGGCGTCGCTGTCCGACCGGGTCGACCGGCACATGGCGGCCGCGCTGCCGCTGATCGGGTCGGGGGAGTCGGTCGAGTCGGCGCGCGAGGCGCTGCAGAAGCACGACGCGCTCATGGTCGTCGACGACGGGCAGCCCGTCGGCGTCCTCACCCGGCACGACCTGCTGGCGTTCCTGGCGCGCTGAGACCGCCCGCGGCGGGGGCCGGTCGTGAGCGCGGTGGCGCGGGCGGTGCGCGCGCTGCGGTGGTACGTCCGCGAGGTGCTGCGCACGTCCGACCGGGGCACGGGCCCGGGCTGCTGCTGAGCTCTGCGTGGACGCGGTGTCACCCGGGCGGAGCGGCACCCATTCTGGACATGAGTACACCGGGTGCACCGCGCACCCGGTGTACCCGTGTCCAGGGCGGACTTCCTCATGCCCGGGCGACACGGTGTCCTCGGTGTACGCACGCTCGGGAACGAAGCCGGTCCTCCTCCGGGCGACACCTCCCCGGTGGACGGGGTCAGCCGTCGAGCACGGAGCGGTCGACGAACGCGTTGCGGAACGTCCCCTCCGGGTCCGTGCGCGCCACCAGGGCGCGGAAGTCGTCCAGCCGCGGGTAGAGGTCCCGCGGGTCCGCCCCGGGGCCGCCCACGGCGTCGAACAGCTTGCCCCAGTGCGGCCGCGCGCCGAACGGCGCCAGCGCGGCCTCGATGCGCGGGAGCACCGCCTCGACCTCGGCCTGCCGCGGCAGCCAGGTGAAGTGCAGGCCGACCCGGTCGCCGCCCTCGGCGGTGCTCAGCCACAGGTCGTCGCCGGCGATCGTCCGGATCTCGGCGACCTGCAGCAGCGGCGCGACCAGGTCGCCGAGCCCGCGCATCGCCTCGATCGCCGCCACGGCGTGCGCGCGGGGGACCAGGTACTCGGACTGCAGCTCGTCGCCGTTGCTCGGCGTGAACTCGAGCCGGAAGTGCGGCAGCCGCTCGTGCCACGGGCCGGGGACGCCGAGCTGCTGGGTGCAGTTCACCGGGTCGATCCCGGGCAGCGGGTGCAGCGGCCCGGGCGCCGGGCGGGCGCCGAACAGGTCGGCCCGCGGCTCGTACGTCGCCCCCGGGGCGACGCGGGTCTTCCGCCAGACCTGCCGGACTCCCGCGGGGGACCAGTCGGTGAACAGGCTCACCGAGTCGGCGGACCCGGTGATCTCGTCCAGGTGCTCCAGCGCGGCGTCCCACGGCAGGTCGGTGTGCACCTCCTGGGCGACGTCGTAGGTCGGCTCGACGTCGAGGGTCACGCGCACGACGACCCCCAGGGCGCCCAGCGCGACGACCGCGCCCGGGAAGTCGGCGTCCCCGCGGGCGAGGTGCCGCAGCGTGCCGTCGGCCGTGACCAGGTCCAGGCCGGCGACCGCGGCGGCGAGGTTCCGGGACCGGTCGCCCGACCCGTGCGTCGCGGTGGCGACCGCGCCGGCGACGGAGATGTGCGGCAGCGACGCGAGGTTGTGCAGCGCCCAGCCCCGCGGGTGCAGCGCGCGGGCCAGCGCGCCGTACCGGGTGCCGGCGGACACCGTCACGGTGCGCGCCGCGGCGTCGACGTCGACCGCCGGGTCCAGCCCGTCGAGCCGCACCAGGTCGTGCGGGGTGTCCGCGACGTCGTTGAAGCAGTGCCGGGTGCCCAGGGCCCGCACGTGCCGCGCGGCCGCGACCACCTCCTGCACCTCCTCGACCGTGCGCGGCTCGTGCACGCGCGCGGCGGCGTAGGTGAGGTTCCCGGCCCAGGTGGTCAGCGTCATCGGTGCTCCCGTCCCGGCGGGCGCCCCTCGCCCGCCGGTCACGACCGTAACCCGGGCGCGTTCGCGAGCCGGGGAGCGCACCGTGCAGGATGGGGGAGTACGCCGCACCCGATCGAGGAGACGTCATGCCCGCCACGCTGCCCGAGGCCACCGGTTCGTTCGGTGAGAAGCCGACCCTGACGTTCCCGGAGGGCGACGCCCCCGCCGAGCTCGAGGTCGTCGTGCTGTCGCCCGGCGACGGCGCGCTCGTCGAGGCCGGCGACGACCTCGAGGTCCACTACCTCGGTCAGACCTGGGGCGGGAACGTCTTCGACAACTCGTACGACCGCGGCTCGTCGATCTCGTTCCCGATCGGCGTCGGCGCCGTCATCGGCGGCTGGGACGAGGGCCTGGTCGGCCAGCCCGTCGGCTCGCGCGTCCTGCTGTCGATCCCGTCGCACCTCGGCTACGGCGACCGCGGCGTGCCGCAGGCGGGCATCCGCGGCGGCGACACCCTGGTGTTCGTCGTCGACATCGTCGGCACGCACTGACGCAGCACCACCCCGCACCACCTCGGCCGCCGCCCTCGCCCGGACACCCGGGCCGGGCGGCGGCCGCGCGTCCGCCCCCGCACCGCCCGCCACGACCCCCGAGGAGCCCGCCATGCCCACCCCGCACATCTCCGCCCAGCCCGGCGACTTCGCCCCCGACGTCCTCATGCCGGGCGACCCGCGCCGGGCGACCCGGATCGCGGAGACCGTGCTCGACGACGCGCGCCTGGTCACCGAGGTGCGGGGCATCCTCGGCTACACCGGCACCTGGCAGGGCCGCCCGGTGTCCGTGATGGCGTCCGGCATGGGCGTGCCGTCGATCTCGATCTACGCGACCGAGCTGTTCCGGTTCTACGGCGTGCAGCGCATCATCCGGATCGGCACCGCGGGCGGCATGGCGCGCACGCTGGAGCTCGGCGACGTCGTCGTCGCGACCGCTGCGCACACCGACTCCGGGGTCAGCGAGCACCGCATCTCGGGCGTGCACTACTCGCACGTGCCGGACTTCGGCCTGGCCGCCGCCGCGTTCGCCGCCGCGGCCGAGGTCCCCGGGGCCCGCGCGCAGGCCGGCGCGGTGTTCACGTCGGACTCGTTCTACTCGAACCGGCCGGAGCGCACGCAGGCGCTGATCGACCACGGCACGCTCGCGGTCGAGATGGAGGCCGCCGGCCTGTACGCCGTCGCGGACCGGGAGCGCGCGAAGGCGCTGGCGCTGCTGTCGATCTCGGACTTCACGTTCCAGCCGAACGAGCTCACCGCCGACGAGCGCGAGCAGCTGTTCGACCACGCGGTGCAGATGGCGCTCCGCGCGTTCGCCACCGCGGCCTGACGCCGAGTGCCTGTCCGACACGTCGAGTGCCTATCCGCCGGATAGGCACTCGACGTGGCGGATGCCCTCTCGACGGTCGGGTCAGGCCGGGGCCGCGACCAGCTCGACCTCCAGGCCCTCGCCGTCCTCCAGGTAGGCGGCGTAGTGGTCCGGGCCGCCGGCGTGCGGGTGCCGGTCGGCGAACAGCAGCGTCCAGCCGTGCGCCGGCGCGTCGCGGACGAGGGCGTCGACCTCCGCGCGGGTGCCGGCGTGGAACGCCAGGTGGTTCACACCGGGCCGGCGCCGCTCGTGCGGTGCGTCGACGACGTCCGGGCCGGACTCCAGCACGACGTAGGCCCCGCCGGGCGCGCCGCCGGGTGACCACGTGCAGCCGTGGGCCCACCGGTCGGTGCGGGCGTAGCCCAGCGCGCCGAGCAGCCAGCCCCAGGACCGCTCGGCGCTCGGGAGGTCGGCGAACCACAGCTCGACGTGGTGCACCGCCCCGCGGGTCATGCAGCCCCCGCGGTGCGCGTGGTCTCGCGGACGACCTCCAGCGCGTCCAGCAGGCCGGGTGCCCCGTCGTCGAGCAGGAACCCGCAGCCGGTCGTCGGCCACCGGGCGAGGACGGCACGCCCGTCGGCGTCGACCAGGTAGATCACCGGCCGCATCTGCATCATCGCGGGGCAGGCCTCGTCGGGCGCCGGCTGCTGGCTGGGACGGGCGAGCGCCGCCAGGAGCGGGCCGAGGTCGCCGCGCAGCTCGGCCTCGACGACCGTGACCGAGACGGGCGCAGGCACCGGTTCCGGCACGGCCGGGAGGTCCTGGAGGTCGACCTCGTGCTCCGCGAGGTCGTCCACGGGCCCGGGGCCCGCGGTCACGACGTCCTCCGGCGAGACGCGGTCGAGCCGCTCGGGGGGCGCGGTGACCTCCGGCTGGAGGTCGAGCGGCGCGCGCCAGCCGCCGCGGCAGTCGACGATCGCGACGGCGTCGAAGTCCGCCGGGACCGACCCGGAAGCCGGCGCCGGCCGGTCGTGCCCGTCCGGCGGGGTCAGGCCGAGGCCCCACAGGACCTCGTCTGCGAGGCAGTCGGGGCCGGCGTCGGCGACCTCGGCGGCCGGCGGGAGAGCGGACTCCGGGCCGCAGCCGCCGGCGAGCAGCGCCGGCAGCACGATCGTCAGCGCGACGCCGGCCCGGCGGCGGTCCCGGCGCCCCGCGCGGGGGTCGGGTGCGGCGCGGTCGTCGGCGATGGGCGGCACGGGGGCTCCTCGGGGTCGGCCGGAAGGCGTGTCGGTCGGGGACGCGTGCCCCGGCGGGCGGGGGTCAGCTGGGCGCGTCGAGCAGCCGACGCAGCCTCGCCTTCTTCTCGTTCTCGCGCACGACCCACACCACGTCGGGGTCGTCGGAGCCCCGGAGCGCGGCGAACCGCGGCAGCCCGGCGGTCGGGTCGCCCGCGACGGCGACGCTCCACGCGTAGCCGAGCGCCTGGCGCAGCGTCCGGACGCCGGGGTCGCGGCGGTCGCCCGCCGGCAGCGCCGCGATCGAGGCCGTGGCGCGCGCGCACGCGTCGAGGGCGGCGGCCGCGGTCGCCGGGTCCCGCAGCAGCCGCGGCTCGCACACCCCGGCGACGGCGGCCCGGCGGACCAGGGGGTCGGGGTCGGCGACCCAGTGGGCGACGAGCGCGCGCAGGGTGCCGGGCTCCGCGTCGCCGATCCGCTGCAGCGCCATCGCGGTGGACTCGCGCACGCGCCAGGACCCGTCGGCGGCCCGGGTGCGGAGCAGGGCGGTCAGCCGGTCGCGTTCGGCCGCGGGGGCGTCCAGGACGAGCCGGCCGACGCCGTCGGTGCCGCAGCAGCGCAGGTACTCGTCGGCGTCGTCGGCGAGCGCGAGCACCAGGTCGGCGGGCGCGACGTCGGCGAACGCGCCCAGGAGCTCGAGGTTCGCCCGCGGCCCGGGCAGCCCGGAGCCGGCGGTGAGGTGCGCGCGCACGGCGTCGTGGTCCCCGAGCAGCCTCCGCAGGTCCTCCCGGTGCCGCTCCCGCACGCCCCTGCCCATGCCCGGCACGCTAGCGCGGCCACCTGCGCCGAGATAGGACCTTTCGTCCGAGATCGGGCCGTCCGGGGCCCGATCTCGGCGCGCAGGTCCGATCTCGGGGAGCGGGACCGGACGCAGGACGGCCCGGCCCCTGCGTGAGGGACCGGGCCGTCCGGGCGTGCGCCGTCAGGCGTCGAGCGGACGCGGGCACGAGACGCCCGTGCCGCCGATGCCGCAGTACCCGTTCGGGTTCTTGTCCAGGTACTGCTGGTGGTAGTCCTCGGCGTAGTAGTACGGGCCGGCCTCGTCCGCGGTGCGGATCTCGGTCGTGATCTCCCCGTACCCGGCCTGGGTCAGCCGCTGCTGGTACGCGGCGCGGGTCTCCTCCGCGGCGGCGGCCTGCTCCGGCGTCGTCGTGTAGACGGTGGACCGGTACTGCGTGCCGCGGTCGTTGCCCTGCCGGTACCCCTGGGTCGGGTCGTGCGACTCCCAGAACGTCCGGAGGACGTCGGCGTCCGAGAGGACGGCCGGGTCGTAGGCGACCTGGACCACCTCGGCGTGCCCGGTCAGGCCGGTGCAGGTCTCCTCGTACGTCGGGTACGGCGAGTAGCCGCCCTGGTAGCCGACGGAGGTGCTGACGACGCCCGGCAGATGCCAGAAGATGCGCTCGGCGCCCCAGAAGCAGCCCATGCCGAGCACGATCGTCCGGGTCCCCTCGGGCCACGGGCCCTGCAGCGGCGTGCCGAGCACCGTGTGGGTGGCCGGCACGGAGTAGGTGTACCCCTCGTGCCCCTTCAGCGCGCGCTCCGGCTCGACCATCGTCGACTTGAGGGCGGATCCGAACAGCCAGTTCATGGTGACTCCCTTCCACGGGTCCGACACGCTCAACCCGCGCGCGGGCCCGGGTGTTCCCGCGCGGCACCGGCCGGGGCGGGGGCCTAGCCTGGGCACGTGACGGACGCGAACGACAGCACCCCGACCCTGGCCGCCACGGGCGACCTCGACCAGCACACGGACCACGGCGACTGGTCGTCGGCCGGGTTCGCGACGCGCGCGATCCACGCGGGCCAGGACCCGGACGCCGCGACCGGCGCCGTGGTGACGCCGATCTACCAGGTGTCGACCTACAAGCAGGACGGCGTCGGCGGCCTGCGCGGCGGCTACGAGTACTCGCGCTCCGGCAACCCGACCCGCGCGGCGCTCGAGGAGGCCCTGCGCTCGGCGGAGGGCGGCGGCGCGGGCTTCGCGTTCTCGTCGGGCCTGGCCGCGGAGGACACGCTGCTGCGCGCCGTGCTGCGCCCCGGCGACCACGTCGTGATGGCGAACGACGCGTACGGCGGCACGTACCGCCTGATCGCGCGGGTGTTCGGCCCGTGGGGCGTCGAGCACACGGCGGTCGACCTGTCCGACGCCGAGGCGGTGCTCGCGGCGATCCGCCCGGGGCAGACCAAGGTCATCTGGCTCGAGACGCCGACCAACCCGCTGCTGGGCGTCGCGGACGTCGCGGCGCTCGCGGCCCACGCCGCCGCGGCCGGCGCGGTGCTCGTCGTCGACAACACGTTCGCGACGCCGTACCTGCAGCAGCCGATCACGCTGGGCGCGGACGTGGTCGTGCACTCGACCACCAAGTACATCGGCGGGCACTCCGACGTGGTCGGCGGCGCGCTCGTGGTCGCGGACGGCGCGCAGCTGCCGGTCGGGCTGGACGGGCCGACGGGCACGACGGCGCTCGCGGACGCCGTCGCGTTCCACCAGAACGCCTCGGGCGCGGTCGCCGGCCCGTTCGACTCGTGGCTGACGCTGCGCGGCCTCAAGACGCTCGCGGTGCGGATGGACCGGCACTGCGCGAACGCCGCCGCGGTGGCCGCGTTCCTCGAGGCGCGCGACGACGTCCCGCAGGTCATCTACCCGGGCCTCGACAGCCACGCGGGTCACGAGGTCGCCGCCCGGCAGATGTCCGGCTTCGGCGGCATGGTGTCGTTCCGCGCGGGCGGCGCCGAGCGCGCCGACCGCATCTGCGCCCGCACGAAGGTCTTCACGCTGGCCGAGTCGCTGGGCGGCGTCGAGTCGCTGATCGAGCTGCCGGCCCGCATGACCCACGGCTCGGTCGTCGGCACGGACCTCGAGGTCCCGGACGACCTCGTCCGGCTGTCCGTCGGCATCGAGGACGAGGCGGACCTGCTCGCCGACCTGGCCCAGGCGCTGGCATGACGACCCCGCGCCGGGGCGGCCGGGGCCGCGCCCGCACCGGCGACCCCGCCGCGCCGGCTCCGGTCCTGCACGAGGGCGACCTCGCGTCCGGCGACACACCCGCGGGCTGGTCGGCGGAGCAGTCGGTGGCGCCGTCGGTGCGCGCCGCGGCGGCCTGGTCCTGGCGGTTCCTGCTGATCGCCGCGGCGACCGCGGCGGGTCTCTGGGTCGTCGGCTTCTTCAAGGTCATCGTCGTGTCTGTGGCGATCGCGCTGCTGCTGACGGTGCTGCTCGCCCCGGTGGCCCGCTTCCTGGCGGCGCGCCTGCGGTTCCCGCGGGGGCTCGCGGCGATCACGTCGGTGCTGCTGCTGCTCGCGGTGGTCACCGGGCTGGTCGTGCTGGCCGGGCGGTCGATCGCCAGCGGCTTCGGCGACCTGTACGACCAGGCGTCCCAGGGCGTCGACGAGGCGCTGCAGTGGCTCTCGGACGGCCCGCTCGGGCTGAGCACGAACCAGCTCGACGACCTCGTCGAGCAGGGCCGCGACCAGATCAGCCAGAACGCCAGCACGCTCGTCTCCGGCGCGCTGTCGGTCACCACCACCGTCGGTCACGTGGCCGCGGGCGCGCTGATCGCGCTGTTCTGCACGTTCTTCTTCCTGCTCGACGGCCGGACCATCTGGACCTGGCTCGTCGGCCTGCTGCCGATCTCGGTGCGCGAGCGGGTGCACCAGGCCGGACGTCGCGGCATCGTCACGCTCTCCGGGTACACCCGGACGCAGATCCTCGTGGCGTTCGTGGACGCGACCGGCATCGGCATCGGCGCGGCGGTCCTCGGGGTCCCGCTGGCGGTGCCGCTCGCGACGCTGGTGTTCGTCGGCTCGTTCATCCCGATCGTCGGCGCCATCGCGACCGGCGCCGTGGCGGTGCTGGTCGCGCTCGTCGCGCAGGGCCCGGTCGTCGCCCTGCTGATGCTCGGCGTCGTGCTGCTGGTGCAGCAGATCGAGGGGCACGTGCTGCAGCCGTTCCTCATGGGCCACGCCGTGTCCCTGCACCCGGTCGCCGTGCTGCTCGTCGTCGCGGCGGGCTCGCTGGCGGCCGGCATCGTCGGCGCGCTGTTCGCCGTGCCGATCGCGGCGGTGCTCAACACGGTGCTGCTGTACCTGCACGGGCACGACAAGTTCCCCGAGCTCGGCACCGACGACCACGTCACGCTCCGGCCGCCCGGGGCGTTCGGGCGCCGACGGCTGGGCGGGCGCGGTCGGGTGCGCCCCGGAGGGGACGACGCGGCGGCAGGGCTGGAGCCCGGCGGCGCGCGCGGGGCCGGGGGCGCGCGGCGCGGCCCGGACGAGCAGACCGCGGGATCGTGAATGATGCACCGGTGACCTTCCTCGACGACGCCCGCGCCGCCGCGCGCCTGCTCCAGGGCGTGGCGACCCGCACCCCGGTGGAGACCTCCAGGGCCCTGTCCCAGATCGCCGGGACGCCGGTGCTCCTCAAGTGCGAGAACCTGCAGCGCGCCGGCTCGTTCAAGATCCGCGGCGCGTACGTGCGGATGGCGCGGCTGTCGCCGGAGGAGCAGGCCCGCGGCGTCGTCGCGGCGAGCGCCGGCAACCACGCCCAGGGCGTCGCGCTGGCGGCGCAGCTGCTCGGCATCGACGCGGTGGTCTACATGCCGGTCGACGCAGCGCTGCCGAAGGTCGCGGCGACCAAGGAGTACGGCGCGGAGGTCCGGCCGCACGGCCGCAGCGTCGACGAGGCGCTGGTCGCGGCGCGCGCCGAGGCGGAGCGCACCGGCCGGGTGCTGATCCACCCGTTCGACCACGAGGACATCGTCGCCGGGCAGGGCACGCTGGCGCTGGAGATCCTCGAGCAGGTCCCGGACGTCCGGACGATCGTCGTGCCGCTGGGCGGCGGCGGGCTGGCGGCGGGCATCCAGGCGGTCGTGGCCGAGGTGGCGCCGCAGGTCCGCGTGATCGGCGTGCAGGCCGCGCGGGCGGCCGCGTACCCGGCGTCGCTGGTGGCGGGGGAGCCGGTCGCGGCGCCCGAGCTGCACACGATGGCCGACGGCATCGCGGTCGGCACGCCCGGCGCGGTGCCGTTCGCGCTGCTGCAGCGGCACGGCTGCGAGGTGCGGACGGTGTCCGAGGAGGACCTGTCCCGCGCGCTGCTGCTGACCGCCGAGCGGGCGAAGCTCCTGGTCGAGCCCTCGGGCGCCGCGGGCGTGGCGGCGGTGATGGCGGCACCGCCGGGCGACCTCGAGGGCCCCGTCGTCGTCCTGCTGTCCGGGGGCAACATCGACCCCCTGGTGCTGCTCCGGGTCGTCCGGCACGGCCTCGCGGTGTCCGGGCGGTACCTGCAGCTGCGGGTGCGGGTGCACGACACCCCGGGCGCCCTGGCGGCGCTGCTGCGCGAGCTCGCGACGACCGGCGGCAACGTCATGCACGTCTCGCACGTGCGGACCGGGGTGGACCTGGAGATCGACGAGGTCGAGATCGAGGTCCAGGTCGAGACGAAGGGTCCGGAGCACTGCGTGCGGGTCCTGCAGCACCTCCGCGACGGCGGCTTCCGCCTCGCGGAGCACTGACGCGCGGCGGCCGCGACTCGGGCGGCGCAGGGCGGGCATGGACCCGGGCCGCGCGGTGTTGACGATGACGAGGGCCGGTGCGGCCCCGCACGGACGAGAGGGACCACGGTGACGAGCACGACGGCCACGACCACCACCCCGGCGACGACCACCCCGGCGACGACAGATCCCGCCGACGGCTGGGTCGACCCGCGCACGCAGATCGAGGTGGGCGTGCTGCTCGCCAACGGCCGGCTCGTGGGCCGGCGGTTCGCGTCCCGCGCGGAGGCCGAGGCGTTCGCGCGGCCCGAGGACGGCGAGCAGGTCGTCGAGTACAACCTCGTCTGCGAGTGCGTGGTCTGACGCCGCCCCGCCGGCCCCGGACGCACGAGGGCCCCGACCGGATCGCCGGTCGGGGCCCTCGTCGCGTCGCGGGGTGGTGCGTCAGCCGGCGAAGGGCTTCGCGTCCGTGATCTCGACCGGGATGTCGCGGCCGTTGGGCGCGGTGTAGGTCACCTTCTCGCCGACCTTGCGGCCGTTGATGGACGCGCCGAGCGGCGACGTCGGGGAGAACACCTCGATGTCGGCGCTGCCGGCGATCTCGCGCGAGCCGAGCAGGAACGTCATGGCGTCCCCGGCGACCACGGCGGTGACGACCATGCCGGGCTCCACCACGCCGTCGTCCGGCGGCGTGCCGATCTGCACGTTGCGGAGCTTCTCCTTGAGCTCGCGGATGCGGGCCTCCTGCTTGGCCTGCTCCTCGCGGGCGGCGTGGTAGCCACCGTTCTCCTTGAGGTCGCCCTCGTCACGCGCGGCGGCGATCCGCTCGGTGACCTCGGCTCGTCCCGGGCCCTCGAGGTGCTCGAGCTCAGCCTTGAGGCGGTCGTAGGCCTCCTGCGTCAGCCAGGTGGCGGCCTGCGTCGTGTCGGTCACGTCCACTCCTTCCTGCGTGTCGCGCGCCCGGTCGGGACGCGCCGTCGGTGACCCCGGCCAGGCGTGCGCGGGCCCGAGCGATGAACGGGGATGCCGTCTCCCTCGCGGTCGCGTCGGCCTGCGGCGACATCGGGCGACGTCGGACCGGGGGCGGCGTATGAATCGGCAAGCATAGCAACTGGCGGGGTCCGGCGTGGCCGGGTCCCACCGTGTCGTGCCGCGGGATCACGCGGCGGAGCAGGACTCCACGACCGCCGACACGGCCAGCTCGGTCGTCGGGATCGTCGTCGTCACGCGCTGCGTGGCGGTGCCGGCGGGGCCGACCTCCACGGTCTGCACGCCGACCTCCGCGTAGGACTCGGACAGCGCCTGCACCCGGCAGCTGACCGTGGTGCCGGCGTCCTTCGTGACGTCGAACGTCAGCTGCGTGCTGGTCGGCCCGTCGACCTTGAAACCGACCACCTTCCAGCTGAGCCCGTCCTGGGCGAGCGCGAGCCAGGCGGCGACCGCCACGGCCACGACGCCGAGCGCGACCATCGCGAGGCGCCCGGCCCGGCGGCGCCCGGGTCCGGCGGTCTTCCCGTAGCGCCCGGCGGGGAGCTCGGGGGCGGGGGTCGGGGTCGCCGTCACGGTCATCTCCTGGGGGAACGGGTCGCGCGCGGGCCGCGCGGAGTCGTCGGGGTGCGACCATTGTCTCGCGCCGGGTGCCGTACCGGCGACGAGGAGAGGACGACACCACACCGTGACCGAGCAGCTGCGCCTGATGGCGGTGCACGCCCACCCGGACGACGAGTCGAGCAAGGGGGCGGCGACGACGGCCCGGTACGCCGCGGAGGGCGTGGACGTCCTCGTCGTCACCTGCACCGGCGGGGAGCGCGGCGACGTGCTGAACCCGCACCACCCGCCCGTCGAGGGCGGGATCGAGGGGATGCGCGCCGTGCGCCGCGTCGAGATGGCCGCGGCGGCCGCCGCGCTCGGGGTGCGGCAGCACTGGCTGGGCTTCGTCGACTCGGGTCTGCCCGAGGGCGACCCCCTGCCGCCGCTGCCCGAGGGCTGCTTCGCGCTCCAGCCGCTGGAGGAGGCGGCCCGCCCGCTGGTCGAGCTGGTCCGCGAGTTCCGGCCGCACGTCATCACGACGTACGACCCGACGGGCGGCTACCCGCACCCGGACCACATCATGTGCCACCGGGTGGCGTTCGAGGCGTTCCACGCGGCCGGCGACCCCGAGCGGTACCGCGGCGCGGGCGAGCCGTGGGAGCCGCTGAAGCTCTACTACAACCACGGGTTCTCGATGGCCCGGATCCGCGCGGCGCACGAGGCGCTGGTCGAGCGCGGCCTGGAGTCGCCGTTCGGCGAGTGGGTCGAGTCCCGCGCCGCCCGGGAGATCCCGGAGCGCGAGGTCACGACGCTGGTCGACGTGCACGAGCACTTCGACGCGCGGGACGGGGCGCTGCGCGCGCACGCGACCCAGATCGACCCCGAGGGCTTCTTCTTCGCGATGCCGCGCGACCTGGAGCTCGAGGTCTGGCCGACCGAGGAGTTCGAGCTCGCCGAGTCGCGGGTGCCGACCACGCTGCCGGAGGACGACCTGTTCGCCGGCGTCCGGGAGGCGATCGCGTGACCGGGCTGCTGGCGGTCGCGCACGGGACGCTGCTGCAGGGCTGGGGGGCGGTCGCCGCGGCCGTGAGCCCGTCGCCCTCGCCGTCGAGCATCGAGATCCCGCCGGAGGACCAGACCTCGCCCGGGCTGCTCGGGTTCCTCGTGACGTTCGCCGCCGCGGCGGCGGTCATCCTGCTGGCGTTCTCGATGGTCCGGCACCTGCGGGTCGTCGACCGGAACGCGCGGCGGCTGCGCGAGGCCGAGGAGAAGGGCGCGCCCGCGGCGGGCGGCGACACCCCCGCGGCCGACGGCCCCGAGCGCCCCGACGGCACCGGCCCGACCCCGCCGCGGGGTCGCGCGTGAGCACCCCGCCGCCGGTCCGCCCGGCGGTGCGCGTCACGGTCGGCCAGCTCCGGGTGAGCGACGACCACGACGCCAACCGCGAGGTGGTCCGCCGCGCCTTCGACACCGCGCGCCGCGCGCGGGCCGACGTTCTGGTGCTGCCCGAGTACGCCTCGGGCTTCGACCCGCGGGGGACCGGCCCGGAGCACGCGGAGCCGCTGGACGGGCCGTTCGTGCGGCTGCGCGAGCGCGCCGCCGCGGACGGCGTGGCGGTGCTTCGCCGGCACGACGCTGCCGGGCGCGGACCCCGAGCGCGCGGTGAACGCGGTCGTCGCGGTCGACGCCGAGGGTGCGCTGGCGGGGGTCTACCGCAAGGTGCACCTGTACGACGCGTTCGGGCACCGCGAGTCGGAGCGCCTCGAGCCGGGCCCGGCCGACGCCCCGCCGCTGACGCTCGACGTCGCGGGCGTGCGGCTCGGCGTGCTGACCTGCTACGACCTGCGGTTCCCCGAGTCCGCGCGCCGCCTGGTCGACGCCGGCGCCGAGGTGCTGGTCGTCCCCGCCGCGTGGGCCGCGGGCCCGCTCAAGGCGGAGCACTGGCGCACGCTGGCGACGGCCCGGGCCATCGAGAACACGGCGGTCGTCGTGGCGGTCGGCCAGGCGGGCCGGGGCGTCACCGGGCGGTCGCTGGTGGTCGGGCCGGACGGCGTCGTGGGGCTGGAGCTCGGCGAGGAGCCGGAGCTGCGCACGGTCGACCTGGACCCCGAGGCGCTGCGCGGCGTGCGGGAGTCGAACCCGTCGCTGGCGAACCGTCGCTACCGCGTCGTCCCGGCGGTCTGACGCGCCGGTCCGCCGACGTCGGTGCTTCGGGCCGAGGTCGGTGGTTCCTCCCACCGACCTCGGCGAGAACCACCGACCTGGGCGCGCGCCCCTTGAGTACGCCGGCCGTGGCCGGTTCCGGGGATCAGCCGCGTGGGCGGCCCTCCGGGTCGAGGTCGGTGTCCGGCGACGGCCAGAACGTCCGCAGCAGCTCCTCCGGCGTGAGCACCGCCTCGGCGTGCTCGACCGCGTCGTCATCCCCGGCGAGCGCGCGGACCTCGTCGTGGATCCGCTCCATCGACGCGTCGAGCTGGGCCGCGACGTCCGCCGCCAGCTTGAGGGAGTCCGTGAGGTGTCGCGGCACCTGCCGGTCGTACTTGTAGTAGATCTTGTGCTCGAGGCTCGCCCAGAAGTCCATGGCGATGGTCCGGAGCTGGATCTCGACGACGACCTGCTCCACGCGGTCGGACAGGTAGACGGGCACCTGCACGATGAGGTGCAGCGACTGGTACCCGTTGCCCTTGGGGTGCGCGATGTAGTCGCGCTCCTCGAGCAGCGTGAGGTCGGCCTGCCCGACGAGCATGTCCCGGACCCGGTAGATGTCCGACACGAACGAGCAGGTCACCCGCACGCCGGCGATGTCGAACATCTGCGCACGGACGGCGTCGGGGGTCAGCGGGATGCCCTTGCGCCGGCACTTGGTCACGATCGACTCGAACGACTTGAGGCGGCTGCCGACGTGCTCGACCGGGTTGTAGTTGGCCATGTGCCGGAACTCGTCGCGCAGGATCGCGATCTTGGTCATGACCTCGTCGATGCCGAACTTGTACGTCAGCGCGAGGCGGCGCATGTCGCGCATGAGCGCGCGGAGCTCCGTGGGGTCGGGCATCGCCACCGGGGCGACGGCCTGCTCCCGGGCCGACGGGTCGGGGACGCGGTGCACGGTGCCGGTCATGCCTCCACCGTAGTTCCCCCCAAGCGGGGGTCAGCGCAGGACCGCCAGCGCGGCCGCGACGTAGTGGCAGGTGAACCCGACGACCGTCAGCGCGTGGAAGATCTCGTGGAACCCGAACCAGCGCGGGCTCGGGTTCGGCCGCTTGAGGCCGTAGACCACCGCACCGAGGGTGTAGGCGAGGCCGCCGCCGGCGACGAGCCAGACGACCTCGGGTCCGCCCGTCGGGGCGCGCCAGAACGCGGGCAGGAACCACACCGCCACCCAGCCGAGCGCGATGTACACCGGGACGTACACCCAGCGCGGCGCGCCGAGCCAGAACACCCGCGCGAGCAGCCCGACCAGCGCGCCGGACCACACGATGATCAGCAGGCGTCCGGGCGGTCGAGGCCGGGAGCAGGGCCACGGCCAGCGGGGTGTAGGTGCCGGCGATCACCAGGAAGATGTTCGTGTGGTCCATCCGGCGCAGGATCCCGGCGACCCGCGGGGACCAGGTGCCGCGGTGGTAGACCGCGCTCGTGCCGAACAGCAGCATGGCGGCGAGCCCGAACACGGCGCACGCGATCGTCAGCGGCGCGGTGGGCGCGAGCACGACGAGCACGATCGAGGCGGCGGTGACGAGCGGGAACATCCCGGCGTGGATCCAGCCCCGCAGCCGGGGCTTGACGGCGTCGGCGATCTGCTCGGCGGTCTCGGCGACCTTCACGGCGGGTCCTCCCTGTCGGCGGGCTCGGGCGGCGACGCGGACGAGCCTAACCTACGAGTGCGTAGGTTACGGCTGCGTAGGTAGCGCGCCGGGGTGCGCCGCGGGCCTGCACGAATCCTCCCCCTCGGACCTCGCGCGACCGGCGGTCCGGGCCCCTCGCGAGCGGTAGCGTGAGCACGCCCAGCCGCCCAGACGAGGAGATCCGCGCGTGCGCCTGCCCCACCCGCTCTACGGGCTGTACGAGCGCCGCCTCGCCGCCTCGCTGCCCCGCGACCGGGTCCCGCGGCACGTCGGCGTGATCCTCGACGGCAACCGGCGGTGGGCGCGGCAGCTCGGCGAGTCGACCGCGACGGGCCACCGGCGCGGCGCGGACCGGATCGCGGACCTGCTCGCGTGGGGCGAGGAGGTCGGGGTCGAGGTCGTCACGCTGTGGATGCTGTCGACGGACAACCTCAGCCGCGACGCCGAGGAGCTGGACGCGCTGCTCGGCATCATCGAGGACGCCGTGCGCGAGCTCGCCGCCACCCGGCGCTGGCGGCTGCAGGCGGTCGGCTCGCTGGACCTGCTCCCCGAGCACACCCGTGCGACGCTGCGGGACGCGGAGTCCGCCACGGCCGACGTCCGCGGCCTGCACGTCAACGTGGCGATCGGCTACGGCGGCCGCAAGGAGATCGCGGACGCGGTGCGGTCCTACCTCCGCGAGCGCGCGGCCGAGGGCGCGACGCTCGACGACATCGCCGCGACGTTCGACGTCGAGCACATCGCGGACCACCTGTACACCAAGGGCCAGCCCGACCCGGACCTGGTCATCCGCACGTCGGGGGAGCAGCGGCTCGGCGGCTTCATGCTCTGGCAGTCGGTGCACTCGGAGTACTACTTCTGCGAGGTCTACTGGCCGGACTTCCGGCGGGTCGACTTCCTGCGCGCGGTCCGCGACTACGCCGCCCGGGAGCGCCGGCACGGCCAGTGAGCCGGGACCGCGGCGACGGCCCGGCGACGCCCGGGTGAACATCGTGTTGCGGATCACACCCGCGGCGTGTCGTGCGTGCCGCCGTGCCGGAGGCGCGGCGTAGCGTCCGGAGCAACGGGCGGCACCCGCCGCCCCCGGGAGGCCAGCCCATGGAGCATCCGCTCCGGGGGGAGGGCCGGTCCTGGTCCTCCGTGGCCGGCCGCCCTCGTCCCGTCACCGAGCGCCGCAGGACCCGCGGGTCCGGCGCGAGGGGTCCGACTCGGCGCTGAGCAGCGCCGGAGGGAGCCTGCCGTGGTCAGCAAGCTGGGAACCGCCACCGCCTCGACCGACCAGCCGGAGGGGCGCCGGACGCACGTCCTCGACACCTCCGTCCTCCTGTCGGACCCGCGCGCGATCACGCGGTTCGCCGAGCACGACGTGGTCCTCCCCGTCGTCGTGATCACCGAGCTCGAGGCCAAGCGGCACCACGCCGAGCTCGGCTACTTCGCCCGCGCCGCCCTGCGGCTGCTCGACGACCTGCGGGTCGCCCACGGCGGGCTGGACACGCCGATCCCGCTCGGCGAGCAGGGCGGCACGCTGCGGGTCGAGCTCAACCACACGAACCCCGAGGTGCTGCCGGCCGGGTTCCGGCTGGGCGACAACGACACCCGGATCCTCGCGTGCGCGGCCAACCTCGCGGCGGAGGGCCACGACGTCACGGTCGTGTCCAAGGACCTGCCGATGCGGATCAAGGCGTCGGCGATCGGGCTGCGCGCCGAGGAGTACCGGCACGAGCTCGCCGTCGACTCCGGGTGGACCGGCATGGACGCGCTCGACCTCACCGAGCAGCAGATGGCCGACCTGTGGGAGCACGAGTCGCTCCCGCTCGCCGACCTGCCCGACTCCCCGACGCTGCTCACCCACACCGGCCTGGTGCTGCACAGCCCGCGCGGCTCGGCCCTGGGCCGGGTCACCGCCGACAAGCACGTGCAGGTGGTGCGCGGGGACCAGGACGTGTTCGGCCTGCACGGCCGCAGCGCGGAGCAGCGCATCGCGATCGACCTGCTGCTCGACGAGCAGGTCGGCATCGTGTCGCTCGGCGGCAGGGCCGGCACCGGCAAGTCGGCGCTCGCGCTGTGCGCCGGGCTGGAGGCGGTGCTGGAGCGCCGGCAGCACCGCAAGGTCATGGTGTTCCGCCCGCTGTACGCGGTCGGCGGCCAGGAGCTCGGCTACCTGCCGGGCAGCGAGGCCGAGAAGATGAACCCCTGGGCGCAGGCGGTGTTCGACACCCTGAGCGCCGTGGTCAGCCGCGAGGTGGTCGAGGAGATCATCGACCGCGAGCTGCTCGAGGTGCTGCCGCTCACGCACATCCGGGGGCGGTCGCTGCACGACGCGTTCGTCATCGTCGACGAGGCGCAGTCGCTCGAGCGGAACGTGCTGCTCACCGTGCTGTCCCGGATCGGCCAGAGCTCCCGGGTGGTGCTCACGCACGACGTGGCGCAGCGGGACAACCTGCGGGTCGGCCGGCACGACGGCGTCGCGGCGGTGATCGAGGCGCTCAAGGGGCACCCGCTGTTCGCGCACGTGACGCTGACCCGCTCGGAGCGGTCGCCGGTCGCGGCCCTGGTCACGGAGATGCTGGAGGGCATCGAGCTCTGACGGCCGCCCGGCCGCCCGGCCGCGCGTCGCCGAGCGGGCAGAAGATGTCGCCTCCGGGGCCCCGGAAGGGACGTCTACTGCCCGCTCGGCGAGGGGGCGGGAGCGGGAGCGGGAGCGGGGGCGGACGGGTGGGGCGGGGCCGTGTGCTCCGGGCGGGCCGCCAGGACCGCGACCACGAGGCCCACCACCGCGCCCGCTGCGGTGTCCAGGGCGCGGTCGAGGGCCAGCCGGGTCGGGTCCGGCGGTGCGCCCAGCGACGTCATCAGCAGCGCCATCGGGGTGATCGTGAGCATCGCGACCCCGTAGTGCCTGGCGACCACGAGCTCGGTCGCCGTCTGCAGCACGACGACGAGCGCCGCGACGGCCCAGAACGGCAGGTGCGCGCCGAGCAGCGGCAGCGCGATGGCGACGCCCGCGGCCGTGCCGGCGGCGCGTTGCAGCGCCCGGACGCCCATGTGCCGGACGTGCGCGCCCTGCAGGACTGCGGCGGCGCCCATGACGGCCCAGGCCGGGTGGCCCCAGCCGGCGGCGGCCGCGACGGACCCGGCGAGCGCGGCGGCTACCGCGATTGAGACGGTGGGGGAGAGCGCGGCGCCGCCCGCGGTGCCGGCGCGCACGACGTCGCGCACCCGCGGCGCGGGCTCGGTCGGGAGCGCGCGCCGCCGGTCGAGCACCCATCCCGCGTTGCACACCAGGCAGGCGACGAGCGCGCCGCCGGCGACCGCGAGACCCCGCGCCAGGACGTCGCCCGCGCCGGCGGCCGCGGCCGTGCCGGCCCCCGCCGCGAACACGAGGATCGTCGCCCCGGGCGGGCCGGTGCGCAGCGCAACCGCCCCGGCCGTCGCGCCCGCGGCGAGCAGCGTCAGCACCGCCAGCTCCGCGGCCACCGGGGCGCCCGCGGCCGCCAGGGCCGACATCGCCACCACGGCCGCGGTGAGCGCGCCGCCGACCAGCGCCATGAGCCGCAGCCGCCAGGCGTACCCGCTGGACCGCCCGTAGAGCGACGCGAGCGCGCCCAGCGAGGCGTAGCCGGCCAGGTCGTGGCGGCCGATCGCGGCGACCAGCAGGAACGCCAGCGCGACGCTCGCGCCGCACCGCAGGGCGCCGCCGAGGGAGTCCCGGGTGCTCGGCCCGCCGCGGTGCGGCCGGAGGGCGGCGCGGAGCTGGGACGGGTGCAGGAGGGCGGCGGCGAGGGACAGGCGGTGCACCCGGCGATCCTGCCACCGACTCGTTCACGGGTAAATGATTCGTGAAGCAACTCACGCTCGGTAGGCTGGCGGCCGTGGACAGCGTGGACCGCCTGTGCGCGGACTGGGAGCGCGAGGCGCCGGGGCTCGACGTCGCGCCGATCGCCGTGGCCGGACGGATCACCCGGATCGCGGCGCTGCTGGACGCCCGGGCCGAGGCCGCGCTGGCGGAGGCGGACCTGACGCGGGGCGAGTTCGACGTGCTCTGCGCGCTGCGCCGGGCGGGGCGCGCGCTGCGCGCGGCCGAGGTGTCCACGATCACCGCCGCGTCGCCGGCCGCGATCACCAAGCGCGCCGACACGCTGGTGCGCGCGGGCCTGGTGGGACGGGCGATACCGCACCGGGACCGTCGCGGCGTGCTCCTGGAGCTGACCGAGGAGGGGCGCGCCGCGGTCGACCGGCTGATGCCGGAGCACCTCGCCCGGGAGGCCGACGCGCTCGGCGCGCTGGACGCCGGCGAGGCCGCGGCGCTCGCCGCCCTGCTGTCCCGCGTGCTCGTGCGGGTCGAGGGCGGCGCCTGAGCGAGGTCGGGACGCGGGGCGTCCGAGCAGGTCAGGGGCGATCGTGTGCGCGATCGTCGGGTGAAGTCGGGCAAAACACCGCGTTTCCATCCCTGTGACCGCTCACAAGGGACCAAGGTCCCCCCGATGGGTCGGCGAACCCCGGACGGCCCACCAGGCGGCCCGGAGCCCCCCGCCCCTCGGCCCAGGAGACCACCGTGCCCCTGCCCCGACTGCGCACCTCCCTGCGCGCTCAGCTCGTCGCGACCGGAGCCGGCGCCGTCGCCGTCACCGCCGCCCTGCTCACCGCCGTCGGCGGCTGGCAGGTGACCGGCCTGGCCTACCAGGCGGGCGACGACGTCGACCGCCTCATGCGCGACTCGATGACCCAGACCACCCAGCAGGCGGTGACGATGGTCGAGACCCAGGTCGCCACCGTCACCGACCGGATGGCCTCGAGCCTCCGGGTCGCCCAGGAGACGTTCGCGCAGGCCGGGGCGCTGACGTTCGACGGCTCCGAGCACTGGACCGTCACCGACCAGACGACCGGCGCCACCGAGGAGGTCGACCTGCCCCGGCTGCAGGTCGGCGGCACCTGGCTCGGCCGCACCACCGACCCGGCGACCCCGGTCCCGGTGGTCGACGACATCACCACCCTGCTCGACGCGCCGGTCACGGTCTTCCAGCGGGTGAACGCCGAGGGCGACATGCTGCGCGTCGCGACGAGCGTGACCAACGCCGACGGCGCACGGGTCATCGGCACCGCGATCGGCGCGACGGGGGCCGACGGCAAGCCGAACGCCGTGGTCGCGTCGCTGCTGTCCGGGCAGCCGTACTACGGCACGGCGACCGTGGTCGGCCAGCCGTTCGTCACGGCCTACGCCCCGCTGCTGGCGGGCGACGAGGTGGTCGGCGGCCTGTTCGTCGGCGTCCCGCAGACCGAGGTCGACGCCCCGCTGCGCGCCGTGCTCGCCGAGGTGGCTGTCGGCGAGGAGGGCTACCTGACCGTCGCGGACGCGAACGGGCAGTGGGTCGTCCCGCCGCCGGGTGCCCAGGCGGGCGACGCCGCGGGCTCGGTGGACGCCGACGGCGAGGCGTACGCGCCGCGCCTGGTCGAGGCCGCCGCGGAGCTCGGCGAGGGGGAGACCGCCACCGAGCGCGTCGACCTCGGGGACGCCGGCGCCGCCACCGTGCAGCTCGCGCGGTACGCCCCCTGGGGCTGGACCGTCGCCGCGTGGGGCTTCGACGCCGACCTCCGCGCCGTGTCCGCGGAGCTGGAGTCCGGCGCCAGCACCCTGATGGTCACCCTGCTGGTCGCCGGCCTGGTCGTCGCCGCGGTCGCAGTCGCGCTGGTGGTGTGGATCTCCGGCCGGATCGTCGCCCGCGTCGGCCGGCTCACCACCGCGCTGCGCCGGGTCGCCGACCGCGACCTGTCCGTCGCGGTGCGCGGCGAGGGCCGGGACGAGATCGGCGTCATGGGCGCGGCGCTCGGCGAGGCCATCGACGCCATGCGCGCCGCGCTCACCCGGATGCGCGAGGGCGCCGAGGCCGTGCGCGGCACCGCCGGCCGGCTCGACGGCTCGTCGGGGACGCTGGAGGAGGCCGCGGGCCGCACCGTGTCCCGCGCCGAGGTCGCCGCCGGCTCCGCCTCGGTCGTGAGCACCGAGGTGCAGACGGTGACCGCGGCGATGACGGAGATGCGCGCGTCCATCGAGTCGGTGGCGCAGGACGTGAGCGCGGCCTCCGGCGAGGCGTCGCAGGCCGTCGGCGTGACCGCCGAGGCGGCCGCCGCCGCGGACCGGCTCGCGGCGTCCACCGGCCAGATCGCCGCCGTCCTGGACACCGTGACGACGATCGCCGGCCAGACCCACCTGCTCGCGCTGAACGCCAGCATCGAGGCGGCCCGCGCGGGCAGCGCCGGTGCCGGGTTCGCCGTGGTCGCCGGTGAGGTCAAGGACCTGGCGCAGCAGACCTCGAGCGCGATCGGCACCATCGCGCCCGTGCTCGAGGCCGTCACCCGGGACGCCGCCGACGTGCAGGAGTCGGTGTCCCGGATCTCCCGCGCGGTCGCGACGGTCGACGGGCTGCAGGGCGCGGTGTCGGCCGTGGTCGAGGAGCAGACCGCCACGACGTCGGAGATCGAGCGCAACCTCGTGGTCGCCGCCGAGAGCACGACGGACATCGCGGGCAGCGCCGCGGACGTCGCCCAGGCGGCGGGCCAGGCGTTCGACGGGGCGGCCGAGGTGCGGCAGGCCGTCATCACCCTGGGTGACGTCGCCGCCGAGCTCGCGCGGGGCGCGGAGGAATTCACGCTGAACCGGCCCGGAGCGCAGTTCGACCTGGCACGCTAGGCGAGGCGCCGTCGGCCCGGGACCCCCTGCCCCGGACCGGCGGCGCCGTCGCGCGCGGGTGTCAGGCCTTCGGGCGGGTCATGCTCAGCAGGTCGAGCGCCGCGTCGAGCTGCGCCTCCGTGAGCTCGCCGCGCGCCACGTAGCCGAGGTCCACCACGGCCTCGCGGACCGTGATGCCCTGCGCCACCGCGTGCTTGGCGATCTTCGCCGCCGCCTCGTAGCCGATCACCCGGTTCAGCGGGGTGACGATCGACGGGGACGACCCGGCGTACGCCGCGCCGCGCTCGGTGACGACCTCGATGCCGTCGACGGTGCGGTCGGCGAGCACGCGGCACGCGGCCGCGAGCAGCCGCTCCGACTCCAGGACCGCCTGGCCCATGACCGGGATCTGCACGTTGAGCTCGAAGGAGCCGCTCGCGCCGGCCCACGCCACGGTGGCGTCGTTGCCGACCACGCGCGCCGCGACCATGAGCACGGCCTCCGGGATGACCGGGTTCACCTTGCCCGGCATGATCGACGAGCCCGGCTGCAGGTCGGGGATGCGGATCTCGCCCAGGCCGGTGTTCGGGCCGGAGCCCATCCAGCGCAGGTCGTTGCAGATCTTGGTCAGGCTGACGGCGATGGTCTTCAGCGCGCCCGACAGCTCGACCAGCCCGTCCCGGGCCCCCTGCGCCTCGAAGTGGTCGCGCGCCTCGGTGAGCGGCAGCCCGGTCTCCTCCGCGAGCAGGGCGATGACCCGCTGCGGGAAGCCGGCCGGGGTGTTGATGCCGGTGCCCACGGCCGTGCCGCCGAGCGGGACCTCCGCGACCCGGGGGAGCGCCGCCTGCACGCGCTCGACCCCGCGGCGCACGGCGGCCGCGTAGCCGCCGAACTCCTGGCCGAACGTCACCGGGGTCGCGTCCATCAGGTGCGTGCGGCCGGCCTTCACGTCGCCGGCGTGCTTCTCGGCGAGCCGCTCCAGCGAGGCGGCGAGGTGCTCCAGCGCGGGGACGAGGTCGTTGACCGCGCCGTCGGTGGCGGCGACGTGCACGGAGGTCGGGAACACGTCGTTCGAGGACTGCGAGGCGTTGACGTGGTCGTTGGGGTGGACGTCGGCGCCGAGGGACCGGGACGCGAGGGTCGCGAGCACCTCGTTCATGTTCATGTTCGAGGACGTGCCGGAGCCGGTCTGGTAGACGTCGACCGGGAAGTGCGCGTCGTGCCGGCCGTCGGCGACCTCGTCCGCCGCGTCGGCGATCGCGCGCGCCACGGCGGCGTCGAGGATGCCGAGCTCGGCGTTGGCCAGGGCGGCGGCCTTCTTGACCCGGGCCAGCGCGGCGACGTGGCCGCGCTCCAGGCCGGTCCCGCTGATCGGGAAGTTCTCGACCGCGCGCTGGGTCTGCGCGCGGTACAGGGCGTCCGCGGGGACGCGGACCTCGCCCATCGTGTCGTGCTCGATGCGGTACTGGACGTCGTCGTCGGCGTGCAGGCTCATGCGGCCGATCCTGCCACCGCCAGGGACCTCGGTCCCTCCCACGCCCCGCCCGAGGTCGCGCGGGTGGCGCACGTCACACCTCTCCGCGCGTCCCCTCACGCCGAGATAGCAACTCTCGGCTGCGCGCGCGAGCTGCGCCACAGCCGAGAGTTGCCATCTCGGCGGGACGACGGGGTTCCGGGGGGAGGGGCAGGCGTCAGGCGGGGACCGGGACGTCGCCGATGTCGCCGATCGCGGACGTGAGGCGCGCGTGCCCGTCCGCCAGCGCGTACTCGACGCCCACGACCGCGACGCGCCCGGCGTCGATGCCCTCGGCCAGCGTCACCGAGTACGAGCGCAGCATGTCGACGGTGTGCCGCACGTGCTCGTGCCCGAGCTCGGCGGGGTCCACCGACGACAGGTCGCGCGGGCGCCCCTCGGCGTCGGCGCCGTGCGCGAGCGACACGATGGACGGGATCACGCGGTCGACCACGGCGCGCACGAACCCGCGCTGCAGCTCGCCGGTGGTGAGCGCCGCCGTGGCCGCCGCCACCGCGCCGCAGGAGTCGTGGCCCAGCACGACGACCAGCGAGGCGCCGAGCACCTCGACGCCGTACTCGATCGACCCGATCACGGTGGTGTCGAGGACGTGGCCGGCGGTCCGGACGACGAACACGTCACCGAGCCCCTGGTCGAAGATGATCTCGGCCGCGACGCGGCTGTCCGAGCAGCCGAACACGACGGCGAACGGGGCCTGGCCGGTGCTGACCTCGGCGCGGCGGTCGATGCCCTGGGACGGGTGCTCCATGGCGCCGCGGACGAACCGGTCGTTGCCGTCGCGCAGCGCTGCCCAGGCCTCGGCGGGGGTGGTGGGGTGTGCCATGCGGACATGGTCGCACCACGCGGCGCGGGGCGAGCGACCGCGTCCGCGGCTCGTCCGCGGTCGGTCGGGTCGGCTGCGTAGGTGGTGTTCCGGTGGCAGGCCGCGACCTGCCGGTGTAGCCATGGGGAGGGAAGCGTGGAGACGTCGCGGAGCCCCAGGTGGGAGCGCCGCGGCGCCGAGTGAGGGAGAGCGGTGCGCGTGCGAAGACGGTCGAGGGCGATCGCCGGGGTGTCGGTGCTCGCGCTGGGGGCGGGGCTGGCGGCGTGCGCGCCGGCGGACTCCACCCCGGTGCTCACCTGGTACACGAACCCGGACGCGGGGGGCCAGGCGACGCTGGCCCAGCAGTGCACGGAGGAGGCCGGCGGGGCCTACCGCATCGAGGTGTCGGTGCTGCCCCGCGACGCCAGCTCCCAGCGCGAGCAGCTGGCGCGGCGGCTCGCGGCGTCCGACTCGTCGATCGACCTGATGAGCCTGGACCCGCCGTTCATCCCGGAGCTGGCGAACGCCGGCTTCCTGGCGCCGGTGCCGGACGACGTCGCGGAGCAGGTCAGCCAGGACGTCGCGGAGGGCGCGCTGCAGGGCGCCTCGTGGGGCGACGAGCTCGTGACGGTCCCGTTCTGGGCCAACACGCAGCTGCTCTGGTACAAGAAGTCGGTCGCCGAGGCGGCCGGGCTGGACCCCGCGTCCACGCCGGTGACCTGGGACCAGGTCATGGACACCGCGCGCGACCAGGACAAGACGCTCGGCGTGCAGGGCATCAAGGCCGAGGCGTACACGGTGTGGATCAACGCCCTGGTCGAGTCGGCCGGCGGCCAGATCGTGGAGAACCCCGAGGCCCCCGCCGAGGACGTGCAGCTGGGCCTGGAGACCGACGCCGGGCGCGAGGCCGCCCGGATCATCGGCGAGATCGGGAAGGACCGCCTCGGCGGCCCCGGCCTCCCGACCCAGGACGAGAACGCCTCGCTGACCCAGTTCCAGGGGGACAGCGGGTCGTTCATGGTCAACTGGCCGTTCGTCTGGCCGGCCATGCAGGCCTCGGTCGAGGACGGCGCGCTGGACCAGTCGTTCCTCGACGACGTGGGCTGGGCCGTCTACCCCCAGGTCACCGAGGGCACCGAGGCCGCGCCGCCGTACGGCGGGATCAACCTCGGCGTCGGCGCGTTCAGCGAGCACGTCGACGAGGCCTACGAGGCCGCCGCGTGCATCGTGAAGCCGGAGAACCAGGCGGCGTACTTCGTGACCGACGGCAACCCGCCGGCGTCGACCGTGGCCTACGACGACCCGAAGGTGCAGGAGACGTTCCCGATGGCGGACGTCATCCGCCAGTCGCTGGAGCAGGCGGCCCCGCGCCCCCAGACCCCGTACTACAACGAGGTCTCCCAGGGTCTCCAGGAGACCTGGCACCCGCCGGCCTCGGTCGACCCCGACCGGACGCCGCAGGAGTCCACGGACTTCATCACCGCCGTGCTGCGAGGGGAGCGACTCCTGTGAGTACCGAGATCACGGGCGCCGCGGCGGGGGTGGCGGCGAAGGCCACCCGCGGCGCGGGCCCCGGAAAGGCGTCGAAGCCCCGCAAGAGCGACCGCGCCCGGGCCGAGGCCCGGCTGGGCTGGTGGCTCGCCGGACCGGCGTTCGTGGTGATGCTGGCCGTCACCGCCTACCCGATCCTGCAGGCCGTCTACGACTCCCTGTTCCGGTACCGGCTCACCGCGCCGGACGACCGGGCGTTCGTCGGGCTCGGCAACTACGGCGTGGTGCTGGGCGACCCGGTGTTCTGGCAGTCGCTCGGGGTGACGACGCTGATCATGGTGATCACCGTCGCGATCGAGCTCGTGCTCGGCTTCGCCCTGGCGCTCGTCATGCACCGGGCCGTGCTCAGGCTCCGCGGGCTGCTGCGCACCGCGATCCTCGTGCCCTACGGCATCATCACGGTCGTCTCCGCGTTCGCGTGGTTCTACGCCTTCGACATCAGCTCGGGGTACGTGAACAGCTGGTTCGACTGGGTCCCCGGGATCAGCGAGGACCTCAACTGGTTCGCCGGCACCGGCACCAGCCTGTTCGTCATCATCGCGTCCGAGGTCTGGAAGACCACACCGTTCATCTCGCTGCTGCTGCTCGCCGGCCTGGCGCAGGTGCCGGGCGACCTCGAGGAGGCCGCGCAGGTCGACGGCGCCACCTGGTGGCAGCGGATGAAGCGCGTCGTCCTGCCGAACATGAAGGCCGCGATCATGGTCGCCGTCCTGTTCCGGGCGCTCGACGCGTTCCGCATCTTCGACAACGTCTTCATCATGACGAACGGCGCGAACGGCACCACGGTCCTGTCGCTGCTGGCCTACCGGACGTCCATCGGGCGGCTGGAGATCGGGCTCGGCTCCGCGATCTCGGTGCTGCTGTTCATCTGCGTGATCATCATCTGCTTCATCGCGATCAAGATCTTCAAGGTCGACCTCGCCGGTGCCCGAGGGGAGAAGTGATGGGGACCCTGTCCGGCAAGCAGAAGGTGGCCTGGGCGGCCATCACCGTCGTCGTCCTCGTCTGGGCGCTGTTCCCGGTCGCGTCGATCATCGCGACCTCGTTCAAGCTGCCGAGCGACCTCAGCACCGGCAACTTCCTGCCGACGACCTGGTCCTGGACCAACTACGAGCAGATCCTCGGGCCCGACGGCTCGGCGCAGGAGCTGTTCCTGTCGTCGCTGCGGAACTCGATCGGCATCTCGCTGATCGCGACGGCGATCTCGTCGGTGCTGGCCACGCTCGCGGCGTACGCGATCGCCCGGCTCGACTTCCCGGGCCGCAAGCTGATCCTCACCACCGCGCTCGGGGTGTCGATCTTCCCGGTGATCTCGATCGTCACGCCGCTGTTCAACCTGTGGCGGAACATCGGCCTGTACGACACCTGGCCCGGCCTGATCATCCCGTACCTGTCGCTGACCCTGCCGATCTCGATCTGGACGCTCACCGCGTTCTTCCGGCAGATCCCGTGGGAGCTCGAGCAGGCGGCGCAGGTCGACGGCGCGACCACGTGGCAGGCGTTCCGCAAGGCGATCGTGCCGCTCGCGGCGCCGGGCGTGTTCACCACCGCGCTGATCGCGTTCTTCATCGCGTGGAACGACTTCGTGTACGGCATCTCGCTGACCTCGACCGAGGCGGCCCGGCCCGTGCCCGCCGCGCTGGCGTTCTTCTCCGGGGCCTCGCAGTTCGAGGACCCCACCGGCGCGATCTCCGCCGCCGCCGTCGTCGTGACCATCCCCGTCGTCGTCCTGGTGCTGCTGTTCCAGCGCCAGATCGTGTCCGGGCTGACCCAGGGCGCGGTCAAGGGCTGAGGCCCTCGCCGCGGAAGGAGTACCCCATGGCATCCATCACCCTCACCGACATCGTCAAGAAGTACGGCGACGGCTACCCGGCCGTGAACGGCGTGAGCCTCGACATCAAGGACGGCGAGTTCGTCATCCTGGTCGGCCCGTCCGGCTGCGGGAAGTCGACGCTGCTGCGCATGATCGTCGGCCTGGAGGACATCACGTCCGGCGAGCTGAAGATCGGCGACGAGGTCGTCAACGAGAAGGCCCCGCGCGACCGGCACCTCGCGATGGTGTTCCAGAACTACGCGCTGTACCCGCACCTCACCGTGTACGAGAACATCGCGTTCCCGCTGCGGCTGCAGAAGGGCAAGTACACCGAGGAGCAGATCAAGGACAACGTCGAGTACGCGGCGGACACCCTGGAGCTGCGCGAGCACCTGGACCGCAAGCCGGCGAACCTGTCCGGCGGCCAGCGGCAGCGCGTCGCGATGGGGCGCGCGATCGTCCGGGACGCGCGCGCGTTCCTGTTCGACGAGCCGCTGTCCAACCTGGACGCCAAGCTGCGCGGCCAGATGCGGACCGAGATCGCCCGCATGCAGCGCCGGCTCGGCACCACCACCGTGTACGTCACGCACGACCAGACCGAGGCCATGACCCTCGGCGACCGGGTCGCGGTGCTCCGCAAGGGCGAGCTGCAGCAGGTCGCGAGCCCGCGCGCCCTCTACGAGCAGCCGG
Source organism: Cellulomonas sp. Y8 (assembly GCF_008033115.1). Lineage (NCBI taxonomy): Bacteria > Bacillati > Actinomycetota > Actinomycetes > Micrococcales > Cellulomonadaceae > Cellulomonas > Cellulomonas sp. Y8. Next base: position 3,191,335 of record NZ_CP041203.1, read on the forward strand.
TCAACCTGTTCGTGGCCGGGTTCATCGGCTCCCCGCCGATGAACTTCCTGCCCGGCGAGGTGCACGGCGACTCCCTCCGGCTGCCGTTCGGCGACGTGCCGATCCCGGAGACGGCCCGCGGCAAGCTCGACGGCCGGGAGCTGGTCATCGTCGGCCTGCGGCCGGAGCACGTCGAGGACGCCCGCGTCCTGGACGAGGACAAGCGTGCCAAGGGCGCCACGTTCTCGGCCGAGGTGGACGTCGTCGAGTGGCTGGGCGCAGAGCTGTACGCGTACATCCCGTTCGAGACGCACGCCGACGTCGCGCAGAAGCTCGAGGAGCTCGACCGCGACCTCGACGGCGAGGGGATGCGCACCCAGATGATCGTCGCGCTCGGCTCCGAGAGCCGGGTCCGCGACGGCAGCAGCGCCGACCTGTGGTTCGACCCGAGGCGGCTGCTGATCTTCGACCCGGAGTCGGGCGAGAACCTCACCTACGACGAGGAGGCGGCCCGCCGCATCGACGGCGAGACCGAGGAGGACCGCCGCGCGGCCCTGGAGCGCGCGCACCGCGACGCCGAGAAGCAGTCGAACGGGGAGGGTGCGGCCGCGGGCCGCCACCGCCAGGCGAGCTGACCCGCACCCCCGCGATCTGCCTCGCCGAGGTCGAGGGTTTCCGCCGAGGTCGAGGGTTTCCGTGCCCTCTCCGGGGCGGAACCCTCGACCTCGGCGGTGGGGTCAGGACTCGCCGAGGTCCGCGGACGTCGGGGGGTTGGCGCCCGAGCGGGAGACCGTGATCGCGGCGACCTGGGCGCAGCGGACCAGGACGCGCTCGACGGTCGCCCGGTCGATCGCGTGCAGCGTCTCGCGCCGGTCGGCGCCCAGCAGGTCCGCGGACCACAGGCCGTCGATCAGCGCGCCCATGAACGAGTCGCCCGCGCCGACGGTGTCGGCGACCTCGACCCGGGGCGCCTCGACCAGCACCTCGTCGCCGCCCGCGGTGATCGCGAGCGCGCCCTCGCCGCCGAGCGTCACCACGACCAGCGCCGGGCCGCGGCCCAGCCAGTCCCGCGCGATCTCGGCCGGCGCGACCCCCGGGTGCAGCCAGGCCAGGTCCTCGTCGGACACCTTGACCACGTCGGCCAGCGCGACCAGCCGCTCGACGACCGGCAGCGTGTCCTCGGGGGAGCCCATGAGCGCGGGGCGCAGGTTCGGGTCGTACGTGATCGTGGACGTGTCCCGGCGGTCCGCGAGCAGGCGGGCGACGGCCTCGCCGCCCGGGGTGATCACCGTGGCGATCGAGCCGGTGTGCACGACGACGGGGGCGTCCCCGCCCTCGTCCCAGCGCGTCGGGAGGTCCCAGGTCAGGTCGAACTCGTAGGTCGCGGCGCCCTCGGCGTCGAGGTGGGCGCGCGCGACGGGGGTGCGCTCGGGGCCGCGGTCGCCGGCGAGGACGTGCACGTCCGAGCCGGCCAGGTGCTCCCGGACCAGGTCGCCGTGGGCGTCGTCGGCCAGCCAGGTCAGCAGGTCGACGCGCCGGCCCAGCCGGCCGAGGCCGATCGCGACGTTCGCGGGGCTGCCGCCGGGGTGCTCGGCGGGCTCGGCGCCCGGGCGGAGCACGACGTCGACGAGCGCCTCCCCGACGACGAGGGCGCGGGCGGCGGGCTGCTCGGTCATGGGGCTCCTTCGCGTCCGGCGGCGGTGCCGGGTCGGGGGTGGGGTCGTGCGGGGTGGAGCGGGGTTGCGCGGGGCGCGGGTGCGCCCGGTCCGTCAGGAGCCGGCGTCCTCGCCGTCGGCCGCGCGGGCGGCGTCCAGCCGGGCGCGCGCGCCGTCCAGCCACTGCTGGCAGCGGGCGGCCAGCGCCTCGCCGCGCTCCCAGAGCGCGAGCGACTCTTCGAGCGTCGCGCCGCCGGCCTCCAGCCGGGAGACGACGGCGACGAGCTCGTCGCGCGCCTGCTCGTAGGACAGGTCGGCGACGCCGGGGGCGCCGGGGGAGTCGGAGGCGGGGGAGGTGTCGCTCACGGGCACCATCTAACCAACGACCGCCGACCCCCGCGCCCACCCGGGGGTCGCTCAGCCCTCCCGCGCCGCGAACTCCTGGGTCCCGAGCACGGCCAGCAGCCGCAGCCGCCCCTCGGCCTCGCTGCGCGGCGCCGCCGTGAGCACCAGCAGCGTCTGCGACCCGTCCTCGGTGAACAGCGCCTGGCAGTCGACGTCGATCGGCCCGACCCGCGGGTGCACCAGCGTCTTGTGGTCCTCGAACCGGCGGGACACCTCGTGCGCCTCCCAGATCGCGACGAACTCCGGGCTCCGGGCGGACAGCGCGCGCACCAGCTCGGCCGCCCGGGAGCGCGGCCCCTCCGCGCCGAGCGTCGCGCGCAGCGAGGCGACCTGCGCCCGGCTCTGCCGGTCCCGGTCCTCGGCGGGGTACATGAGGCGCTCCGTCTCGGGGTGCGCGAACCAGCGGTAGATCGCGCTGCGCTCCCACCCGGTCAGCTGCTCGACGGGGCCGAACAGCGCGCGCGCGAGGTCGTTCTGCACCAGGGTCCGGGCGAGCCCGTCCAGGATGAGCGCCGGGCTGTCGGTGATCCGGTCGAGCACCCGCAGCAGCCCGGGGGCGACGTAGTCCTCGCGCGCCGCCCGGTCGGGGGCGCTGTGCCCGGCGACGCGGTACAGGTAGTCGCGCTCGTCGGGCGTCAGGCGCAGGGCGCGGGCGAGCGAGCCGAGCATCTGGGTGCTCGGCTGCGGGCCGCGGCGCTGCTCGAGCCGGGTGTAGTAGTCCGTCGACATGACCGCGAGCTGCGCGACCTCCTCGCGACGCAGGCCCGGCGCCCGGCGGCGCGCCCCCGGCGGCAGCCCGACGTCGTCCGGGCGCAGCGCCTCCCGGTGCCGGAGCAGGAAGTCGGCCAGCGCGTCGCGATCCACCCGAGCAGTATCGGCGGGACGTCGATGCGCAACCAGGGATCGGCGGTCCCCCGACAACCGCTCTCTGGCGGGGCCGCGCGGGCCGCCGAAGACTCGGAGCATGCGAATCACTGGGAACACCGTCTTCATCCCCGGCGCGACGAGCGGCATCGGCCTGGCCCTCGCCGTCGCCCTGCACGAGCGGGGCAACGAGGTGATCGTCGGCGGGCGGCGCACCGAGCTGCTCGACCGCGTCACCGCGGAGCACCCGGGCATCCACGCCTACCGGATCGACACCGCCGACGCCGAGGACGTGGCCGAGGTCGCGAAGCGCGTCATCGCGGAGCACCCCGAGGTCGACGTGCTGGTCCCGATGGCCGGCATCATGCGCGCCGAGGACTGGACGGACCCGGCCGGCTTCCTCGCCACCGCCGAGCAGACCGTCGCGACCAACGTGCTCGGGCCGATCCGGCTGATCGCCGCGTTCGTCGAGCACCTGCAGACCCGCCCGGACGCCACGATCCTCACCGTGTCCTCGGGGCTGGCGTTCGCCCCCCTGCAGGTCACGCCGACGTACAACGCCAGCAAGGCGTTCGTCCACATGCTCAGCGAGTCGATCCGGCTGCAGCTGGCCGGCACGAGCGTCCGCGTCGTCGAGCTCGAGCCGCCCTCGGTGCAGACCGACCTCATGCCGGGGCACCGGGAGAACGCGGACGCGATGCCGCTCGACGACTTCGTCGCCGAGGTGATGGCCCTGCTCGAGGCGCAGCCCGACGCCACGGAGATCCAGGTCGAGCGCGTGAAGTTCCTCCGGTACGGCGAGGCCCGGGGGGACTACCCGCAGGTGGTCGCGGCGCTCAACGCGCGGGACCCGCACGGGAAGTGACGCGACGCCCGGCCGTCAGGCGTCCGCGTCGTCCCCGGCGGCCGGCTGCTTCCGGCCGGGCGCGACGGCCAGCACCGTCGCCATGAGCTCCCCGCGGGACACCCGGATCCGCAGCGAGTCCTTCGCGGCGACCTCGGTCGCCTCCCGCACCACGCGCCCGTCGGACGTCTGCACCACGGCGTACCCGCGGTCGAGCGTCGCCGCGGGGGACAGCGCGCGGACCTGCGCGGCGAGCGCCCGGGTCGACGTCACCGCGCCGGCGAGCGCGTGGTCGAGGCTCCGCCGTGCGTGGTCCCGGGCGCGCAGCACCTCGGCCTCCCGGGTCTCGACCATCGTGTGCGGCCGGGCGAGCACCGGGCGGCTGCGGACCTGCTCCAGGCCGGCGGCCTCGCGGGCGACCCGGTGCTCGACGGCCGACCGGATCCGGGCGCGGGCCTGCGTGACGCGGGCCCGCTCCTCGCCGACGTCCGGCACGATCCGCTTCGCGGCGTCGGTCGGGGTGGACGCGCGGTAGTCGGCGACGAGGTCCAGCAGCGGGGTGTCGGTCTCGTGGCCGATCGCGGACACCAGCGGGGTCCGGCAGGCGGCGGCGGCGCGCACCATCGCCTCGTTGCTGAACGGCAGCAGGTCCTCGACCGACCCGCCGCCGCGCGCGACGACGATCACCTCGACCCGGGGGTCCGCGTCCAGCTCGGCGATCGCCCGGCTGACCTGCGGCACCGCGCCGACGCCCTGCACCGCGACCTCGCGGATGACGAACTCGACCTGCGGCCAGCGCGCGCGGGCGTTCACCACCACGTCGTGCTCCGCCTTCGACTCCCGCCCGCACACCAGGCCGACGACCCGGGGCAGGAAGGGCAGCGGCACCCGGCGCTCGGGGTCGAACAGGCCCTCCGCGGCCAGCACCCGCTTGAGGTGCTCGATCCGGGCGAGCAGCTCGCCGACGCCGACCGCGCGCACCTCGTCCGCGTTGAGCTGCAGCGTGCCGCGCTTGGTCCAGAACGTCGGGCGCGCGTGCACCACGACGTGCGCGCCCTCGGCGAGCGGGGTCGCGGCGCCGGACAGCACGCCCGCGGGCATCGACACGGGCAGCGACATGTCGGTGTCCGTGTCGCGAAGCGTGAGGAACGCGATGTTCGCGCCGGGACGCCGGTTGAGCTGGACGACCTGGCCCTCGACCCACAGCGGCGACATCTTCGCGACGTAGTCGGCGATCTTCACCGAGAGCAGCCGCACCGGCCAGGGGCGCTCGGCGGTCGTCTCGTTCGCGCGGGCGGGCAGCTCGGCGGGCGCGCCGGGTGCCGGGGCACCGGCGGCGTCCGCGCGGGGCGTCGGGGGGGAGGACTGCTGCTGCACGGGCCCACCCTGCCACGCGCTCCCGACAGCAGCCGCCCGCCGGGCGCCGATGCGCCGAGATCGGTGCTTCGCGCCGAGATCGGTGCGCCGGACGACCGATCTCGGCGCGAAGCACCGATGTCGGCGTCTGCGGTATGCCCGCCCGACGTCCCCCCGGCTCGTGCGCCGCGTTCGGTGGGTCCCGCCGAGTTCGGTGCGTGCAGTCACCGAACTCGGCTGGACCCACCGAACCGGGCGTCCGGCGCACCGCTTCCGCGCCACGTCGGCCGGGCGACCTACGATGGGCGCGTGACCCTCGGCACCGAGCCCGGCCCCGCGACCGCGGGCCGTCGCGTGCTGCTGGCCGCCCCGCGCGGGTACTGCGCCGGCGTGGACCGCGCGGTCGTGGCCGTCGAGCAGGCTCTCGAGCACTACGGCGCCCCGGTGTACGTCCGCAAGGAGATCGTGCACAACCGGCACGTCGTGGACACGCTCGCGGCCCGCGGCGCGGTGTTCGTCGACGAGACCGAGGAGGTGCCCGAGGGTGCCCGCGTGGTGTTCTCCGCGCACGGCGTGTCCCCGGCGGTGCGGGCGGCGGCGGAGGCCCGGTCGCTGCGGACGATCGACGCGACCTGCCCCCTGGTCACCAAGGTGCACAGGGAGGCGGTGCGGTTCGCCGCGGCGGACCTCGACATCCTG